>NZ_JBIWGZ010000005.1:0-307186 GCF_044763875.1 Rummeliibacillus sp. NPDC094406 | reverse complement strand
TCGAGTCCTGCCTTCGGAGCCATGGCCCCTTGGTCAAGCGGTTAAGACACCGCCCTTTCACGGCGGTAACACGAGTTCGAATCTCGTAGGGGTCATACTTAAAAAATTCTTAAGAGTCGTTTGATTCTTAAGAATTTTTTCGTTGCAATAATATAATTGTATTACTAAAATGGAAATGTTTTATTCAGGTTCTGTGTCAAATGTTTGAGTTTATTTTGATTAGGGCAACTAATATAAAATTAGTTCTCCTAGCATTTGACGTAGAGCCACTTTTTTTACTTATAAATTTTCTAAAAATTCCGCAAAAATGTTATGATAAAAATAACCAAGGGGGAATTAGAATGTTTGCAGTTGATGTAGAGAAACTTAGACCACTTGCGACAATTGATATTGACCATTTAGAGCGTCAACAATCAATAGCAGTTAAGGACATGAAAGAACCCTTTTTATTTTTAAAAAGACAAGGGAAATTAGAGTCATATATTAATATGAATACATTGCAACAAGATGTACAGCAAAGCCCGCAACTAACAGTAGAAGATCTTCGCCACTATGCCACTTCGCTTGATAGCATTTGTCAGGTAGACGAGCATCTATCTGTAAAAGTATTGTTCCAAATTATTGGGGAGCCGTTTGCATTGGTGCAAGGTGTAAACGGCGATATAATTGGTTATTTGCGTCGTGAGGAGATGCTTGTTGAACTTTTTAAGCAAGATAATCAGGCAATAGATTTGTTGAAAATTATTTTGACATCCATACCGATGGGGATTTTTGTGGTGGATCGCTCGCATCGTATTGTCAATTATAATGATGCATCACTGAAAATGATGCGATTAGATAAGGAATTTGCGGAAAATTGTGATGCAGAGGCAATTTTTAACCGATCATATTTACATTATGTTTTTAATACAGGAAAGACAATTTTAAACCAGCTTCAAATTGGTGATGATGCGATTGTACTTGTCGATTATTGCCCGATTATCAATTTTGAGCAGGCTGTTGAAGGAATTGTAATTGTTGTTCAAGACTTGCCAAAAGTAGAGGAAATGGCGACAGAGATTGAAGATATTAAAGGACTTAATAAGGATTTGAATGCTATTTTATCAAGCATTTATGATGAAATATTGGTTGTTAATGGAAGAGGAGAGCTAATTCGTACAAGTGAGCGCCTAATCCCAGGTGTGTGGGATACGAATTTGAATGAATGGATTGGTAAAAGTTTGTTGGTACTTGAAAAAGAGGGACGCTATTGTCCAACTTCTATAGGACAAGTGCTTAAGGGGAAAACAAAAGTATCTGTCGTTCAAGAGACGAAAAATCAGCGTAAAATTTTATCAGTTGGGAATCCCATTTTTAACGAACAAGGAGAAATTACTCGAATTGTAATAGCGTCGCGAGATATTACAGAGTCAACTCGATTAGAGAGTGAACTGCAAGAGATGAGAAAAATCTCTGCGCAGTATAAAAAAGAGCTTGATCTTTTCAAAAATAAAGAACGCTCAACAGAACAGCTTATTTATCGAAGTCAGAAGATGGAGCGTTTAGTCCAACAAGCGAAGCGAATTGCAGATTTTTCATCAACAGTTATGCTGTATGGTGAATCAGGAGTTGGTAAGGAAGTTATTGCACAAGTGATTCATCAGCTTGGACATCGCTCTGAGAAGCCATTTTTGAAGTTGAATTGTGGAGCAATCCCAGAAAACTTACTGGAAAGTGAACTGTTCGGCTATACCAAGGGCTCATTTACAGGTGCCGATAAGAATGGAAAAATCGGTTATTTCCAACAGGCACATGAAGGAGTGTTGTTTTTAGATGAGATTGGTGAAATGCCACTACATTTACAAGTAAAACTATTGCGTGTATTGCAAGAACAAGAAATCGTTCCAATCGGGAGCACAAAGCCTATACCAATTGATGTGCAAATTATAGGAGCGACGAATAAAAATCTGCAAGAGATGGTGGCAAAGGGTACTTTCCGCGAGGATTTGTATTATCGTTTAAATGTTATTCCACTACACATTCCGCCTTTAAGAGAACGGGTAGAAGATATCCCTGTATTGGCATTTCACTTTTTAGAAAAATTGAATAAGCGTTATGGAAAGAACTATACACTTACACCAGATGCAATTAATATTTTGGAATTTTATGCATGGCCAGGTAATGTGCGTGAATTGCAAAATATGATTGAAAGATTAGTTGTATCAGCTGATGAACCGGCTATTACTTCTGAGTTTGTTAGCCGTTTTTTATCACTTAGTTATACCGTGAATCATAAGAAACCTGTTATTACCCGTGTAATGCCGCTAGAAGAGGCACTTAATGATGTAGAAGAACAACTGATTATGCTCGCCATGAAGCAGTATAAGACAACGACACGAGCTGCAAAGGCTTTAGGGGTTAGTCAGTCTTCCGTTAGTCGCAAGTATCAAAAGATTTTGCAAAAAAAATATGAACAATAACTAGAATCCAGAATCCGTTAATGTGAAGACATTGGCGGATTTTTTATGCAATTACAGGTAAATATATGCAAAACTGCATAACTGTATGTTCATTTGCATAATAGCATTTCTGAAATATCGATAGAGTCGTAGTTTGAGAGTTGGCATGCTTCTTGCATTATGTAATATGACAACAGTTAAAGGAGGAGCAAAACATGGTAAAGGTGAAAGTAGATACACTTGAACTGAATATGTATATCGATGGTCAATGGACAAAGTCATCTAATGGTGGCATGCGTTCAGTCATCAATCCAGCAACTGGTGAGGAGATTGCACAAGCACCTGAAGGAACAGTAGAAGATGCCAAAAAAGCCATTCAAGCAGCGCGTGAAGCATTTGATACAGGTGTTTGGTCAGAAGTACCAGCAATCGAGCGGGCCGCTTTTTTATTGAAGGTAGCAGATAAAATTGACGAACGTGCAGAAGAATTAGCACGTCTTGAAACAATTGATAATGGCAAGCCATTAAGAGAAGCAGAAGGCGATATAGCAGATGCTGCTGCATGTTTCCGTTATTATGCAGGCATCGTGACAAAGCCAGATGGCGAAACCTATCATGTGACAGACCCAATGCAAGCAATGGTTGTTCGTGAGCCAGTAGGGGTTTGTGGTTTAATCGTTCCTTGGAACTTCCCATTATTAATGAGTGTTTGGAAACTTGCACCTGCTTTAGCTGCGGGAAATACGGTTGTTTTCAAACCATCCGAAGTAACACCAATCACACCAACTAAATTATTCGAGATATTTGAAGAAGTAGGCTTACCAAAAGGTGTAGCAAATATGGTGATGGGCGCTGGTGATGTTGTAGGTGATGCAATTACAGAAAGTCCGGATGTTGATATGATTTCGTTTACAGGTGGTACGAAAACAGGAAAACATATTATGAAAAAGGCAGCAGATACAATGAAAAAAGTATCGCTTGAACTTGGTGGGAAATCACCAAATATTATTTTTGCAGATGCTGACTTTGAAGTAGCGGTAGACTTTGCACTATTCGGTATTTATTGTGGCTCTGGGCAAGTATGCTCTGCGGGTTCACGTATTTTAGTAGAAGAAAGTATTTATGATCGCTTTGTAGATCGTTTTGTAGAACGTGCAAAACAGATTAAAGTGGGAGCTGGTTTAGCAGAAGGGACAGAAATGGGCCCATTAGTAAGCCAACAACATCTTGAGAAAGTATTAAGCTATATCGAAATTGGTAAAGAGGAAGGCGCGCGTGTTATCTGTGGTGGTAATCGCATCACAGCAAATGGCTATGATAAGGGATACTTTGTAGAGCCAACAGCCTTTGTAGATGTAAATCAAAATATGCGTATCGTACAGGAAGAAATTTTTGGACCTGTTGCAGTCATTCAGAAATTCAGCACAGAAGAAGAAGCGATCCAACTGGCAAATGGAACGAAATACGGTTTGGCAGGGGCAGTCTTCTCAAATGATGGTGCAAAAGCATTACGCATTATCAAAAAATTGCGTTCAGGTATTACTTGGATTAATTCGTATCATCCAACATATAACGAAGCACCGTGGGGTGGATATAAAGAAAGTGGTATCGGTCGTAGCCTAGGCACACACGGCTTCGATGAATTCCAAGAAATTAAACAAATTAATATCAATCTACAAGTAGAACCAGTGCAATGGTTTGAAAAATAAGGAGTGGATCATATGAGTATCAATGTGAATAGTCAACTAACGAAAAAAGAAGCGGAAGTATCAGAGTACCTAGATAAAGTATTAAATATTATTGAAAAACAAGAAGTAACAGCTGAAGAAGCAAAATGGATTACTGAAGAAACAGTTAATGGCTTCCGCGAAAATGTTAACCCAGGCTTCTTAGAATACCGCAAAACAGTTACAAAAGACGGCCAATTTGCAGCAGTTGAATGGTCTGATGGCGATTCTTGCTTTAAAGACTTAAATGGTAATGAATATATCGACTGCCTAGGCGGTTTTGGTATTTATAATGTTGGACATCGCCACCCAAAAGTAATGAAAGCTGTGCAAGACCAGTTACAACGTCAAGCATTACACAGTCAAGATTTACTAGACCCTTTACGTGCAATGTTGGCAAAAGTGTTGGCTGAGATTACACCTGGGGACTTAAAATACTCATTCTTCACAAACAGTGGTACAGAAAGTGTAGAAGCAGCGTTGAAATTAGCAAAAATGTACAGTGAACGTACAACTTTCATCGCAACAACAAAAGCATTCCATGGTAAAAGCTTAGGGGCATTATCTGCAACATCAAAAAATATGTTCCGCAAACCATTTTTACCGCTAGTACCAGGTTTCCGTCATGTTGCATTTGGTGATATTGACATGATGCGTAAAACATTTGAAGCTTGTGCATTAACAGGTGAAGATGTAGCTGCAGTTCTTCTTGAACCAATCCAAGGTGAAGGCGGTATTATTCTTCCACCAAAAGATTATTTAAAAGAAGTTCGTGCACTTTGTGATGAATACGGTGCATTAATGATCTTAGATGAAGTGCAAACAGGTATGGGCCGTACAGGGAAAATGTTCGCATCAGAGCTTTATGATGTAGTACCAGATATTATTTGCTTAGCAAAAGCATTCGGCGGTGGTGTTATGCCAGCAGGAGCAGTTGTGGCAAAAGAAAAAGTATTCAAAAGCTGGTTCCCAAACCCATTCATGCATACAACAACATTCGGTGGAAATCCATTAGCGTGTTCAGCAGCTCTTGCTACAATTAGTGTATTAATCGAAGAACAATTGCCACAACGTGCAGCTGAAGTGGGTGAATATTTCTTAAAAGGCTTACGTGAAGTAGCGGAAGCACATAGAGATAAAGTATTAGAAATTCGTGGTCAAGGTTTAATGATTGGTATTGAATTCCATGATGATGAAGTCGGCTATGAAGTATCAAAAGGTATGTTTGAACGTGGCGTACTTGTTGCAGGTACTTTAATTAACTCAAAAACAATCCGAATCGAGCCAGCATTAACGATTAAATATGAAGAAGTAGATGCAGTAATTAGCCGTTTTAAAGAAGTATTAGAATCACTATAATTCTATTTTGTTTAATATTTGTATCCACCTTCTACCAAAAGCACTACTGTAATCAAGTGGGCACTGATAAATTCATAATAGTATAAGTAAGGGAGGTATTTCTTAGTAATAATAAGATATGCCTCCCTGTTTTGCTATTTATAATTCATGTTTTTCGATGATCTCCAAACAAGCATTTCTCAATCTCAGCCCTTTGAATCCGAATCCTAAAGTAGATTGTATAGTCGCATTCAACTGTTTCTCTCTGCGGGAGGCGTTTAAGCTGGAAAGTCGAGACCCTGGACTGAATATGGCAGGGAAGCAGCTCGATACCCCCGCGGAAAACGTTCACCCGCAGTGGAAATCAACGATCTGAGTTATCCATATTAATTGTAAAACAAAAAAAGTCCGTAGCTAAATATGAGAGCTACGGACTTTCTATTAGCTAGTAATTTGCATTTCAGGTAACTCGGATACTACATCTTCTTCTTTGAATTGAGGAGGTGCTTTGCTGAATGCTTTTGTTAAGTATAGTAAGTAAACGAAACCGATGGAGAACCAAATTATTCCCATAATGAGTGAACTTTTTTCAATATTAAACCAAAGTATGCCAACAGATAGGGCACCGAGAATTGGCAAAACTAAATAATTGAAGAAGCCTTTCACTGTACGATGCTTTTTTTCACGAATAACAAAATGACTAATAACACAAAGGTTAACTGATGTGAATGCCATCAGTGCACCAAAGTTAATAAGCGAAGTCGCTGTTACCAAGTCAAAGAAAATAGCAGATAGTGAAATGGCTCCTACTACTAATACATTAATAGAGGGCGTTTTCCATTTTGGATGAATAAAGCCAAACCATTTTTCAGGAAAGACTTGATCTCGTCCCATTACATAAAGTAATCGTGACACACTTGCATGTGATGCCATTCCAGAAGCAAGTGTATTAGCAAATGTTGTACATAAGAAAATAGTTTGAAATAGTTTTCCACCTACATAAAGTGCAATCTCTGGTAAAGCAGCATCTGGATTATGAAAGCGTGAGACATCTGGGAAGAATAATTGAATAAAGAAAGAAGCAGTTATGAATATAACGCCACCCCATAAAGCCGTATAAAGAATGGCTTTTGGAATTGTTTTTTTGGGATTAGGTGTTTCTTCTGCTAATGTTGTGACCGCATCGAATCCAAGGAACGAGAAACATAAGATTGTTGCACCTGTAATGATATGCCCCATATTCATATCTTCAGAAATAAATGGCTGAAGTGAAAAGACTGTTCCTGTTCCTTCTCCCGCTTGAAGACCACGAACAACAAGAATTACAAATACAATTATCATGGTTATTTGTATTAATACGAAAACAGCATTGAAATTGGCAAGCAAGTTAACACTTCGTAAATTTAAAAACGTCACAAGCCCTACGAATAGCACAACCCATAACCATGACGGAACTTCTGGAAATAAAGCTGTTAAATATATCTGTGTTAACAATGCATTGACCATTGGCAAGAATAAGTAATCAAGTAAAGATGCCCAACCAATTAAAAACCCAAGCCTACGACTAATCGCCTTTTGCGTATATGTGTATGCGGATCCTGCTGTTGGAAAGATGCGGACAAGTTTACCGTAGCTTGCGGCGGTGAGTAGCATGCCAACTAAAGCAATGACATAAGATGTTGGAACATGTCCATCTGTCACATTCGAGACGATACCAAACGTATCGAATACAACCATTGGTGTCATATAAGCAAGTCCAATCATTACAATTTGCCATAATTTAAGTGATCTCCTTAATGTAGAACCATTCTCCATCTATCATTCCCCCTTATAAAAATTCCCCTTTACTTTTCATCTGCATAAAGTGTGCCAAAATTCAGAAAATCAATTTAGAGAGAAAGAAATGTATAAAAGTAGAATTTCTTTCTCCTCCTTCTAGGAAATTAGTATGCGAATCAGCATAATAAATTCATTTTTGCATACTTCGCTTTAACAGAAAAACGAAACTATGGGGAATTTAATTGGCATAGATTATGCATGTACAAAGTATAGGAAATTGAAATCTGTTAATAGGGAGGAATTCTATGAAAGAAATGAAGCGGACATTAACATTAATACCTGTTGTATTGTTTGGCTTTTCGTTTATGGCACTTGCAACGGTCTTTAGTACATACGGCATTGCTGCAGAAATTTCGCACGGCATGGTACCAGGGGCATATGTATTAGCACTTGTTGTCATGTTGTTTACGGCATATAGCTATGGACAGATGGCAAAGGCGATTCCGTCTGCGGGTTCAGCTTATGCTTATACGCAAAAGGCGATTAATCCGTTTGTAGGTTTTTTAGTCGGTTGGTCTATTTTGATGGACTATTTATTTATTCCGATGGTGAATTATCTATTATTTAGCATTTTCTTTTCGGCTGCCTTTCCGTCAATTCCTCCATATGTTTGGGTGTTAGGTTTATTAATTCTTGTAACCGTTATCAATATTCTTGGGGTGCAGATGGCAACAAAGGCGAATATTTTATTAACAGGTGTATCGCTTTTGTTTATTGCGATGTTTATTGGTCTATCTATTCAAGAAATTAATGGTGGAGCGGGTACGGGGAGTATTTGGAATTTTGATGCTTTCTATAATACAAGTGAACCATTTTCATTCGTTGTTGCAGGAGCTGCATTATTATGCTTCTCATTTTTAGGGTTTGATTCCGCGACTACTTTTGCAGAGGAGACGATTAATCCGCAAAAAACCATTCCACGTGCTGTCTATATTATTGTATTTATGGGCGGGCTTGTCTTTATTGCCGTTTCATATTTTGCCCATAATGTATGGCCGGATTACAGCACATTTACGAATGCAGATGCGGCGGCTAATGACATTATTGAGCTTGTCGGTGGCAAAACATTCGCTTCATTCTTTTTAGCAGTCTATGGATTTACCGCATTTGGCTCTGCCATGTCATCACAGGCGAGTGCATCACGCGTATTGTTTGCGATGGGGCGTGACGGGCAATTACCGCAGGGGTTTTTCTCCAAGCTTCATAAGAAATATGACACTCCTGTAAATAATATTTTATTAATTAGCGGATTTTCGTTATTAGCACTTGTACTTAGTTTGACGCTTGTAGCATCATTCATTAATTTTGGTGCCTTCTTAGCATTCACTTGTGTGAATTTATCTGTCATTGCTTATTATTTTGTAAAAGGTAAGCAAAGGTCCATAAAAGGTGCTTTTTTATACTTAATTATTCCGCTGATTGGAGCGGTGTTAGATATTTGGTTATTGATTAATTTGGATCGGCATTCAATTATTCTAGGAAGTATTTGGTTTGTTTGTGGTGTCATTTATATGCTTGTTTTGACGAAGGGATTCAAGAAGGCTCCACCAGAAATTGATTTGTCTGGACAAGCACAATTATAAAAAAGGTGGTATGGAAATGACTGTAGCAACGAAAATTATTAAAGGAAATCGTATTTTCACGGGGCTTGCAAATGAGCCACAAAAACTAGCGATTGCTATTCAAGATAATCGTATTTTAGCGGTTGATCATTGGGAGAATATTGTGTCATGGCAAGGTGAATCTACAGAAGTAATTGAAGTGGGGGATAAGCTTGTTATGCCAGGCTTTCATGATGCACATATGCATATTATGCTTGGCAGTGTTTTTAGTACACAGGCAGTATCTTTATTCGATGCCACTTCTGCTGAAGAAGCGATTCAGATGGTAGTGGATTATGCCAAGACACAAACAACAAGAGATTGGATTATCGGGACAGGCTGGGATCATACAGCTTGGGGTGATACAGTATTTCCAACTCGTGAGCATTTAGATGCGGTATTGGAAGATCGTCCGGTAGTCTTATTACATGCAGAAGGACATTATGGTTGGGTTAATACGAAAGCTTTGGAGCTTGCCAATATCACGAAAGATACAAAAAATCCTGATTACGGTATTATCGTGAAAGATGAAAACGGCGAACCTACTGGTATTTTAATTGAAACAGCGATATCGATGGCAACAGATTTGGCCTATGATTTTTCAAAAGAAACATTTAAAGAAATGGTCGAAAGCTTCTTAGCGAAAGCAGCGAAGCTTGGGATTACATCAGTTAATGATTTATATGCAAGTCGTGCTCATGAACGCTTACAGCAATATGATATTTATAAAGAATTAGATGAAGAAGGGTGCTTAACAACAAGACTGCATGTCTATCCTCCACTAAATGGTGATATGGAGAAAGCTCGCACACTACGTGCACTATTCAATTCAGAAAAATTACAATTAGGAGGATTAAAACAGTTTATTGATGGGGTAGTGACAGGACATACTGCATATATGCTTGATCCGTATTTAGATAAGCCAGGTTCTGTTGGCGATGTTGCTTATCCTGTAGAAACTCTTGAAAAATGGGTTATTGAAGCAGATTATAATGGCTTTGCAATACGCTTCCATACAATTGGAGATGGGGCAGTTCGCTTAGGTTTAGATTTATATGAAAAAGCACAGCAAGTAAATGGTAAACGTGATGCGCGCCATTCATTAGAACATATTGAAATTGTATCACCAGTTGATATTCCGCGCTTCAAAGAGCTTGGTGTAATGCCATCCATTCAACCATACCATATGGCATTAATGCCACGTGAAAGTCATACAACACGTGTAGGCGAAGAAAAACAACCATATATTTATCCTAACAAAACATTAATCGATTCAGGTGCGATTGTTCCTTACAGTAGTGATTATCCAATTGTACCGCTTGAGCCAATGTTAGAAATCTATCATGCAGTTACAAGAATGGATATTACGTTAAAAGACACTTGGAATGAACAAGAAAAAGTAACACTTGCCCAGGCATTAAAAGCATATACACAAGTCCCCGCTTATAGCGTATTTAGGGAGCAAGAGCTTGGTACATTAGAAGTAGGGAAGCTTGCAGATATTATTGTATTAGATCGTGACTTGTTCGCATGTCCGAAAGAGGAAATTTTAGAGACAGAAGTAGTTCTAACATTGATGGACGGTCAAAAGGTGTGGGAAGCAGTTATGGTAAAGTAAAAAGTTACATGTTTATTTAAAAATCAAGTTAGGTGGTTAGTCTTTAATAAGCTAATCACCTTTTTGTGAATAAAGTGGAGATAAATGTCCTGACGATACTGCCGAATAACTGGTTGCCGAGACCCCGCAGGAGCACGCAGAGAGGGAGGGGGAGGCATCGAAACGGAGATATTAGATATTTTGATGTCTTACCCCAACGTCTGAAATAGGATGATAAAATTATTCATGCCTGTATTGGGGAGACAAAAGCTCATGAATGTTTTATTTTATCAATTTGCTTCTGAAATAGTTACAATCTATTAGAAAAGTGAATGTTATATTTATCATATTATTTTTGTGACACAGTGTACTATGTCTATTATCCAAAATATTGAATAATAGACATAGAAAGAAGTGATTAGGATGGCACATGCTGTAAATATAGAAAACGGCTACAGTAAGAGGGAGGAATTTTGGAATGCGCTAACTCATGGCATTGCATTCTTGCTAACAATTCCTGGCTTGATTTTACTTATTCAAAAGGCAAACGAGTCTGGCTCGAAAATCGAATTGTTTAGCTATATCATCTTTGGTATTTCGATGATGATATTATTTTTAAGCTCAACCCTCTATCATAGCGTTCCAACGCATAAAAGTTTTTTCAAAAAGATGGATCACTGTTCAATTTTCATTTTGATTGCGGGTACATATACACCGATTGCACTTGTAGCAGTGGGTGGTGCGACAGGCTGGACTATTTTCTTTATTGAGTGGATTTTAACGATCATCGGGGTCGTCATGAAAATGTTCTTTGTATACCGATTCAAAACATTATCTTTAATCGTTTACATCGGCATGGGGTGGCTAATTATTTTCGCCTACAAACCACTTGTCGCACATATCACCGTTAAAGGCTTTTTAGTACTACTAGTTGGTGGCGTCATCTATACAGTTGGCACATATTTTTATAAAAACAAACGTATTTCATATAATCATGCAATCTGGCATGTTTTTGTTATGGGAGGCTGCGCGGCAATGTTTGCGAGTATATATTATTATATTTAAGTTATCCGAAATCATAAGGTAGCTACTTACTTAATAGTTCCTTTTTGGTAAGTGTAGTTATACATCATAATTTTCGCGTTGTATTAAAATTTTTAGAAACAATTTCTTTTGACCGACTAAAAGCACTGACTTAAAGAGTCAGTGCTTTATTAATGTACAAATTAATAAAGGTAGTGCTTGAATAATGTCCAAATTAATTTTACTTTATTCCGAAGGCTTGCTCATTCGGATTTTCTAAAAGCATTGTTATTAGTTTTCTTGTTGTTGCAAAAGAGTGATAGGTGTCTTTTTTAATGATGATGCCAAGTCTCCAGAGAAAAACGGAATCCTTATGTGAGAAAGCACATTGAGAAAGAAATGCCGTTTGGTGTTGAGGATTTGAATTTTATGTCTGCAGCTTCATTGCTTAATAATTTTAAAGCCCAGGTGCTCAATTAACTTTGAGCTTGGTCTTTTTTATTTAAATTATGAATATTTATTGTAAAGTAATAATAATTTATCGTTTTGCGATAAAAAAGTATTGACTAAGGATGTGTCTTCAGTTATTCTAACATTAGAAAGTCGATAGGAGACTTGGTATCACAATGGCAAACGTCTCAAATTTTAAAAATGAAAAAGCAAAATCTGCAAAATTTTAACATCGTAAAAAATTTGTTAAGTATTAGACTGTCAGCCAGGTGATATCTTGGTCAAAAAAATAATTAAAATAGCTTTAATGGAGGAAGATATTATGAAAACAAAATATGTAATTGCATCTACACCAATTCTTTTAGGAGTAATCTGTTTTATTGCGAAGGCTATCATTGGAAGTAATGTAGCTGCAGATGGCACTTTAGAAGAACCTTTCTTCTTGATTCCGATTGGATTTTTATTATTCTTCTTAGGGATTGTGTCATTAGCTGGTGTGGCATTGATTTCAATATTTAAGAAAACACAAACTTCAAATTAATTTTTGTATAAAAACCAACCATCTAAACAAAAGACCAGGCGCTCAAATTAATGAGTCCCTGGTTTTATTGTATATCCCTAATAATTGCTTTTTCTTAGCATTAAATTCATCCTCAGTGATTAATCCATCCTCTAATAAATCCTTTAATTAACGAATATTATTTTTAATTGCAAAGAAGTTTAACCCCAATTTAACCTCATCGACTATTTTAGAATGAAAAAAGCACCTTAACCAATTCGGCTAAGATGCTATATAAACTTTGATATAACAATATTTAGAGTAAAAGCCGCGTATGCCGTAGTTATTATAGAAAGTTTTAAACCACCACTCCTCAAAGTGGGTGTTCGCATAGTATTTCATGTTCGTCCGCATGGAATGCGGCATGCCAGTCCGTACTCAATTAAAACTCCCTTTTACAGCTCAAAGGTTAAAACTTAATATTATTACGAGCAATGCAGCTTGAGTTCTTATATTACTGCATGAATGATCAAACTTCAAGAGGGAACACCTCATAATATAACGGAAATAAGTGCAACTTTTGTAGGGAATTTAAGGTGAAAGCTAAGTATATATTTCAATTGATAGTAGAGAGAATTCAGCATAGAAATTGAAAGGTAATTCTGAAATTAAGAGTCTAAATATTATACGTATATTCCTCCGGTAATACACGTTTTAGAAACTGCTTTGTACGCTCCTCTTTAGGGGTAACAAAAATATCATGAGGAGTCCCTTCTTCTACGATCACTCCGCCGTCCATGAAAATAACGCGATTCGCAACATCTCGGGCAAAGGACATTTCATGTGTTACGACAAGCATTGTTGTGCCTTCATTTGCGATATTTTTCATAACAGTTAATACTTCACCAACAAGTTCTGGATCGAGGGCTGAGGTTGGTTCATCAAATAGGATAATGTCTGGACTTAATGCAACAGCTCTAGCAATGCCAACACGCTGTTGCTGACCACCAGAAAGTGCACTTGGATAAGCATCATATTTGTCAGAAAGACCGACTTTGCTTAGGGCACGTTTCGCTATTTCTACTGCATCTGATTTTGGCATTTTTCTACCGACAATTAATCCTTCAGTTACATTTTCAAGAACTGTTTTATTATTGAATAAATTATAACTTTGAAATACGAAAGCCACTTTTTGTCTGACGTTGTGAATTTCTCTTTTCTTCGCATGATGTAAATCAACTTCAATGCCACTAATAGAAGCATGACCTTTGTCAGCGCGTTCTAAGAAATTAATGCAGCGAAGTAACGTTGTTTTACCAGAGCCACTTGGGCCTAAAATAACTACTACATCACCCTGAGCAATCGAAATATCAACACCTTTTAAAATTTCATGATGACCAAATGATTTGTGTATATCTTTAATTTCTAACATTGACAAACACCTCTATGGTTAAGAATGAGCAACCTTATATTTGCTTAAATATTTTTCATAGCGTTTTAATATGTATTCAACGAAAGTACATAGAACTAAGTAAACTATGAAAATGTCTAAATACGCTTCAATGTAGTTATAGCCTACATTTGCAGCGACCTTCGCTTTTAAAGTGATTTCTGATAGTGATAGAGCATAGCCTAAGGAAGTTGCTTTAATTAAATTGATAATTGTAGTCGTAATATTGGGCATTGCAACAACGAGTGCTTGCGGAATAATAATTCGACAGTATGCTTGAAAAGTTGTTAAGCCGACAGAATGAGCAGCCTCAAGCTGTCCTTTATCCACTGTGCCTAAGGCAGAGCGGAAAACCTCTATTAATAATGCAGTTGTGCTGAAAGAGAAAATAATAAATGCATACCAGATAGGGTTAATTTTATAAATATCAATGCCTATATCATATTTTTTAAAGATAATCTTTAATATTAGCGGAATACTACTATAAATAATAAAAATCTGAATTAAAATCGGTGTACCGCGCACAAAGGATACATAAATTTGTGTAATACGTTGAATAATAGGCGTTTTGTGGATGCGAGTTAATGCTAATAAAAAGCTTAATGGAACTGCAATCACTAGAGCAACAATTGTCACAAGTAAAGTAATCGGTACACCAGACAATGCGATAAAGAATGTATCGATAAAAAACTTTCCGTTAAATGCAGTTGACATAGATGAACCTCCTTACGTTGTTTCTAAAGTCTTTTTACCTTTACTAAAGAATTTTTCTAATGCATTAAATACCCGTTCTATAAGGATTGATAAAATCCAATAAATAATGGCAAGAGCGATGTAGATTTCTAAAGCATGTGCATTTAGATTTGCTGCTATAAGTAAGTTGGCCTTCCCAACGACATCGATTAAGCCAATTGTGTAGGCAAGGGAACCCTCTTGAAGAAGCATAATCATACCGTTCCCGAAGTTGGGTAGTGCTACAACGAGCGCTTGTGGGAAAATGATCCGTCGATAAGCCTGAAGGGGTGTTAAACCAACACTAACAGCGGCCTCATATTGTCCGCGATCAATTGCTTCATAGGCTGAGCGTATTACCTCTGACATAATAGCTGCAAATTGAAGTGTGAAGGTGATAACAACAAAAATTGCTGTATCAATATTGTGTAGATTAATATTAAAATTTGCTGCGATTGCAGGAATACCATAATATACAAGGAATAGTAGAACGATTGATGGAGTACATCGCATAATGGTTGTGTAACCCGTAGCAATCTTTTTTAAGATACGACTATTACCAAGCTTCATAGCAGCAAGTAGCAAGCCAGCTAATGTTCCAAAAATGATGGAAGAGCCAGCTACAATAAATGTCACTTTTAAGAATGGTAAAAGTTGAGGAAGCGAGTTCCAAATATAAGAGGCATCAAAATATTTACTCATGTACGAATCACCATCTTTTTAGTGTAACTATAGGCTACTGATTATTTCAGTAGCCTATAGGTTTTGATATTAACGTTCAGCTTTGTTTAACACTTCAAATAAATCACGACCATAGAATTTTTTGCTTAGTTCGTTTGGTTTCTTTTCTTGTTTAAGTTTTTTGATTGCTTCATCATATGCATCTGCTAGTTTTTGTTGATTTTTGTTGAATAAAGGCCATGTTTTAATAACGCCGAATTCGTTATAAACGACTTGATCTTTTAAATTATGGTAAGCACCTTTATCTGAAGTAACTTGTTGTTGGAAGGCACCCTCGATCATAACACCACCATCAACACGACCTTCATTTACCCATTGCACAACATCTACTGTGAACTCATCACCAGCTTTAAGTTTTACTTTGTTATCTGGATTTTTGTCATTATATTCTTTAATAACCGTATATTGAGCATTGTTTGCGGCAATAGGGGCTAGTGAGTAGCCTTTAGAAGCAAAATCTGATAATGATTTTAAATCTTTATTAGATGATTTTAAGACAAGTCCAATACTACTTAACCCTAAGAATTCTTTAGGGAAGATAAATTTTTCTTTGCGTTCTTTCGTAAAAAATGCATTTTTTACACCAGCTTGGTATTTACCTTGTTCAACGCCAATTAACAAATCATCACTTGTTGTTCCTACGTATTCAAACTTATAATCTGGTAATAGTTTGTCAACTTCTTTCATAATTTCAACATCGTAACCAGTTGGATTGCCATTTTCATCTGTGTAAGTCATAGGTTTACTTGCTTGGTCATAAGCAATTTTCACTGTGGTTACTTTCTTTGAACTGGCTTCTGAAGAAGCATCTGATGAACTATCTGATCCACAACCTGCTAATAACCCAACTGTTGCCAAAATAATTGTTGCAAATTTCAAAAAATTACTTTTAAACATATTCCATAACCCCTTTTCTTTATATATATAATGGTGATTCTTTATCTTGTTCTAAAGCAGTTCTTGCGAGTTTTGTAATCGTCATATCATCCATTGGTGGATTATGTAGACCTGCACGAACATCTCGGTAATAACGTTGTAGTGGATTTGAATTTTGAAGACTTTTAGCACCAACTACACGCATAGCTAAATCTACAATTTCAATTGCTGCATTTGTAACCGTATGCTTTGCAACAGCTAATTCATTGGTTAAATGCTTACGACGTACATTATCATCATACGCTTCTGCAGCACCGTACAGAGTGAAGCGTGCTTGATCTAATTTTAGTTCTATAGTTCCTAAATGTTGCTGTACATTAGGCAATGTACTAATAGGTGCATTTAAACTATTAGGTTGGTGATGTTTTGCAAAGTTTACCGCATAATCTCGTGCGGCTTGTGCAATACCAAGATACGTTGCGGGAATATGCAAGATCCAACCGTTAATATGATTCCCACCAAACGGGCTTTGAGGGTACTCAACAAGTGCTATAGATTCAACATGCACATCCTTTAAAAGTAAATCGTGGCTACCTGTTCCACGCATGGACATGACATCCCAAGTCTCTTCTATAGATAATCCAGGAGTTTCATTTTCAATAAGGAAAAAACCGATTTGTTGTTGCTCTTCAATCCATGCACTTACAAGAAAATAATCAAGAATAGGAGAGGATGTGGTAAAAATTTTATGGCCATTTAATATCCAACCATTAGTAGTTCTAACTGCATTTGTTCCTGGGCGTCCACCACGAGTTGGACTACCTGTTTGTGCTTCACTTACTGCACGGTTAATGAACACATTTTTTTGAACTTCTTTCGAGAAGTTTTCAAGTAATTCAGGACTCCAAAGTTGATGTTCATATAGTTCACCTACAACTCCAAGTGTCCAACCAATTGCTAGAGATGTATTCGCATCATAACTAGCTAAAGTTTCTTGAAGCAAAATCATGTCATAAACAGATAATCCTTCACCACCGTATTCTTTTGGCAAGGTTACCTGTGGATAGCCAATCGCTCTTAATTTTTCGAAACTTTTAAAAGGAAAGAGGGATTGTTCATCAATTTTTTTAGAATCTGCTGTAATATCATGACGCAGATTTTCGAGCTTTTGTAGCCATTTTCGCTGTATATCCGTACGAATAAATAGTTCTCTCACAAAGCATACCTCCTTTTAAAATATACAAAACATAGAAGAATAGTTGGTATAAAAATAAATTAAAACCCACTATAGAAATAAATAACTACTTATGGGTTAATTTGTATTATGTTTTATTTTTACCTAATGATAAAGGTTGGGGAGTGCAAAGTCAATATTAATTATGAGTATTTTTATAGGAATAGAAAACTATTGAATTATCAGTATGTAAATGCTTGATTTGTTTAAGCTTCAAATGAAATCGGTACGTGATACAAAAAGACTTTAATTCAATGTATGATAGGCAAAAAAGCACTTACCAAATGGTAAGTGCTTTTCAATATTAATCTTGATAGTAAGCGATTTAATAAGCCGCCTTTGCCGTAAATTTAAATACTGAAAGTTTTAAACCACCACTCCTCAAAGTGGGTGTTCGCATAGTATTTCATGTTCGTCCGCATTAACGTGGAATGCGGCATGCCAGTCCGTACTCAATTAAAACTCCCTATTACAGCTCAAAGGTTAAAACTTTATATTATTACGAACAACGCAGCTTGTATTCTTATATTACTGCATGAATGATTAATCTGCAAGAAAGAACACCCCATAATTTTGTGGGAATAAAAAGAATTTAAGCCAATCGAAGAAAGCGTAATTATCGCAAAATAAGGAGGAGGGAAGATGGTAAAATGGTTCAACAACAGGAAGAATTTAAAAAGGCTTTAGGAAATTATCCAACTGGTGTAACGGTTGTTACAATTTTTGATAAAGAAAACAATCCAGCTGGTTAATTCATTTGCTTCAGTTTCATTGGATCCATTATTAATGCTTTGGTCTATTGATAAAAAATCGAAGTCAATGCGAATGGCAAGCGTTCGGCAAATAATTTACCGATATTAACGAATACAGCATCCGCATTAGAATGCGAAAATGTTCAGCAGATAGAAGCAGAGGGACCACGTGATTTGATAAGGAAAGTAACGAATATTATTAATGCTGACAAAGCACCATTGCTTGATCATCAACGTAGTGTTGGAGAAATTCCTAAAACCTTTTATCAAACAAATAGAATATATAAACTGCAAGCAAAGAATGATTGGATTGTTTGCGGTTAATTTTTGGGTAAAATAAAAAAGCATATGCCTTATTTTTAAGGCTTAAGCTTCTGATAATACTTCCTCAGTCAATGCAGTAATATCAACTGGTGTTTTTTCAGTTATGACATCTGCTAAAATGACATTTTTGAAGTAATTAACACTTGTTGGCAATGGAATGACTAACAATTTTTTTAGTCCCTCTTGATACATACTGACAAATTCTCTGTCGGTGTTGCCTCGTTTTAGCTCCGCAAATGCTTCATAAAAGAGATCTAGTTTATCTGCAAATTCGAGTAATCGACCTTCAATTGTTGCATCTTTTCCTTCTTTCATACGATTGAAGAATACCTCTTGAAATTCTTCTGGAATTTCGTTGAAAATGAACTTTTCCATCATTTTCTCTTCCACATGAGCAATCATTTGTTTAAGCTCAGGAGATGCATGTTTTACTGGTGTTTTGATATCGCCAATAAATACTTCTGCAAAATCATGGTTGATTGTCTTTTCATATAGTGATTTCCAATCGATAATTGCACCGTTCATTTCTTCAATTGTCCCAAAAAACATTGCGTATTGTGATACTTTCCAAGAGTGTGCTGCCACATTATGTTCTTCAAATTTGAAGCGGCCCGGGCAACGTATAATACGCTCTAAATCATTTAAACTTGTAAAAAACTTATGGATTCCTATAAAAATCCTCTCCCTTTTTAATTTTATTTATTGTATGCTACTTTACCAAGAATGTGCTTAGGATGTCCACTAATTTCTTCTTGATACGGATATTATAATACATAATTTGCTCGTAATTTATGTATTTACAAAGAACATAGGTTATTTTTACATTGTATTTACAAAGCGAATTTCATGTTCACCTTTTTGTCGATTGCCTGTATTTATGAATTCCTTTATTGTTGAAGTAAGAAATATATAGAAAAGGAAGCCTATCTATGCTTTATTCAACAGTAACTTACATACATGTTATAAGTGCAATTTTATCGATTGGTCCTTTTTTTGTACTCATTCCAATGCTGAAGAAAATGAGACTAGCAAAGACGCATGAAGAGATGACAGCATATGTAACTATTTTCTCTCTTGCTATTCAAGTAGTGAAGCATTCAGGGCATGTACTTACATTATCGGGGATATACATACTATGGTGTAGTGGTTACTCTATTACAACACCTTTTATCGTAATGACGATCACTTTGTTAATTCTTTCGATTGTCTTTTTAGCACGTGCATTTAAGCCAACGATGCAAACATTTAATACACCACAATATAATCAGCAACACTTTGTAGATAAACTAACCAAATCCACATGGATCTATACAATATTATTATTAATCATGCTTTGGTTTATGGTGACAAAACCAGCGTTATGGTAAATATAAGTGCTGAAGTGGCTCGTCCAGGCCCGAAAAGCACATAAGCTTTCGAATCGAAAACATCTTTTTAGTTTTCGACCGAGAATACGTTGTGACTCGAGGGTCTAGCCACTGAAGCCGGATAACATTAGGTAGAATCAACTCTTACTCTCATAAAAATAAAAGGATGCCTTTATAAGTGTTTTTATGCACTTATAGAGCATCCTTTTTTATTTACTTTTCTAATTCTTGAATTAAAGGTTTTACAAGCTCAGTAGCTGTTTTCCCAACTTTTTTATGATCCTCTACTACAGACAAAACTAGGAATTCATGCTTCTTTTTCGTATCAAATGCTACAACAAAGCTATTCTCTTGTCCTTCTGTTCCCTGTGTTTGTTTTAATTCAGCTGTTCCTGTTTTAGCAGCTAGAGTAGAGCTAATACCATTTAAGCTATGTGCTGTACCGTTTGTATTTTGAACAACTTGTAGCATTGCATTTTTGACAATATTTGCTGATTTTGCACTGACAGCATTTTTGGTCTTTGTTTGTTGATTTTTTAACAAATGTGCATATACCACTTTACCGTTATTGGCAAAAGCACTGTACGTAATAGCTTGCTGAATAGGGGACATTAATACTTGACCTTGTCCATAAGCAGTGTCAGCCAATAGAATATCGGATTTAAAAGAATCATTGTTTGAAATTTGTGCAGGTTTCATATCAAATGGTAAATCTAATTTTTCACCAAAGATAAATTTATTGAACCCTTTTCTTAAAAAATCTTCGCCCATTTCTAGTCCTTCTTGAGCAAAGAAAATATTATCTGAGTAGATCAAGGCTGTCTGTAAATTTACTTTTGGAACATTTGATACGCGGGTTACAAAATAGTTACCCCAAGATTTATCCTTTTGCCATTTTAGTCCATTGATTGTACGTTCTTTTTTAGTTGTTAGAGTAACTGAATCAAGTGCAACGCTTGCTGTAACAGTTTTCAACGTAGAACCGGGTGCAAATCGTTGAGTAAAACGATTGATAAATGGCTTTTGTTCATTATTCATATAAGCATCGTATTCTTTTTGTGAAATACCTCGAACCATTTTGTTTGGATCGTAGGAAGGCTTGCTCACAAGCGCAAGTAGATCTCCCGTTTTAGGCTGCATAATGACAGAAGCACCAGTAGCATTTTCAAGTGCATCATATGCCTTTAATTGTGTCTCAGCATCTATGGTTAAGTGAATATTTTTCCCGTCTTCACGATAGGCTTCAAGTAATACTTCTTTGACTTTGCCATTTTGATCTATTAAAGAAATCTTACCACCGTTTTTTCCACGTAATTCTTTATCGTAAGCTCTTTCTAAGCCACTTTTTCCAATAATGGCATCTGTAGCGAGAGTTGGATCTTTTTCAAGATCTTCTTGGGTTACTTTCCCTGTATAACCAATCATTGTTGAAGCAGCTTCAGCAAGGGGATAGTAACGAACATCTACTGCTTGATACTGTACGCCAGCCATTTTTTTTATTTGATCATTATCGATGACTTTTAAAGGGACAAACAAATCTTCTTTGACCCATTTTTGGTTGAGCTTTGTTTCAATATCCTTCGTAGTTATGTCAAATTGCTTTGCAATGGCTTTAATATTTTCTTCTTTTTTGGTTCCTTCTCCAAGTTCTTTAGGGATAATTCCTGCTTGGCGAAATTCTGAATTTGTTGCTAATTCATTGCCATTTTTGTCGAGAATTTTCCCTCGAATAGCATCTTCTTCTGAATAGGAGATCTTATCAGTTGCATCCATATGAGGGAAGATGAGTTCGGGACTCCAATCGACAACAAAATCATTTCCTTCCTTTATAATCTTTCCTTTATAAGAAAGGCTAGGTATTTTACCAAGTGCTGTTGTTAAATCTAATTTATACGTGAATGTGTATTGCCCTCTTTTAATCTTGGTTATGGTTACGTCGCTAGCTTTCATATTTTCTGCACCAATACCATGAAATATATTTGTATACTTATTAATCAATGTTTGCTTATCGTAATTATTTTTTTTAAGCGATTGATTGGATACTAGTGCAGGTAATTCTTGATACTGTTGATTTGTGATGGTTTTGACAAAATTCTTGGCTGTTTGTTCAGCCTTTTGTTCAGCACGTTGTTGTGCCATATAATATGTGCCGCAAGAAATAACGGCGATTAGTATTACTACTAGGCTAATGAGTAATTTTTTACTTTTCAAGCAATATCGCCTCCTTATCGTTATTATAACGATGTATGGTTAAAAGTATAATAGAATTAACTATTAATGTTAAAATGATAAAGTGAAATTTCACTTAACGGGAGTTTTCTAATTCTTGTTTTAAGTGTTAGTAGAATCGGGCTTTTGTATTGAGTGTTGAAGTGAGGGCTACTGATAATACATGAAAAGAGGATTTAATATGAAGAAAATGCGAATTTCACTCATCCTGATAGCGGTTGTGCTTATTGTTTTCGGATGGGGAGCACATAAACAAAAAGAGCAAAAACAACAAATAAATTCAATAATAAATGAACAGCAAGGCGTCAATCAAATCGAGGTAAAAGATAGCGCTGACAAAGTCGTATGGTCAACAAAAAAAGAAGCAGATCAGTACAAAGAACAATATCCTTTAAGCCATGTTGATAAACTGGAAAAAGGAGATCGCAAGGTATTTGCAGAAGATCCAGATTACAAGATTACTTATAAAAGGGATAATAAAGCGCTTTATTCTGTTGAAATATTACGTTTGACAGGCGAAAATACATCAGTTTCTAAGGAAATACAGCCATTTTTGTTTGATGTAAAAGGCAATACTTATGTAATCTATTGGCCAGAACAAAATAAAGTACTTGAGCAATCAGAGAATACACAAAAATTATTAAATCGTGTAAAATGAAACGTCTATCTTTAAAGATTTTAAAGGGTGCCTCTCGATAACTTGATAGAATAATGCAAAAAGCATGATGCTGTGACATCGTTTGTCATTCAACATCATGCTTTTTCTTTTGGAATTTTTATGCTTCAGGAGCGGTAAATGTACGACCTGCTAATTCAGAATCTAACATGAAGATAGCATTTGAATCATTTTCGATTCGTTCAAATTTGTGGATAAGTGTATCTAATGTAGATTCTTCTTCAACTTGTTCGTCAATAAACCATTTTAAGAATGCCATTGTAGCATGCTCGCGTTCATCTAATGCAATATCAGAAAGTCCATAGATTCGACGAGTTACTTCTTTTTCATGTAAAAGTGCAGTTTTAAATGCCTCTAAAACAGATGGAAAATCATTTTCTGGACTTTCAAATCCTTGGATTGTTGCACGATAGCCCATATCATTTATGAAGTTGTACAATTTCATCGCATGGAAGCGTTCTTCTTCAGCTTGTACTAAAAAGAAGTTCGCAAAGCCATCGTAGTTTTCGCTAGTACAATAAGCTGCCATCGCTAAGTAAGTGTGTGCTGAATAAAATTCAAAGTTCATTTGATCATTTAGTGCATTGTGTAGTGTTTCAGTTAACATGAATTTTCCTCCTCAGAATATAATGACGTCAATATTTCCCCTCTAGTATACTACGGTCATAACTATTGGTTCAAAAAATGAAAAAATATTGCTTTTTTTGTAATGTTTTTTATATTTATGACAATTCCTAATTCTATAAATCGCAATTGGATTTAAGGGATGAAAATGATTTATTTTTACGCAATGTTTGTGCATTGTATTATTGTAAGATATTTTGTTTACGGTGCTTTTGCTTGGTATTAGATGGGAGACATCATTTAATAAGCAATTATTATATAATGTATTTTGAAGAACTGCACCCAGAAACATTTGCCGCAATGATTATATTGTTGTTGCAATTTAAATGAAAATCCACCTAATAGTGAAGAAAAAATTGTGATTAGGTGGAATTTTGTCTTAAAAAATTTCCCGAGAAATAATTTTGTCGAAAGCTGATGCAAAAGATGATACTAGCACCTTTTTCATCGTTATTTATATGGTCAAGTCACATAGATACACTTAGACTTTGCTATAATGAAATCAACTAAAAGGCGGTGAGTTGTAATCGTGACAAAATGGTATAGTGTCTTTCCAAAAAATCCAGTGATGAGTGGGGTAGCATGGATTGCTTTTTGTTTGATTCCATTTTATTTAATTTTCCATTCATCACAAAAGCTTGAAGGATCAATTGCTCTTGCGGTATTAATCATGTATTTAATATGCTTCCGTTTTGCCTATAGCGCTACAAATGGGCTTGTATATATGTGGATAGCTTTAGGTATGGTGATCAATGCTGGGATGACAGTATTATTTGGATATATATATTTTTCCTTTTTCACAGCATTTTCTATAGGGAAAATCCACCATACAGTAGGATTTTACATTATGTATGGTCTTCATATTGCGATGACTGTTGGCTCAGTTATTGGTGGGTTCTTTATAGAGACAGATTTGTTCGTTCAAGAGCTTCCTTTAATAGTAGTAATTTTGTTTAGTGCAATTTTGGGGCCTTTTTATCTTTATAGTGAAAGTAAGAGTAAAAAACTTGAAGGTGCATTAGAAACGGCAAACGCACGAATTTCAGAACTAAGCGTTTATGAAGAAAGACAACGAATTGCAAGAGATTTACATGATACGTTAGGACAAAAACTGTCTATGATTGGCTTGAAAAGTGATTTGGCTGTTCGTTTAGTAGAGAAGAATCCAAAAGCTGCTATCGGGGAGCTTCATGATATTCGACAAACATCTAGTATTGCATTAAAAGAAGTACGCGAAATGGTATCGAATATGAAGAATGTTAAATTACAAGAGGAACTAGCGCATGTACAGCAAATTTTAAAGGCGGCTAATATAAGGCTATCAATGGATGGAAATCCACAGTTCGAAAAGATTCCAACAATGCTTAGTAACTCATTGAGTATGTGTTTAAAAGAGGCTATTAATAATGTGGTGCGTCATAGCCAGGCAACAGAATGTAAGATAGCCATCTTGCAAACTGCCGATTTTATAGAAATCATTATTAGTGACAATGGGATCGGGTTATCCAATAGCACTAAAAAGCCATCATGTAATGGTTTAAATGGTATGAAAGAACGCGTTGAATTTGTAAATGGTGAATTGGAAATACGCGAAAAGAATGGAACGACAGTGAGAATAACAGTGCCGATTGTGATCGCACCTAATAAAGAATAATTATTTCGCTCGAATACCTTTGTGGATATTCGGGTTTTTTTATAGAAAAATTCTCTCTTAAGAATAATATTTTCTTTTTAAAGATAAAATTCACTAAAAAGAAAAGGATTCACTTAATTGACGTCGAAATGTAAGTAGTGTGAATATTATTTTAAACAGAAAGGTTGAAATGGGTATGATCAAAGAGAATAGTAAAGCAATTCAAGATGATTATCCAAATGATTTTGCTTGGTGCTATGGATGTGGTCATTTAAACGATGAAGGCATTCATGTAAAAACTTATTGGGAAGATGACCTAACAATTTCCTGCATACAACCGGATAAAAAGTATACAGCAATACCTGGTTTTGTGTATGGGGGATTTATAGCCTCTTTTATAGATTGTCATGGGACTGGGTCAGCATCATTAGCATTGCATCAAAAAAATGGTCACAAACCAGGTGACGGAGTAGAACCACCACGCTTCGTTACGGCATCTTTACATGTAGATTATCTAATGCCAACGCCACAAGGGGTGCAGTTAAAGGCGATCGGTAAGGTAGAAGAGATTCATCCTAAGAAATTTAAAGTGATGATTCAAGTTTTTGCAAGCGATCTTCATGTAGCAAATGCTGAAGTAGTAGCTGTTGTCATGCCAAAAAGCTTTTTGAAAAGCTAAAGGAGTATTTATTATAGAAGAAAATTCTTTTTAAGAAAGTCATTTTTAAAAATCACTATTTGGACATTATGTAAGCGCTTGACATCAGTCTGACAAACACAAGGGAGAGATGGCGAATGTTTAATCCACAAGATTTTGGTGAAAAGTTAAAAGAGCTACGTATTCAAAATGGGTATTCAATGCTATCGTTAGGAAAAGCCATTGGTACATCCGCAAGCCGTATCAAAAGTTGGGAAATGGGCGAAAGTGTACCGTCTGCTAGCTGGATTGTCAAGCTTAGCAATATTCTACAAGTATCAGCTGACGAATTGTTGCTTAATATGCTTGATGAAACACCTTCAAAAGGGGAAAAGGTGTTTCCTAAAAAGCGCAATGCTATTTTAAATGAGTTGAGTGTTTTATTACATGAACTGGATAAAAAGGATTTATGGGAACTTTATACTTTAGCTGAATTAAAAGCATTGCAAAAAGAAGTATCATTATAGAAGTAGAATAATTTTAATAGTAAATAGAGCGAAGTTTTTCGTTTCTAATTAGATACTGGACTGATAACTTTATAATAATTTAATCGTGAGGAGTTATACAAAAGATTTTCTTTTGTATAACTCCTTTTTCTTTTCTAATAGAAGAAACTATCTTCGGCGAAATAAAAGAACATTTTAGTATATTATGCTTGTTAATCCTTTAAAATAGGAAAATTACCATAATAAAGAAAAGGTTTTGTAATATTTCAGGGTGAAAAAGCAGTTTTTTAGCATGATTTTAGCCGATTTTTAACTAAAATTAAAAATATTTTAGGGTGTTTATTGAAATCACTTCTTCTTTTGTAAAAAATATACTAAATCTTTTTCGCGTAAAAGTTAATATATTCCACACGTTACTAACCCAGTCATATCAATAGCTATGAAAATATCTCAAAAAAAATATTAAACTTAATGTATTAAATATCAGAAAATTGGCAAAGAATGTAACACGATTGTCATAGGGTGTACATCGATTAGAAATAGTTATGACATGTGACGATGGTAAAGTTAGTCGTGTTAGTACAAAGGAGGTCGTTTTTAAACGATGAAAAAATATTTAATTGCACTAGCAGGTGTTTTCGCAATAGGAACAGCAGCTTTGACATCTCAAGCATCAGCTGCTAGTTACAAAGTGGAAAAAGGTGATACACTTTGGAATATCTCTCAAGATCAAGATGTATCCGTACAAGATTTAAAAAAATGGAACGAATTAAAATCAGACGTTATTGTTCCTTCACAACAGCTAGAAGTTAGCTCTAAAGCTAAAACATATACTATTAAAAAAGGTGACACTTTATTTAAAATTTCAAAAGAAACAGGGGTCTCTATTAAAGATTTAAAAGCTAATAATAATCTTAATAGTGATCTAATCTATGTAGGCCAAACACTTGCGTTATCAGGAGATTCACATAATGTGAAAGTCGCTTCTGATTCGAACAATCAAACACCAGCTAATACACAAGCAACAAATACTCAAACAACAAATACTCAAACATCTAATAAACAAACAACTAATAAACAAACGACTAATACACAGCCATCAACTAGTCAGTCTGCACAACAATCGTCAGGAAAGACCATGACAGTTACAGCAACAGCATATACACCAAATTGTGCCGGTTGTTCAGGTGTAACTGCAACAGGTATTAATGTAAAAGCAAATCCGAATATGAAAGTTATCGCAGTTGACCCTAGAGTTATTCCATTGGGTTCAAAGGTATGGGTTGAAGGATATGGTACAGCAATTGCTGGTGATACTGGCGGTGCAATCAAGGGAAATAGAATTGATTTGTTGATGCCTAATAATAGCCAAGCTAATAGCTGGGGTGTACGTACAGTTACCATTAAAGTATTAGATTAAGTAAATAATAACTTATGGATATAAGTCCTCAAATTGATATGAAACGCTCTTAATGTGAAAAATCATTAAGGGCGTTTTTTATTTTATTTTGAAAAAATGATGAAATTAAGCAATGTTAACTGCATAAATGTTGTCATAATTGTATAGTAGAATATATGAAGATTAGAAAATTAGGTGGATGTGGATGAAAATCAATAAATCGACGCTTGTTCAATGGCTAAAAATCATTTTACCAATTTTGTTGATGATCTTTGCAATTCATGAAATCGGTAAGATTTTAGGAAATGTTAATGGTCGCGAAATTGCTAATAAATTAGAATCCTTAGATGTCAGAACAGTCACATTAATGGCTGTGATCCCTCTAATACTAGTATTCCCTATGTTTTTCTACGATTATTTTATTATTAAAAAATTAAAGCTACAAAGACCATTAAGACGTTTAATGAAAGAGTCATTAATTATTAATTCGTTTTCGAATCTGATTGGATTCGGAGGTCTTGTCGGAGTATTATTACGAACTCACTATTTTAAGAAGGAAGAAGTGGATAGTACCACTTTTTTCAAAACGATTGCGTCTGTCACATTATTTTATCTTGCAGGAATTTCACTTTTCACTTGGATATTACCTATTTTCTATCGGGATTTTCCTATGTTTAAAGATCATAAAATATTAGTTGTTGCAGCAGGGGTTATCGGTTTATATGTACCATTTCTTACTGTAAAGGCAATTGTGCAATCGATTAAAGGAACGACGACTAATCGCCGGGTATTGGGTGACGTCGCTTTGTTAGGTGTCTCTATTTTAGAGTGGCTTGGCGCATTTACATTTATGATGATATTAGTGTTTATGTTACATGTTCCAATTAGTATTGCAAATATTATTCCGATTTTTATTGTTGCTTCATGTGCAGGGATAGTGAGTATGATTCCTGGAGGGCTTGGATCATTTGATTTGGTGTTTATATGGGGAGCTCAAAGCTTGCAAATTCCAAATGAATCGATTTTAGTTCTGTTGTTATTTTATAGAATTGGTTACTTTGTCATCCCATTTTTAGCAGGACTTGTGCTATTTATTCGTGAATTATGGGGGAAATTCAATGTAGGTTTTAATGCAATTCCCAGATTCTTTTTGGAGAAAACGAGCCATATATTAGCAACTGCGCTTGTATTTTTGGCGGGTCTTGTACTTCTTGTTTCATCAGTAGCTCCTGGAGCCATTGAGCGTATTCGATATGCGAAAGAATTAATGTCATTTCCTGTTGTGAGTATTTCGCATCAATTAGCAGTTGCAACAGGCTTTGTGTTACTTGCATTATCAAATGGTATCTCTTATAAAGACAAAAGCTCTTATCGTATGACCGTATTTGTTTTAATTTTTGCATCGGCACTTTTTATCATCAAAGGGATTCAATATAAGCAAGCACTGTTTATGCTATTTGTAGCAGGTTTATTATTTTTATCACGTGGTCGATTTTATCGAGAAAGTTATATTGTGACATGGGGACGCAGTATTTTAAATACAATTATTATTCTAGTTATTTTGTTGCTTTATATAATTATTGGTTTATTCACGAACCCGTATGTAAAATACTCTATTCCAGAAAAACTAAAACCATTTTTGACAACAGATTCAGAGGATTTATTTAAAAGTGCATTTATGGGTCTAATCGTGATCATAATAGTAGTGATTTTTGAAGTTTCTTTGCGTAAACTTACGCAGTATAACAAGATATCTTCATTAGACTATGAGGAGGAAATTTTTCTACACCTTAAAAAGTATGGCGGTAAGGAATTATCCCATTTAATTTTCCTTCATGATAAGTATGTGTATTGGAATAAGAAAAAAACGGTTCTATTCCCTTATCAAGAAATCGCAGATAAACTTGTCGTACTTGGAGATCTAGTTGGGGAAAAGGGAGATTTCAAAGAAGCTATTGAAGAATTTGTAGCTTTTGCAGATTCTTATGGATACACACCTATTTTCTATGATATTAGTGATCAATTTGTGCCGTACCTACATGGATATGGTTATCGCTTTTTCAAACTTGGAGAAGAAGGTTATATCGATTTACAAAAAGAAGTAAATGAAGTCTTTCATAAAGAAGGTTATTCATGTGAAATATTGCACCCTCCCTATTCTGCAGAAATACTGAATCAGTTACGGAGTATTTCGGATGAATGGCTCGATAATCGAAAGGAAAAAGGTTTTTCGCTAGGTTATTTTAACGAGGGCTATTTACAATTTACACCTCTTGCTGTGTTGAGAAATAATAATCTTGAAATTGAAGCCTTTGCTAATCTTATTCCTCTTTATGATGAAGAGTGCACGGTAACAATTGATTTGATGCGTTCTAAAAAAGGAGAACTACCCGATAAAGCGATGGACTATTTATTTTTAACTATTTTCTCAGCATCTAAAGATCAAGGGTTTAAGCGGTTAAATGTAGGTATGACACCATTATCTCATGTTGGTGTTTCACGTTTTGCTGGCATAAATGAAAAAATTGGGACTCAAATATTAGTAGATGGACAGGATTATTATAATTTCCGAGATATCCAAAGTTTTAAAGAAAAATTTGTAAATGACTGGAAGCCCAAATATCTTGCTTATCGTAAGAGCGTTTTTCTGCCATTTACAATTTTGCAAATTATGATGCTAATTGGTGATAATAAATATTCAACAATGAGAGAACAAGTATCTGAAGCAAAACAATCTAGAAGAAGAACCTAGGAAACTGGGTTCTTTTTTATTTAGGCCCGAAAATTTAAACATCAAACCAAACTGCAATCGTCATAACGTTATGTTAAACTAATCATGCATAAATTGAAAATTATTGAATATATGTAAAACGAAAAGTTTGAGTTAAAAAGGAAGAGGTGTAGATTTTGCAAGATATCATTTTACGTTTAGAAGATGTGAAAATGTCCTTTGGTAATAAGCAAGTATTAAATGGGATTAACTTAACGGTCGGAAAGGGGCAAATTATCGGTTATATCGGTCCAAATGGTGCGGGTAAAAGTACAACCGTTAAACTAATGCTTGGCTTAGTAGAAGGCTATGAAGGGAAAATTGAAATCTTTGGTCAAGATTTAGCGAGTGGAGATTTTACATATAAAAAACGTATTGGCTATGTACCAGAAACAGCAGAGATTTATGATCAACTAACTGCTTGTGAATTTTTAACCTTTACTGGAGAAATGTACGGCTTAGATCATAAGGAGTCAGAAGAAAAGGCATTAAAACTATTACAGGAATTTGGTTTAGATCATGTCTTTCACCAACGTTTATCCTCTTTTTCAAAAGGAATGCGTCAAAAGGTGTTAATCACTTCCAGCTTGCTACACGACCCAGATTTATTATTTTACGATGAGCCTTTAAGTGGTTTAGATGCGAATAGTGTATTAATCGTAAAGGAAATTTTAGCAAAACTTGCGGAGCAGGGGAAGACGATTTTTTACTCATCTCATATTATGGAGGTTGTAGAGAAAATCAGTGATCGAATCGTGTTATTAAATGGTGGGCAAGTTGTAGCAGATGGATCGTTTGAAGAGTTGCAGGAGCAAAGTGAAGAAGGAACATTAGAAGAGATTTTCAACGAGATGACTGGATTTAATGAACAAGAGGCGATAGCAGAACGTTTTGTTTCAGTTGTAAAAGGTGGGCATGTCGATGAAGGATTATAAATCTTTAAAGGTAATGGATCTTTTTAGAGTTCTTTTTGAACGGTTTAATATCGACTATACATCGATGCGTAGAATTCTACAGTTGAAGTTAACGATGGATACACGTCGTACACCAGCTATGTTCAATTCACAAAAGCCTAAGAATGGAAAGAATCAGTTTTTACGTTCACTGTGGATCTACGTGCTTTATGGTGCATTAGGAATAACTCCATTTCTATTTTTCCCCTCGCAATATATGTTTTCTATGGGGATAGCCTTCACGGTTTTAATGTTTATTGCAATGACGGCAATGGTTTCCGATTTTTCAGCAGTGCTTTTAGATATAAGGGATAAAAATATACTGCAGCCCAAGCCAATCAATAACCGTACATTAAATGCTGCGAAAATCATGCATATCGTTATTTACCTATCAATGCTTAATTGTGCCCTTATTATCGTACCACTGGTAGTTGGGGCCATCCGTTTTGGTATACTTTTTGGCGTGTTGTTTATTGTGATGGCAGCTCTATTAAACTGTTTTATCGTCGTATTAACAGCATTAATATATTTATTTATTTTACGATTCTTTAGTGGTGAAAAATTAAAAGACCTGATTAATTATGTACAAATTATCTTAACTGTTACCATTATGGTCGGTTATCAATTTATGGCTCGTTCATTTGAGCTAACTCAAGTTGCAGTGACTTATCAATTCGCATGGTGGCATATTTTCCTACCACCCCTTTGGTATTCTGCGTTTATGGAAATGGTTTTGCATCAAGCTTGGACAGGAAAGCTATTGCTATTAAGTATTCTTGGTATTTTAATGCCAATATTGTCCATCGTTCTATATGTAAAACTAATGCCTACTTTTGAGCGTAATCTATCAAAGTTATTAAGTGATTCTTCAAGACAAAGAGGAAAAACACATATATGGGCAAATTTTTGGTCAAAGATATTATGCAGCGATCCGCAAGAACGAGTATTTTTCAATTTTGCTTCATTGATGATGAGTAGGGAACGTTCATTTAAACTGAAGGCATATCCACAAATAGGGTTTTCGCTAGTTATGCCATTTGTCTTTTTATTTAATACATCACGCTCATTTTCAATAAAAGCTATTCAAGAAAATGGTAGTATGATGGTTTTATATTTTACAATGATCATGCTTCCTTCAATAGTTCATCTATTAAAGTTCTCTGATAAATATAAGAGCTACTGGATTTACAGAGTCGCACCTGTAGCGGATGATCGAATTTTCTATAGTGCAACATTAAAAGCTTGTTATGTGAAGCTATTTTTGCCATTATTTATCGTTGTCAGTGGCCTCTTTGTAGCTATTTTTTCGTGGAGAATATTGCCAAGCGTAGGTATTATGCTGCTGATATCCGTTTTATTATTATGGATTTCCTATGTAATGGGTAGTAAAGAGCGTTATCCATTTTCAAGCTCTCTTGAAGCAACACAAGATACCGGTACAATTAGGTTATTAGGTTCGATGTTATTATTGGGAATTTTAGTGTTAGTGCATCTAGGGTTAAGCCATTTGCAATATGGATTAGCTTTTTATGCAGTGCTGCTAATCGCTGTTATATTTGGAGGCTGGAAGTCTTCGTTTGGAAAAAGAAAAGTCAAGAATGCTTAAGCACTCTTGGCTTTATTTAAATTGGATAGGATTTGGCTCTAATTGTGGGTCTGGCTCAATCGGTTTTAGATTTAGAAGTCCATCTTTTGTAGAGGAGATTCCTTGGACTTGTTTTAGTTCTAATCTGAGTTTTTCCGTTTCAAGTATATAATTTTTTTGCTTCATTTCCTCTAATTTAATCTCATCTTTTAATATGGAATGTTCGATTTCTAAACGTTTATTTTTATTTTTTACAATGACTTTAATAACATTTGATGCTAAAGCTAGGAATACGATTATTACGACAAATTGCAATGCTAATCACCTCTCTAATTTGGAATATATTTAATTATATACAAAATTATAGACGAAAAAGTTTCGTTTTAGTTGAATTTCTTTTAGATATAATGTAAGATTAAAAAATCAGAATATTCAATTAAATTTAGGGGGGGAAACGGATGAAACCGTCAAAATTTGAAACATATTTATTGGATGAAGAATATGATTTTCAGACAACAGGTGAAAATAAGTACCCTGAATTGCAACCTTATGAAATGGAACAATATCCAGAGGGGTTTTTTACAGAGCTATAAATAGTTGATACAGCCGAAGAGGGCTGTATTTTTTTACGGTTAAAGAATGCTTTTGATACTGCATGAAGAATAATGGATTGGGCTTCATAAAAAGCTGGATAGATTTATTGGAAAAAAACTCATTTTGCAGTATGATGTAAGTCAAATGAGGTGTATGAAAAATGACAGTTGATGAACAAATTTTAGAATGGTTCGATTATTTTCATGAACATCCAGAGATTAGTTGGAAAGAGCATGAAACAACGAAGAAAATTGCGAGTATTTTAGATGATCTACATATTTCCTATCGATTATTCGGTGACGTTCCTGGGCTTGTTGCTGAAATCGGTGAAGGAGAGGAAATTGTCGCAGTCCGTGCAGACATTGATGCATTATGGCAAGAAGTGGATGGCGAGTGGAAAGCCAACCATTCATGCGGTCATGATGCCAATATGTCGATGGTACTTGGTGCATTATTACGATTGAAAGATCAATCACTAACACATAAAGTAAGATTTATTTTCCAACCTGCTGAAGAGCAAGGAAATGGTGCGGTTGCTGCATTTGAACATGGTGCAGTGGATGGGGTATCGCATCTATTTGGTGTACATTTACGACCAATTGAAGAATTGAAATTGGGTGAAGTATCACCTGCTATTCATCACGGTTCTGCCATCTTCCTTGAAGGAGAAGTTCGTGGCACAGATGCTCATGGTGCACGTCCACATCAAGGGCAAAACGCGATTGATGTCGTGATGGCCATTCATCAAATGGTCAAAAGCTTTTATGTTTCACCATTTGAGCCACATTCTGCAAAGCTTACAAAGATTGTAGCTGATGGGGGAAGCATGAATATTATCCCTGGCGCTGCAACCTTTACGATGGATATTCGTGCACAGAAAAATGCTGTCCTTAATGAGCTCCAAGAAAAGATTGAGCAAGGTATAGGAGCAATTAAACAACAATTCAAAATCGACATAAGCTGGAAATGGGTTGATTATACTCCAGGAGCTGAAGTTTCAGACGAAGCAGCAAAAATGGCAGAACAAGCCATTATTGAAACAGTGGGGAAAGAACATTTGGCTCCCCATGTAATTACACCTGGAAGTGATGATTTCCATTTCTATACTGTTAAAAAACCTGAGTTAAAAGCAACAATGATTGGGATAGGTGCGAATCTAGCACCAGGGCTACATCACCCTAAAATGACATTCAATCATGAAGCATTGCTGGATGCGTCAAAAATATTGGCCACTGTATTAGTTAAAAAACCTTAATTATTTTGATTGAACCCATCTAACGATAGTTGTTAGATGGGTTTTTATTTGTCTGAAAGAATAATTATACAAAATGAAGAAAATTAGTTATTAATTATTTGTAAGCGTTTTCTTTCTTCGAAAACAAATGCATTATCTCGAATGTGTTGGAAGTGTGTGATTGACTAATAAACTAGTAAAATATAAAATATTCATATTAACGACAATATAACGACTATTCAGAAATTTATAAGGAGATGAGAGGATGAAAAAAGAAATCAGTGCAGGATGGGCAATATTTACTTTTACCATAATGATTATTACGATGCTTGTTACGGTGGTTGTTTTAGAACAAAGTCCACACGTACCATTAATTGTAGGTACGATTGTAGCGGCAATTGTAACTTGGAAACACGGCTATAAATGGATTGAAATTGAAGAAATGATGTACAAGGGAATTAAGTTAGCACTTCCTGCTATTGTAATTATTATGCTGGTTGGATTAACGATTGGAGCGTGGATTGGTGGCGGAGTTGTTGCAACAATGATTTTCTATGGTTTAAAAATGATTTCACCAGCTTGGTTTCTTGTAACAATCTTACTAATTTGTTCGATAGTATCTTTAGCGATTGGGAGCTCTTGGTCTACAATGGCAACAATTGGTGTTGCAGGTATGGGGATTGGTTTGAGTATGGGAATTCCTGCACCAATGATTGCGGGAGCAGTTATTTCAGGATCCTATTTTGGGGATAAAATGTCGCCTTTATCTGATACAACAAACCTAGCATCCGGTTTGACCAATACAGATTTATTTGATCATATTAAACATATGCTCTATACAACGATACCAGCTTTAATTATTTCTCTTGGTGTCTTTGCGTGGTTGGGGAGAAGTTTTGCTAATGTCGGCATGGATACAAAAGAGATTCAAACTACTTTACAAGTCATGCAGGATAGTTTTGTCATTAGTCCTTGGTTGTTACTTGTACCGGTTATTGTAATTGTTTTAGTTGCAAAAAAAGTACCAGCAGTTCCAGCTCTAATTATTGGTATTATTATTGGTTTCCTATCACAAATATTTATACAGGGTGGATCTGTTTCAACGGCTGTTAATGCATTACAAGAAGGATTTAAAATCCAAACAGGCAATGAAATGGTGGATAATTTATTTAACCGTGGTGGCTTAGATTCGATGATGTTAACTGTTTCTATGACCATTGTTGCCATGACCTTTGGAGGTATACTTGAATTTTCTGGTATGTTGAATTCTATGATGAATTTAGTAGTTAAAGCAGCGAAATCGACGGGAAGTCTAATTGCAGCAACAATTGCTTCGTGCATTACAACAAATGCTACTTGTTCAGAACAGTATATTTCCATCGTTGTTCCATCACGCATGTTTATCAATGTTTATAAGAAACGTGGTCTACATTCAAAGAATCTCTCTCGTACTTTAGAAGATGGGGGTACGCTTTCATCGGTATTTTTCCCATGGAATACTTGTGGTGTATTTATACTGGCTACTTTAGGGGTTAGTGCAGCAGAATACGCACCTTATGCTATTTTAAATTATACGGTTCCAATCATTTCGATTATATATGCTTACACAGGATTTACGATTGTAAAACTATCTCCAGAAGAAATGGAAGCATTAAAAAATGAAGAAAGTAATTCAGAAACGGAAGAGAATTTATCTTCAGTACCGGTTTAATGGTCAATGTCAAAAGGGGTGGTTTAAAAGTGTAAAAACCGCTTTTAAGCCACCCTTATACTGATTATAAAAATTATTTAGTGATAAGTTGAGAAATTAAGTTCGTAAATAGCACGGGGACGTCCTTGTTGATAAGACATTTCTTCACCGACTACTTTAGCATAGCCGTGTTCCACCAATTTTTTTAAAATACGCTCAGTTGTTCTACGAGTAACTTGTAAGTATTCTGCTAAATTGAGAGCGGTGAATTGTAAAGATTGTCTGGAGACGCTAAAAGCCATAATCTTGGAAATATTAAGCGGGCTCAACTTGGTTTCTTTTGCCATTTGCAGCACATAGGGATCCTTTGTTTGCAAGGATAACGTAGTAGGCTCTTTAGGAAACGGTCCTTGCAATTCTTTGTTTTCATTCATAATGAAAACAGAATTGGGTGTTGCGAATTTTAATGCTTGTCTTGCATTTTTTTGTGCTTCTAAAATGGATCCACCATAACCAAATGTTAGTTTTATTGGATGTTTACTAATGTTAAAAAATGACTCTAATAGATTGTGGTGAAAAGCATTTTGGATATGTCCAAATGTAGTAAATAATTCAAAATGTTTGTCATCAAGCTTTTGGTATGATGCATGTGTAGTTGCTACAATTCGTTGTAAAACAAGTTGATAATCTTCTATGGATTCAAGAAATTCTAGTACACCTACAACTGCTTTTGCAGATTCTGACTTTGTCATTTTCGACAATGCTTTTGTTTGCTCCAAACGACGTTTGATAGAGCTATTTGAATCATGCATTCGCATCGCCGGAATTCCTTCTGCAGTAAGTGCATCATAAATACTGTGAATACTTGTAATAACAAAGCCAATTTTTTTATCTTGCCATAATTGTTTATGATGACGGAAAATATGATCAAATGGTTTGTCGATATGAATTTCTTGTATAAATGGTAATGGCCCTTCATAATGAATATCATTTACAATATTTCGTACGTGTTGTATGTTCATCACATCAATTGAAATTTTTGAAAGTGGCAAGTTATTATTTGCTAATACTGATAATAGTGATGTTGATATAGCAAACTCTTCTTGTTGTAAATATGTCCATGGAATTGGCCAGCTAGATAATAATGGCTTTGCGTATAAATAAGGCAATGTACCAGATAATAGTAATACATCACAAGGTTTTATTTGTTTCATTAACATAGGTGTTTCATCTGGAGTCTTATAGATGTAAAATTCTAATTGGATATTCTCAACTTCTTGTGCGATACTTATTAAACGATCTCTAAAAGCAAGAGAACTAATGACTGCAATTTTAGTAGACATTATATCGAATCCTTTATTATTTTTTTATCATTAATAGCGACTATTTAACGACAACTATATCAAGAGAAAATAATTTTGTAAAGAAAAGAGTGGGAGATCATGAAAATAACTGAAGTGGAAATTTATGCAATTGAATTACCCTTAATTGAACCGTTTATAATTAGTTACGACACTTATGACACAATGCCTTCTATTATTGTGAAAATGACAACCGATGAAGGGATTATTGGTTACGGAGAAGCAGTACCTGACGAGCATGTAACGGGTGAAACTTGGGAAAGTACTTATATGGTCTTAAAACATCAATTAGCACCAGCAGTAATTGGTCATGATCCTCTGGGCTTTGAGAAAATTCATGAATTGATGGATAAAACCGTTTATCAAGTACCTGCAGCCAAAGCAGCAATCGACATCGCTTGTTTCGATATAGCAGGTAAGAAGTTAAATGTCCCTATTTACCAATTAATAGGTGGTCGTTATCACGAGAAATTTCCAATTACCCATGTGTTAAGTATTGGAACTCCTGAAAAAATGGCAAACGAAGCTGCTGAACGTGTCGCAATGGGGTATCGTTCATTCAAAATGAAAGTCGGTACAGAAGTCATGAAAGATGTAGAAAGAATTCAAGCGGTACGTGAAAAAGTTGGAGAAGATATCGATATTCGTGTAGATGTCAACCAAGGCTGGCATAATGCTTCAACTACTTTAAAAGGTTTACGTGCATTACGTGACGTTAACTTAGATTGGCTAGAACAACCAGTAGATGCAGATGATATCGATGCAATGGTTGAAGTAAAGTCTAAAACAGATGTGACATTGATGATTGATGAAGCATTACACGGTGCAAAAGAAATGCGTGAAATTATCGCAAAACGTGCGGCCGATAAAGTGAATATCAAATTGATGAAATGTGGCGGTATTTATCCTGCTATGAAGCTTGCGAATATGGCGGAAATGGCGGGGATTGAGTGCCAAGTAGGCTCTATGGTTGAATCTTCAATCGGTTCAGCAGCAGGCTTCCACGTAGCATTTTCGAAAAAGATTATGAAGAGCGTCGAATTAACAGGGCCACTAAAATTCTCTAAAGATGTTGGAAACCTTCACTATGATGTCCCATTTATTTGCTTAAATGAACGACCAGGATTAGGTATTGATGTAGATGAAAATGTGATACAAGAACTTTGCCGTCATTCATGCATTGTTCGCTAGAAGGGAAGTAATATGATGACTACTATTGCAGAGGGTTTGCTAGGATTAACACCATATACTGTTGAAATATTAACAATGAACCATATACCGCAACTTGAAAAATTACAAGCTGAGGTATGTGCTTCATTACCTGATAAAAATACATTGCAACCTCTTAGCGAAGAAGAATTTAGCTATATTTTAAATGACCATGGTTTAATGATTGGAGTATATGTAGAAGATGAATTGATCGCATTTCGAGCATTACTTGAGCCAATCATTGATGATGAACATTTAGGAAGAGATTGTGGTATCCCTGAGGAAAAACTGTCACGTGTACTCTATCAAGAGATTTCTAATGTATCACCGAGATATCGTGGCTATGGCCTGCAAAAAAAGATGGCCCAAATTATTATGGATCAAGTCGATTTAAGCCGTTTCGATTATATTTGTGCGACAGTAAAACCACTAAATATCCCAAGTTTGAAAGATAAGTTTTCTCAAGGGCTACTCGTAGCTGGACTAAAAGAAAAATATGGCAATAAACTTCGCTATATTTTCTACAAAAATTTAAATGAGGAAAAGCTAACATTTACAGAAACTAGAGCCTTATTAATGTCTGATAAAACGGGGCAACAACAATTATTAAAAGAAGACTTTCTTGGAACGGATATGTTTGAACAAGATGGTCAGTGGTTTATTACTTATAGAAAATAATAATATAGGGCATCGCATCAGTGAGATTTTTCGACTATGCGGTGCCTCTTTTAAAGATGAATGATTCGCCAAAACAAGTTACAATTACATCAAGAAGTCTGATAATAGCAATATAAGCGTGAGGAGTGGATAATTTTGAATAAAACCCCAGTAATTATTGACTGTGACCCAGGAATTGATGATGCTATGATGCTTGCTCTGGCATTTTCGCGTCCAGAATTAGATATTAAGCTTGTCACAACAGAAGCAGGTAATTTATCAACAGATAAAACGACATATAATGCCCTTAGCTTTTTAACCTATATAGGCCAAGATGTAGAAGTAGCACGTGGTCTTGAGCAACCTATTTTCCGGACTTTAGAAGTAGCGGAAGATATTCATGGTGAAGGGGGACTCGGCAATGTAAAATGGGCAGATCCAACTTTAAAAGAAAGCGATCGAACTGCTATCACGGCAATGTGTGAAATTTTATTAGCAAGTGATCAACAAGTTATTATTGTCGCAACCGGCCCATTAACAAATATTGGCGCATTGTTACTTGCACATCCAGAAGTAAAACCGAAGATTAAACTGATTTCATGGATGGGTGGAGCTGCTGTTGGTGGGAACATGTCAACAACTGCAGAATTCAATGCTTATGTAGATCCACATGCTACAGAGCTTGTATTCCGCTCAGGTGTACCGATTATGATGAGCGGTCTAGATGTAACGCATAAAGCTTATATCACAAGAAAAGAAATGGCAAAACTGCGTACACTTGGTACACCATTTGCTGAAAAAGCGGCCGATATGATGAAATTCTATACATTTACACAATCACAAACACCATTCCACCCACCACATTTTGAAGAGCAAATTCGTGTCCATGACGTTTGTGCTGTCGCAGCCTTAGTAGCACCTGAATTATTCCAAGGTGACGATTATTATGTAGAAGTTGAATTAGAAGGTCGATTAACTGCAGGATCTACAATTGTCGATTATGCAAATAACACAGGTAAAACGCCAAATGCCAAAGTATTACATAACGTAGATCGTGAGGGTTTTGTAGAACTATTCTTTGAAGCTTGTACAATAATAGGAGAAAAGCTTTTAGAAAAATAGAAAAGGTTTAAGGCTCTCCCCTATAAAAATAGGTTATAGAAACAAAAATAAAAAGGTGTCTAAAATTTTTAGACACCTTTTTATTTTATTATTATGTCCATTTACCATCATATTTATCGTCTTTAGCTTCTGACTCTAAATCTTTAGTTAGCTCTTCCATTGGAATTGGATCGACGGTATGCATATCTTCGTGCAAATCATATAGACTAATATTTTCTGTATCCATCATATCAGGCCGTTCATCAGATGGTAAGTCTGCAAATATTTTTTTATCCTTTGGCAATGAATCTTTCTTCATCTATTCACACTCCTTTTAAAAAGTAGTGTGTGTCTAGTGAATAATTTTATTCACCAAAAGCTGTTTGATAAAGCAGATATATATTTAAGCATACAACGATCGCTGCCACGATCCAGCCAAGAATTGTTGTAAACTTATGATTTACAAGTCCGCCCATAATTTTCTTGTTACTTGTGAACATAATTAATGGGATTAATGCGAAGGCAATTCCAAAGGATAAAATAACCTGACTCCACACTAGGGCTTTTGTTGCGTTGGCACCAAATGCGATGATTAAAAGAGGTGGAATCATTGTAATCGCACGTCTTAAATAAATCGGAATATGCTTTCTGATATAACCTTGCATCACAACATCCCCGGCTAAGGTACCAACAGAAGAGCTAGCAAGCCCAGCAATTAATAAGCCTAACCCGAATGATATAGAAGCCATTGGTCCAATCATTTCGCCAAGTGAATGGAAGGCTACATCTAAATCTTCAACATTCATGCCTTTTGAATGGAATACGGCAGCAGCGATGATTAACATACTCATATTAATTGCCCCTGCAATAATCATGGCAATGACAATATCCATAAATTCAAATTTGAAGATTTTACGTTTCTCTTCATCATTTTTACCAACAACGCGATGTTGAGTTAGCGATGAATGCAAATAAATTGCATGTGGCATAACGGTAGCACCTAAAATACCTGTTGCAAGTAAAACAGAATTTACACCATCAAAATGTGGTATAAAGCCTGTTGCAATTGCCCCGGCATCAGGATGTGCCAAAAATGTTTGGAGTGCAAATGCCAATACAACCATCATCACCATTGCAGTAATTCCAGCTTCAAATGCACGTACGCCACGGCGTTGAAGCTCTAAAATAGCGAATGAACCAACAGCTGTTATGAGTGCTGCAGGTAGCATTGGAATATCGAACAATAAATACATGCCAAGTGCTGCACCAATAAATTCTGCTAAATCGGTGGCCATTATTACGAGCTCTGCTTGAATCCATAATAGAATGGATGTCTTTTTAGAAAAGTTTTCACGCGCAACCTCAGGTAAGTTTTTTCCTGTTGCAATGCCAAGTTTTGCAGATAAAGATTGGATTAGAACGGCCATTAAATTTGAAATGGCAATCACCCATAACAATAAATAACCATATTGAGATCCAGCGGTAATATTCGTAGCAAAGTTTCCTGGGTCTATATAAGCCACAGCTGCAATAAAAGCAGGTCCTAAGAAGGGAAGTACGCTTTTAATGCCATGTACTTTACCATTTAGAACATCTTGAGCTGTTGTGTGTTGTAACCTTGAGACTTGCTTTTCTTTATACACTTTACTCATCGTTTTTCCTCCATTCTCAAATGTGTTGTTTCCGAAATAAAGTTTCCTAAAGGAAAGTTTTGGTGTGTTTAGTGTACTGCAATCACTTTGAAAAGTAAAGATATTAGATTCATATTCTTTTATTTTCTTTCTAGGCCATCGCACACACATTTTAATTGAAAAAGTATAAGCTATTTCAATGGACAAAAACCACATTGCATCCATCCAGGGACGTCCTTTGAGAAACAGCAAGTTTTGCGCACAGGCATATTGATAAGTTTTGAAGGGTGATCTCCCCCTGTATATTCTTTAAAATAAGAGTGCTTTGCAAACGAAGACCATAAAGAGTCATCTTCTAATAATGCAATATCAATTTGTGCTTGTTCGCAAGTACCTGGATTTGAAAGAAGTACATGTAGATGCCATAACATATAGCCAAAAACATTTTCCCATAGCATTTTCGGTGAGACCGAAGTAATTTTACGCAACTGAACGAAAATTGCATTACATTGTTGTTCTAATATTTTCATAAATGTAGTTTCCCGTTCGTCTTCATTAATCATTTGCCAATCTGAAGAATGTGTAAACATGCATAATGCTTTGTTTCCAAATTCCTCTTTAACACCAAACTTCAGATTACCAAAGGAACCATCCCATACTTCGTCGTACGTTGTTAACATATAAAACTGCATCGCAACGAACATGCCATAACGACGTGTAAAATACGATAAAGCAATTGTATCGGACTCTACATTACTTATTGCTTTAATAAGCGTTAAAAAATCAGGTAAAAACTCATCATTATGTAGTTGTTGCAGGCTAAATACAGTATTTGCTGAATCATCAACATAGATACTATAGGATTGTAATTGTTGTAGTTGATCTCTTGATAAAGAGCTCATATTATCACCTCTTAAGTATTACTATACAATAATTATGTAATTTTCAAAAAATACTTTAGGATAAGTATTGACATTTAAATTGATAATGATTATCATTGTCATATAGAGAAATAAACCTCCTCTAAAAAATGTAGGTAGAGCAGGATTCAATTAGCTACTTTTCTCCAAAATTTGGCTAACAATTAAAAAATTCCTAAACCCCCCTCAAAAGTTTAGGGATGTTCGACTAGACTGGGCGATAAGATTTCATCAATCTTATCGTTTTTTGTTATGTCCAAAATAATAATAATAAAAGATGCCCAGAAAATCAGTTTTCACTGAATTATAGGACATCTTCCTTATCCATTATTCTTTTATTCTATCTTTTGTTACAGTTTGCAAAACGACACTACTTTTTTTCTTCAGTATCGTGGTGTAATAGCTATGTAGTGACATACCGACAATAATAGTTGCTATACCAAAGAGTGCAAGTGGCTTAGGTAGTGGAACATCCAATAGCAACATTTCGCCAACAATAACGAAAAGGATTTCAGTAGATTGTGTTGCTTCAACAGCCGCCAGTTTTCCTTGGTCATTATGGACGCGATCCGTTGCGATGAAGAATAGCACAGTCGCAATTACACCAGAGCTAATGCCGACAATTAATGATTGAATCATCTGACTAACTGAAGGAAGGCCAACCGTTGCAAGTGCATAAATTGCGATGACAATCCAAACAGGTATAGAAGCGATAGTCATTCCTAGTACACGTTGGAAAGTATCTAGCCGACCATTACATACATCCATCATTTTCCGATTTCCAAGTGGATACGCAAATGCAGCAATTACTACAGGGAAGATTCCAAATAGTAAGCTTTCTAAGGAAACGTATTTCATACTTGGAATTTGTATTAAAATAATGCCTACTAAAATAATACTCGAAATAAGTAATGAAACGAGCGGTATTTTTTGCCGGATGACTTTACCATCAATATATTGAACAAAGAACGGTGCAAGTAATACTCCTGCTACAATTGTAAACTGCCAAGTGCCTGATACGAGCCAACCTGGGCCGTATGCAGCAGCAAAGGTGAGGGGAGCATAAAAGAGTACAAAGCCAACAGAGCTCCAAAGAAGCCAAACTTTTGGTTGGGTTTTTATCTCTTTTGCTACGGCAGTAAGTCCTCTACGTGATGCGACGATGACAAGTAAAAAGGGAAGCATGAAGAAATAGCGCAATGATGAACTCCATAGCCAGCTTCCACCTTCTAGCTCCATCGAGTGATTTAAAATAAATGTTACTGCAAAAAATAATGATGCCAATACACCAAGAGCAATTTCTTTCACAATGTCACCTGCCTATCGATTCACCAACTATGCTTTTTGTTCAAACAATTGAACGATTTCTATAATAACTTCAGTTGCTTTAACCATTGTTTCAGCAGAAACATATTCATACTTACCGTGCATATTTTCGCCACCAGCGAAGATATTAGGCGTTGGAAGTCCCATATATGAGAGTTGAGAACCATCTGTACCGCCACGAATTGGTAAAATTAAAGGTGTAATATCTAAGTTTTCCATTGCCTTTTGTGCAATGTCAACAATTTCTTTTACAGGTAGGATTTTTTCTGCCATGTTGTAATATTGGTCTGAAATTTCCACAGTAATTGCATTTTCACCGTATTCCGCTTTAATTGCTTTTTCAGCTTCTAGCATTAATGCTTTTTTCGCTTCGAAAGCTTCACGATCGTGGTCACGAATAATGTAAGAAAGAGACGTGTTTTCAACTTCACCATTGAAATTCATAAGGTGGATGAAACCTTCATGATTTTCTGTCAATTCTGGAACATCAGCTTTTGGTAGCATTTCTTGGAATTTAATTGCCATTGTAATGGCATTGACCATTTTTCCTTTTGCAGAACCTGGATGAACGCTAGTACCACGAGTGGTTACTTTAGCTCCTGCAGCATTAAAGCTTTCATATTGAAGTTCTCCTAGTGGACCACCGTCCATTGTGTACGCATAATTTGCATTAAAACGTTTCACATCAAATTTATGAGGTCCACGTCCAATTTCTTCATCGGGTGTAAATGCTACACGGATTTTGCCGTGTTTTACTTCAGGATGGTTAATCAAATATTCCATAGCAGTCATGATTTCTACGATTCCTGCTTTGTCATCTGCACCAAGTAAAGTAGTACCATCTGTTGTAATCAATGTTTGACCAACGTAGTTAGCTAATTCTGGTGAATTTTTTGGAGATAATACAACTTCAGCATTTAGTTGGATATCGCCGCCATCATAATTGTCATGACGTTGTGGATTCACATTTGTACCTGTGTAGTCAGTTGCTGTATCAACGTGTGCTAAAAATCCGATTGTTGGTAATTCTTTATCAGAGTTTGCAGGCAAAGTTGCAAATAAATAGCCATTTTCGTCTACTTCTATTTCTTCCATACCGATTTCTTTTAATTCAGTTTCTAATACACGTAGTAAATCCCATTGTTTTTTAGTAGAAGGTGTTGTTTCGCTTGCTTCATTAGATTGAGTATCAATTTTAGTGTATTTGACTAATCGTTCGATTACTGTTTCTTTCATTGTTTGAATCCTCCTTATATTTAAAGCATTGTCATAATTCTAACACTTTCTTTCGAGCTACGGAATATTTTAGCGTGCTCATTGCAAAGAAAAGTTGTGCACTATAGTAACTTGTCATAATAAGAATATCTGACATTGGTATATCTGTTATAAACATATTAATAGCTAAGATGGAGTCTGAGAAAATAAATGAAAAGGCACCAAGAATAATAATGGGTGAATACGTTTGCAAAGCTGACCATCCCATTGTTAAGATAACGGCAATATAAAAGCAAACCGCTATACCAAGTACATAATTACCTGTTCTAAAAATATTTCCTGCAATCCATGCGACCATCAACATACCGTAGGCCAATAAAAAAATAGCAATATAGGGATTTATCGCTTTCATTTTCACTTTGAAAAATGCGACAATGTAGCAGATATGACCGACTAAAAAGAAGGATAGACCCAGTAAAAACCAGCGAATGGTGGCATCTCCTAGCATGCAGAAGAACAGCCCTAAAAGAAGCCACTTTGAAAATGCTGGATTGTTCGAATCACGCTGTAAATAGACGAAAATAATCATCAAGATTATTGGAATAATTTTAAACGAAATTTTCAATAAAAAAGGTTGTTCAGGTATAAAGAAAATATAAAGAATGGAAAAGAAAATAACGAGTGTAATGAGATGTAGCTTTTTCATATTTACACTTCCTTTGCTAAATTTTTTAATACATTTATATCTAAATTAATTCGAATCAATCAATCATGAGCTAAATTCTATGAAACTTTCTCTGAAGTCATTCGTATCTTAAATATGAGAAAGGATGAGTAACTATGACAATGACTTTTATCATGTCAGCAATCGTTGCAATAGTAGCAACATTTCTAATTGTGCCGTTTGCAAGTAAAACGCCTGAAGGTGATTTTAAGACAAAATTTAAAATGCAATTCGGTATTGCAATGTTTATACTTGTTTTTGTTATTACCGCAATTGTCTTTTATGTAACAAAGATAGATCAAAACTGGTCTCAATTGTGGCTAGAGCTCCTTGTTATTGCTTTAATTGGTGCACTATTATCTAATGGTGTTGAAAGAAAGATTAAAGGATTCATAACTCTAGCAAGTTTAGTTTTCGGTGTTTATCTATTATCTACGCCATTTTTTAATGCAAATCAAAAATACCAATCTGCTGAGATGACAAAAAAGGTTGAAATCAAAGCTTTTGATGACACGAAAACACCTGCAAGCGTTCCACCTAAATTTGCACGAAATAAAATGAAAAAGGCATTTAGCCAAGTACCAAATACAAGTTACTACGAGTTAGGTAACCTACAAATTCAAAAAGTAAATGGTGAATATGTTTATATTGCACCAGTAGAATTCTCAGATTTCTTTAAATGGATGAAGGGGAAAGAATCACCAGGTTATTTGATGATGAGTGCTACAAATTCATCGGATAATCCAAAGTTCGTAAAATCTCCGATGGTGTATACAACTTCAGCTTATTTAAATAACAATGTTGAACGTCACATGCGATTAGCAAATACGAAAGAAATTTTCTATGGTGATGCACAATTAGAAGTAAATGATGATGGAAAACCATACTATATTCGTACTTATGGTAAGTTTATCTCTGGGCGTAATGGTTTTGACCCAAAAGGGATTGTCATGGTTGATGCGAAAACAGGTGCTTCAAAAACTTACGCATTAAAAGATGTGCCTGAATTTATCGATGGTGCAATTTCTCCAGAAGCTGTTAGCCGTCAAAATGAATATTTCGGTAAATATGTTCACGGTTATTGGAATAGTATGTTCGGTAAAAAAGACGTGAAACTTCCTTCTGATGAAGGGACAGAAGCAAATGTCAGCCCTGTATTTGATGAGAATGGCATAATGTATTACTTCACAGATTTTACAAGTCCTAAAAAGGGTGTAGATTCTATGCTGGGCTATTCATTGACGAATGCTCGTACAGGTCAAGCTACTTACTATTCAGGTAATAAAGATGAAGCTTATATGGATTCACAAGGTGCAATTCAAATTATTGAGAAAAAATTCATCGAGAAAAAATGGCAAGCTTCTATGCCAATTATTTATAATTTCTATGGTGAAGCAAGTTGGTTAGTACCAGTGCTTGATTCTAATGGTTTCTTACAAAACTATTCAATCGTTTCAGCAGCAAATCCTGAGCTTTCTGTTTCTGCTGCAACACCAAACGAAGCGTTAAGACAATATAAAACAATTATTAATCGTTCAGATAATAGTTCTTTAAATGGCAGCTCTTCAAATGAAGAAAAAGCAGCTAAAGGTAAAGTCATACGTGTCTATAAAGAGAAAAATAACGATTACACAACCATTTCCTTCTTGCTAGACAATAAAGAAAACTATATCGTCAGCTCCGAAACAGCGCCTCTTGCAGTGTACCTGAAAGAGGGGGATCAAGTTGAAGTGAAATATGTGAATTCAAACGATGTCTTCTTACCGGTTAAAGAAATTACGATTAAAGGGATTGAAGAAAAATAGGCTAGGAAATTTTTGCCGATAGCAGGGCTTATTTAATAAGTTTCTAAAAAGATATAGGCCAACAAAAACAATTTGTTTTTGTTGGCTCTTTTTCTATTTATTTACTTTGAACTCGGTTATCACTTGAAAGTACCAAGAAAAGTGGTGCTAGGGGCTCGAGTAGTGCAAGTTTGAGGCCACTGAAAAAGTGTAGTAATACAAATATTTATAGTATATATCTGCTATTAAATGAAGTGGAATTAGCTCCGCTTTCCGTGGGCGAACTGACGAGCCTCCTCGCTGCGCTGTGGGGTCTCGTCTAGCTCGTTTTCCCACAGGAGTCTCCGCTAATTCCACTTCAATGAGAATAGATATACAAGATTTTTATTATAAATTTACATCTATTTTTACTTTTTCAGTGCCCTCGCAAGTTTTGATCTGAGTAGTGCAAGTCCCTAATCGAGTGAAGCAATTCCTGATGCTGAATAGCGTTAATTCATCCCTCATCCCTAAAACCTTATAAAATTACCCAAGATCATCTCCAAGTCAGAACAAAGTATAAACGTATCCACAAACTAAGACAGCATACATTTTTTCCTTATTTCCAAGTAAAACCTTTGTTGGCTAAGAACTCTTTGATAAATGGGCGGCGTTGTTCGATTAGGAAGTCAGCCATTTGTTTCGTCCAATTAGCCGTTTTATTGTTTGATGAACGACTTGCATAATATTCTTCCAATGTCGCATCGTATTCATCTAATAGCTGATCGTATTTTTCTATATCGTAGCTATTTTCGTGAAGTACAGCATCTAAAGGAAGACGTGGTTTTGTTTCGTTTCGTTTTGTTGGGGTACCGATTGTCATTGCAAATAATGGGAAGACGTAATCTGGTAAATTGAATAATTTACTAATTTCTTCTGGATTATTTCGAGCACCACCGATATAGCAAATACCATAGCCTTCTGCTTCAGCGGCAATAACAAAGTTTTGTGCAAATAGGGCAACATCAGCAACACCTGCTAAGACGTTTTCTGCTGAATCAGCAACAATTTCTACACCTTGTTTTTTACCTGCCACTTGTAGTCGTTTGAAATCTACGCAGAATAGAAATGCTGCGCCTGCAGTTTGGAATTGGAAAGCATTATTTGAAAGCTCACCAAGTTTTTGTTGTTTTTCTTCATCTGTAACCCAAATGACACTATATGCTTGAATGAAGTGAGATGTTGCTGCCATTTGTGCCGTTTCGATTAAATCTCGCACGGTCTCTTTTGGGATTTTTTCACCTGTATATTTTCTAACAGATGTATGACTACGTAAAAGTTCTTTAACCATAATGTCAGGCTCCTTTTCAATTAGGTATCAATTTCACTATACGGGATTTTATTGAAAGTGACTACTAAAAAATACTGCTAGGAATTGTTGATATAAAGTGAGGAAATTTAGTTAGAAAAGAGAATATATTGTACCCATTACTGGAATCTAAATAGTAATACAGATATTTTCTCCCGTTAAAATGTTTAAAGATTCAGAAAAAACATTGACATTTATTCTAGGAATCTTCTATACTTACGTCAACAAGATGGAACAGAATCAAATAACCTTTATCAAGAGCGGCGGAGGGATAGGCCCTGCGATGCCCAGCAACCAGTAAGTATACACACTTGCTACGGTGCTAATTCCTACAGATTCTAATCGGATCTGAAAGATAAGGGGAGGATAATGCTAATTAAGCCCTCTTCTTACGTGAAGAAGGGTTTTTCTTTATATAAAAAACCCTTTTACACACCTCCGTTTTCCATCTAACCATTTAACTTTTAGGAGGAATTAAAATGACAGAATTACGTAAAGAGACTTTAGCAGTACGTGGTGGTCAAACACCAGATCCAACAACAGGGGCAATTACAGTACCTGTATATCGCACAACAGCATATAAATTTAATGATTCTGAACATGCACGAAAATTATTTGCACTTGAAGAACCAGGAAATATTTATTCTCGTATTATGAACCCAACAGTAGATGTTTTCGAAAAGCGTATTGCATTACTTGAAGGTGGGACAGCAGCAGTTGCTTTATCTTCAGGGATGGCAGCTATTGCATTTTCGATATTGAACATTGCACGTACAGGTGACCATATTGTTTCAGCAGCTAGTATTTATGGTGGAACATACAATCTTTTTGCGAATACATTGCCTCGTTATGGTATTACAACAACATTTGTTGATGAAACAAATCCAAATGAATTTGAAGAAGCTATTCAAGAAAATACAAAAGCTATTTATGCTGAAACAATTGGCAATCCAAGTCTTTCAATTGTTGATATTGAAGCATTGGCAGAAATTGCACACAAACATGAAATTCCATTAATCATTGATAATACATTTGCTTCACCAGTTGGATGCAACCCAATTGAATTCGGTGCAGATATCGTCGTACATTCTGCAACAAAATGGATTGGAGGTCACGGTACAACAATTGCTGGAGTAGTTGTTGATGCTGGGAAATTTGACTGGACTCGTGGTAAATTCCCTGATTATACAGAACCAGATGCATCTTATCACGGATTACGTTATGGCATTGATACTGCAGATGCAGCATTTGCAACTCGTTTACGTGTCCAATTATTACGTGACTTCGGTCCAACGCTTAGTGCGGATGCAGCATTCCAATTACTACAAGGTCTAGAAACGTTGCACTTACGTGTTCCATATCATAACGAAAATGCACGAAAAGTAGCAGAATATCTTCAAGGAAATGACCAAGTTGATTGGGTGCATTACAATGGATTTGAAAATAGCGAATTTGCTCTCCTTGCAAATAAATACTTAAAAAATGGTTACGGTTCAGTACTAACATTCGGTATCAAAGGTGGTCGTGATGCTGGACGTCAGTTGATCGATAATATTGAACTATTTTGCCATGTAGCAAATGTAGGGGATGCTCGTTCATTAATCATCCACCCAGCATCTACTACACACCAACAATTAAATGTAGAAGAGCTAAAAAAATCTGGAGTTCCAGAAGAACTGGTACGTCTTTCAATTGGCTTAGAAGCAGCAGAAGATATTATTGATGCATTAGAAACAGCATTTGCAAAAGTAAACGCATCTGCAGCTATTAAATAAGGTAGTTTTCAGATAAAAAAATAGAGAGGAGTGACGCATGTATAGCGCTCACTCTTTTCTTTTCTAGATGTAACAGATTTTTTTTGTATTTTTGGAAATTTAAAGATTCCATCAAATCAACGATGTAAGCGATTTTCATGACCTCCCTAAAAAAACAATTGTCCTTCTCAGAAAGATTTTCCTTGTAATCTGTCTGTAGGTAGTCTAAAATCATCAATAAGTTCAATAATTTAGAATTTTAAAAGGTGAGCAGGATTACCTGCATATGTCATGAAAAAAGTACATGAATGCGTAAAAGTAAATTGAGATTACGCAATTCTGAATATAGGAAAGAAAAAATTTTGGAGGGCGAGAATATGACAACAGTGAAGGTAGCAATTCTAGGCTTTGGCACAGTTGGCCAAGGCATTTATCGTATTGTCAATGAAAAGCGAAAGCATTTTAAGAGCACTTTAGGTGTAGATATTGAAATCGCTAAAATTCTTGTAAGTAATGTGAATAAGCCACGTCCACATGCGCCAAAAGAATTACTAACAGACAAGTTCGAAGATATTTTAGCAATTCCAAACTTAGAAGTTGTTTTTGAAGCGATTGTCGGGGAAGAACCTGCATTCAAATACTTATCACAAGCGATTGAAAAGGGCATCAACATTATTACAGCCAACAAAGTGATGTTCGCAAAACACGGTTTAGCATTACAAGAAAAAGCGCAGGAATATGGCGTACAGGTTGGATACGAAGCTACAGTAGCTGGTGGGGTACCGGTAATAAAAACAATGCAAAACATCTTACGTGTAAATGAAGTAAGCCATATTCAAGGAATCTTAAACGGTACTTCAAACTATATCCTAACTCAAATGCGTAGCGAAGCTATGCCATTTGATGAGGCGTTACAAGATGCACAACGTTTAGGCTATGCTGAAGCTGATCCTTATAATGATATCTCTGGCCAAGACCCATTCCGCAAGCTAATGATTTTAAGTGCCTTGGCATTTGGAGAACAACCAAATTGGGATGAAGTAGATGTGGTGGGTATCACTGAAATCACAGCTGAGCAAGTGGAAGATGCGAAAGCAAAAGGTTTACGCTATCGACATGTAGCCGATGTTCGCCGTGATGAAGCGACTGGTAAAATCTTAGCTACAGTTGGTCCACAATTAATTGGCTCAGAACATCCATTGTATTCGATTGAAGGTGTAAACAACGCTGTAGCATTAGATACGAATTACATCGGTACACTTACATTAGTTGGTCCAGGAGCAGGCATGTTCCCAACTGCAAGTGTAATGGTGGAAGACTATGCAGATATGCTAGTAAAAGCACCTGTAACAGTATCAATTTAATGCTTCCATCGCTTGTTTTATAGGTTTTAAAATAAAGAAAGCGAGTGTTTATAGCTTTTCGAAAAACATAAGTGAAATGAGCTTGTAAACTACTTAATAGTTGAAAAGTATACTTATAAATAAAAGAATGGGGCTACTATAAATAACATTGGTTACTTATAGAAGCCCCATATTTGTATTAGTCTTCATCTTTAATATCAATATCTTCAGGAATGGGTGTGTTTTTCCATATTTCAATTTCTTCTTTTATTCTTTCAAGCTGCTCGTGGTATCGATCGAATTGATCGCTACTAATTAAAAATTGTTCACCGTCATGAACGGCACGAATGCGGCCTTCTAAAACATAACGCATCACTTGATGTTCAGGCATAGAAATCTCCTTTGCTGTATCTGCAACGGTTTTGTACATAGCGTAAGGCCCCCTTTTTGCCTCATTATAATAGAAGAAAAGACTATCCTCAACTTTCAGAATTTATGATATATTTTAATGAAAATAAATAAATATTTTACAAAAAAGGGGAATCCGCTTTTACAAGCGGAATAAACGAGGGAGGAGAATGATGAATCTTTTGCCATATGTGCTCGTGTTGTTAGCAGCTATTCTATGGGGAACAGTTGGTACAACACAGACCTTTTTAACAGATGGTATACAACCTTTAACTGTGGCTGCAATGCGTTCGGGAATTGGAGGAGGTATATTGCTGATTATTGCAATAGCGATGAAGAAAATCCAATTTCGCCATTGGCCTTGGAAATATACATTTTATGCAGCACTTTCTATGGCACTTTTTCAGCCGTTATTTTTTACATCTGTTCGTTTGACAGGGGTGGCAATCGGCACAGTAGTAACCATTGGTAGCTCTCCAGTATTTGCTGGGCTCATTGAATGGCTCTACTTTAAAAACAAACCAACTCGTACATGGGGAATTGCAACCGTATTAGCAATTTTCGGTTGTATACTTCTTTTTGTGAATAAAGGACAAGCAACTGTGAATCCACTGGGCATTAGTTTAGCTTTGTGTGCAGGAATCGCATTTGCGACTTATACACATGTGAGTAAATCGTTAATGGACAAAGAATCGGCTTTACCTGCAGTAGCAATGACATTCTCAATGTGTGGATTATTATTACTACCAATCGCCTTCATTTTAGGGGTATATTGGGTCACTCAGAGTGCAAATTGGCCACCGCTATTGTTTATGTGTATTTTTGGAACAAGTATAGCGTATGTTTTATTCCAAACAGGATTACAAAAAATTCTCTCATCATCTGCTGTAACATTATCTCTAGCTGAGCCGTTAACTGCGGCATTGCTAGGTGTTTTCTTAGTAGGTGAATATTTGAGCGTTGCATCCTGGATTGGTGTAGCGATGTTACTGGGTGGAATAATTGTGATTACATTTGGAGGACGAACGAAAAGTATTCCACAAATAGAGGTCAGCGTTGAATAACTTTGTGGATAAACTGTTTTAGGAGTCAATGTTGGCTTTTAAAACAGTTTTTTTGTGGATAACTTTCTGAAAAGATTTGTGTATTCCTGTAAAATATGAATATTGATATAAAAATCTTAAGAATTTCTTCATTTTTATCATTACTTCTTTTTAAGATTTGGTCTGTAAAATGATGACTATAAGAAAACAAGGAAATGAGGTGTGACAAATGGCGCCATATACCATTTTAGTAACAGATGATGACCAAGATATTCGAGATGGCATTGAAATTTATTTGAAAAACGAAGGCTACAACGTCTTAAAAGCAGCAAATGGTGTGGAAGCTCTCGAACAATTATTGGAGCATGAAATACATTTAATCATTTTAGATATTATGATGCCAGAATTAGATGGGATTCAAACGACGTTTAAAATTCGAGAAGAACGTAATATCCCAATTATTATGCTTAGCGCCAAAGTAGAGGATTCAGATAAAATTCATGGTTTATCGGTTGGGGCAGATGACTATGTAACAAAGCCATTTCATCCTTTAGAATTAATGGCTCGGGTGAAATCACAATTACGCCGATATGTGAAACTTGGAACCTACAATGAACAACAAGGGAAGGTAACAGTAGGTGGACTGTCACTAGATACAGATGCAAAAGAACTATTGCTAGACGGCGAGCCAATTAAGCTAACAAAAATCGAATATAACATTACAGAACTTTTACTCACAAATGTAGGACGAGTTTTCTCTATTTCAGAAATTTACGAACGTGTATGGAATGAACCTGCCTACAATGCCGACAATATTGTTGCAGTACATATACGAAAAATTAGAGAAAAAATCGAAGTGGATCCAAAGAATCCAAGATACTTAAAGGTGGTGTGGGGTATTGGCTACAAAATTGAAAAAACATAGTCCATTCATATGGTCAATGGTCGCACTAATTATTGCCACAAGTAGTTTACTTTACTGTTTAACCTTTATTTTTCAGTTAATGGATTTTAGTTTTGCTAGGAAATTTGCACAGCTTACACGTGTGATTGGGGGAGTGTAATATGAAAAAATCTAAAAACACTGTTTTACTTTCCTTGATCTGTATGATATTAATCGGAGCATTTACCCTTCTAGAGTACGGGAACCAATATTTAGCAAAAAACTTTTTTGAGTCAGATACTTTTCAATCAGAGTATCAAAATTTCACTGATCAATTAGGTTCATTTGTATTAAATCCATTAAATGCTACCTTAGCAAAAAAGAAATTAAAGGTAACAGATCAAGAAATAGATGATTACAGAAATTATTATGGGAGTTTAAGTGAGCAAATTACGAATATCAATGACCAGTATAAAGATAAAGTTGATGAAGCAAGAAGCTCAAAAGCAACTTCCGTTGAGAAAGCCCTAACCACAGAACGAGACAAAAAGATTAAAGATATTACAAAGAACTTTGAAGATAATAATTATGTTAGCGAAAAGATTTTCAAGATTAAAGAAAGAGAAATCGATAAGTATGTAAGTGATTTAGAAAATCGTAAGAAGGATTTTTTAAATAGCTATGATTACTTTGCGTATAAATTAACTGATTTAACAACAGGCACAACATTCACAGCAGGAAACTTTAATGATACAGCCGTTTATACTCACGAATATGATAGGCAAAGCACTTTCAATTCTTCTACTCTTAATGAAACTTCTGTGAGTGATATGACAACTACAGATAATGGAATTTCATTTAATATATCAGATAATATTCAAAATACAACTCATCAATATGAAGGTGAAATTCAAATATCCAAAACAGCATTCCAAAATTCAGTTTTTTATCAAGAATATAAGGACTTTAAATTTCACCAAAGATTACTAGTAATCTTTTGGATCTTAAGTTTAGTGTCTCTTATAGTATTATTTTTCAATAGACCATTTAAATTTGAAGTGAACAAGGAAAATTCTTTACTACGCACTATTCGTAAATGGCCAATTGATGCACGAGCATTTTGCTTATTCATCACTGGATATGGTGTCATTATTGACTTAATGGTGTTGTCAGATCATCTTGCTCACTCTAACTTTATTTATAATATGTTTTCTTTTATTGCAGTACTTGTAGTAGCTATTCCTATTCTTTACCTTTTAGTATGGTTAGCGGTGGCACAATTACTTCTAATGATAGAAGATATGAATACGGAAGAAAAACGGTTAAGAGCTTATAAAAAATCCCTAAGTCTACATGTTGCTCAGGATTTAGGAAATCTATTTTTAAACATGAGCGTTGGATTACAATCTGTTGCACTTTTAGTTATTGTCTTTTTAGCAGGAGTTGGGATTGTCGGGGCAATGACCGCATATGAATTGGTGCCGGTCTATATCGTGTTATTCTTTACAATTGCTTTACCTGCAACGATTATTTTCTTACGTCGTATGAGCTATTTAAATAAAATCATGAAGCAAACAGAGGATATGGCAGAAGGACGATTAAACAGCGAGATTAAAGTTCGAGGTAAATCCGTTTTTGCTAAACATGCTACTAATTTAAATCGTTTACGCGAAGGGGTGAGTACTTCTTTAACAGAGCAGGCGAAAAGTGAGCGGCTAAAAACAGAGTTAATCACAAATGTAAGCCATGATTTAAGAACACCACTTACTTCAATTATTACGTATACTGATTTATTGAAAAATCCCGATTTAACCGAGGATGAACGAAATAGCTATATAGCAATCTTAGATAAAAAATCTCAGCGATTAAAAACGCTAATTGAGGATTTGTTTGAAGTTTCAAAAATGGCTTCCGGAAATATAGAATTACAAAAGCAAAAAGTGAATTTAAACCAGCTGTTGCAACAAGCCCTTGGAGAACATGAAGAAGACATGGAAAAAGCTGCAATGGATTTCCGTATTCATATAACAGACGAACCACTAATGGCATATGTTGATGGACAAAAATGGTGGCGTGTGTTGGATAATCTCATTATTAATGCTTTGAAATACACTTTAGAAGGTACGCGAGTTTATATTTCATTGGATAAAGTAGAGCAACAAGCACAGTTTGTGATTAAAAACATCACGAAATATGAGCTAGGAGACCAAAATGTAGAGGAGTTATATGAACGCTTTAAACGTGCAGATACATCACGCCATACAGACGGGTCTGGACTTGGTTTAGCCATTTCACAATCTATTGTAGATTTACATGAAGGTAAAATGGATATTACTGTAGATGGAGATTTATTCAAAGTAACTGTCAATGTTCCTATCGTTTAAAATAAAAAAATAGCTATACCGGGATTTCGGTATAGCTATTTTTTTTCAGTATATTAAGATAAATCTTCCCAGACTTTAATATTATGCATTGCATACATTGCCTCGGTTGCTCTCTGGAAATAGTGTGATGCTTTTTTATATTCATTTTGTTCACATAATAAATTGCCAAGTAAAGTAGTATATTTATAAACATTTTTGTAATCTTGTGTTTGTTGAAAAAAATTTATAGCGCTAGCAATAAAACTCTCGTCAAAATCACTTAGGTGATGAATTATTTTATAAATATTAAAATGATAAACAAATTCTTTTGCCGTTTCTTCAATACGGTGATCATCTATCAGCTGTAATCCTTTTTTGCACCATGTCTCTACGCTTGTCGCATTATTTAACTTTGAATATTCTTTGACCATAGAATGGATCGTAATAAGAATACGTATAGGCTCCTTTTTGACAGCTAAACTTTTTCTGTAATATGAAATAGCTCCTCTGGAATCTCCTTCTAAAGCATAAATGTATCCTAAATTTTGGAATATAATACCGTAATTTTCTTCTAAATTGTATTTATTGCACACATTATAGCAATTGTCGAAGATTTCGAGTGCACAATTATAATGACCATTTTGTATATGAGATAGGCCTAATCTTATATAACAGTTGACCATTTGTTGATGATAATCTAATTCTGTATAGAGTTTCATTGCTTGTTGTGCATACTCAATCGCATTTAATGTTCGGTATAGTTTATGATATACCGAGCTTAACATGAAATAATACTCTGCTCTTTCCCATTTAGTAAGCTGAATATTTGGCATTAATATCCCAGCTTTTTCGAGAAAAGATAATCCTGTTTTGTATTTATTAGAACGCAAACAATACAAATAACAATTAGTGTAATAGAAGAATTTTTGGTGATCATTTAAATTCTCTTCCATAGTAGTCAACGCATTTAGAAGGGTAGTGATTTTATCTAAAGGTTCATCCGTCATTAGGAACAACCGGAGTAGTCTTATGTTAAATGTATAGAAATTTTCTACATTACTAAACTCTAGATTCATCGATTTATAATATTCTATTGTTTCTTTCGTTAGGGATGGATCATTTTTTAGAAGAACTTTTTTAATGACTTTATAGCTATCTTCCATAAACTGATCTTCATCTACGTCTATGTAATGGTCTAAATTAATACTTAGTCGTTTAAGAAGTGCATTTTTTACTTCATCTAGTGGAATTTGTTTGCCACTTTCAATTTTACTTAGATAAGAAGTAGAACAAATATCTTGGGCTAATGCTTTTTGAGTTATATGTTGTTTAATGCGTTCGGATTTTATAATATTCCCAATATTTTGCATAATAATCCTTTCAACTTTTGTACTATTTTTAGAATTATTGCATGATTTTAAAGGAATTTAAATCGGTAGAAAGGTGCATTTTCCGCAAACTATTTACAAATTTGCGAAATTTTTATTATAAAAAGGAAATAATTTGGAAAAAACCACTCATTTTGAGTGGCTCCATACTATTTAATTGGAACGAGTTGATGATTAAATGCATAAACGACTGCTTGTGTACGATCTTGTACTTCTAATTTGGAGAGAATATTACTTACATGTGTTTTGACAGTTTTTAAAGCGATAAATAGTTCGTCCGCAATGTCTTGATTGGTTTTTCCTTGAGCCATTAGTAAAAGGACTTCATGTTCACGTTCTGTTAAATCTTCATGAAGTGGTCTATCCTTGTGGCGCATCCGCTGCATCATTTTATTTGTTACTTCTGGTTCTAAAATAGGTTGACCATCACAGGTACTACGAATAGCTTCAGCAATTTGCTTAGCATTCGTTGTTTTTAGTAGATAGCTGATTGCTCCAGCTTCTAAAGCAGGATATACTTTGTCATCCTCTAAAAAACTTGTAACAATCATTATTTTAGCTTCTGGCCATTGTTTGATAATCGCTGCTGTTGCTTCAGCTCCGGTCATAATTGGCATAACCATGTCCATTAAAATGATATCAGGGCGATGTTCTAGTGCTAGGTCGACAGCTTCCCTACCATTTGTTGCTTCTGCAACAACCTCCATATCAGATTGTGCCTGTAAGTAGGCCGAAACGCCAATACGCACCATTTCATGATCATCAGCTAATAGAATCCGAATCATTCTTTAACATCTCCTTTTCTACTGGAATTTGTATTTCAACAACTGTACCTTGTGATGGGACAGATACGATTTTACATGTTCCGCCTATTTCGACTGCACGTTCTTCTATATTGTATAAACCATAGGAACCTGCTTTTTCATCAACTGTTTTAAATCCAACACCATTATCTTGTACCCGGAAAATGACGCGTTTATTTCGTTCAACTAGTAGTAATTCTAGTTCAGTTGCTTTTGCGTGTCTTAATGTATTGGATAATGTTTCTTGAGCGATTCTGAATAAATGATCCTCAGCACCTTTTGACAGGTGTACATCTTCTAAGCGATATTTAATTTTAAAGGATACCTTTTGCTGTAATTCAATTAATAGATCTTCCAGACCTTGTGTCAATGATTTATTTTTTAATGCGACGGGGCGAAGGTGAAGTAAAAGGGCTCGCATCTCCAGCTGTGCTTGTTGAACGATTTGTTCCGTTTGTAGGAGCGTATTCTTCGTATGATTAGGTAAATCCTCAGCTGCTGTTTCGTTAACTGTTGAAAGCAACATAGAAGCAGCGAATAGTTGTTGTGAGACAGAATCATGAAGTTCTCTTGCTAGACGTTGCCTTTCCTGAATGATACGTTCTTGAATGATTTGGTCTTGATTGACCGCTTTATCATTCGTTAGTTTTTGCAGACTTTTGCGTTGAGTACTGATTAATTCTTTTGTGTCATTTAATGATTTTTGTAAACTAGTATTTACATCAAATGTTTCATGTGGAATATTGTCATTTTTTAAGACATTTTGTAAAGCTTGCTCGAATTGACGCTCTTTTTGCTGTACTAATAGCAAACTCCAAGAAGAGATACAAATGCTGAAAATGAAAAGTAAGATAATGAATAAAATGACGATTGGTAAATTCCAATAATTGGTCGTCCATAGAATTTCCCAATTGGCTAAGTTTGAACCATATAGAATAAAGAAAATCGTAGTTAGAATGATCATTTCAAAGAAGAAAAAGCTAATCGCTCGAGTCAAAAATTTGGTCATTGGCGAATCACCTCAACATCTCCCAAAAATGTTGAAACGGTAATAATTAGTTCGGAACTTCCTTCTTCAATATATTCATAACCATCACGAAGTGTAAGGGTATCGTGCCAAATGCGTGGGAAAGTCGTTCCAAAACATTTTGCATCACCAACAAAAGTATTGTAATGAAGACGAACAGGTACTTCGTAAGGGACAATAATCCGAACTTTTCCAAATCCTTGGCGAATGGAAATAAGCGAAGTTCCCTTTGGTAATACGGTTTGGGTAGTATCAATATGCAAATCACCTACAAGACTTTGAATATGCACATCTTGCCACTCATAAGATTGTAATGGCGTACTTTGAAATGAAAAAAAATGGTTTTTAATCGGGTGACCAACTGTTTTTTGAGATACGGGCTTTGCAAATGAAATCTGAATCGGATCACCTTTTTTCATTTGCCATAACACATAAATTAAAGTAGTTACCACGATAATTCGTAAACTCCACATGGACATGAGTGTAATCGCTACACAAAATACGCCGACCCAAAAAAGCCATTTCCGTCTTTTACGTATGCTTATATATATGAAAAAAGCACCCATAATCGCAAACATGAAACTGCCATTATCAAAGAATGTAGATTCTATAAAAATAAGCAAAAAAGCAGAAATCACAAGCGTTGTCAGTTTGTTTGTTGAAAAATGAGTCATTGGTGGCCTCCTTCTAAAAAATAGGCTTTGTTTTACTAAATTATGGATATATTAATTTTTCGCTGTGGGTCTCGTCTGGTTTGTTTTCCCATAGTAGTCGTCTCTTTTCGCTCAATTAAAATTAAACTCCATAACAAAGCCAAACAATAAATGCGAAAAAGAGAAGGACATCCTTCTCTTTTTTAGTATAACGATAGTCCTGTGGAAGTCTAGCTATTGTAGTAATTCTGTCTTCTCTTTTTTTGTTGCTTGTTTTTCAAGTAGTGCTAGACGTTCTTCCATAGAAGTTACCTCATGCTCACGGTCGATTTTTTGACCAAGACGTTCAATATAGTTTTCCATTTCATCAAATGAATTAAGTCTTTTATTACTATTGCTAGTAGACTCGGGATTTAGGATGTGATCCATTTGGTTATGTGCACGAACTACATTTTCTTTTCCCATCAGTTGCAATTGACGGACTTTCATATCTTTAATCTTGTGTTTCATTTCTTCATATTTACGTTCAAGACCAAATAGTTCTTCAGTAGTTTTATCGATACTATCTCTTAAAACAATACTGCGTTGTGTATATGTTTGAATTTCTTGTTCTGCAAAACTAATTAAATCTTGTTCACCACTTAATTTTGCAAGTTCTAATTGTTTTGAACGTTTGTCATGCATTTCCATTGTTTCTTCAAGTTCTTTTTCAAGCTTTTGTTTCAGTTGGCCTTGTCTTTCTAACCATTTACCTGTTTCTTCTGTTTGTTTTTCTGCTTCGCGGACATATTGATTTAACATCGCTATTGGATTTTTTTCTTCTTTCTTATCGAACAAATGATGAAGATCTGCCTCTATAGTATATTTTAATCGTTGTAATAAGTTGACCATGGTTGATACCCCCTGTTATTTTGTTAGTTCATTCCATTGATTTTCAAAATTTGTGAATGGGTCATCCTTTTTTGGAGCAAAGAAAGAGTTGCTATAATCTTCTGAGCCATTCCATTTACGGACGATGAACCATAAAATCGCAATTGCAGCTAAGCCGATAAAACCTGGAATATTTGCAGTAGATGTTAATAATCCAGTAATGGCAACAAATGCCCAAACAACTTTTGAAAAAGTAGAATTACTTTTCAAATAGTAGTGAATACCTGCAAATAAAATTGCTGCTGAAATAGCTAAACCTAATAAAGCTCCTAAAGAACTTAAAATCGTAATGGCAGCGATTACGCCGATGATTAATAAACCAAATTTCTTCATTGGTTATTTCCTCCCTTCGTTTGTACCTTTATGATACCCAGAATTTTGATTCGTCCAAACGGGCTGGAAGTGGATTTTAATCTAGGTCTGGAGACTGAGAGCATCTACGACTGGTTATAATTGAAGTGAATGGTGTTTTATTTGTAAAATGTCTACAAGGAAATTAATATCGGCTCGAAAAGAGGTATGTCAATAATGAAAAGAAGAATGATAGTAGGTTTCGTATTTTTCGTTTTATATAATGCAATTGTCTATTATCTTGGATGGAATGTTTATCATTGGTTAGAATTAGCTTTTCATATGAAGATGCCAATTGTTTTTTCAATTGTATGGTTGTACTTTGCTTATAGTATTGTCATTAGTAATTTCAATGAACGTTTTCGAATAACGAAAGTAGTTAGTTGTTACTGGATGATTTTGATGGAGTACGGACTTCTATTGTTCCCAATTGCAAACTTTTTGTTATGGCTAGTACCGTCATTTCATATAGTGTGGGTAGGTTATATTATCTTGTTTTTATTTATAGCTATTATTGGATTTGGTTCATATATGGCATATTCTCCAGTTGTTCATAGGAAAACAATACAAATAAAAAAACAGCATCAGACAATCCAAAATTTTAGAATGGTTATTGCTTCTGATTTTCATCTCGGTATCTTGTCCAATAAAAATCTTTTACAGAAATTTGTTACGCGTTCGAATGCTGAAAAACCCGATATTGTTTTTCTAGTAGGGGATATTGTAGATGATCATCCATATTGGTATAAAGCATACGACATGGATGTAGTCATGAAGACATTAACTGCTACATATGGTGTTTATGGTGTGTTAGGAAACCATGAATACTACGGAAAAGCAATTCCTACCTTTGTAAATGAGATGAAAAAATCAGGGGTACAAATTTTACAAGATGAAACAATTTGTATAGCGGATTCGTTTTATGTTACAGGAAGAGAAGACAAAACAAATAAAAGTCGTAAGTCTCTACAACAGTTATCTACTGTGGTGAATACTCGTTTACCTTGGATTGTTATGGACCATACCCCGTCAGATTTAGAAACGCCAGTCGAGCTTGGGGTAGACGTACACCTTTCTGGACATACCCATTTAGGTCAAATGTGGCCGAATCAATGGATTACAAAAAAAACGTTTGAACTTGATTATGGGTATCTATTGAAAAAGACAACACATATACTTGTTTCATCAGGTTTCGGTTTTTGGGGACCTCCAATTCGCACTAATAGTAGAAGTGAAATGTGGGTAATTGATGTTGAGCTGAAAGATTAATTTAATGAAACTTTAAGATAGCTTCTCCTTCTGTTATGTTATGATAGTTTTACTAGAAATGAATGTTAGAATCATTCAAAAAAAGAGAATAAGGAGATACTATGGACTTTATAGAGTTGTTAAAATCCATTATTTTGGGTTTTGTAGAGGGTATGACAGAGTTTGCTCCGGTTTCATCTACAGGTCATATGATTATCGTTGATGATATGTGGTTGAAAACGCCAGAGTTTTTAGGGGAAGCTTCTGCGAATACATTTAAAATTGTTATTCAGTTAGGATCCATCCTAGCTGTTGTTGTGGTCATGTGGAAACGAATGCTGAGCCTTGTTGGTTTATATAAAATAGAAGGGCAAAAACCACATCATCGATTCAATTTATTACATGTTATTATTGGCGTAATTCCTGCAGGTGTATTAGGTGTATTATTAGAGAATTTTATCGATAGTCATTTATTTGGTATTAAACCCGTTATCTTTAGTCTGTTCGTTGGAGCAATATTTATGATTATAGCAGATAAATTTGGACCAAAGAGACCGAAAGTTACTTCATTAGATGATTTATCCTATGCACAAGCCTTTAAAATCGGCCTAATTCAATGCTTATCATTATGGCCAGGTTTTTCACGTTCTGGTGCAACTATTTCCGGTGGGGTATTACTTGGTTTAGACCACCGTACAGCATCAGATTTCACGTTTATCATGGCAGTACCAATTATGGCAGGTGCAAGTCTTTTATCACTTCTTAAACACTGGGATCAAATTAATTTCGGCGACATGGGCTTCTATGTAACTGGCTTTATCAGTGCATTCGTCTTTGCGCTTATTTCAATTAAGTTCTTCTTAAAATTAGTATCAAGAGTAAAATTAGTTCCATTTGCGATTTATCGTATAGTATTGGCAATCGTACTTGCTATTATCGTATTTATGTAAGAAAAAAGGGCCTTAAAGGTTCTTTAGTCTGTAGACAAACTCGAAGAATTTCGAGTTTGTCTACAGACTTTTTTCTTTTACAATATATAGATAGATAAATATAACCCGTTGATTTCCACTGCGGGCGAACACTTTATGCGGGTGGGGCCAAACCATTTTCGGTATATGATGTAGAAGTTAAAGATGACACATATCAATACGCAATTAAAATCGATGCAAAAACTGGAGATGTTCTAAGTAATAAAGATTACGAAGATTAGAGATTCAATAAAAAAGAAAAATTGGTATTGAAATAATCTTGTCAATAGGAGTCGCTTTAAAAAAATGCCTATGAAGGGCAGCTTTCCTCAGCTATTGGGTATGCTACAAAGCTATTTGATATAGAACAAATATAATTAAGAATCTAGTATATTCAAAAATATATGTTCACTTGGTAGTTCTTTTTCTTTAATTGTGCAATTCTGCTTGTCTAAGACAAACACAATATGTTAGATTATATATATTATAAAAACACAATATATAGTATAAAGACGATAATTGGTACCAGCAATGGTGTAAAAGGGAATTCGGTTCAATGCCGAAGCTGTCCCCGCAACTGTAGGTGTGGACATTTGTCAAAAAGCCACTGAGCAATGCTTGGGAAGGATGACAAAATGGATGAAACACAAGCCAGTAGACCTGCCAAATTTTCGTTTTGCGACACTTTCTTCGGGGGTTGAGAAGTGGGGGCAAATAATTGCAGCACATTCATTCACTGTTATGTGGAATTTTTTTGCTGTGATTTTGTTTCCATTTCAACTAGAGCGACTGTTCTGCCGATGAAGGCGAACAGTCGCTTTTATTTTGTGTAAAAAGGAGACGACGATATGGTAACAATAATAGATGAAAAAGAAACAGTATTGCAGCGATTAGAGGCTGAATTTGGCAAAGAGGAAATGAGTCCTTTACGACGTAAGCATGAACGTTTTGTGCATAAACATCCTGATGCGGCAGATGGAGAATGGACTAGAGCACTAGCATTAGATGCATTAAGCTTTCTAGATGAAAACGAACCCTATTGGACATTTGCTGCTGCACGTCTATTACTAATGGAAATCTATCAAAAAGCTGCTGTTGAGCGACAAGTTACTGTAGAAGATGTCTATAAAGTATTTCCAGAACAAGTACATAAACTAGTTGGAAAAGGTCTCTATAATCCGGTGTTAGTAGAAGCTTATTCAGAAGACGAACTACAACAACTGGCCTTCACAATAGAGTCAAAACGGGATGAACTTTTTACATATATAGGACTAAAAACATTAATAGATCGATATGTGACACGTGATTTTGATAAAACGCCAATTGAACTACCACAGGAACGCTGGATGGTCATTGCTATGACGTTAATGCAAAATGAAAAAGAAGATCGTATTGAAAAAGTAAAAGAAGCTTATTGGGCGATGAGTAATCTGTATATGACAACAGCAACACCTACATTATCAAATGCCGGAAAGACACACGGACAATTATCAAGCTGCTTTATCGATACAGTAGATGATAGTTTGCAAGGTATTTACGATTCCAATACAGATGTTGCGACACTTTCTAAATTTGGTGGTGGTATTGGGGTATATATGGGTAAAGTCCGTAGCCGTGGTGCGTCTATTCGTGGATTTAAAGGTGCATCTAGCGGTGTAATTCCATGGATCAAGCAATTAAATAATACAGCCGTATCGGTAGACCAGCTTGGACAACGTCAAGGAGCGATTGCGGTTTACTTGGATGTCTGGCATAAAGATATTTTTTCATTCCTTGATTTGAAATTAAATAATGGTGATGAACGCATGCGTGCACATGATATTTTCACAGGTGTATGTCTACCAGATATTTTCATGGAAGCAGTAGAAAATCGTGATGATTGGTATTTGTTTGACCCTTATGAAGTACGTTCCCTTATGGGATTTGGATTAGAAGATTGTTATGATGAAAAACGCGGCGAAGGTTCATTCCGTGCAAACTACTTAGCATGTGTGCAAAATACTTTATTGTCACGTGAAGCCGTACCAGCAATTGATATTATGAAAAGAATTATGCGCAGTCAGTTAGAAACAGGCGTACCATTTATGTTCTATCGTGATGAGGTTAACCGTAAAAATCCAAACAAACATAAAGGCATGATTTACTCATCTAATTTGTGTACAGAAATCGCACAAAATATGTCACCAACAGAATTTGAGTCAGTAGAACTTGAAAATGATATGATCGTCACTCGCCGTAAACCAGGAGATTTTGTTGTATGTAATCTATCTTCTATTAACTTGGGTAGAGCAATACCAGCAAATGTATTAGAACGCTTAATTCCAATTCAAGTACGTATGCTTGATAATGTGATTGATTTAAATGCAATCCCAGTAAAACAAGCGGCTCATACGAATGCACGTTATCGTGGAATTGGCCTTGGTACATTTGGTTGGCATCATCTACTTGCTACTTCAGGTATTGCTTGGGAGTCGGAAGCAGCAGTTAAATTTGCAGATGAATTATATGAAAAAATTGCGTACTTAACGATTAAATCTTCTATGAAATTAGCAGAAGAAAAAGGTGTATATCCATTATTTGAAGGTTCTGATTGGCAAACAGGTAGCTATTTCGAAAGCCGTGGCTATCATGGCGAAAAATGGGCAGCCCTACAACAAGAGGTTGCTGAAAAAGGAATGCGCAATGGCTATGTAATGGCTGTGGCACCAAACTCAACAACATCAATCATTGCAGGAAGTACGGCAAGTATCGATCCAATCTTCCAAAAGAGTTATTCTGAAGAGAAAAAGGATTATAAAATTCCAGTTACAGTGCCGGATTTAAACGAAAAAACAACATGGTATTACAAATCAGCATACTTTATCGACCAAAACTGGACAATCAAGCAAAACGCAGCGCGTGCACGCCATATTGACCAAGGGATATCATTAAATCTTTACGTGCAAAATACAATTAAAGCAAAAGAGTTACTAGCACTTCATCTAAATGCATGGAACAGCGGTATTAAGACGACTTATTATGTCCGTTCTACATCCGTTGAATTACTAGAATGTGAATCATGTGCAAGCTAATTAGGGGAGATAAATAATGACGGAAATAAAAAAACGTATATTAATGGATAAAGAAGCACCAAACCGTTCGACTAAAATCGTTAATGGTCGTTCTTCTAATATATTAAACTGGGATGATGTTCGTTTTAGTTGGGCATATCCCAAATATAAAAAAATGCTAGGTAACTTCTGGACACCTTTTGAGATTAATATGAGCAATGATAGTAAACAATTTCCACAGCTAACAGCTGATGAGAAACAAACATTTAAGAAAATTATTGGTTTACTTGCACTACTTGATAGTGTTCAAACAGATTATGCAGGTCGTATTGCCGATTATCTAACAGATTCAAGCATTAATGCATTGATGATTATTTTGGCACAACAAGAAGTGATTCATAACCATTCTTATTCTTATATACTATCAAGTCTTGTTTCAAAAGATGAACAGGATGAAGTATTTGATTTTTGGCGTACCGAACCTGTGTTGGAAAAACGCAATGATTTTGTTATTAAAGGGTATAAACAATTTGCAGAAGAACCAACTGTTGAACATATGCTAGATTCAATTGTTTATGATGTTATTTTAGAAGGCTTATTCTTCTACTCAGGATTCTCTTTCTTCTATCATTTAGCACGCAATCAAAAAATGGTTGCAACGAGCACAATGATCAACTACATTAATCGTGATGAACAATTGCACGTTGATTTATTCGTCAAAATATATAAAGAATTGTTGGAAGAATACCCTGAGTATGATACGCCAGAACGTGCGGAAAAAGTAGAAATGATCTTCCGTGAAGCAGCAGAACTTGAAATTGAATGGGGAAGAGAAGTAATTGGCGATAAAATAGATGGTTTAGATATTGAAGATATTGAGGATTATATTTACTTTTACGCCAATGTTCGTTGCACGCAACTGGGTTATGAACGACCTTTTGAAGGCTACCGCAAAAATCCAATGAAATGGATTAAAGCCTATGAAGATGTCGACCTAGGCAAAACAGATTTCTTTGAACAACGCTCACGTCAATATGTAAAAGTGAATGTTCAAGATAATGGGTTTGATGAATTGTAATTTACATCGTTTTCGAATCAATGAATAGATGTAAATTTAGCCAATAGAGAAAATGCCGTGTTTATCATATTTTTGATCTACACGGCATTTTTATTACGCTTGGTGGGTGGCTTCCGTATGGAATGCCATGATTCCAGTGATTAATAGAAATAGAACAAGAGAAGCCCCACCAAATGCAAGCTGATATTTTCCATATTTGTATAGGTGCATTTAGTTTCTTTCTCTCTGCTTAAAAACGATCAAGGTATAAGTTTAAAATTAGAGCCCCAGCGGCTACAATGAAAATCCCAACGCCCATAACAAAAAAGAAAGTCCCTTTTAAGTTTGCTTCTGGTTGTTTTTTACCTTCCATGAATAAGCCTCCCTTTAACCTGTTATTTCTAACGATTTCTTAACATACAGATTACCCATATAAGCAAAGATTAATTCTGTAGAACTAATTTTGGGTAAGGATAAAAATGTATGAATTGAAAAAGTAGAAGTATTGTTTGAATGGAGGAATGCCTTTTATATTGAGACTTAATATACTTGAGTTCGATACAATTTTACTTTTTATGGATTGGGGAGTTTATCTCATGGATTGGAATTTAATTTTCGTGAATAGCGTACTTTATTTGTGGATTAACATATCTACTTACGAGTAACTCTCCGCATTGTTAAAAAAGAGGTTATCTAAAAAGTCCATGTTTTAATATATGGAAAGAAAAAGGTTGTAATTTCGTGGTAACAAAAAGAATTCGCTTCCTTTCCACGGGTGAACCGGAGATCCTTCTTGCCCGTTTAATATTGGGCTGAGGGGTCTTCATCTGGCGCGCTTTACCGCAGGAGTGTCGCGAATTCCTTTTGATTCAAATATCTTATTCATATCATTAATTTTAGTCCATTATTAAAAGGAGTTATCCTTTTAGGACAACTCCTTCAATAACAATACAGATAACCCTCCTCAGACGAGGGAAAGGGCGACCGCATTTAAATTAGTTATCACTGAAAATGTTAAATAGCCCTCCAATGCCTTTTTCGTCTGCTGATGAACCTCCTATAGTTCCTGGGGCTGCTGCGAATACTCTGCTTGCTAAACGGCTAAATGGAAGGGATTGAATCCATACAGTACCTGGTCCACTAAGTGTTGCGAAGAATAAGCCTTCACCACCGAATAGTGCTGTTTTAACGCCTCCAACAGCTTCAATGTTGTAATCGACTGAACCAGTCATTGCAACAAGGCATCCTGTATCAACGCGAAGTTTTTCTCCAGGTTGTAGATCTTTTCGGACAATTGTACCGCCAGCATGAATAAATGCCATACCATCGCCTTCTAATTTCTGCATGATGAAACCTTCACCACCGAAGAAACCAGTACCTAATTTTCTCTGGAATTCGACACCGATTGAAACCCCTTTTGCAGCTGCAAGAAAGGAATCTTTTTGACAGATAATTTTGCCGTCAAATACACTTAGATCCATAGGGATGATTTTCCCTGGATAAGGTGCTGCGAAAGAAACATGTTTTTTCCCCATACCTTCATTTGTGAATGTTGTGATAAATATACTTTCACCTGTGATTAAACGTTTACCAGCGCCCATTAACTTACCCATAAAGCCACTACCGCCGCTTTGTGAACCATCCCCGAATACAGTTTCCATACGAATACCGTCTTCCATCATCATCAGTGAGCCTGCTTCAGCAACGACAGTTTCGTTTGGATCCAATTCTACCTCGACAAATTGCATATCATCGCCATGTAATTTGTAATCAATCTCATGATTATTCATATTATTTTCCTCCGAATCGTATAATCTGTTCAGTATAAGTATAAATACGATTAGTAAAATAGAAAAGTTTCAAGTTTTATTAATTTATGAATAATGAGTAAAAAATATCCTAAGGAAAATGAAGGGTATTTTTGCTTCATGTAGAAATATTATTAGTTAATAGAGCAATTTAATGCATTAAGTGAGGGGGATATACATGAGTATCCAACTACAACATTATTTTGGGGGCAATTTCAGACATTAGAGAATGAGAAGTATGTAGGTGATTTGAAGAAAGTATCTCTTGAGATGGGGGGCAAAAATGCTGTTATTGTTATGGATGATGCAGATTTAGATCTTGCAGTAGAAGGTTTTTTATTTAGTTCATTTGGTACAACAGGGCTGCTTTGTACAGCATGTAGTCATGTTATTGTGCATAAAGATATTAAAGAAGAATTGGAACAGCGCCAACTAGAAGCAATGGAGTAATTAACAATTGTGGACGGTCTCGATGAATCTATAAAAATTGGTCTAGTCATTAATAATGCGACATTATACAAGATTAATAGTTATGTAGAAATAGGTCAACAAGAGGGAACAAAACTACTTACTGGAGGCAAAATTTTAAAAGAATCTCCATTTAATCAAGGTTATTTTTACGAATCAACATTGTTCACAGATGTACGTATTGCTCAAGAGGAAATCTTCGGACCTGTCGTATCACTTATTTCTGTAACTAGTCTAGAGGAAGCGATTGCCGTCAACAATAGTGTTCAATATGGCCTTTCCAGCTCTATTTTTACAAAGGATATCAATAAAGCTTTCTAAGCACACGCGATTTAGATACGGGGATTGTTTATGTAAATGCAGGTATAGCTGCCCTTTGGCGGAACAAAAGGAACTGGTAATGGTCACAGGGATTCCGGAATTGCTTCACATCGATTATAGTGGTAAATTACAACTCGCCAAATCGATACAGAATAATAATCACATGAGGGGGAGTACAGTATGAAAATTGCAGTATTAGGTGCTGGTTTAATGGGAAAAGAAGTTGCTCGAGATTTAGTGAAAAACCATAATGTTGAAAAAGTTTACTTGGCAGATTTAAATGTAGCACAAGCACAGCAATTTGCAGATACACTTCAAACGGACAAAATTGAGGTACTACAATTAGATGCAACAAATGACCAGCAACTTAAAGTAGTGATGTCTAAAGCAAATGTTGTGGTCAATGCATTATTTTATAAGTTCAATGAAAAAGTAGCACGTACAGCAATTGAAGTTGGGGTTCACTCAGTTGATTTAGGGGGACATATAGGTGGAGTAACAGATGAAATATTAAAACTAAACAATGCAGCTAATGCGAAAGGCATTACACTTATACCAGATTTAGGTGTTGCACCAGGTATGATTAATATCTTAGCTGGTTTTGGTTCTTCCAAATTAGACCATGTAAAATCCGTTAAAATTTATGTAGGTGGTATTCCAGTCGTAAAAGAGCCACCTTTAGAATATAATGTTGTTTTTTCATTAGATGGTGTTTTCGATCATTATACAGACGTTTCTCATGTTGTACGAAATGGAAAGTTATGCGAAATTCCGTCATTATCTGAAATTGAACCATTTTACTTCAAAGGTTTTAATGGATTAGAAGCCTTCCATACTTCAGGCGGGTTATCAACACTAGCGCAATCTTACCCAAATGTTCAAACATTAGAATATAAAACTGTTCGTTATACTGGACATGCAGAAAAATTTAAACTACTTGTTGATTTAGGTTTAACAAGTAAGGATACAGAGGTAACCATTAACGGAACAACGGTTAAGGCTCGTGACGTATTACGTGAAGTATTGCAAAGTAAAATTAAGCTTGGAGATAAGCAGGATGTGGTATTACTACGTGTTGTAGTAAGTGGCGAAAGTAATGAAGAAGCAGTAACTTATGAATATGAGATGGTTACCTATAGAGATCAAGATAATAACGAAACGGCCATGGCATTAGCAACAGCGAACACCATTTCAGTAGTCGCTCAATTAATAGGTGATGGTACTATTACTGACAGAGGGGTATTTCCTCCAGAAAAAATTGTACCAGGAGAGGAATACATTCGTGAAATGCAACATCGCGGCGTTGTCATTAGAGAGACAAAGCATCGCTCTACTAACATCGTTAAGGGGTAAGAGCGATAATTGGCAAATGCTTAATAATTGAGAATAAGTAATATCGCAATTAATCCGTCGCTTTACAGTTATACAGTTTACTAAATGAGCATTCAAGAAATTACGTTGCATTAAAAAGGGGTATCTAAATGTTCAAGTTGAACTTTTAGGATACCCCTTTAGCATTATTTCTTTTTAGTTTCGTTTAATTCTGAAACAGTTACAAATGAATAACCCTGTTTTTCAAGATAAGTAATGACTGCATCGAGCCCATCTGCAGTAGGCATATGGATATCGTGCATTAAAATAACAGCTCCTGGATAAGTTTCCTTTTTAACATATTCCAATAACTTTTGCGAATTATGATGTTCCCAATCCCTTGTATCTACACTCCATAAAATGACGGGCAATTTCGTTTGAGCGCGAACTCTGTTGTCAAAAGACCCATATGGTGGTCTAAAGAGAGTAGGATTATGACCAGTTGCTTTCTTTATAGCTGCACTTGTTCTTGTTAACTGGCTCTTAATTTGTGTATTTGTTAGATTCTTTAAATTAGGGTGTGAATACGTATGATTTCCGATTTCATGACCTGCCTCTTGAACTTGCTTTGCCATCTTAGGATTTGCGTTAACTTGAGAGCCAACCATAAAGAATGTTGCTTTAATATTGTGCTTTTTCAAGATTTTTAAAACTTTTGGTGTAACAGCGTCACTAGGACCGTCATCAAATGTTAAGGCTACTAATTTATTGGATTTTTTCTTAATTGGCTTTCTCACTTCTACTTTAAACGGCTTTGCCAGTATACTATTAATAGATGATAAAGGAACATTAATCTTCTTTATTTGTGTACTATCTTTGGATAGTTTACTGCCATCGAAGTAAACAGTATATGTTTTGTCAGTAAGAGAATAATCTTCAAAGTTCACCCAAACAGGCTTTAAATTTTCTTTAACGGCAGAAGTAGTTGATAACTTTTTCAAATCTGGATCATTACTCATTTGTTTTTTCACTGCTTCTGATAGAGTAGTAAGATTTTTTTGAGATTGAATAACATCTTGAAGTAAAATTTGCTTATTATTTTTCTTATCATACATAAAAGTTTTTACATTTTTTTGTTTAGGACCTATACCTGTGTATATAGTTTGTGTTAAAACAAATGAGTAGTAGTTTTTTTTATGTACGACAGTTTTATAGGTGATGTTAAGACTGCCAACTAAAGTGTCATCATTATGAAGTGATTTTTCCATATCTTTTAAATATTGATCGCGAACTTTATGTATGGTATCTGTTACTGATTGATTGAATACTTTACTAGTTGTTTTGGGATATTGGATAGTATAAGGTGCATTTTTATTGGTTGATTTCTCTGTCACAATATATATACCATCGTATTTTGACTTTTCCTTCACAATGTCTGATGAAGCAGCTAATGCGATGTTGTCAGAATTGTTTGAAGAAGCCGTTCCATCTCGTGTAGTAACTAAAAAAAGTGTTAAACCGGTTAGTGTCAGGATGGCACCTATTAATAGAAGGTAAACCCAATGTGGTTTCTTCTTTGGATGAATAGTAGTCACTTCCCAACTGCCTCCTTTATACTTGATGATTCCATTCTAACTTATTAGACATGGAAAAAGAGTAAAAAGTTTTAAAAATATTACATTTTGTTAAATTATTTTAAGAAAAGATAAATCTATGCATGAGGTGAGCGGAAAAATGATTGAAATAACACAAGAAGAATTAGCTATTGATTGTTTTCTTCTCGCAGGACGTATGCTCATCCAAAGTGGAGCGGAAACGTATCGTGCAGAGGATACGATGCTGAGAATGGCAAACTCACAAGGACTAACGAATGCCCAAAGTTTTGTGACACCTACTGGTATAATATTTTCTGCAGGACATAAACGTCCCACAAGAATTGCACAAATTTCGAGTCGTACAACAGACTTAGAAAAGATTGCGCTTATTAATTCAGTTTCTAGAAAGTTAACTGCTGGTGTGATTACACTTGAAGAGGCTTATGAAGAGTTATTAAAGATTGAGCGTACAAATTTGTTTTTTCCTATCTGGGTTCAGGTTGTGGCCTCAGCAATTGCGAGTGGTTGTTTTTTAATCCTATTTAAAGGCACATGGATTGATGTCCCATTCGCAGTAATTACTGGGGGAGTTGGCTATCTAATCTTCTTAGCAATGCATTCTTTAACGAAGGTAAAGTTTTTTGCTGAGTTTACAGGTTCTTTATTTGTGGGGTTACTATCGGTTTTATTTTATAAAATCGGATGGGGATATCAACTTGATAAGATTGTTATTGGTTCGGTGATGCCATTAGTACCCGGGCTACCGATTGCAAATGCTGTACGTGATTTAATGGCAGGACATTTTGTATCTGGTGTTGCAAAAGGAATGGAAGCACTTCTTACAGCTTTTGCAATTGGCGCTGGTATAGCTCTAGCACTGTCTTTTTAGGAGGAATTTTATGGATTGGTTTGTTCAAGGTATTCTTAGTTTTATAGGGACTGCAGGGTTTGGCGTTATATTTAATGCACCAAAAAGGTTATTATTCCATTGTGGCTTAGTTGGTATGACTGGTTGGCTCATCTATTATGCTTTTATACAAAAGGGTGTAGATGCAGTTTTTGCCACATTCGCTGGAGCGTTCATAATCTCAATTGTGGCCCATGTTCTTGCTCGACAATTTAAGACACCAATGATTGTGTTTAGTGTTGCTGGTATTATTCCTTTAGTTCCTGGTGGTCTAGCTTATAATGCAATGCGTACTATTGTAGAAAATGATTACGTTAAAAGTATTCAATATGGAGCAAGAGTATTTATTATTGCGGGTGCAATTGTAATGGGGCTGGTATTTGCTGAGGTATTTATGCAACTGATCTTTAATGAAATTCGTAAGAGAAAAGCAAATTTATCAAAGATGTCTTCATAAAAATCATACAAAAGCGATTGAATTCATATAAAATTGGATTCAATCGCTTTTTTGTATATTATTATTGAAAGTTCTGAGTGTGTGAAGAAAAAACTATGAGTGGATTTTCACTTTATAATAGTTTTTCAACTTCTTTTGCTTCAATTGGGCGACTTATATGGTAACCTTGGATAGCATCGCATCCAAATTCTGTTAGGATATCTTGTTGTTCCTGTGTTTCAACACCTTCAGCCAATACACTCATATTAATTGATTTCCCAAATTGAATCATACCTTGGATCAGCATTTGACTTTTAGGTTGATATTGAATAGTTGAAATAAATGTTTGGTCAATTTTGATTTGAGATAATGGCAATAGTTGCATATAACGGAATGAAGCATAGCCTGTTCCAAAGTCATCAAGTGCAAATACAATTCCCTCATTTTGCAATTGTTTCATTTGTTGTATGATGGAAGTTTCTGCTTCTGCTTCTAATGCAAATTTTTCTGTTATTTCAATTTGAATCAATTCAGCTGGACAATCAGTGTCTTCAAGTATTCGGCGTACTTGTTTAACCATATTTTTATCACGGAACTCACGTACAGATGAGTTAATGCTTACTTTTAAATCTATTCCTTTTCTATGCCATGCGGCCGCTTGTAAACATGCTTGTTCTAACATAAAGGAACCAATATCATTAATTAATCCCGTTTCTTCAGCGATAGGAATTAATACCTCTGGTGAAACTGTACCAATTTCTTCATCTTCCCAACGAACTAAAGCTTCTACTGTTGTAATCTTTCCTGTTATTAAATCCAACTGCGGTTGATACAAGACTTTTAAATCTTTTTTGTCTAATGCTACAAGAAGACGTTTTTCGATAACAGACTTTTTATGCAATGCTTTATGGTCTGCTTTCGTTAGGCTTGAGATACTGCCGCCACCTTCAGATTGTACTTTTTGAATTGCAGCATACGAAGCTTTCATTAGATGAGTAAATGAAATTTGATCATCTGGATACTTTGTAATACCTCCACTAATGGAAAGAGGTAAAGTAGAATTGTTTATATATATTGGGTGCTGTTCTAAATATGTAAGGAATCCTTGAATAAACCATTCGCCAAGAGGTGTTAACACAACAAATTCATCAATGCTTACACGTGCCATCGAGCTGTCTTGGAAATACATTTTCATACGTTGTGTAAATTCTTGAATTAATACTTGTTCAGCTTGATCGTCATATAGTTCTTTTAAAGAATAGAATTTATCAATACTAAAATAAACAAAAGTAAAATGATGATTTTCAGAAATCATTGTATTGACAATTTGTTCTAAACGATAGCGATTCATTAGACCTGTTTCTTGATCAATATAGGCAATTTTTTCAAGTCGATTTTGTAATCTTTTTTTATCAGTAATATCGTTTTCTAACAAGATAAAATTGGAAGGCTTTTTTGCAGAGGTGAAAATAGGAATCGCTGTTAAGTCTACCCAATAGGATTGACCATCTTTTGTGATTTTTTCAGCTTCACCTTTCCATTGTCTACCGTTCTGTAAAGATTTCCAAATCGCATCTGCTACCACAGAGCTTTCAGGAGTTTGAGGGAACATTTGCCAAAAGGTTTTCCCAATTATTCTTTTTGGTGTCCATTTGCTATATTTTAAAAATAAATTATTTGCATATGAAATTAAACCTTCTTGATCTATAGACAGCATCATAAATGATGATTCTAAGCCATCTCGGATACTTGTAAACTCATTAAACGATAATAAGTCTTGTTGTTCCTCTGATCCTAAGTTAAATTGACAGAAAATATAGCGGTCATTATCAATAGTAAATGCTTTTAAAGTTATTGGCGTATTGACAATTTCACCTTTTTTAGTGGAGATAGTTATTGATTCAAGGTGCAAAGGATCTGCAGAATGAATAATTTTTTGCCATAAGTCTTTATAAAAATAGGTTCTTTCTTCTTCGATAAACGGGATAAATTTCCCTAGTACGTCTTCTGCGCAATAGCCGAATGTCTTTTCAGCTTGACGATTCCAAGCTAGAACAATGCCCTCCGGATTTAAAATCATCATTGGATATGGCATTTGGTTCAATATAGGATTAGCAGTTTGAAAAATTGTTTGAATGTCATACATGAGTTCTACGTCTCCTTGAAATTACTATACTTACTATTATAGTAAATAGTGAGTAATAAGTCATTAGTAATAGATAATGAAGTAAAAATTATTTATTTAGGATAAATGTATATAAAATTATAAAAATCTAATAAAATTTTGGAAAATACAGTAAGATGTATTCGCAGGAAGAGGTAAAGTAGTGGAGAATACAACATCTAGAATAAAAGGAGTTGTAATGATCGTCTCAGGTGCAATGCTTTAAGGTGCAACTGGGCCCATGATGGAATGGCTTTTGTCAAATAGTGACCTGACAGTATCATTCATGTTAACGATTCGATTGTTTTTTTGCCGGATTATTATTGTTATCATTTTTGCTTATAACAAAAAATGATATTACGTTTATTGGGAAACACTTCATATGGTGGAAAAAGCTTGTCATATTTAGCGTTGTCGGCATGTTGGGTGTCCAATATACGTTTGTTGAAGCAATTAACGCCAGTAGTGCGGTCTTAGCAACGCTGCTACAGTTTTTGGCATCAATCTTTGTCGTGCTGTTTGTTTCATTTACAAACAAGATACTACCACCAAAGTACCAAGTGTTAGGGATGTTAGGGACTTTAGTTGTTTTGTTTTTATTGTTAACTAATGTCTCTTTCGATAAAAAAACATTTAAATGCGCTTTAGCTTTTAGGGGTGGCTTATAATTGGGGGAATTCACTTATGAGACATCTTTTTTATAACCTGTATTATTCATACCTTCACCATAAATCATATGGATAAACTGATGATGAAGATTAAGACTATATTGTTATTTCGCCCTTTTTATTACTTTTAGAGAAATGGATTCTCAGCTATCTTAATAAATTTTTAGAAGTTAGTAGGAACTGTGAAAATCCTGCGGGAAAATAAGCAAGAAAGGCCCAACAGTGATGCGAATACACATTAAAGGCTAAACAAATCAGAACAATCATCTTTGTATTGTCTTTTAGAAAAAAATCTATGAATAATCTAGGGTAAACTTCTTTATTTCGGGTTACGAATATATCATAATTAATGGAAATTAAATTTTATCTAAAAAGTTGAAGGGGGGAATATATATTGAAGACAATCTTTCAATACATAAAAACATATAAAGTGCCTGCATGTATCGCACTTATGTTGATGTTCGTCGAACTAGCAGTTGAGCTTACACAACCATTACTTATTCGAAAAATTATTGATGAAGGAATTGTTGCAAAAGATGTTCATACCGTTGGGGTATGGGGAGCTATTATGTTAGCATTAGCTTTTCTGGCATTTATTGCCGGCATATTAAATTCCTTTTTTTCAGGATATGCAGCGCAGAATTTTGCATTTGATTTACGTAATGCCTTGTTCAGAAAAGTACAGTCATTTACTATGACAACTTTTTTACGTTTTCCTTCTTCCGGATTGATCACAAGGATGACGAATGACGTAACACAGGTTCAACAAGTATTTTTTATGAGCTTACGAATTATGCTACGTGCGCCATTAGTTGTAGTTGGTAGTTTAATTATGGCATTTTATGTTGATGCATCATTGGCTATGTACTTATTTTTAGGGGTTCCAATACTTGCGCTCTTTATGTATTTAATGGTGAAAAAAAGTATAAGCCAGTTTGCAGCAGTACAGCGTAGAGTAGATCGAGTAAATCGGGTGATTCAAGAAAATCTACAAGCGATGCGCTTAGTAAAGGCTTATTTAAGGGGCTTATATGAAGCAAGTCGTTTTGAGAAAATAGCACATGCCTTGAAAAAGGATACATCAAGTGCACTACGTTTAATGGAATATATTCAACCGATATTGTTAATTGTCATGAATGTTGCGATGCTAGCAGTTTTATGGTTTGGCGCAGAGCAAATTCAACATGAGCAAACTCAAATAGGAGACATTGCCGCAATTATCAATTATACAATGCGTATGACAGGGTCATTTTCAATGTTCGCATTCATCATTATGTTATTCTCTCGTGCGAAGGCATCAGCCGATCGAATGGAGGAAATTCTTCTTATAGCAGGTGGTGTTGAGGATGTCATTGCACATTCTAGTCTAGAGAAGCCATCTCAGAACGGCGATATTACGTTTGAAAATGTTTCTTTTAAATATCCACAGACAGATCAGTATGTATTGGAAAATATTTCATTTACTTGTGGACAAGGTGAAAAAATAGCCATTATGGGGGCAACAGGTTCAGGGAAATCTACATTGCTACAGCTCATTCCTAAGTTTTATGACGTCAAGGAAGGAAGAATCTTAATCGATGGTGTAGATAGTAAGGAATGGAATGTAGAAAATCTTCGGCATGCGATTGGTTATGTACCACAACGCTCTCTACTTTTTACAGGGACTATTTTCGACAATGTAACTTGGGGTAAAACGGATGCATCATTAGAGGAAGTAGAAAAAGCTTCAAAACAGGCACAAATTCATGATTCAGTGATGCATTTCCCTAATGGCTATCAAACGCGTGTAGGGCAAAAAGGAGTTAATCTATCTGGGGGACAAAAGCAAAGATTGTCCATTGCCAGAGCAATCCTACGTAAACCTGAGTTTTTATTATTAGATGATAGTACAAGTGCTCTTGATATAAAAACGGAGTCTGCTTTGTGGGAAGCATTAGCGAATGAGCGAGCAACAATGCTTGTTGTGACACAAAAAATTCGCACAGCACAAGGAGCAAATCGAATCTTACTGTTAGAAAATGGTGTTGTATCTGCTTTTGGTACACATGATGAACTAATGAAAAGTTCATCATTATATCAAAAAATTGCTCAGTCTCAGCGAGAACAGGCGGTGGAAAGTGATGATTAGATCTTGGCTACGTTCAATTAGTTATGAACCTGTTCTTTCTAAGGAAGATATAAAGACTTCTAAAAAAAGAAAAGGCGCAAGAGCAAGCGATTGGCGAACAACATTAGGTGGCATTTGGAAAATTGTTGATGAGCAAAGAGGTTTATTAATTGTTGTATTAGTAATGGTTATAGTAAGCTCTATTTTGTCATTATTGGGTCCCTATTTAATTGGTAAAATAATTGATGATCATATAATGAAAAAGGATTTTACCGGCTTAAAAACAATGATTGTAGGACTTGTGTTTGTATATATTAGTTTATCTATTTCGCTATTTTTGCAAAACTATTGGATGATTGGAATAGCGCAACAAACAGTTTATCGTATGCGTACAGGTCTATTCACGAAACTACAACGATTACCAATCTCGTTCTTTGATAAAAGACAGCATGGTGAGTTAATGAGTCGTATGACGAATGATATGGATAATATTAGTTCTACTTTAAATAGTACGTTTATCCAAGTATTCTCCAGTGTTTTAACGCTAGTAGGGACTGTAATAGTAATGCTTACGATGAGTCCTTTGCTAACTTTTATGACCATGCTTATTATTCCTATTATGTTTATCTCTACTCGATGGATTACAAGAAGAACAGGGAAATTATTCAAGGCTCAGCAACAAGCATTAGGTTCGCTTAATGGCATGATTGAAGAAACAATATCAGGACAGCGTGTTGTGAAAGCTTTCTCTCAAGAGCAACGTATGATTGATGATTTTGCAGAGAAAAGTAGTCATTTGCGTCGAGTGGGCTATTGGGCAAATGTCTATTCAGGAGCTATTCCAAAAGTTATGAATTTACTAAACAATGCAAGTTTTGCAGTGGTGGCAGGTGTTGGTGGACTTCTTGCTTTAAAGGGCTATGTTTCGATTGGCACAATAGTGATATTTGCAGAATATACTCGTCAATTTACGAGGCCTTTAAACGATTTATCAAATCAATTTAATAATGTCTTATCTGCAATTGCTGGTGCAGAACGAGTATTTTCAATTATGAACGAGGCAGAAGAACAAGATGAATCCAAAAATGTTCCAATGCATAAATTACAAGGTGATGTTAAGTTTGAGGACGTGTCATTTAAATATGAAGCAGAAGAAGAAAATCAGACAATTTCACATATCAATTTTCATGTAAAAAAAGGTCAAACAGCTGCTTTAGTCGGTGCTACGGGGGCTGGTAAGACAACGATTATGCAACTGCTTGCTCGTTTTTATGATGTCCAAAAAGGTCAAATTTTAATCGATAATCAGCCAATTCAATCATTCTCTCGTGAAAATATACGTAGCCAAATGGCCTTTGTCCTTCAAGAACCATTCTTGTTTGAAGCAACAGTAAAAGAGAATATTCGATATGGTCAACTAAGTGCGACAGATCAAGAAGTGATCGAAGCTGCTAAAAAAGCAAATGCACATGATTTTATCATGTCATTGCCACAAGGCTATGACACGTTTTTAACAGCAGACGGTGGAGAAATTAGTCAAGGACAAAAACAGTTATTATCCATTGCTAGAGCACTTGTAGCAGACCCGTCGATTTTATTGTTAGATGAAGCAACAAGTAGTATTGATACGGTGACAGAATTAGAAATACAAGAAGCACTTGAACGTTTAATGGAAGGACGCACAAGCTTTGTTATTGCACATCGTCTAAACACTGTAAGAAAAGCCGATATCATTTTAGTTATGCAGCAAGGACAATTAGTAGAATCGGGTATGAGAAAAGACCTTATTGCGAAAAAAGGAATATTCTATCAAATGCTACAACAATCGAAGTTGTAATAAAGTGAAGCTTCGGTGGGGTCTTGACTTTCCATTAATTTGTGTAAAAGAGCTGTTTATAAGCAAATAGTTTGCTTATAAACAGCTCTTTCTTGAAAAATAAATACTTGGGTAGATTTAAGATTTTGCATCCTTTTTGAGCCGAAGATTACCCATCAATAGAGTTGAATAAGGAATAAATCGCTTCATAATGACCGAAATAATGAGTGGAATAATTAGGCATATCAATGTATAACCTAATAATTCATACTCTATAAAGTTATTCATAAATTTATCAACGGAGATGTGTAGATACATGATCGTAATGGAATGCATTTCGATGAATTCTAATATCTTTAAGCGAATATACTTCGTGACAAATTGGAAGAAACCAAAGATCATAATAAGAGATGCCATAGGAAGAACAATATCTAATATTGGATGATTATAATGAATAAATTTCAAACTAAGGTGATAGTCTAATTCTTTATTCCAAGTCAGTCGCATAGCCATTAATACAATTGCTGTACATGTGATCCATAAAGGAAGACGTACATGTAAGAAGATTTCCTTTGCGTAGTAGCCAATCGCAAAATAGACAACTGCAATCAATACCACATCTAAATTCCAAGGTAGCATAATTGTTTGGGATGCTTTATCAACAGTTCCACCAACAATATTGACAACATAAAAACTTTCGAACTGAGCAAGTACATAGCACAAACTTATGAATAGAGCCTGGTTTACTCGATTTAAATAACGTGTTACTAATAAGAATAAGATATAGGTGAAGAATAATGTAGTGATGAACCAAATAACACCATAAGAACCTCGAGCAAAGCGTCCTCCAAATAGGATTGTAAGTAAATCATGCTTGTACCATTCTAAATCTGTGTTACCTGTCATAAATGCTATTGTATAGCGTGAACATGTTATGATTAATAGGAAAAAAATATAAGGAATCATTAGCTGAATCGTTCGTTTTTTAATGGATTGAATCATTGCCGCATTAGAGTCTGCGGGTCTAAAAAATAAACCACTTAGAACAAAAAATGCAGGCATATGGAACCAGTAAATATATGTTAGTAAGGGGGAATCTAAATGTTTAGGATAATGTCCAATTACTACTAATATCATTAAAAAACCTTTTGTCGCATCGACCCAGGTTAATCGTTTTTTATTCATTACTTTTAAGCCTCCAATGCGATATTCTATACCATTAGTCTTAGTCTGAAAAGTAGAAAAATGTAAAATATTTATATCATTTATATTTCAAAATAATTACAGAATGGAGGACTTATGAATGGATATCTTTTTATTGAAAGCTTCTTATCCACTTGATGAGTTAACAATTCAAGAGTTGAAAGATTTAATACAAAATGCAAATACTGCTAAAAATCAGGACATCGCTCTATTAATGAATGCCGATAGTTGGAATAACTATGAAAGCCAAGGGTTAGTTGTATTAGCATATAACGAACATGAGGAATTATTAGGTGCACTTAGTGCGATAGACTTATTTGGCCTTAATACTTATGAATGGAGTGTAGTTGTACATTCTGACTATCGAAGACAAGGGATTGGTACAGCGCTTGTCCAAGGATTTATCAACGCTTTAGTTGAACGAGGTGCAACAGGTGACATGGGGGTGTCATTTAATGATGTTGCTGGACATCATTTTTTGCAAAAACTAGGGTATGAATACAATTCTTCAGAAGCAACATTACAGGCGGCTGCAGAATCATGTGAACTTTCTAAAGACATCCTTGTTCGCCCATTTATCGAACAAGATCGAGATATATTAGTTACACTAATGCATGATGGGTTTGGCGACATATCTGAAGAAACAGATGAACTCATTAATTTTAATACGACCACACCTGGACGATTGCTTAATATGGTAGAACTTAATCAACAAGTAGTTGCAACTGTTTCTATAGTAGAAAACGAGGTAGGTGTATGGGTTACAGCTTTTACTGTTCAGCAATCACTAAGAGATCAAGGAATTGGCTCAGCTGTCTTACAATGGGCAAAAAATTATGCACATCAAAAACAACAACAAAAGGTTTTGTTGGATGTTGAAATTGATAATAGGAACGCACTTAGTGTCTACCAAAAAGCAGGATTTACATCAGTACAGCAAGTAGATTATTTTATTAAGAAATAATGTATTGATTTTGAAAGAAATGGTGTGTGAAGGTTATGAAAATTGTTTGTTTCGGAGATAGTATAACTGCAAGAGAAGAAGGCTATCCGAAATCAATGTTAACGACAATGCTAGAGCAGAAATTAACAGAGCAAAGAGTAGTTAAAAATCGAAATACAAAGTAGTCTAAAAAAGTAGCCATGTGTTGAAAATTCCCTTTGTACAACATACATATATTGGGGTTATCAACGTATTATAAGAATATAACTTACTTTTAGGGGGGATTTTCATGAGATTACCCGCATTACAAAAAGTAGAAGGTGTTCATAAGAATTTAATTAGCCAAATTCTTGGTAAAATCTTAGGACGGAAATTAGGTAAAAGTGAGAGTCAAAAAAAGCGTTATTACCCAGTTACTTCTCGAAAGTAAAAACTTTGTGGCAGATCAAGGGTCGAAGAAAATCCAATCCTTGATTTATAAAAAGGTAAACGAAGTAAAGTAATCATATATTCTAAGAGCACCCCCGCTAAGCGTGTAAACTGCATGAGCCAACTGTCTCATGCGGCACATTCTCGCGCTTTATGCAAAGCGGGGGTGCTAATTTAATTTCTTCATTTATTTTAATGACTTATAGATATCCCCTTATATTTAATCTATTGTAATAAAAAATCCTCTTTTCTAGCAGCAACCAAATGCAATTCATGCATTGCACGGGTTAATGCGACATATAGAAGTTTGCGATCAATCGTTGTATCTCGAAATGGATCATCAACTGCTGCGATTATGACAGCGTCAAATTCAAGGCCTTTTGCAAGGTGACTCGGAATAATAAGCAAAGCTTCTTGATCAATTCCGGATGTTTCTGATAATGTCTGCACATGTACCTTTGCTTTTTTCAAGACTTTAGTGGCTTTTTTAGCTTCATCTGATGTTTTACAAATAAGTGCAATAGAACGATGTCCTCTATTTCTAATTTGCCCATAGATTTCAGCAATTTGAGTAGCATCAAATTGCGCCATTTCATGAAATATTGGTTCTTCACCATGACGAACAACAGGTTCTACTAAAGGTAAATCTTCATCCATTTTCTCTAAAACACTGTTAGCGACAGCCATAATTTCAATTGTTGTACGGTAACTTTTTTGCAATGTCTTGTAGCTGGCACGTGGAAAAAGCTCCCGAACAGGAGACCATTCTGTTAATGAACGATAACTATGAATTCCTTGTGCAAGGTCACCCACCATTGTGAACATATCCGTTTCAAGACCCTCTTTTAAAGCTGCAAGTTGGAACAAACTATAATCCTGTACCTCATCGATAAATACAACTTTCATCTTCCATTCATCTTTTATACCCTTAATTTTAGCTTGCAAATAGAATATAGCGGCTAAATCTTCTAAAGCCCATATTTCTTTTTTATGAGCTTCTTCAAAACGGTCATGTTCTTCTTTTGACCATTCTGGCGCCAGTTCTTCTTGTAAAGCTCGATTTGTTAAAAATTCACGATAGAGTGGTTTAATCTTGTATTTTTCAAATCGTTTCATATAGCGGGTAACTACAGTTTTTGCCTCTTTTTCAACTGCAGGAATTCGTTCATCTCGCTCATCAATCCATTTAGTCACAACTTCTTTACGCTTTACATCATCACGAATACCAAATAACGCCTTATCTAATACTGCATCATACCGTTTTTTTAAAGTATAAAGTAGCTGCTTTCTCTTTTGTCGCGCATGGTTTTGCATTACAGAACGAATTTTTGCAATTCTTTTTTCTAAAGATAAATAATTATAATCCTCTAAAAAAAGTCTACGTATATGTGAAGCTTTTAAAATACGATATTTTTCAATATAGACATCTTCAAATTGATCAGCAATTTCATGCTCTATTTTGGTGACATATCGAGCCATAATGTCACGGTATTCAAGTGTTCCTTTCATTTTGGAAACCCAGAGTGCAATTTCATCTATTGTATCTTGTTCTACTAACTTTTCAAGCTGCTCATTTGGATCTTGTAATTTCAGTTTCATGTTCGTAGCATTTTGCACATACTCAGCATATGTCGTTTGGCAAATTTGACCAACCCCTAGTTCTGGCAAAACGTCAGCAATATAGTCGATAAATAATTTATTCGGTGCTAGGATCATTAAATCTTGTGCACGGAAATGTTCGCCCATCGTATATAGAAAATAAGAAATTCTATGTAAGGCAATAGTTGTTTTACCACTACCAGCGGCACCTTGAACGAGAATTGGTTGTTTTAAGTGTGCACGAATAACTTCGTTTTGCTCAGCTTGGATTGTTGAGACAATTTCAGTTAGACGAACATCTGCTTTTCCAGCTAATGCATCTTGCAAGAGCTCATCATTTGTAGTGAGGTCAATATCACGGACTTCAAGTAATCGTCCTTTTTCAATTTTATATTGTCGCTTGGAGTAGAGGTGACCATTATTTTCTTCGCCGTTTACTTCATATGTTAAATCACCAAGACGTCCATCATAGTAGACATTAGCGACTGGTGAACGCCAATCGACAATAATAGGTTCTTGCGTTTCGCGATCAAACAAGGATGTTTTCCCAATATATAATCTTTCAGCTGGCTCATTTTCTTTTTGAAAGTGAATACGTGCGAAATAAGGTTTTTGACGAATCGCTTCTAACCCTTCACTTTGATTTTTGGCCATATCAAAGAAGCGAGCATTCGTTAAAATATTTTGGTAACTTAAACTGGAATCTAAATAATCTAAATCAGCCATCGCAGTACGAATATTTTCTTGTGCGGTTTGCACATCACGTTTTGATTCATCTAACAACTTTTGCATATAATATTTTGTATAAGCTAAATGTTGCTCTTCTTCTTTAAAATCCGGATGTTGTGTCATGAAATCGCCTCCCGTATTTTCAAAGGGTAATAATTACTACTATACGCTTGTTATCATTTTAAATGAAGTTTAACGTTGTTTAAAAGTTTCAGGCGCCGTAGGATGGAAGGAACAAGATAAGAAATGTTGGAGGAATAAGTCAGATGAATATATTTGCGCACCGTGGTGCATCGGGTACCTTTCCAGAAAATACATTAGTAGCATTTCGAGAAGCAGCAAGATTACCAATTTACGGTGTTGAACTAGATGTTCAGCGTACTAAAGATGGTGTGTTAGTGATTAATCATGATGAAAAAATTGATCGTACATCAACTGGCAAAGGCTATATTCGAGACATGACTTTTGAAGAAGTTCGTTCGTATGATTTTGGCTCATGGAAAGGTGAGCAATTTGCAGGTGAAAAAATTCCAACCCTTGATGAAGTGCTGGATCTTTTTAAAGCTACACATCATATGATTAACATCGAATTTAAAACAGATGTTTTTGAATATCCAGGTTTAGAGGATGATGTAATAGCGACAGTGAAATCTCATGACATGATGGAACGCGTGCTATTTTCATCGTTTGATCATGAAATGGTAGAAAGAGTTCTTGCAAAAGCACCATTCAATGAAGTTGGTGCGCTATTCATGAAGATTTTAGTAAATTTAGATGATTACAGCAAGTGGATTGGTACTAACGCACTTCATGTCTCACTAGTCGCTGCCAAACGTCGAGCTGTGAAAATGGCCATAGAAGCAGGGAATAAAGTACGTGTCTACACGATTAATACACTTAAGGATTATGAGCTAATGGAAGAGCTTGGAGTAGAAGCAGTTTTTACAGATTATCCTGAAAAATTATACCGTCATGCCTATCGCAAAAGATACGGAAATTGAATGGTATTGTGAATTATAAATTATCAGATTTTTTGTTTTATAATTGGTGCTGTTAAATATCATTGTTGATGTTTGAAAAGTGCTATTTAGGGGGAAATAACAGTATCCATTAATAGTCTGCACCGCGCAGCACACTTCGGCTTAGTAGCACTATGTTAAAGGCACTAAAAAAGTAAAAAAGATGAAAATTTATAATGAAAATTTTGTATAGCTATCTTAGTTGAAGTGGAATTAGCGTAGACTCCTGTGGGAAACCGGACTAGACGAGACCCCGCAGGAAGCGAAAAATTCTTTTTGCTTTGCAAAAGGAATTTTCTGCGACGAGTAACCGCAGGAGCAAAGGGTTTTCGCACGAGGAGGTTCGTCAGTTCGCCCACGGAAAGCGGAGCTTATTAATATAATAATTTTTTAGAAGAAAACGACAGTTCATTGCTGTCGTTTTTCGTTTTTAATTCATTTTTAATTTAATTTTAATTGTCTACTAAATACCTACTAAGATTCCTTTTATGTTGTTCTATTATAATGGGTGTATGCCTTTTATGTTATTGAAATAGTCTAGATTTCATTAGTCGTGGATATATTTTATTTAAACAGAATAGGCAAAGGAATAATTGTACAGTTTATAAACAAAGTCTAATTTAAGAAAATTAGGAGGAATCGGCCGTTATGAAAGATCAAGGAATTAGTCCAACTAATCCAGGTGGAAGTTCAGTCAATCCATCACTAGGCAGACAAATGCTAAACAAAGTTCCACAAGTTACTATTTTCTTCTGGGTTATCAAAATTTTATGTACAACTGTCGGAGAAACATTTGCTGATTTCCTAAATTTCAACCTTGGTTTAGGATTAGCTAACACTACCATACTTATGGGAATTGCGTTTTTCATTTTCTTGTTTCTTCAATTCAGAGCAACTAAATACGTTCCAGCAATTTATTGGACAACTGTTGTTTTAATAAGTGTATTCGGAACATTGGTAACTGATAATTTGACAGATAATATAGGAGTACGACTAGAGGTTAGTACAGCAGTTTTCTCTGTGCTGCTAGGTTTAACTTTTCTTTTCTGGTATCTTAGTGAAAAAACACTTTCGATCCACTCAATTTATACTAGAAGAAGAGAAGTATTCTATTGGCTTACTATTCTTTTCACATTTGCACTTGGAACTGCAGTCGGAGATTTATATTCCGAACAACTAGGTCTGGGTTATGTTAAAACGGGAACAATAGTTATTATTATTATTGCTGTTATCTACTTGGCATATAAATTCTTGAAACTTGATGCTGTATTAGCGTTTTGGATTGCGTATATTCTTACTCGTCCACTTGGAGCATCATTAGGAGATTTCCTATCTCAACCAAAAGTTAATGGCGGGTTAGGTTTAGGAACAACAACTACTAGTATAATTTTCCTTGTAGCTATTTTAGCAATCATCGTTTTTCTAGCTGTTACAAAAATTGATACAACAGGGAAAAGTGATACTGCAGAAACAAACCAAGAAAATGGAAACAAGAAGAATGTTTTGATACAAACCATTGTAGTACTGTGCATTTTCTTAGGTGGTGGTATAGGCAGTTACTATTCAATCAGTAATAGCGTCGCATCGCAAGCAACTACATTAGCTGGACAATTAACAGACTTTATTAATATTGAAAATAATATGTTAAAGGATGTAAACTCAAATAACTTTACTTCAGCGAAAAAAGAGGCTGACGATTTAGAACATCAATGGGACGCATCCGAATCTAAACTAAGAAAAATAGATGGCACAACATGGACTAAAATAGATGGAACGCTTGACATTGTGTTAGCATCAGTTCGTTCATCAAGCCCTGATGTAAGCAAGTGCAAAACTGCACTTACTAATTCGCTTAGTGTTTTAAACAGTGCAAATAAAGCATCGCAAGCAACTACATTATCTGGTCAATTAACAGATTTCGCTAAAATTGAAAGTGATATGCTAAACCAAGTAAACTCAAATAACTTTACTGCGGCGAAAAAAAGTGCTGACGCTTTAGAACATCAATGGGATGTAGCAGAGCCTAAACTAAGAAAAGTAGATGGCACAACATGGACTAAAATAGATGGAACAATTGACGTTGTGTTAGCATCAGTTCGTTCATCAAATCCTGATGCCGTTAAGTGCAAAACTGCACTTAACGATTCGCTTAGTGTCATAAACGGAGCAAATAAATAAAAAAAAAAGGAATCGCTAATTGCGGTTCCTTTTTTTGCGTTGAAGATAAGGTCTTATGATCGAGCTTTTCAAACAAATTGGATGACACAGGATAATCCGCATTTAATTTACGTTAATATCGAAGCTTCTCTGGATCCACTTGGTCTTTGCAAAGAAAGTTAGAAAAGCGTTAGATCATCTAACGTGTGACGCATAAGTTTTTTTATAAGTTGGTAAAGGACTGTCTAGAAAACATAGACAGTTCTTTGTTATATTATTTGATTTTTACTATTATCCAATAGAACCAGAAACGATTTTTCCTTTGAACATCGTTGCAACACGTGTTGGCCTTCTTGCAATGACTTCAGCGGAACAAGATGCTTCAACTAACACTATGCTCGCATCGTCACCAACTTTTGGCCATACTTGTTCTCCATTATCATTAAGAGGTGATTTGTCACCTGTAATATAATTGAGGGTTTGTGCTAATGATTTTTCATCTGTCCATCTTGAAAATTCTGCTAAACGACCGGCACGTTCTAATACATCTCCATTTCCAAATGGCGACCAAACATCAAAAATATTATCACAACCGACAGCAGCTTCAACACCTTTCTTACGTAATAAACCAACAGGTGGGAATTTTCGGTTTATCGGTACACTTGTAATAATAGTGATCCTTGCATCAGCTAATTCTTCTGCAACGCCTTCTAATTGAGGTAGAGTGATATCTCCAAGTCCAAATGCGTGACTAATCGCAACTTTTCCTTGTAAACCAGCTTCTTTCGTTAGCTGAGCCAAGCGTTTCATTGTGAAGACCCCTAGATGATCCGAATCATGTAAATGTAAGTCAATTCCCGCATTTCCTTCAACCGCAAGTTCAATCATTTCTTGTAAAGATGCTTCAATATCACCATCTACAGTAGCTGGATCAACTCCACCTACAAGGCTTGCTCCTTGGCGTAGAGCTTCTCTTACTAAATTCTTTGCCTTTGTACGCAATAAACCATGTTGCGGGAATGCAACGATTTCATAAGATAACTTTCCTTCAAAAGTTTGCAATGCTTTTTGAACTTCTTCTAAATTCTTTAAACCAACTTCAGGATAGATATCCACATGTGTACGTACATGGGTCACACCGGTTTTTAAATAATTATCTAGTAATTTTTCTGCACGTTCTTGAGTAGTAGTTTCTAAGTTTGGTAGGACAGTTTTCTCGATTTCAAGCCGTTCAAAAATACTGTTAACAGGCGTGACAGAGCGCCATTTATCACCTAGGAGAGTTTTATCTAAATGACAATGTTTTTCGATAAAAGATGGGAGAACCAATAATCCCTTCGCGTCCTTTTGAGGTAAATCGTCTAAAATCGTTTCGTTAGAAGATAGTATCATTGAAATTTTTCCATCGGAAATTAATAAATGGAAACAATCTGTTTTTGTGCCAGTTATAACTCCATGATTATATTGGTAGCCTGTCTCTAATAAGGCATTTGTTAGCCAAAAAGTTGAGCTCATATCATATTTCTCCTTTTTATTTTCGGAATTATTAAAATACTCCAGATGCTAGATTACCTTTAAATAAAACAGCTACTCTTTTGGCTCTCCTTGCAACAGCTTCAGCAGAACAGCTTGCATCAACAAAAACGAGATCAGCATCGTCACCTACATTTGGCCAAACACGTTCTCCATCTTTATTTAAAGGGGTAACGCCTTCAGTAATAAATCCTAAGGATTGTCCAAGTGCACGTTCATCACTTAAACTAAAACGTTCCGCTAGTGTTCCTGCTTTTTCGAGACTATCTCCTTTTCCGAATGGAGACCAGTGATCCGTAATACTATCATCTCCTAGAAATACGTTAACTCCTTTTTCCTTTAATAAAGGTATTGGAATCGTTCTTCCAAGAGGAACAGTTGATGTAATTGAAATATCATGATGAGCTAGTAACTCTGCTACTTCACTTGCTTCTTTCATTGAAATATCAGCAAGAGCGAGTGCGTGACTTATGGTGACTCTTCCTTGCCATCCCGCTTCTTCTGTTAGAGATGCCAATCGTTTAAACGTGAAGATACCAAGATGACCAGGGTCATGAATATGAAGGTCAATGCCTGCATTTGCTTCTACTGCAAGTTCCATTACAGTTTGTAATGATTTCTCAATATTTTCGTCAATTGTAGCTGGGTCAACACCACCTACAATAGTAGCACCACTGCGCAATGCTTCTCTAACTAGTTTAATAGAATTACTTCTAAGTAAACCATGCTGAGGGAAAGCAACTATTTCAACAGAAGCTTTATCTTTAAAAGCTTCCACTGCCTTTAAAGTTGCTTCTAGATTTTTCAACCCAATAATAGGATCAACATTACAATGTGTCCGAATGTGAGTTGAACCTGAGTTTAACAGCAATTCTAGTAATTTTTTCGCTCTTTCTTCCGCAACAGGCAATTGGATAGGGAGTAATTCACGCTCTTCTTCTAATCTTGTCATAATTCCTTTAGTAGGGATCATTGGTGCTTTCCAAGGGCCTCCATAATATGTCTTATCAATATGGATGTGCATATCACTAAAGGATGGAAGCATTAAATAATTTTTGGCATCTCGTATAGGTAAATTTGTTTCTATAGGTTGGTTAGTAGAGATTATTTCATTTATTTTTCCATCTTCAATACGAATATGGAACTGGTCAGTTTTTGTTCCTGAAACTATACCATTTTTATAGTGGTAACCAATTTCTAATTTGACATTCGTTAACCAGTAGGCTTTATCCGGCATTTACTGTATTCCTCCTTAACCTGATTAATGATTGATGTTTCGTCTTGCCATTTCAGATTTCTCTCTGTGAACTCTATGGGGAATTGGGATTCACTTAATTTGCAGTTAGCAAAATAACATCCAATTATTAAGAGACTCTGGAATGTCACAATTCCTTTTGCATCTTATACAAATATGCTAACATGGAGATTACTATATGAAAAATATTAAAAAAATAAGTTTTACTTACTTTTTTCGAATACAAAAGGAGTGATTCTTAGATGGACATTAGACAACTGCGATATTTTATAGCAATTGTTGAGGAAAGAAAAATATCAGCTGCTGCTGAAAGACTCCATATCTCTCAACCGCCATTAAGCCAACAACTAAAATCAATGGAAGAGGAACTTGGCTCAAAATTAGTAGAAAGAAGTGGGAAATTTTTAGAATTAACAGAACCAGGGAAAACCTTATATAAATATGCCTTAAAGATGACCCAATTAATGGAAGAGGCAAAAATGGAAGTCAAAGAAGTCGAAAATGGGGTAAATGGAAGATTAACAATTGGTATTAATACATTTTCAGTTGCAGAGTTACCTGAATTACTACAACACTTTCAACAACAATATCCTAATATTACATATAAAATTCAGCAAAATGAATCTTCTCATCTTTGCAGATTAGTAAGAGAGCGGAAAGTAGAGCTGGCGTTCATTCGATTGCCATTGGATTTAGAAAACTTATCAGTTCTTTACCTTTATACAGAACCATTTTATTTTATTACATCAAAAAATCAAAAGCCGTCGGATCATGAAGCCACACTGGATGAAATACAAAACTATCCACTCATTTTACCTAGTACAGAAGGATTAGGTGTACATTATTTGATTTCTGAAGCATTTTCTAAATTAAACTTACAACCTAACATTATTGGTGAGTGTAGTGACATTACACTATTAATGAATTTAGTCTCATCTGATTTTGGTGCGTCCATTGTCCCGGAAACATTACTTAAACTGCATAAAGGTTATCCAATACACGCTCAAAAAATTTCTAATACAAGTTTGAATGCCTCAGTGGGATTAATATGGTTGAAGAATCATTACTTATCTAAGGCTGCTCATAACTTTGTTGATTTATTTAGAAGTAGGTTTTGTTAGTTGATTATAAGTTTTAAGTTAAAACAACAGCCTGGTGACAACCTTCTTATAATGAACAGCACCAGATCTGAAACTTTTACTATCAGGAGAAAGTTGAACTAAAGGATAATGTTAAATTAGTAGAATGCTTCACCTTTTTTTTGAAAAAGACCGCTATTTAAATAAAGGATTTAGTTTAATCTAGTAAGGTAAATTTGTACTTTTATCATAATAATCTTAGGTTTAGTATTCTATTTATCAAAGTCAAAATTAGATGTAACTAAGACCCTAATTTAACTGAGGGGTAAAGAAATGTGTAAGATTGCTACAAAGAATAAAAGAGAGTCTATTCTAAAATGTAATAGGCTCTCTTTTTCTGTATATAATTACCATTTTGCGATATGATCCTCTACTGTACCGAGTAGTTGTTGGATAGGCATATAACGTCCATTTTTCAAGCGAATACGACCATTATAGTAGCCTACCATCTGGTGAACTGAGGATTTCACTAGTTTTACATCAGTAGTAGCTTCTCGTTCAAAGAATGGTGTAAATATTAGTTGTACATCATCCGTAAATTTCGTTGTAATATGCCATGGTTGCATGTAATTCTTATTATTATATTTGAAAATAACATCTTCATGAATCTTTTGCATTTTGCCATCAACAAAAAAAGCATTTTCTGTCATACCGGTTCCATCTGTCCATTGACCACCAAAGTTTAATGCTATACGGTGATTGCCACAACGTTGTGAAGCCATACCCCAATTCCAAGTTGCCTCGCGTGGCCATATTCCACGTCCATAGTCAAGAACGGCAAAGCAATCTTCCTCATTAAAATTATAACGTTTATCTCCAATTTTCACATAACCACTTGCGGGTAAAGAATGATGCTTTGCCGTAAATTGAAACGTTTGACGATTCCATGGGATGACGACATTCAGTGAATCATCGTCTTCTAGATGTTTGATTGTTAAATCGGCATGCAAAAGGTCCCCATCAAAATCAGGAATCGTCACAGTCATCTGTGTCTCACCTTGAGAATAAAGTAATTGAATCTTAATATCATTATTATTGAAAGACACTGTTTCTAAAACATTCTCTGGCATTTTTAGCTTATACCCAAGAGGAATAGTGACGGTTTTCTCAAAATACCTTTGCGTTTCATATTCGAGAAAATAAACGAAACAAACTGCTGCGTAATCTAAATGACTAATCGTCGCTGAGAACATAATATCGTCACCAAAAACGCACCAATAATTCCATTTTTTCTTACGTAATATATGACCTTTCAGATTACTTTGTATAATAGGTTTTCTTGCATAACCGATAGCAGTAGGATTTAAGTTGCCTTTTTTATCACATAGTAATGTCACGTCAACAATTTCTTTTTCAGCATGCTGTGTCAAATCAAACATCCTTTCAAACATAAAAATAGGAGATACATAATTATATTGTTCTCATTGTACCAAAAAAAGTGTAATATTGGTCACTCATAATAGGAATGTTGAAAAAGTTATATATTTGTTATAACACTCCCAGAATAAGTATCAATTGGATTTGTCCTTACATACAGTACAATAGGAGGTTATGGACTATGTATAATAGGCAAAAGGCGGTTGATTATGCGAATCGTTGGTGGAACCATTTCAATCCTGCATTTCCAAAATTCGATGATGATTGCACAAATTTTATTTCACAATGTTTGCTAGCAGGTGAAGCACCCATGACAGGTTACCCTGATAGAATCAAGGGATGGTGGTTAAAGGGAGGAACATGGAGTTATAGCTGGACTACAGCAAATGCACTTTTCTGGCATTTACAAAATTCTAAAAAAGGATTACAAGGAAAAAGAGTTTCAAGCGAAAGCGAGTTAGAGTTAGGGGATTTGATTTTCCTCGATTTTACTGGGGATGGTAGAATCGATCATTCTTTAATTGTAACGAGCATAATAAATGGTGTACCTTATGTCAATGCACATACGACGAACAGTTATCATCGTTTATGGACATATGAGGATTCGAGCGCATATACACCAAATATAAAATATTATTTCATGCATATAGAAGTAACTCCATAAGATGATGTTCTTTTTATTTTCCAACAGACTGTGGTAAGGTGGAGAGGGTAATATACATACAAGTATATTCAACGTAAATTGTGTTCGTATTATAGGAGTGATTATGATGAATGAACAATCTTTATCAGTCAAGGAAGCAATTCGAGGACGTCGTTCTATTAAATTGTTCAATGGTCAACCTGTAGACCGTGAAGATTTAATGGAAATTATCAACGTTGCTGTATGGGCGCCAAATCACGGTAATCGTCAACCATGGCGTTTAGTCCTTGCTTGTGGGGCTGAACTAGATACTTTAAAAGATTTAATCCGTGAATATGCAGTTCCGGAATGGAAAGAATTATCTGAAGAAGTACTTGCGAAAAAAATGCAAAAGTTCGTTACTCCAGGCGCATATGCATTTGTCATTGTTCCACAAGATGTTCGCCAAAAGGAACGTTATGAAGACTTTGCAGCAGCTAGTAGCTTCATTCAAAATATGCAATTATTAGCATGGGACCGTGGAATAGGCGCATGTTGGAAAACACCAAATTGGATTGACAATCCAAAATTCCGTGAAGCATTAGGTGTGAAACCAGAAGAACGCATCATCAGCATGCTTCAATTCGGATACTTTGATGCTATTCCAAAAGAAAAACCACGTAAACCAGCAGAAGAAATCGTTACGATTTTTGGTGAATAATTTTAAATGCAGAAGCGGTTATTATTACGCTACTAAACTTTTTTAAATAAAAGGCTTTGTTGTATGATATTGTTTTTTTAATGCATTTTTATTTGAGAAGAGTGGCGACTTCAGCGAGGAGACCTGTCAGTTTACCCGCGGAAAGCGTCCGCCAGTATCAATATTTATGGAATATTAACAGTATTGTTTAACAAAACCAAATAAAAGCCAACATCCCTATGAAACTTAGGATGTTGGCTTTTAAAATATTCTTATTTAGATAAATTTGCTACTTCATAGTAGTAATCGCTAACTACGCGAAGCCCTTTATCATAGTTTTCTAAGTGGAAATGTTCGTTTGGTGCATGGAAGTTTTCTGTTGATAATGCAAAGCCCATCATAATTACAGGAGCACCTAAAATTTCATCAAATGTTGCGACGATTGGAATAGAGCCTCCAGCGCGAATATAGGCTGTTTTTGCGTCATATTGTGTTTCGTATGAACGACCTGCAGCTTGGATATAAGGGTGATCCAGTGGTGTGATGAAAGGTTTCCCTTTATCGAAATCAGTGACTGTAATATCAACCCCAGCTGGTTTGTGTTTTTCAATATGTGCTCGTAATTGCGCTACGATTTCATATGGGTCTTGATCTGGTACTAACCGGCAAGTGATTTTAGCGCCAGCAGTTGCAGGAAGAACTGTTTTAATACCTTCTCCAGAGAAACCACCGAAGACGCCGTTCACTTCTAAAGTTGGACGTGCCCATGTGCGTTCAAGATAAGTGTAGCCTTCTTCACCGTATAATTCTTTGACACCAGCTTCTACTTTAATACTTTCCTCATCAAAGTCTAGAGCTTCATATGCAGCTTTTTCATCGGCTGTAATTGGTCGAACTTTATCGTAGAAGCCATCTACAGCAATTGTGCCATGTTCATCGTGGAATGATGAGAGGATATCTGCTAAAGCATGAATTGGATTTTGAACGCCACCACCATAAATGCCTGAGTGAAGATCTCCTTTTGCTGCGCGAACATCAATTTGAACACCTGTTAATCCGCGTAATGCGTAACAAACCGCAGGACGACCTGGTGCATAAAGACTTGTGTCTGAGATTAATACTAAGTCTGTAGCAAGTTGTTCTTTGTTTGCTTCAACAAACGCAGGAAGATTTACACTACCAATTTCTTCTTCGCCTTCAATAAGGAATTTCACGTTAACTGGTAGTTCGCCATTCTCCTTCATTAAAGCTTCGATTACTTTTACGTGCAAAAATACTTGGCCTTTGTCATCACTAGAACCACGAGCATATAAAATATTGTCGCGAATTTCAGGCTTGAATGGTTCGCTATCCCATAATTCTAAAGGATCAACCGGTTGCACATCATAGTGACCATATACTAAAACAGTTGGTTTATTTTCAGCATGTAACCAATCTGCAGTGACAATAGGATGTCCTGCTGTTTCATTGACTTTAATATTTTCAAGTCCTGCATTTTTCATGGACTCTCCAAGAAAAGCAGCAGCTTTTTTCATGTCTTCTTTATGTTCAGATAAAGAACTAATACTTGCGATAGATAAAAATTGTTTCATTTCTTCGAGTTGTTCATCACGATGTGTAGTAAAGTAAGTGTCTAATGCTTCTAATTGACTCACTTAAATCCCTCATTTCAGTATTTCAATAATAAAATTATTATAGCATAGCAGACATTTTATATAGAAAGCACAACTCTCACAAAACGCAGAACTCACTAAAATATGGTATATTATGTAGTAGAAATTTTGTGCGAAATTTGAACAATTTTTGGGGGAGGAATCTTGTTGGAGTTTCTGGGATTGATCATATGCTTGCTCATATCATTTTTCTATTCAGGAAGTGAGACAGCTTTAACAGCCATAAATAGGATGAAGGTCCAATTGAGAGCAAATCAAGGTGACAGAATGTCTCAAAAACTGAACCTATTAATTGCTCAACCAGATCGTATGATTACGACTATTTTAATAATAAATAATACGGTAAATATTTTAATGCCAACATTATTAACTATTATTGCATTACGTCATGGTTGGCAGGTTTCAGTAGCTACTACAATTTTAACTATTATTATTATTGTTTTTGGTGAAGTTTTGCCAAAGACAATTGCTGTAACATTTGCAGATCGTCTTGCGTATATAGTAGCGCCAATTATCGCATTATCCGTAAAAATCCTTAGACCTGTTACGTGGATTGTACAGGGGTTCACGAATATGATTATTCGGATTATTTCAAATGGAGCAGTGACGGAAGCAACTTTGACGAAAGAAGAATTTAGAGGCATGGTAGATTTTGCTTCTACGGAAGGTGCATTTGACGAAAGTGAATCTGAACGTTTAAAAGAAGTATTAGATTTTCCAGACAAGGATGTGTCGGATGTTTTAGGGACGCATCGTACGGATGTGGTAGGCTTACCAGCTGATGCTACCTATGAAGAAGTAAGAAATACAATTTTAGAATACTCATTTACACGCTATCCCATTTATGAAGAAAGCATGGATAATATAGTAGGGATGTTCTATTCGAAGAAATTTGTTGAATGGTCATTAGACCCGACAAAAGAGTTGGTTGATTTTATGGACCCAGATCCTCTTTACGTTGTTTCAACGGTAAGTGTTGAAAAAGTATTCACATTGATGCTTGCACAAAAGAAACATTTAGCCATTGTGCTTGATGAGTATGGCGGTACACTCGGTATCGTTTCACATGAAGATATAATAGAAGAAATGATTGGTCTAGAAATCGAAGATGAATCAGATGAGGAAGAGGAATCATTTATATATGATTTAACGGAAAATACATTAGTTTGTCATGGTCGATTAGAGATTGAAGAGGCTAATCATCTATTTAAGGTTGCGATTCCGCAAGATCACGAAACAGTTGGTGGGTTTGTACTAGAATTAAGTCTGCATATACCTGAGCCTGGGGAAACGTTTGATTTTGAAAATCTTCATATCGTTGTAAATGAAGTAGACGATAGCCGAATTACAAAATTGACGATTACAAAACAACTTATAGAAGAATAAAAGAAAATGCCTAAAAGACCCTTTCGGAACTTTTAGGCATTTTTTATTGCAATATAAAATATAAATTTTACTGGTATTCATGGTTGGAATTGTTAGTGTGTACTCTTCAAAAAGGTATCACAGCAAATAAAGGTAGATTATTACATGCTTTTCACACAAACCTTACACGAATGTAATGAAATTGAAAGTTAATCCGATAGAGCGAAAGCTTTGTTTTTGCGAAAATAAGTTTAACAAAGCAAGACATTGAACCGGAGGATATTAAAAATGAATATTACAATTGAAAATGTTTATGAAGAATACAATCGTTATATATATCACTTATGTTTAAAATTAACTCGTAACAAAGCAGAAGCAGAAGACCTTATGCAAGAAGTTTGGGTAAAGGTCGTTCGCTACGAAACTTATGTTGCTGAAGTCGAACACGTGAAAGCTTGGTTAACAACTATTTGTATGAATACTTTCCGCGACCGCTATCGCAAAAATGTTCGTCGCAGTAAGTACACGATGAGTCAACCTGAAACATTAGACGTACCAGTATTAGATTTGGTTCCCAATAATGAACCATCTACTGAAGCGGTAGTTGAACAAGAAGCAATTTCTCAAATTGTCCAGGAGAAAATTAATCAATTAGATAGTATTTATCGTAATACACTTTTATATTTCTACGTAAATCAATACTCTTTAGTAGAAATTGCAGAATTGATGAAAGTATCTATTGGTACTGTAAAATCTCGTCTATTCCGCGCAAAACAACGTTTAAAAGACATCATGATGTCTGATGCAACATCAGCAGAAATCATTTTGCCAGCATAAAAAGCCCAAGACCTTATCAGTGCATCACACAATCTATGCAGAGGTTGTTGGCTATGAATAAGATAAAAAAATCGTTACTCTTTCTATAGAGTAACGATTTTTTTATGCATGAATACTAGACTGAAGTAATAATAAAAGTTGGATGGAGATTACTTAAATTTTCGGAAACGTACTACTCGCATTAATGTGCTGGAAAAACAATATAATGATAAATACAAACAGACTATTTGAAATCAATATAAGAAAAAGCGCTCAAGAAACAACGTGTAAACCTGTATGTATGCATTTGCAACTGTTGGTTGCGATATTGCAAATAATGACTTCTGGTTTAAAAAATGGGGATTGCTTATCATTTATTTAATACTCTAGATAGGAGGCAAACAGTTTATGGAATTAGAGAGTCGTTTAAAAAAATTAAGAGAATTACATCAATATTCTCAAGAAGATGTTGCAAGAATTTTAGATATTTCACGTCAGTCTGTTTCAAAGTGGGAGCTCGGTAAAGGGTATCCTGATTTAGATAATCTCATTAAACTTAGTGATCTATATGGGGTATCTTTAGATGAAATCATACGAGGAGAAGAGAAATATTCAGGTAAGGTTGAAGATAGTCAACAAAGTGAATTATCTCATAAGACATTTGGGGATTTTATGTATCACTATTGGTGGCTCATTTTTCCCATTCTAGGAATGCTATCGCCAATAATATATAGACTTATTTGGTGAAACAAAAAACCGCTCAAACTTTTGAACGGTCTTTTTTTCTTTGAATTATGCAGATTATAAGATAAAACAGCACTTAATAATAGCACTATATTTTTATCTGAGCATGGATTTTTTGAAATTTATCCAAGTAAGCATTTTGAGAAGATAGATTGTAAAGAATGAATTTCGTCTTCAGTGAGCATCCCAAACATACGCTCTAAAGTATTTGTAATATGTTCGTGAGCAGTTTCTAAAAGTTCATGACCTGCATCAGTAATCTCAAGCTGTGAAGCACGGCGATCAGTTGAATTTTGCGTTTTATTAATATAGCCTGCTTTGATCAGCTTGGTAGTGAGTACAGTGACACCACCTGAAGTAACGTGAAGTCTTTCTGCCAAAGCAGAAGGGCGCATTGGTCCTTCTACATGAAGTAATTTCAGTATAAAGATATGCGTTTTTGACAATCCCATCGTATTGTGACTATTCCACTCATTTGCCCATTTTCTTTCTAAAGAAGAAACGATTTCAAAAAGGGAAGCAATACTTTCTCTTCTTGTTTCATTCATAATTTTCATCTCCAAAACGTATCATTAGCTTTCGTAAGATAAGCGTTGCATTTCATATAATTCATATGCACGAACTTTACGAGGGATGAAACGGCGAATATCCATTTCGTTATAGCCAACTTGTAGGCGTTTATCATCTAAAAGAATAGGGCTACGTAACATTTTTGGATGATCCTTCACAATATCATAAAGTTCTTGAATCGATAATTGTTCAATATCACAATTTAAGTTTTTAAAGTCTTTTGAGTTCTTTGAAATGATTTCATCCGTACCATCTTCAGTCATGCTTAAAATACGTTTGAATTCAGGAAGTGTTAATGTTTCAGAAGTAATACGTTTCTCTTCGTAAGAAATATTATTATCTCTTAACCAATGTAAAGCCTTTTTTGATGAAGTACAGCTTGTTTGAGTATAAATTGTAACAGTCATATAGATTCCTGCTTTCTTTAGTTTTATTATATTTATATCTTATCAGTAAGATATTTATAAGTCAATGGAGATTAGTGAAAAAAAGAGTCGAATTCGTGAAGAAAAGAGTAAATTCACGAAAAGTTCAAATTTGCATTGTTTTAATCCTGTCTAATCACAGTTGCTAGAGTTTAGGGAAATAATCTACTCGGATTGGCAAAAAGCGCCCGTCTGTAGTGAAACGATGGGGAATTAACTGATTTGTTAAACATATCGAAAATAAAAAAGCACCACTGTATTAGATTTATACAGTGGTGCGATGAAAATTATTAATGAATATCTTTTTTCTTAAAGTTTCCACCTTGGATTTCAGACATGTTACTAAATGCTAGAAAGGCAGTTGGATCGACGTCTTGTACGATAGATTTTAACTTTGCTTCTTCAAGTCGGCTGATTACACAAAAGATGACTTGTTTTTCGTCTTTAGTATAGCCACCCTTGCCGTTAAGATAAGTGATACCACGGCCTAGGCGATCCATGATGGCTTCACCAATTTCATCTGATTGATCACTAATAATCCAAATTGATTTTGTTTGGTTAAACCCTTCTGAAACAAGATCAATTGTTTTAAAGGCAATGAAATAAGCGATTAAAGAATACATGGCACGATCTAAGCCAAATAAAAAGCCAGCGCTTCCTAAAATGAATAAGTTCATGAACAATATAATTTGCCCGACAGAGAATGGAAGCTTTTTGTTAAATAAAATAGCCAACGTTTCACTACCATCTAAACAGCCGCCTGCTCTAATTGCGATCCCTACGCCTATACCAAGCATAATACCGCCAAGAACAGTAGCTAGAAGTGTATCATTTGTGAATGCTTGTCCATGTGGAAAGAAAGATGTAGCAAGTGATAATACGGCAATGCCGTATGCTACTGAAATAGTGAAACTTTTACCAATTTGTTTATACCCTAAATAGAGAAATGGTATGTTGAATAAAAAGAGGAATAGACCAAGTGACGTGCCTGTTATGTGAGATGCCATCATGGCAATACCCGTAACACCGCCGTCGATTAAATTGTTGGGGATTAGCACTCTTTCAAGGCCAATTGCCATGATTAAAGCACCAAGAGTAATTAAAGCAAAACGGATAACGATTCTTTTATGTTTTGCTTTCTTTTTCGATATACCATCTGAATTGTCATTATTGCTCATCAAACCACCATCCTTATATTTTTTGTACCATGAATAATTATAGAACTTCAAGTGATAGCTATTGGAAAACTCTAAAAATATCATGGTAAATAATAGAAAAGTAATAACGGATGAATCGAGCATGAAGCATCGGGGCAAGTAAAAAGGAGTATCAGAGGAAGTAAAACAAACTCATATGAACTAAAAAAATACGATAAAAACGTCTATAAAATGCAATAAAGAATATCAAAACTGATCTTCGGAAAATTATGTTTAAAGAGATAAAAAAAGCTCTTCATTATTCGCGTCAGCATAAAAGGGACTAGCTAAAGCTAAAGACGCGCACAAGAAGAGCATTTATTATTTAATTTTAGGTAGTTGCCTGCTAATCGTTAAAACTAACAGAAAGCCCCGCTTTAAATTATTGATGTCCTTGTGAGAACCATTCTGCAACGTTCCATACTTTTGTAACTAGGCCATCATAAAATTCTGGTTCGTGGCTGACTAATACGATTGTGCCTTTGTATTCTTTCATGGCACGTTTTAATTCTTCTTTTGCATCGATATCCAAGTGATTTGTCGGTTCATCGAATAGCATCCAGTTACTTTCTTCCATCATTAATTTACAAAAACGAACTTTTGCTTGTTCTCCACCGCTTAGTTGATTTAGTGGACGGGAAATGTGTTCATTTTTTAACCCTGTTTTAGCAAGTAATGCTCGTACAGTTGCTTGTTCTAAAGAAGGATATGCATTCCATACATCATCTATTGGTGTGATAGATCCTGCTTTTACTTCTTGTTCAAAATAAGAAGGGAATAAGAAATCACCGCGTTCTACTTTACCGCCAAGTGCTGGGATTTTGCCTAGCATTGTTTTCAATAATGTAGATTTACCAACCCCGTTCATACCAACTAGAGCAATTTTTTCACCGCGTTCAATTTGGAATGTAAGTGGTGGAAGTAATGGTTTATCCTTGTCATACCCAATTAGTAAATTCTCAGCATCTACTACATAGCGACTTGAGCTACGTGATTCTTTGAATGAGAATTGTGGTTTTGCAGCTGTCTCAGGACGATCAATACGCTCCATACGATCTAATTGTTTTTGACGAGATTTCGCACGACCAGTTGTTGAGAATCGAGCTTTATTTTTTGCGATAAAAGTTTCTTGTTTTTTAATGAAATCTTGTTGCTTTTCATAGGCATCAATATGTTGACGTTTATTGATTTCTGCAAGTTCTAGGAACTTCTCGTAAGTTGCTGTGTAGCGAGTTAGTTTTGAGAATTCCAAATGGAAAATAACATCAACTACCCCATTCATAAATTCAGTGTCATGTGAAATTAACAAGAAGGCATGCGGATAATCTTTTAAGTAATTACTTAACCAAGTGATATGCTCTTCATCTAAATAGTTTGTTGGTTCGTCTAATAGCAATACTTTTGGTTTTTCCAAAAGAAGTTTTGCTAACAATAATTTTGTTCGTTGACCACCAGAAAGGGCAGTGACGTCACGGTCTAAGCCTATTGCATCTAGTCCAAGACCACGTGCAACTTCTTCGATTTTCATATCTAATGTATAAAAATCACCTGCATCCAGAGCATCTTGAATAACTGCCATCTGTTCAAGAAGATCTTCTAATTCTTCAGGTGTTGCATCTGCCATTTTAGTTGTGATTTCATTTAATTCTTCTTCTTTTTTATAAAGAGGTAAGAATGCATCGCGCAATGTATCACGCATTGTTCTACCTGGTGTTAATATTGCGTGTTGGTCTAAATAGCCATAATGTGTACCTGGAAGCCATTCAACACGGCCGGCATCGTGGATTAGTTCGCCTGTAAGAATGTGCATTAATGTAGATTTACCAACGCCATTTGCGCCGACAAGACCAACATGTTCACCTTCTACAATGCGAAAAGATACATCTTTAAAAAGGGTACGGTCGCCAAAGGTATGGCCTAATTTTTCAACTGTTAATATACTCATGTGTTATCGGGTCCTCCGTATCCATGCATGGAGAATCTGCATGGGTAGTATTGTGATTTGTTTAGTGTATAGTATCTAATTTAAATATTTTAAAGGATTTCTCGGTGCGCAGCAAAAAGCGCCGCTATATAAGCAGGCGCTTTTAGGATTCACAAGCTTCAAGTTGCTTGTTAAGTTCTGCAAGCTGTTTTTCCATGTCTGATAGACGTTTTTCTGCTTTTTCGATAAGTTCAGGATATCCTGTAGATTCTAGCTTTTCGATATCCCCTTGTTGGCGAATATAGTCACTTTTAAGTTCTGCGATTTGATATAGTAATTCATTTTTTGTTGGCATGATAATGCTCCTTTATGAAGTTAATTCATCGTGTATTAATGTTCACTCATTTGTAGTTATTGTATCATACCGCTTGTTTTCTTGGCTTGCTCTTCTATTAAAAAAGCAGTTGATTTTGCGTGACTTGTGATGAAACTCTTTAATAATGATTGTACATATTGATTATTCCGGTTTAAATCGATATTTAATTGCTTACGCACGGCATGTTCACGTCTTGCATCATGTAGTATAAATTCCATCACTGCATTTTGTAAAAGAGATTGTTTCAGTTTTTTACCCAGCCCTAGGTTAATAAAACCATTTGCTTCAGTAGGGAATATATGTTGCATTTCAAGTTCATCTTGGCAAGTTACGATACATGGAATACCAATAGTCGCAACCTTATATGGAGTGTATTTTGCGCCACAAATTACAATATCTGCCTCTCCTAATAACTCATAAAGGGCATTGTCTTTTTGGATGACTTTAATGTTTTTTCGACTAAGTGCCATCAATTTTAGTTCGTCTACATCATGAGAGTAGCTAGATTGAACGATTACTGAGATTTTGATAGGTATTTGCAATTGTAATAAATGGCGTAAAATACGATAACTTGTATTATCCGCATCCATACCTTCGATGGCAACAATGATATGCGGTTTGTCAGCTAACTCATCGGTCTTTTTATGAATTGCCTGTAATTGCTTCGGTACAACATAAGATGAAGGACCAACTAAATAATGTGGAAGTAATTTTTCACGCTTTTCCTGATACAGCGTATGAAAAACACAATCAGCAGCAGTTCCACCTTCTCCAAAATCATCAAAGTGGAGTACTGTAGGGATAAATGTTTTTAAATGGTCGATTAAAGGTAATTCCGTGCTTCCTACATCATGAATCAGTAAATCAGGTGAGAGCTTAGTAAGTTCTGAAACTAATTGCTTGTCATTTTTATAGACAATTGGGTTAAAACCCTTTTGAATTAAATAATCAATTGCTTGCTCGTCATGATTAACCAGTATTTGAATTTGTTTTCGATCAAACATCGCTGAGAGTGTAACGATTCTTTCAATCGGGTAAAGATTATGACAAGGAGTCACAGCTCCTACTAAAACCGTCTTTTTAGTTGTTTGCTCAGTATGTTGATATTTCATACATCTCCATCCTTTCCGCTGCTATTTTCAATTTATGGGATGAAGAGGAGTAATATGTATAAAATCGTAGTGAAACTAAAGGAACTTTGTATTCAACAAAAGTAATGCAAAAAGTAGATTTAACGTTTCCGTCAAAAGACTGATTTATTGTTATTTTAAGCGTATCACCTTATGAAAGACTTTTGCATTTGTTACAATAACTTTAGGAATTTTGAATTGGAGGTAACATCTTATGAAGATTTTACTTGTTGACGGCACGATTATTGGTCGTAAAACTGGTGCTATTTTAGAGCAAGTTGAACAATATATAAAAGAATTTGATGGGAAATTAGAGATTACCCAATTACATCTTGCTGATTTTGAACACCAATTTGTAGATGGTCGTCCATTCGATCAATACAATGATGATATGAAAAAATTAGTAAAAACAATAGAGGAAGCAGATGGATACATTTTAGCTACGCCAATTTTCCAAGGATCTATCCCTGGTGTCTTAAAAAATACATTTGATTTCCTCAACCCAAAAGCATTGAGATATAAACCGATATCAATAGTGGCGAATGGAGGAACATATCAACATCATTTAGTAGTGGAAAATCAATTAAAACCAATACTTGATTATTTCCGCGCATTAGTAACGCCAAACTATGTCTATACACATGCTGATCATTTCGATAAAGACAACAAAATTATCGATGAAAACGTACACGAACGTCTTCGTGAAATGGCACGCGTATTCGTTAAATATTGCGAATTGAGCAATGACCTACCAAAAGAAACAATTGATCAACATTAATTTATTAATAAAAGATAAAAGCCGTTCCAAAGCGAGCGGTTTTTTATTTTTTTTGAAGTATAATTCTTAGTTTTCAAAAAAATCAAAATATGTTATAATGAATTAATCATATTTGAACGGAGGTGAAGAGAATGAAGAATTCAGCTATGGAGACTCGTGCAAAACTAGATAAGGATATATTTATGTACTTTGCACAAGTCATTACTTTTGGTTTTGCGGACAACGGGATAGGTATGTCCTTTTTTAAAGCAAATCAAATAAAAAACGTAGCTGATTAACCATTCTTTTCACATGTTTTTGACGGAAAAGACTGCTCGTTAATGGGCAGTCTTTTTGCATTTAGAGGCTTTTCGCTACGTATCCGGAGGGAAAGTAGATGTCTATAAAAGCAGAAAACATAACCAAATCATTTGGTGGTCATATTATTTTTGAAAATTTAACAGTTGAGGTTCAAACAGCCGAGCATGTAGCTATTGTAGGTAACAATGGCTGTGGGAAGACAACACTTTTACAATTATTAGCTGGTGTAGAAACACCCGACGCAGGGAGAATTATTAAAAAGAAAGATAGTTCCATTGGCTATTTGCATCAAATTCCTTTTTACCCTAACCATACAGTAAAAGATGTTCTCATGGAGGCGTTCACAACGTTATTGAACATTCAGCGTAAGATGTCAGAACTTGAGCAGCAAATGGCGACAACAGATCAATTAGAAAAAATATTAAAAGAATATGGTCATTTACAAGAGCAATTTATACAACTTGAAGGGTATGAAATGGATTCGAAAATGGCAAGTGTCGCAAATGGTTTAGGCATTAATCACTTACTAAATCAATCATTTTCTGATTTAAGTGGTGGCGAAAAAACAAAGGTAATGTTAGGTCAAATATTGCTACAAAATTCGTCTGTTTTATTGCTAGATGAACCCACTAATCATTTGGATTTACAAGCCATTGAATGGTTAGAAGAATACGTAAAGGATTTTGCAGGTACTGTTATTGTCGTTTCACATGATCGTCAATTTATGAATAATGTTGTACAAAAAGTAATTGAACTAGAAGATGGAGAAGCTAGCACTTTCCATGGAAACTACGATGCATATGTTAAAGGCAAGGAAGAAAAGGTAGAGCAGGAATTTGCCCAATACGAGGAGCAGCAGAAGAAAATTAAGAAGATGAAAGAGGCGATTAAACGGTTAAGACAGTGGGCAAATGAAGCATCTCCTCCGAATCCAGATTTATATCGAAAAGCGAAAAGTATGGAAAAAGCTTTACAACGGATAGAGTTAGTGAAAAAGCCAAAAACAGAAAAGAAAATGAATCTACAACTAGAGGCTTCAGATCGAAGTGGTAAAGAGGTTATCTCAATTGAAAATGTAACCAAAACATATAAATCGTCATTATTTGATGATGTGAATTTCTCGGTTTATTGGCAAGATCGCCTCGCTATCGTTGGAGAAAATGGTACAGGAAAATCGACTCTGCTTAAAATGATGCTGGGAGAAGTCAAACCTGACATTGGGAGATGCATCATTGGTAGCAATGTGAAAATTGGTTATCTCGCTCAACAATTTGAAACTCTAGATGATCAAATCCGATTGATCGATGCATTCCGGGAAAATATTTCAATGACTGAAGAAGAAGCAAGACATGTGCTCGCCCAATTTCTGTTTTATGGATATGATGTATATAAAAAAGTGCGTGATTTAAGCGGTGGAGAGAAGATGCGATTACGATTGGCTCAATTAATGCAACAAGATATTAATCTTCTCATTTTAGATGAACCCACAAACCATTTAGATATTGAATCGAGAGAAGTTCTAGAGGATAATCTTCAGAATTTCGCAGGTACTATTATTGCCGTAAGTCATGATCGCTATTTCTTACAAAAAATATTCACGAAAATAGCCTGGATAGAGCAACAGACAGTTATGATTCATCATGGGGATTATCAATGGGCGAAGGAGAAGCAACAGGCAAATATTATCCACATTCATCGAAAAGCAAAGGATACTAAAACAACGAAGCAAGCTAAGCAATTAACAACTGAACAGCAAATAGAAAAAATCGAAAAAAGAATGCAACAGCCTCATCTATCTGAACAAGAGTATGGAAAGCTAAGAAAGCAATTAGACCGATTATATGAAGATTGGTTAGCTGAATCTTGAGGCTGATATCTGTAATCTATGATCCCCGGCATAATTAAAATATGTCGGGGATTCTTGTATATATCCTAGCTTACAGCATCATTTTTCAATCTATCCGTTATTTCCGTTATAATAGTAGACATTGAGAGGAGCGGAATTATGTCTAAATCATTAGTTTTAGCTGAAAAACCATCCGTTGCACGCGATATTGCGCGCGTTTTAGGATGTCAAAAGAAGGGGAATGGTTTTTTAGAAGGTTCCCAATATATTGTGACATGGGCACTTGGCCACTTAGTCACACATGCAGATCCAGAACAATACGATAACAAATATAAAGAATGGAAAATGGAAGATCTACCGATTATCCCGACCCCATTTAAACTTGTTCCAATTCGTCAAACAACCAAACAATTTAATGCGGTGAAATCACAATTAGCTCGTCAAGATGTAAACCAAATCATTATCGCGACAGATGCTGGACGTGAAGGAGAGCTTGTTGCACGTTGGATATTGGAAAAAGCCAAATGCCACAAACCGATCAAACGTCTGTGGATATCTTCTGTAACGGATAAGGCAATCAAAGACGGTTTTGCACATTTAAAAGACGGACGAGCATATAACAATTTGTATGAAGCAGCCGTTGCACGTGCAGAAGCAGACTGGGTTGTGGGGATCAACGCCACTCGTGCATTAACGGTTAAATACAATGCACAGTTATCAACAGGTCGTGTCCAAACGCCAACACTTGCAATGATTGCAGAACGTGAAGAACAAATTAAAAATTTTAAACCAAAAACATATTATGGTCTACAAGCAGTAACAAACGATGCAACATTTACATGGTCTGAAAAAGGTACAAACCAAACACAATCATTTAACAAAGAAAAAATCGAGCAGTTACTAAAAAAACTCGACAATGTACATGAAGCTACAGTACAAGATGTACAAACAGTCCCTAAAAAAACATTTGCACCAACACTATTTGACTTAACAGAGCTACAAAAAGAAGCACATAAACGTTGGGGATGGTCTGCTAAAGAGACGTTATCCACATTACAAAATTTATATGAACATCACAAAATCGTGACTTATCCACGAACGGATTCTAAACATTTAACATCTGATATGGTTGGTACGTTAGCAGAACGTATTAAAGCATCAGCAGTTGGGGATAACCGTGCTGCAGCCAATACATTATTACGAAACAACCAAGTAAAACCACAAAAAGGGATAGTGGATAACGCGAAAGTTTCAGATCATCATGCGATCATTCCTACAGAAGATCCAGCCATTTTACCAAATCTATCGGATAAAGAGAGAAAATTATACGACCTAATTGCAAAACGCTTTTTAGCCGTATTCTTTGGCCCTTATCAATATGACCAAACAACCGTAACACTCGTGGCAGATGGCGAAACATTTAAAGTAAAAGGTAACACTGTACGCGATGAAGGTTGGAAAAAAGTCTATCACCAAGATGATGAAGAAACTGCTGTTAAAACATTACCAGTTTTTAAAAAGGGTGAAACTGTTAAACTTCGTGCTATTGCTATGACTCATGGCGAAACAAAGCCACCAGCTCGTTTCAACGAAGGTACACTACTTGCAGCGATGGAAAACCCTACACAATTTATGAGTGGAGAATCCAAAGAGTTAATCCAAACATTACATGAAACAGGTGGCATTGGTACGGTTGCAACGCGTGCTGATATTATTGAAAAATTGTTTAAATCATTTGTCATTGAGAAAAAAGGCAAAGACTTATACACAACATCAAAAGGTCGTCAGTTATTAGAACTTGCACCAGCTGATTTAAAATCTCCAGCATTAACAGCAGAATGGGAAAAAGAATTAACAAAAATTGCTAAAGGTACAGCGAAAAAATCCGATTTTATTAATAATATGGTTAATTTTTCTAAAAACGCTGTAAGAGATATTAAAGCAAATGATAAAAAATTCAAACATGATAATGTCTCTGGAAAACAATGCCCGGAATGTGGAAAACTATTACTAGAAGTCAATGGTAAACGTGGCAAAATGCTAGTCTGTCAAGACCGTACTTGTGGATATAAGAAAAAAGTCTCCACATTAACAAATGCACGCTGTCCAGTTTGTCATAAAAAATTAGAACTACGTGGTGAAGGTGATGGCCGTATTTTTGTATGTTCATGTGGTCACCGAGAAAAGCTATCGGCATTTGAAAAACGTAAACAGGCAACAGGTAATACAAAAGTGTCGAAACGTGACGTTCAAAAGTACATGAAAAAACAAGAAGAGCCAGCAAATAACGCTATGGCTGAAGCATTACAAAAATTATTTGGCAATAATGATAAGAAATAACGTTACAATAGTAGTAAAATTTTCCTGTAAAATATCATAGCCAAATTTGAGAAAAAAGGCATTTTAAAATCTCAAATATTGGTGCTAATATAGTTTTAACTATTTTGATATTAATAAAGGGGGGATTGACATGAATATAGCTTCTCTTGTAAGCAATCGCTATACAGAAATTGAAAATCGTAAGCGGGCACTTCGTCAGAAAACAGCAGATAATGCTTATCGCAAAAATGCTCAATATTTTAAGCCGAATTTTAATCCAGCACTCGAAGAACTAGTGGAGTTATTGACCGGAAAAAAAGAACAAGAGCACCAACCCGAAGTACAATCTGCTATTCGTGATTTGAAACAAAACCAGGAAACAGCAGTTAAGGCTGAGGGAGAGTCAAGTATCATAGTTGAGAAGGATGTAAATATTGAGAAAATGGAAGTTTCCTCTTTGTTGCAGGCAATCACATCTTCTCAAAGTGCCCCTCACGATCAGACAATTGCGATTCTAGAGGATGTACGTCTCGCAGCATTAGCTCCAGAAAATCCGAGTAAACAGGATTATCAAGTTGTCGCTACTGCTACTGAAACAATTCAACAAGCTAAAGGTCAATCTACTCAAGCAGGTGAACCATTAAAAGTGGCCCAAATGAATGGGCAGGAGAAAGATGAGACTGCTAAGAAACGTTTTTTTAAAAAAGCAATATCTCGTTACTCCTTCCATGTGCAAATGGCTAAACAAGGATTCCAGTTTGCACAACCAACTATCTATCTGGCTGTATAGAGGAAGTGTTATTCTATGGCAAAACATAAAATGCAAAAAACAAACGCAGTACGTCTTTTAGATCAAAAAAAAATTCCATATGTACTTGCAGAATATGAAGTAGAAGAAGGAAAAATCGACGGCGTATCGGTTGCAACGAAAATTAGCCAACCAGTAGAAAAAGTGTTCAAAACGCTTGTAGCAACAGCGGGTAAAGGAAATTTCTATGTTTTTGTTATACCTGTAGCTGAAGAGTTGAACTTAAAAAAAGCTGCTAAAGCTGTTGGTGAAAAGAAAATTGAAATGCTTCATGTAAAGGATTTACTACCTAATACAGGCTATATCCGCGGTGGTTGTTCACCAATTGGCATGAAAAAGTATTATCCTACATTTATCGATATTTCTGCTGAACAAGTGGATGAAATGTATGTTAGTGCAGGGAAAATCGGTATGCAAATTTGCATTGTGCCAGAAAATCTAGTAAAAGCTACTAATGCAAAATTAGTATCACTTACTTGAAATTAATAATATTCTTGATACAATTAAAAAGCTAATTAATGAAAAGCCATTTATGTACTAGCATAAAATGGCTTTTCGTTTGTAATTGTAGAAAGAAGGATTTATATGCAAAAAGCAAATATATGGCGTTGGTTATTCTTTTTTACAGGAATTATGGTCATAGGCCTTGGTATTGCGTTAACTGTAAAGGGCCAACGTTTTGGTGTAGGTTCTTGGGACGTTCTACACATTGGTTTATATAATCATTTTGGTTTATCGATTGGAGCATGGTCCGATATTGCAGGGATTACTATTATTACAATTTCTTCAATCGGCTTACGTCAATTCCCGAAAATCGCAACATTTTTGAATATGATTTTCATCGGAGTATTTATTGATTTCTTCAACTGGTTATTACCAGATGTTCATGCGATCTCATTTCAATTTATGGACTTTATCTTAGGGGTTATTTTAATCGCAGTGGGTGGAGGCATTTATATTTCCGCTAATTTAGGTGCAGGTCCTCGTGATAGTTTAATGTTACTGGCCGTGGAAAAATTCCACTGTAGTATTACTTTAGCGCGTACGATTATGGAAATTGTTGTTGCATTTGCAGGTTATCTTCTTGGAGGACCTGTTGGAATTGGGACAATTATTATGGTATTTGCACTTGGTCCTATTGTTCAATTGTCTCTTGGAGTTTGCCGTAAATTATTGATGAAATGTATTGGTGACGAACAAGTTGCATTCTTCTAATATAGAGAATTGATAAGGAGACTCCCTAAAGTAATCTTTAGGGAGTCTCTTTTTTTGTCGATAAAATATGTATTTAATAGCAGTTTTCTAATTTTATTAATGGTTTTATTTACATATAGTATCACGTATTTAGGCACTCTTTTAACTTAAAAAAAATCCTACCGTTGCACCATTTTCTGAATATTCAATAATGTTAGAATAAATTATGTAATCGTTTCAAAATAATGGACGAAAGGGGTTTTTCTTTGAAAAAGGTTAAATGGGTTTCTTTATTACTATCAAGTAGCTTAGTACTATCGTTGATGAGTCCTTTGTCGAGTGAAAAAGTTAGCGCTGAAACAAAGTCTTATGAAAATTGGAATACAGATCGATATGGTGATCGAATTGATATCGATCATCAGCTGAGCAAGCAAACTGAAAGTGCTGATTTCCAAAAGAAAGTTGAGGAAAAGATTAAAGAGCAAGCTAGTGAAGTGAAGGCTTTAGTAACTTCAGATGAAAAGGTAGATCCTAACTTCACATACGATGGTGGTACCAAAGTATTCTTAAATCGAAATAAAAAATTTAAGGAATTTACGTTGCGAAGTGTTGGGGACAATGTAGAAGTCTGGGTGGCACATGATTTATCTTATGGACCAAATAATCCACGACAACCTGATGTTGTCACACAAGCTCAAGTGGACAAGCTACGAGATGAATTTGATAAAAATATTTATCCGAAAGCAACAGATTTCTTTGGTACACCAGATTCGTTAGACGGATCCAAATCGCCATTACCAGAAATGGTTGGATTACCAAAAGACTACTATACAGGTTCTAACAAAGTCATTATGCTGGTTGATAATATTCAAGATGAAGGATGGAATAATCCCAACTATCCATTCTTTGTAGCCGGTTTCTTCTGGCAAACAATAGAAGACTTTATTGATCGAAATATTATTACAATCGATACCAATTCATGGGATACTCGTTTAGAATCTACTTTCTTTGGCACAACAATCCATGAATTACAACATCTAATTCAAGCGGATAATGATCCATCTGAGGAATCATGGGTTAATGAGGGGATGTCTACTTTCGCTGAATATCTAGGAGGTTATGGACATGAAGATGGTTCGATTAATTTCTTCCTTGATCACCCTGAAAACTCACTGGTAAACTGGGATGAACATAATAGTGCAGAAACAGGTCCAGAAACAATTGCTGATTACGGTGAAGTTTATTTATTCATGCTTTATCTATATGATAAATTTGGACATGACTTTATCAAATCATTAGCAACTGACGGTACTTCACAAGGTATTGAAAGTATTGAGAATGTTTTAAAACAATACAAAACGAATAAAGACTTTACGAAAGTTTATCAAAACTTCATGACAGCTCTAGCTCTAGATGATAGCACAGTAAGCAAAGATTACAATATTGATAGCATTGATTTACGTGATTTAGTGGTTGATAGACAAGGCACAAAACGTGGCAAAACAATTGATTTTGAAAAAGCACAAGTGTATGAAAAACAGGGTGTCCCTGCTTGGGGAGGAGATTTCAAATCACTTGATTTTACAAAAGAAATTAGAGGAATGAAGTTTAATGGTGCTGATTTCTTACCACTACAATGGAAAACTGTTGCAGATCCACTCGGTTCTGGAAAACAAGTTTTATGGGGCAATACAGGTAGCCAAGCTGATAATCAAATGATCTTTGAAGCAGATTTATCTTCTACTAACAAAGCAACATTGAACTTTGATCACTATTATCAAATTGAAGAGCAATGGGATTTCGGGGCTGTTCAAGTGTCCACAGATAATGGGGAAACATGGACAAGTCTAGCAAATGATCATACAAGATCAGATATTACTGCAGAAGGTTATCCAAATACACAAGCTAATCTACCTGGCTTTACAGGAACGAATAAAAAATGGACTCCTGAAACGTTTGACTTATCCAAATATGCAGGAAAGAAAGTGTTAATTGCATTCCGCTATATGACTGATTGGGGCTCAGAAGAAGCTGGCTGGTACGTGAAAAACATTAGCATCCCTGAAATTGGACTATCAAAATCAGGTACATCAACTGATGGTTTCCAATCTATTGGTCAGTTGAAAAAAGAATACCTTGATTATGTCGTGACTTTTATCCAAACAAAGAAAAATGGTAAAGAGCGCGTTTATCATGTGAATCCATTTAATGTAACAGATACTCAAGCCCTTGATATTCAGAAAATATTAAAAGAAGGCAATGTGAAGATGATTACTTCTTATGCAGCAAAACCAGGACAACTGAATCCATTAGATTACTCTTATGAGGTTATCTTAAAAGGAGATAAACCGAATAACGGTAATCAAAAAGGTAAAAATAAATAATTTTATGTAATGAATACTGTCTATTAAGGTCAAATTATATTAGCAGAAACGAAAAACAAGATAATTTGTTTTTCGTTTCTGCTTTTTAATATTTTTATGTTAAATTGAAAATTTCTTGAAATAGGCAGTTAGTGTGTTTACTTACTTCATCTTTTTATCTATTAACATATTAGCCTCTAACACATTCATTTTATCTTCTCCTAACACACCAAACACCTTTTTGGATGTGGCCTCTTTTATAATATTTTGCACCTCTTCTTTTGCTAAATGAGATGCTGCTGCAATACGATCAATCTGTATTTCAGCTGAAGGAATTGAAATATGTGGATCTAGCCCAGAGCCTGAACTTGTGATTAAATCAGCCGGAATATCTTTTTTAGAGACAGATGGATTGTTCTTTAAAAATTCTTCTACACTCTCATTCATTCGTTTCGTCAACTCTGGATTAGATGGAGCGTAGTTAAAGTTTCCAGAACTAACACCTGCATAGTTTGGATCATTTTTTTCATATACATTATAATTCACACTTGAAACGCGACTAATAAAATGAGCTGGATTTTCAAAGGTTTGACCGATTAATTTCGATCCGACTACTTTACCATCTATCTTAATCAGACTACCATTTGCTTTATCATGGAAAACTAGTTGTGAAACACCAGTTACAGCAAATGGATAAATAAGGCCGCAGATAATCATCATCACAACAGATGTTAAAAAAGCTACCTTGATTTGTGGGAATATTTTTTTCATCGTCATGACTCCTTTCTAAATTCCTATCATTTTTAATAGTGGTGCAATAATAATATCGATTACTTTAATGCCGATGAAGGGAACAATCGCACCGCCAACTCCGTAAATTATGCTGTTTTTGATCAATAGTTTTGATGAACTCATCGCTTTATATTGCACACCTTTCATCGCCACAGGAATGAGTAGGGGAATGATAATGGCGTTGAAAATAAGCGCTGAAAGAATAGCACTGGTTGAAGACTCTAAGTGCATAATATTTAAACGATTCATCTCTGGAATGCCGATTAATAAAATTGCTGGGATAATCGCAAAATACTTCGCAATATCATTTGCGATACTGAATGTTGTTAGTGCTCCTCGAGTCATTAGAAGTTGTTTTCCAATTTCCACAACTTCAATAATTTTAGTTGGATCGGAATCTAGGTCAACCATATTTGCTGCTTCTTTGGCAGAGTTTGTACCTGTATTCATTGCCATTCCAACATCTGCTTGAGCAAGTGCTGGTGCATCATTTGTACCATCACCTGTCATAGCGACAACTTTCCCTAGTTTTTGTTCATCTCTTATGACTTGAATTTTATCTTCTGGTTTGCTTTCTGCAATGAAGCCATCAACTCCAGCTTCTTTTGCGATTGCTGCGGCAGTGAGTGGATTATCTCCAGTACACATAATGGTTTTAATGCCCATTTCGCGTAGCTGTTTGAAGCGCTCTTTCAAACCAGACTTCACAACATCTTTTAAGTAAATCACACCGAGAATCAATTCATTTTTCATTACAACTAAAGGCGTTCCACCTTCGTTTGATACAACATGAATAAGCTTTTCTAAATCTCTCGGTACAGCCTTGCTTTCTTTCTTAATCGTGTCATAAGCACCTTTTCGATACCGTACACCATCTGCAGTATTGAGACCGCTCATTCGTGTTTGTGCAGTGAATGGTATATGCTCACTTGATTGAATGATCTGTTCGACATCTTGCACAGTAAGTTTTTGCTCCTTAGCTAAAGCGATAATCGATTTTCCTTCTGGTGTGTCATCAGTTAATGAACTTAAATAAGCCGCTGTCGTTAGTTCTTCTTGGTTAACACCGGATACAGGAAGAAAAGCTGTCGCCATGCGATTTCCGTGAGTAATTGTTCCTGTCTTATCTAAAATTAATGTATCTACATCCCCACATGCTTCTACTGCTTTCCCATTCATCGCAATCACATTGAATTGTGTTACGCGGTCCATTCCTGCGATACCAATTGCAGATAGTAATCCCCCGATTGTTGTTGGAATAAGACATACTGTTAATGCGATTAAAGTTGCAATGGAAATGTCGATGTTTAAATATTGCAGCATTGGATAAAGCGTCATAACCACTAATAAGAAGATGATGGTTAAACTTACGAGCAATGTACTTAATGCAATTTCATTTGGAGTCTTTTTCCGATTTGCTCCTTCTATAAGAGAAATCATTTTATCTAAAAAGGACTCTCCTGGAAGTGAAGTGATTTTAATGGTTAATTCATCACTTGTGACAATCGTACCTCCTGTAACAGAAGAGAAGTCTCCACCTCTTTCCTTCACGACTGGCGCAGATTCACCTGTAATAGCAGATTCGTCTACAGTTGCAATTCCATCGACTACTTCACCGTCATTTGGGATCGTTTCACCTGCACGAACGATCACAATATCACCATGTGTAAGTTCACTAGCTTGTTTCATTACTTCATTTCCATCTATAATCACTCTTGCAGATGTAGAAGATTTGGTTTTTTTCAGAGTGGCAACTTGGGCTTTCCCTCGACCTTGTGCGATTGATTCTGCGAAATTTGCAAACAAAATCGTTAAAAATAACACAACTGCAACAACGCCATTATATAAACGTAGATTTTCTTCTCCTGCATGGAATAGAGAAGGAAAGATTGATAACAGTACAACTAGGAAAAAGCCGATTTCTACGACAAACATAACAGGGTTTTTTAACATATATATAGGATTAAATTTTTTAAAAGCACTTACGAATGAAGTGGCTACAATTTCCTTTGTTAAGAGGCCATTCTTTTTTGCTCCCATGTTCTCACTCCTTTTCATGAGTTAAGCTGTAAAAATTCCGTAATTGGTCCAAGTGCAAGCGAAGGTAAGAATGTTAATGCACCAACAACGAGGACAATTGCGACCAGGAATACAGTAAATGTCGCATTATTTGTTTTCAATGTACCGACTGATTCATTGTGTACGAGTTTTTTCGCTAGTAATGAAGCAATAGCGATTTGCAGCACAATGGATGTATAGCGGCCAAAAAACATAGCCAAACCGGTTGTTACATTCCAAAATGTTGAGTTATCTGCTAACCCCTCAAATCCTGAACCGTTATTCGCAGAAGATGATGCAAATTCATAAAGAACTTGTGATAAGCCATGAGCACCTGGATTTGTAATCCCCGCTACTCCACCAGCTGTAATAACTGCTAATGCTGAGAAGCCAAGAATAATAGTAGGGTGAATTAAAATACAAAGAGCAATGAGTTTCATTTCTTTTGCTTCGATTTTCTTCCCTAAAAACTGTGGCGTTCGACCAATCATTAAACATGCAATGAAGATTGTAAGAAGAACGTACATCATCATATTCATCAAGCCAACACCTTTACCGCCGAATACGACATTTAGCATCATGTTGAATAACGGTACTAAACCTCCAAGGGGTGTTAACGTGTCATGCATATTATTTACAGTTCCTGTCGTAAATGCTGTCGTTACAGCAGTAAATAATGAAGATTGCGCGATACCGAAGCGTGTTTCTTTGCCCTCCATATTGCCTGTATGATCATCAATACCAATTGCATGGATTGATGGATTACCTGATTTTTCACTTAGATATACAACTGCAGCCCCCATTAAAAAGATGATACTCATTGCTATGAATATCGAAGCTCCTTGTTTTCCTATCCAAACTTTTTTATCACGTTTTTTCCGATATGCAATCATTAAACCAAGTGTTACAACACAAGCCCCTGGCAGTAACATCATTGAAAGCATTTCTACTATATTGGATAGTGCAGTTGGATTTTCAAATGGTGTGGATGAGTTCGCTCCATTAAAACCACCTCCATTTGTTCCTAGGTGTTTAATTGATTCCATTGCAGCAATGGGTCCAAACGCAATGTCTTGTTGTTTATGCTCAATCGTAGTTAAAGTAATATTCTCTTTAAACGTTTGAGGGACACCTTGCGATACGAGAATAAGAGAAACAACAAAAGATAAAGGCAATAAAATACGGGTAATAACGCGTACAAAGTCAACGTAGAAATTACCAAGTACGTCTGTTTTAGCAATTAGTCTTCGGCAAAAAGCCATACATACGGCATAACCCGATGCTGCGGACGTGAACATCATGAAGATTATTACAAGCATTTGAGATAGATAGCTTAAACTCGATTCACCGCTATAATGCTGAAGATTCGTATTCGTCATAAAGGAAATGATCGTATTAAACGATAATGTCGTCTCCATATTTCCAATATCATTGGGATTTAAAAAAAGTGCGGATTGGATACGTAAAATGAAATATCCAATAGCAATCATTACAGCATTTGAAAATAGTAAAGAGAAAATATATTGTTTACCTGTCATATCCTCTTGCTTAATTGCGCTCAGTTTATAAATGATGTTCTCCACTCGATTAAAGAAACCATCGCCCCACATCTTTTCCTTCATCGTAACTTTATATAAGTAGCGTCCAGCGATAAGGACGAGTGGTAAATAGATAAGCAAAACAATCGTAATTTGCCACATGGTAAAGGACCTCCTTTAGTACTTTTCTGGATTTAGTAAAGCGTGTACGAGATATCCAATTAAAATAATCATGATCATTAATAAGATCCACATCTGATTTCACCTCTACTTTTCAACTTCTTTGTAGCACCATATTGTTAAAGCAAAAAGACTCGTAAAGCTTATTATTAATATGAAAATCATGTATAATTCCAACATTTTGCACATCCTTTCTTGCTTGTGATTGGTTTTACTATAGGTGAAAAGAAATTAATGTAGTGTTTGGATTTTAGATTAGACATTAAGATGGCATTAAGATGTTTGGAAGAACGTCCTTTTTGTGTGGAAAGTAATTATAATGAAGGCAAGGGGGATGTTGAAGTGACTCAATATTCAAATCATAAGCGTGGTCAGTTAAAGATATTTTTGGGTTATGCAGCAGGTGTTGGAAAGACTTATACCATGTTAAAAGAAGCAAAAGAGCAACTCAAACTAGGGACAGATGTTGTCATTGGCTATATAGAGCCACATCCTCGTAAAGAAACAATGGAGCTGCTAGAAGGATTTGAAGTAGTACCTACAAAGTCTATTTCATATAAGGGAAAACATTTTACGGAATTAAATCTAGATGGCATTATTCGGCGTGCACCTGAACTTGTTTTAATTGATGAATTGGCTCATACGAATACACCTAATCTTAGGCATACCAAGCGATATGGGGATGTAGAGGAACTACTAAATCAGGGGATTAATGTGTATACCACTCTAAACATTCAGCATATTGAAAGTCTACATGACCTTGTTGAAGAAATTACGCATATTAAAGTTCGTGAGCGTATACCAGATGCAATTATCGACCAAGCATCACAGATTAAACTCGTCGATATTGAACCTGATGAGTTAATTGAAAGATTAAAAGAAGGCAAGATTTATAAAAAAACGTATGTAGAGAAAGCTTTAAATCATTTCTTTCAAATTAATAACCTTATAGCATTAAGGGAAATTGCGTTAAGAAGAATTGCTGATACAATTCATAATAAAACGAACAATTCCTATGTAAATGCTATGCAAAATAATGTGCTAGAACATATATTGGTGGGGATTAGTAGCTCTCCTACGAATGCAAAAGTAATCCGAACTGCTGCTAGACTTGCACAAGCATTACATGGTAAATTTACCGCTCTTTATGTAGGGCGAGATACCAACCAAACGATGTCTCAAGTAAATGAAGAACGATTAAAGAAAAATTTGAAGCTAGCTGAGCAATTAGGGGGCAATGTTGTTACAGTTCAAGAAGACAGCATTGCTACGGCAATTGCTAATTATGCTCAATTAAGTGGTGTAACAAAGCTTGTTATTGGAAGAACGATAACGAAAGCAACCATTTGGGGAAGAGCGAAAATTACTGATAAGTTAAATGAACTTTTACCGAACTTATCAATCTACATTGTCCCAGATCAAGAAAATACACCAAAGAAGAAGATGGATTATAAAATAGATTTCAAACTACAGCCTTTTGACTTACTTAAGATGATTCTTATCTTTAGCATCGCGTCGATTGTTGGGATGTTCTTTAAATCCCTCGGGATTAGTGAAGCAAATATTATTACGATTTATATCTTAGGTGTATTAATAGTAGCTATTTGGACAACTAGCTGGGTAATGAACATTATTAGTTCACTCGTTGCAGTATTGAGCTTTAACTTCCTATTCACGAAACCAATCTTTTCGTTTGAAGCGTACAATCAGGATTATCCAATGACTTTTATTATCATGTTTGTTTCGGGTGTCATTACAAGTAGCTTAACAAAAAAAGTGAAAATGCAAGAACGACAAGCGATTCAAAAATCCTATCGTATGGAAACATTACTGGAAACCAATCGTAAGCTACAATCTGCATCATCTTTTGAACAATTGATTGAAGAAGGTTCCTCAGAAATTGTTAAACTTACTGAACTCCCAGTATGCTATTACAGTATTAAGGATAAACGAGTTATAAAGCATACATTTTATAAATCACCCTTGCTGTCTTCAGCGCAGAATAATGAACAGGAGAATGAATTCAACAATAAAAATGAGCTTGCCATCGTGCAATGGGTTATAAATAATGAACGTGTTGCAGGCATGACAACGGATGTTTTTAAAGAAGCTTACGGTTATTACGTTCCATTTCTTTCAAATAATAAGGTTACAGGTGTAATCGGAATTTCACTTCATAAAAAAGGACAGTTGCCGACTTTTGAACGTCAAATATTGTATGCTATTTTGAATGATTTTTCGTTCGCGCTTGATAAATGGCAGCTACTGCGTATTAATGAGAATGTACGCCGTGAAAAGGAATTAGAACAAATTCAATCGAATTTGTTGCGCTCTATTTCACATGATTTGCGAACACCACTTACAAGTATTTCAGGACATGCGGATATTTTGAAAACGAATGATTACCATATGTCTATAAATCAGCGCCAAACACTGTATGAAGACATTTATTACAATTCCAATCGGCTTGTACAACTGGTAGAAAATTTACTTGCTGTATCAAAGTTAAGTAATGGACACTTTCCTCTTCAAATTCAAGAGGAATTGATTGAAGATGTTATTAACGATGCAATTTACCAACTTTCAAAAAATAGTACCCGACCAATTCAGGTCCATATTGAACCTGAATTTCTTTTGGCACATATGGACACACGGTTAATTGGGCAAGTACTTATAAACTTACTTGACAATGCGGTGAGCTACACTCCTTACGAAAGTAGTGTCGCTATTTTCGCTTTTGAAAAGGGAGATGATGTCCTTATTGAAGTTCGAGATACAGGAAAGGGTATCTCAGATGAACAAAAGAAAGAACTGTTTCAAACATTTAAAAAGAGTCAAATGGAACAAAGTGACGCAAAACGCGGGCTGGGTATTGGTTTATCTCTTTGTCAAACCATTTTAAAATTACATGAAAGTGAATTAACTGTTCGAGATAATATTCCTCATGGAGCGATTTTCAGCTTTTATTTGAAAAAAGGAGGTGTAGTGAATGAATCGTAAAAAAATTCTTATTGTTGAAGATGATATTGCCATCGGAAATCTTATTAAAATGACTATAGAGCTTCACGACTACGATTATAAACTTGTTACAAAGGGCATTGATGCATTAAAGGAAGTTGTTTCAACACATCCAGATGTCATTATTTTAGACCTTGGTTTACCGGATATGGATGGTATCGACATTATCCTAAAAGTCCGTACCTGGTCGAAAGTTCCAATTATTGTTGTCAGCGCTCGTGGTGAAGAAGCTGAGAAGATTAAGGCGCTTGATATGGGAGCAGATGATTATGTTGAAAAACCATTTAGTGTTGATGAATTGCTTGCTCGCATACGTGTTGCACTAAGACGTTCAGTTACTAATGAAGGCTTAGAAAAAGAGCAACCCACATTTACCAATGGACCACTCTTAATAGATTATTTATCCAATACTGTGTTTGTTAATCATGAGGAAATCCATCTTACACCAAATGAATACAAGCTTTTAGAAACATTAAGTAAAAATCTTGGCAAAGTGCTCACTCACAACTATTTATTAAAACAAGTTTGGGGAGATGCGCTCGACACTGACGTACCAAATTTGCGTGTCTTCATGGCTACACTCCGAAAAAAAATCGAGAAAAATGTAAATCAGCCAAGATTTATTCAAACGCATATTCGGATTGGCTATCGCATGATTCATTGGGAGAAAAATGAGTGATGGTAAGGGGCTGTTCAATAAGTAGATCAGCCCCTCTATGTTGAAATATATATAATCTATTTTTGATTTTACCGTACATATAGAAAGAAATGTGGGTGGCGGTGCGAGACTCCTGGGGGAAAAGCTAGAGGGCACTGAAAAGTCAAAATGTATGAATTTTAATATTAAAATTTTGTGATGCAATTTTTGTTGAAGTGGAATCAGCGAAGACTCCTGCGGAAAGCGAAGCTGATTCCACTTCATGTTATAGCAGATTTGTACTATGAAAATTAGGGATAAAATCGTTTTTCAGTGGCCACAAAAGCAAGCAGTTTGAGATCACATCTTTTAATATTACCTTAAGCTTTATAAAGTAGACTTTTTAGACAGCCCATAACAGGGGATTAGCAGGATTACTCTTTTTAGAAATACAACTGTATTTTTAGAGAGAACATTAAGTGCCTCTTTATAAAGGAATATATATGATATTTTTACAATAGTTCTTTTCAGAAGTACAAAACGGAAGAGGTATATGCTACAATATCGGTATAATCGCATGAAAGGGATGATGACCTTGTCTAATGTACTCAACAAATTCGTTAACGACAATTTACAACAGCTTCGTGACCAAGGCTTATACAATGAAATCGATCCTGTCGAAGGTGCTAATGGTCCAGTTATTCAAGTTCGTGGTAAGAAACTGATCAACCTATCTTCTAATAACTATCTTGGTTTAGCAACTAATCCTGAATTAAAAGAAATTGCTAAAAAAACAATTGAAACTTACGGCGTAGGTGCAGGTGCAGTTCGTACAATCAACGGTACACTTGATTTACACGTTAAATTAGAAGAAAAATTGGCAGAATTTAAAGGAACTGAAGCTGCGATTTCTTATCAATCTGGCTTCAACTGTAATATGGCAGCTATTTCCGCTGTTATGGATAAAAATGATGCAATTCTTTCTGACCAACTCAATCACGCATCTATTATTGATGGTTGTCGCTTATCAAAAGCGAAAATTATTGCATTTAATCACTCTGATATGGAGGATCTTCGCAAAAAAGCGAAAGAAGCAACTGAATCAGGTCTTTACAATAAAGTTATGGTTATTACGGATGGCGTTTTCTCAATGGATGGTGATATTGCAAAACTCCCTGAAATAGTAGAAATCGCAAAAGAGTTTGACCTTATTACATATGTGGATGACGCACATGGCTCAGGTGTAACAGGTAAAGGGAAAGGTACTGTTAAACATTTTGGTTTACAAAATGAAATTGACTTCCAAATTGGAACTCTATCAAAAGCAATCGGCGTTGTTGGTGGTTATGTAGCGGGTAAGAAAAACCTGATTGATTGGTTAAAAGTCCGTTCACGTCCATTCTTGTTCTCAACAGCTCTACCACCAGGTGATGTAGCTGCGATTACTCGTGCAGTTCAAATGTTAATTGATTCTACAGAACTTTGTGACATACTTTGGGGAAATGGTGACTACCTAAAAGCAGGCTTGAAAAAGCTTGGTTTCAACATCGGCCATTCTGAAACACCGATTACTCCATGTATTATCGGTGATGAAAAACTTACACAACAATTTTCATCTCGTCTAATTGAAGAAGGCGTTTATGCAAAAGCAATCGTCTTCCCAACTGTTCCAAAAGGCACTGGTCGTGTACGTAATATGCCAACTGCTGCTCATACGAAGGAAATGTTAGATGAAGCTTTAGCTATTTATGAAAAAGTAGGGAAAGAGCTTGGGGTTATTTCCTAAACATTGAAATCTGTTTAAGATAAATTGAGTTTACTTCAGAATAAAAAGTTGTGGATAAGGATTTATGTTATCCACAACTTTTATTTTTGCTTATAGCCATTATGTGTATTATGAATTTTTAATAATCGTTAATTTCTTATTCCTTATGAATGTTTTGCTAGTTCAGTAGTTTTTTTAAATAGATTTAGTTTTTCAATGCGCTTTACGGCTTCAGTTAGTCGCTGTTCATCCACTAATAATCCTACTCGTATATAACCTTCACCATATTCTCCAAAGCCATTACCTGCAGCGACAGCCACATCCGCTTTTTCTAATAGTAAATCTGCAAATTGTTGACTTGTATAACCTTCAGGAACAGGAAGCCATGCAAAGAAGGAACCCATTGGTGCTGTTACAGACCAACCAGCTTCGTTGCACGCTTTTATAAGTACGTTTCGTCGATTTTCGTATAGGGCTACTTGCTCTGTAACACAAGTTTGATCTCCGATTAAAGCTTCAACCGCTGCTAATTGCAAGGCTGGAAATAGGCTGACAAAGAGATGATCTTGTATAAGGTTTAAAGCTTCAATTATCTGTGCATTACCAACTGCAAAACCTACTCGCCATCCTGCCATATTATAAGTTTTAGATAATGTGTAAACCTCAATGCCGACTTCTTTTGCCCCTTCAGTTTGGAGGAAGCTAACTGGCTTTTTACCTTCAAAACCAATTGCACCGTAAGCAAAATCTTGTAGAATTGCTATATCGTTTTCTTTTGCCAGTTTGACTGTTTCTTGGTAGAACTCTTTTGTAGCAATACCGCCTGTTGGGTTATTGGGATAGTTTAAATACATTAATTTTGCACATTTTTTTATATCTTCAGAAAGCTTTTTGTAGTCTGGAAGGAAATCATTTTCTGCTAAAAGTGGCATTGTTTCAAATTGGACATCTGCTAATGTCACACCCGATAAATAATCAGGGTAGCCAGGGTCTGGGAGTAGCATTGTATCTCCATGGTTTAATAGAGCAAGAGGTAATTCAACGAGACCAGCTTTTGCACCGAAAAGAATGGATACTTCTGTTTCAGGGTCAATGTCCACATCGTACTCTCGTTTATAAAAGTGAGCGACAGCTTCCTTTAGTTCAGGTAATCCGCGGAAAGGTGAATATTTATGCAGTTGCGGATTGGCGGTTGCTTCTTGCATTGCTTTTACGATATGTGCTGGTGTAGGCTGATCTGGATTTCCTTGTCCTAGATTAATTACATCTCTTCCTTCTGCAACGGCGTCACTTACTTGTTTAACGAGGTGTGCAAAGAATTGTTTCGGTAAATTTTTTAGTTTTGTTGATAACTCCATAAATATTTCCCTCCAATTGATAATTAAAAGTGCTAAGTCCATGTACTATACATTTGAATTAGATATCGCTAGAATAGAAGAAAATGAATTTTCTGAATTTAAAAATGATTTAGTGAAAATAGTATAACCTTTTTAAGAAAATGTCTATAGGTGGTGCAAAAATGAAGATAGGATGTATTCAATTAAACGTAGCTTTTGGAGATGTTGAAAAAAATTTTACAAGGGCAGAAGCGTTTATTCGAGAAGCGGCTAGTAAAGGAGCAGAGCTCGTTATTTTACCTGAAATGTGGAATACGGGCTATGCATTAGAAAAATTAGAGGAATTAGCAGATGTGAATGGTGAGAGAACGAAGAAATTCCTTCAAGCATTAGCTTCAGAGCTACATATTCATATTGTAGGTGGTTCAGTAGCAACGAAAAAAGTAGACGGATTCTTCAATACAATGTATACAGTGAATCTCCATGGCGAAATAGTTGGCGAGTATGACAAAGCACATTTATTCCGCTTAATGGATGAACACTTACATCTATCTGCGGGTGAGGGGCAAAATAATTTTGAATTGGGAGATTTGCAAGCTGCTGGAGTGATTTGTTATGATATTCGTTTCCCAGAATGGCTTCGTCTTCATGCGTTAAACGGCGCGAAAGTTATATTTGTATCGGCCCAATGGCCAACCCCGAGAATCGATCACTGGAAAGTATTATTGCAGGCACGTGCCATTGAGAATCAATGCTTCATAGTTGCAATTAACCGTATTAGCAATAAAGTAGAAAACTTTAATGGTCAATCAATGGTGATTGAACCATGGGGCGAAGTACTGTGGACAGGTAACGAAGATGAAGAACTTTCCATAGTCGATGTTGATTTCTCGAAAGTGGATGAGGTACGTAAGAAGATTCCAGTGTATGATGATCGACGTCCAGAATTGTATAAGGATATTTTGAAATAAATTCATTGACCCATTTTACTATATCTTAGTAGAGTGGGTTTTTATTTTTAATGAAGTCACATCAAGAAAGAAGATAAAGATTCCTAAATTGGAGACGTCAATTTCACAGGACGTAGATACAATTTAAAATTTCGTGGATTGATTTCCTAAAAACGTAGATAGCCCCTATAAAAATCTCCATCATAGCAATAAAGCCATTCTAAAAACCTTCTCAAAGCAACATATATATAACATAGGTCATATAAAAAATTACTTCACAGGATACTTATAACAAAAACATTGTCGTTTATTGGTAAAGTACGACTTCCTACTTGTCATCTCACTTATCTCATTTTAAAATAAGAACAAATGTTCCTTATGGAGGTGTGCTGTGCTGTATGAAAATCTGCCGAGAAGGTCGGTTATGTGTGTAGATATGCGATGTTTTTATGCTAGCTGTATGGCATCGTGGGCTCATTTAGATGTTGAAAAAGAGGCGATTGCAGTTGTAGGAAACTTTCAGCAAAAAGGGAGTATTGTTCTAGCTGCTTCTCCAATTATGAAGCAACGATTTCAAGTGAAAACAGGAACACGACTATATGAAATACCGAAGCATCCAGATATTCATTTATTTGAACCGAAGATGGAATATTTTGTTCGTATGTCGGTTGAAATTACCAAGCTATTGAATAGTTATGTACCGAAGGAAGCTATTCATGTATATAGCATTGACGAAAGTTTTGTCGACCTTACTGGTACCGAAAAACTGTGGGGAGATCCAGTAGAAACAGCACACCAAATTCAAGATGAACTTTATCGACAATTTGAAATTACAAGTACAGTTGGCATGGGACCGAATATGCTGTTAGCAAAACTTGCACTCGATTTAGATGCGAAAAAAACAGGCTTTGCCAAATGGGATTATGAAGACGTGGAAAAAAAACTGTGGCCAGTTACACCTTTATCGAAGATGTGGGGAATTGGACATCGAACAGAACGAACGCTTAATAATATGGGGATTTTCTCTGTTGGTGATTTAGCTCATGCTGATTTAGCAACACTCGAAAAGCATTTCGGTATTATGGGCAATCAGCTATACTATCATGCTCGGGGCGTCGATTTATCAAAAGTAGGTGAAGCACCACTGATAGAAGGTCAAATTAGTTATGGAAAAAGTCAAATATTGATGCGAGATTACAACACCAAAAAGGAAGTGTTAGCGGTTCTTCTTGAAATGTGTGAGGATGTGGCAAGAAGAGCACGGGAAGCTTATAAAGTAGGACGTACCATTACACTGGGAATTTCTTATAGCAAAAATGCCTTTGGAGGAGGTTTCCAACGTTCGCGCACAATTGATGAAGCAACCAACGATACAATGGTCATTTATCGTGTTTGCCAACAAATATTAAATGAACAATACAATGAACGTCCTGTACGGCAAATTAGTATCAGTATTACAAAACTAGAATCAGAAAATTCCATGCAGCTCAGCTTTTTTGATGCAACTCGTTGGAGGCGTCGTAAACTTGGTGCCACGATGGACCAGCTTCGCACTAACTATGGTTCTTCAGCAGTATTACGGGCTGTATCTTATACAGACGCAGGCACGGCGATTAAGCGCTCCAAATTACTCGGCGGACATAAAAAATAGAAACTGTATATTTATGCATCTGGAAAACAAACGGATTATGCATCTAAGTGAATGTAATATGCAAAAAGGGAAGTTAGTGTGGATAACTCAGCTGTGGATAACTGAAAACAGGGGAAAGATCTTTAGCATAGGCTCTGTTATAGGATATTGTTGATTATTTAATGAATCTTACTAGAACGGAAAGCGTCCACGATGAAAGCAAAACTGATGAAATATCAACAGTATTGTTAAACAAAGCCTTAGCATAAAATTATGCAGACCAAATGAATTTGTAAAGGAGATATCAGCTTGATACGTGATCGAGGGAATATAAAGTGGACTGCGATGATGCTACCAGAACATGTGCAAAGGCTAAGAATTTGGCAACAGGAGACACAGCAGATTGCAAAACCTGCATTTGATGAATGGACATTGCAAGCATTAGAAGAAGAACTAATGCAAGCTTATTACGGCAAGAAAGAAGTATTACTAGAAGTTTGGCATCAGCGAGCAAGTACTCAAAATAGAGGTGTCATTACGGAACTCAAAGGCGAAGAAAAAAAGCTTTGTTTATACGACACCACACAACGTACAAATAATTGGATTGATGTAGAAGTCATTCTCCATATAAAGGTTCTTGCATAAAATGAAAAATAAAGATATTTTAAAATAGTTGATTTTTTCTAAAAATTCATTGACAAATGACGTAAAAGGAAATAATATGATTATCATAAACTTACAACTTAATAAATGGAATTTATCAAGAGCGACTGAGGGATAGGCCCTGTGAAGTCCAGCAACCCCCGTTAGGGAAGGTGCTAATTCCTACAGAATTTAATTCTGAAAGATAAATGAACGTCGATTATAAGATACATCTTTCAGTTGAGAGATGTATCTTTTTTAGTAAAAATACATAGTTTGTCGATAGGAATAATTGAATTTTTTTGCAATAGTAATTTAACGAGGAATAGAGGGATGTATATGCTGGAAATACAAAATGTATCGAAAGTTTACAAAGTAAAAAGGAAAACGGTAACCGGTGTAGATCATGTTTCTTTGACAATTGGAGATGGAGAGATATTTGGTATTGTTGGTTACTCTGGGGCAGGAAAAAGTTCCTTATTACGCTGTATTAATTTATTGGAACAACCAACGGATGGTCGGATATTAATTGATGGACAAGATTTAACAAAGTTAAAAGGCGAACAGCTTCGCCAAGCACGTTTGAAAATCGGTATGATCTTCCAGCATTTTTATTTAATTAGCCAAAAAACAGTTGGAGAAAATATTGAATTTGCATTGAAAGCTGCGAAAACACCGAAGGAAGAACGAAATAAACGAGTTGAAGAATTACTTAATATGGTGGGGTTGGCAGATAAAAAAGATGTATTTCCAGCGCAGCTAAGTGGAGGGCAAAAGCAACGTGTAGGTATCGCAAGAGCGCTAGCAAATAACCCTTCAGTATTACTTTGTGATGAGGCCACATCAGCACTTGATCCAACGACAACAACATCCATTTTACGATTATTGAAGAAAATTAATCGTGAGCTGGGCATTACGATTATTCTTATAACGCATGAAATGGATGTTGTGAAAGAAATTTGTGATCGTATGGCCATTATGCAGGACGGTAAAGTGATTGAAGAAGGCTCTGTTTATGACATCTTCGCAAATCCAGAAAAGCCATTAACACAAGAATTCATTAGCAGTGTTGTATCATTTGACATTCCACAGGTGATTATACAAAACGTCAAAGGGCAGGTTGTAAAGATCTTGTTCAAGGGTGATGTAGCAGGTGAGGGCGTTATTTCAGATATGCTTCAGCAATTCGAGGTACAAGGGAACTTCCTTCATGGCACAATCGAATATATTCAAGAAAGACCGCTTGGCATTTTCCTCATGGAGCTGAACGGACGAGTAGAAGATATAAACCGTTCGATTTCCTATATGGAAAGTCGAGGAGTAACAGTGGAGGTGTTAGACTATGTTATTTGATCCAAGTCATTTTGCTGAAATGTTACCAGATATTTGGAAAGCGTTTGGTCAAACACTTCAAATGGTGGGAATTTCTTTAGCGATTGCATTAATCATTGGTTTGCCACTCGGATTATTATTATTCATTACAAGTAAAGGATTATTTTCTACCAGCAAGCCAGGGTTACTGGGTAATCGGTTCGTTAATATAGTTGTTGGTTTTATCGTCAACCTCATTCGTTCGATTCCATACATCATCCTTTTAGTAGCACTATTCCCACTTACAAAGATAATTGTTGGCGATACGATTGGTCCAATCGCAGCAAGTGTTTCTCTATCTGTTGCAGCGATACCATTTTTCGCGAGACTTGTTGAAACATCTCTTCGTGAAATTGATAAAGGCGTCATCGAAGCGTCCATTGCTGTTGGAGCAACACGCTGGATGATTATTAAAGACGTATTACTTCCTGAAGCAAAATCAGGAGTCATTCAAGGAATTACAATGACGATTATTAGTTTAGTAGCATACTCAGCGATGGCTGGAATTATCGGCGGAGGTGGTATCGGTGACTTAGCAATCCGTTTTGGTTATTACCGATATGACAACACGATCATGATTGCAACAGTCGTTATTTTAATTGTGATCGTCCAAATCATTCAATTAGCGGGCGATGCAATAGCAAAAGCAGTAGATAAAAGATAAATAGGAGGTTTTACAATGAAGAAAATTTTACTCGGATTATTAACTTTAGTATTAGCAACAACTTTAGCTGCATGTGGTGGTGGAGATAAAGCAAAAAAGGACACAGATAAGGCTACAGAAACAAAAAATATTAAAATTGGTGCAACAGCGGGTCCATACAGTGATATGTTGAAAAAAGCAATCGTTCCTGGACTTGAGAAAAAAGGTTATAAAGTTGAAGTAGTAGAATTTAGTGACTATATTCAACCAAACAAAGCGTTAGATTCAGGTGCTATTGATGCAAACTTATTTCAACACTCAGTGTATCTAGAAAACTTCAACAAAGAAAACGGTACAAAATTAAAACCATTAATCATCGTACCAACTGCACCAATGGGCTTCTTCTCTAAAAAATACAAAACAGTAGATGATATCAAAAATGGTTCAACAGTAGCAATCGCAAATGACCCATCAAATGAAGCGCGTACATTGAAGTCTTTACAAGAGCAAGGGCTAATTAAAATTAACGATAAAATCGATCAATTAAAAGCTTCAACAAAAGACATTAGAGAAAACCCTAAAAACTTAAAATTCCAAGAAATTGAAGCAGCTGGTTTGCCACGTGCTGTTGAAAGTGCAGATCTTGTCGGGGTACCAGGTAACTTCGCATTAGCAGCAGGTATGAATTTACAAGATGCTGTATTCCTTGAAAACATGCCAGATCAATTCCGTAATGTCGTAGCAGTACGTGAAGCAGATGAAAAATCTCAATTGTCTAAAGATATAATCGAAGTAGTAAAATCTGCTGAATTTGAAAAAACAATCGACTCAGACTTCAAAGGATTCGGCAAGCCTGACTGGATGAAAAATAAATAAATTTCAGGGGAATACAATTTAGTTATTATAAAAGTATTAGCAACAAGCTTTTTTCTACAAATATAAAGGACCACCTCAAACTGGAGTGGCCCTTTTTGTATACACAAATATTGAAATATCTCTACTTCAGTTTTGCCTCCATCTCCTGAAAACTATGGGTGAGTAAGTATTTTTGAATACCTCGCGCTTGTTTAATGGCTTTTGTGGAGTAGTGTTTGAAATTTTCCTCATCCTGCCTTTTAAATGAGATCAAACTTTCAATCGAAGATGACATCCATTTTTGCGTTAGCTTAGGCAGTAGAGCTTCTGCTTGTTCAAAATTTCCTAAGTACGCTTCGCTGTGAGCGATCATGTAACTATGGAAAGGTTCTTTTGCAATTTGCTTTGCTTCAGATAAAGCTTGGTCATAATTATTCTCAAGAATAGCGAGTAGGGCTGCGTAGTTATGTTTTACATAAGGTTGCTTATAGGTAATGATAATTTTGTGTAGAGCCGCTTTTTGCTCGGCTTTGGATTGATTGGCGATGGCATATGGATAGGCATATAGAGCTTTGTGTTTATTTACCTCAAGGAAACGTTCTACTTTTTTTAGATTATTGGTCCATAATAATGCGTTGAAGTGAGGATACATGGTGAATAAAAAAACATAAAGAAAAAGTAAGATGAAAATTTGCCATTTAGGAACATCCATCAGCAATAAAAAAGTGCAAGCAATAATTGCGAATAAATATATAAGCGTTAATTTCCATAACTGCATCAATTTCACTCCTTTTTGCCTATTATAAACAAAATTTTCAGAAAAGTCTTTTTCGGCATATGTACATTGATAGGAAACAAATATTGTGTTTTTAAAAAATACATTATATAATCTATCTAACGGAAAACGTTGGTGAAACGTTGAAAATAGGTTAATAAATGTACTTTCCATAAATACAATTGTATTTATATAAAATATGTACACTCCAAAAACACATATGTAACTGACTAGAGGAGGAAATAAAATGAAGAAAATCATGATTACTGGTGCGTGCGGTCAAATCGGTTCAGAGTTAGTAGCGAAACTGCGCGATGAATATGGCAAAGAAAATGTATTAGCAACAGATATAAGAGAAGTTTCAATGCAAGCAGGACCTTTTGAAGTACTTGATGTCATGGATGCACAGCGTATGCACGATATTGCTAAAGACTTTGGTGCAGATACAATGATGCATATGGCAGCATTGTTATCAGCAACTGCTGAAGCAAAACCACTATTTGCTTGGAATTTAAACATGGGTGGTCTTGTCAATGCATTAGAAGTCTCTCGTGAATTAGGCTTGCAATTCTTTACTCCAAGTTCTATCGGTGCATTTGGGCCATCAACTCCAAAACACAATACACCACAAGACACATTACAACGCCCAACAACGATGTACGGTGTGAACAAAGTAGCTGGTGAATTATTATGTGATTACTACCATACCCGCTTTGGATTAGATACACGCGGCGTTCGTTTCCCCGGCTTAATCTCAAACGTTACACCTCCAGGTGGTGGTACGACAGACTATGCAGTGGATATTTATTATAAAGCTGTACAGGAAGGGAAATATACATCTTATATTGCGAAAGGTTCATATATGGATATGATGTATATGCCAGATGCCTTGCAAGCAATTGTTGATTTAATGGAAGCAAACCCAGAAAAATTAATCCATCGCAATGCATTCAACGTAACAGCAATGAGCTTTGAACCTGAAGAAATTGCAGCGACTATTCGAAAACAAATGCCAGACTTCCAAATGGATTATGATGTAGATCCAGTTCGCCAAGCTATTGCAGACAGCTGGCCAGATTCAATTGATGCAAGTGCCGCAAAAGAAGAATGGGGATTTAAAGCAAAATACGATTTAGATGCTATGACAATCGATATGTTAAAAAAGTTGGAAAAAAAAATTAGTCATTCAGCATAAAGCGAAAATTCAATCAGTAATAGCCACCAACACATGGATACTAGATTGTACAATCAAAAAGAGCGCTCTATAAGCCTAATTTAAAGGCTTACAGAGTGCTCTTATTTTTTGTTAAGAGGGAATAAATCTATTTATTGTAAACCTTTAGCAATTATAATAAGCTTTCCTTTGTCTAATTCCTTCTCTGCAGCAGCTGCTTCTTCTTTACTTAAGCCAATAGCTTGCATTTGACTACGGAGTTCATCACCACGAGAAACTACATAATTTTTCATCGTATTAAAAAATCCTTGATCTTTCATATTAACTTCAGCTGTATCTAATGCATCTGTAATATCATCTTCTCTTTCTTGGAAATGAGCGAAAATATAAATATTATCTCGGTTGTAACCTTGTGACTCTAATTTTGCAATTTGATCTCTTGCTTGTAATGCATTTTCCACGGGAATATTGTTAATCATTTCAATCTCCTCCTATTTGGACTCTACTTATGGTATTCCCAAAAATAAAAAGATTAAACGTTCATCTTTCTTTGTGTAAAAAGTAATACCTTTTTATAGTAATCATTCATAATTTTGAACGAAAAATCATAAATAATAATTAGGTTGATAGAACCTTTTATAGCAATATTTGATTCGATGAATAACCAATGTTGATGAAGAAGTCACTACTGAGCAAAGTTTTGTATTACAGTAGGTAGCCTAAATGCTTTGAAGTAGTACTTATACAAACAAAGGGGGTTGGTTAAGTATGATGCAAACACCATTAGTATTAACAGATTTTATAAAGAGGGCAGAGCGTTATTTTCCAAAGAAATTAATTATTTCAAGAACGGCTGAGAATACGATCCATCGTATAACTTACAAAGAGTTCGGGAAACGTACTAGAAAGTTAGCCGCAGCTTTAACGAAACTTGGTATGAAGCGAGGAACAAAAGTAGGATCTTTTGCATGGAATCATCATCGACATCTAGAGGCCTATTTTGCTGTTCCTTGTGCAGGAGCTGTCTTGCATATGATCAATATTCGACTATCACCTGAACATATTATTTATATTATCAATCATGCAGAAGATGAAATTCTATTGATTGATGGAGATTTATTCCCATTAGTTGAGAAAGCGATTCCATTGTTGAAATCTGTTAAACATATTGTTGTAATGCAGGATGGTCTAGAACTACCTGAAACAGAATTAGAAAATGTTTATTCATATGAGCAATTACTAGCGGAGGCAGGAGAGGATTACGAGTTCCCAGAAGATTTAGATGAGAATATGCCAGCTGGGATGTGCTATACAAGTGCAACTACAGGATTCCCAAAAGGAGTTGTTTATACTCATCGAAGTTTAGTGCTTCATAGTATAGCGCTTGGGTTAGCAGATTCGCTTGGGCTTCGTGAAAATGATGTAGCAATGCCTGTTGTGCCAATGTTCCATGTCAATGCATGGGGAATGCCTTTTGCAGCAGTTAATTTTGGGGCAACGCAAGTGTTACCGGGACCAATGTTTACACCTGCATTGTTACTCGATTTAATTGAACAGGAAAAAGTAACATTGACAGCAGGTGTACCAACCATTTGGCTAGGAGCTTTAAAAGAACAAGAAGAAAAACAAAGAGATCTTTCTTCATTGCGTGCAATTATTTGTGGCGGATCTGCATCACCGAAAGGTTTAATTCAAGCTTTTGAAGAAAAATATAAAGTTCCTTTTATCGTTGGTTATGGAATGACAGAAACAACACCAGTTGTGAGTTTATCAACCTATACTTCTGAAATGGAGCAATGGCCAAAAGAGAAAAAGCTGGATATTCGTGCAACACAAGGTTTAACAGTATCCTTAGTTGAAACAAGAATTGTGAATGAAAATGGGGAAGTTCCTTGGGATGGCAAAACAATGGGAGAGTTAACAATCAAAGGACCATGGATTGCAGATGAATATTATAAAGATGAAAGAACGGCAGAAGCATTTAAAGATGGATGGCTATATACAGGCGATATTGCTGTGATGACGCCAGAGGGCTATATTAAAATAACTGACCGAGTTAAAGACTTGATTAAAAGTGGTGGAGAATGGATCTCTTCTGTTGATTTAGAAAATGCATTAATGACACATGAAGGTGTGTTCGAAGCAGCGGTTATTGCAGTGCCAGATGAAAAATGGCAAGAAAGACCACTCGCTTGTGTTGTTTTGAAAGAAGGAAGCAGAGCCACGAAAGAAGAATTACTTACTTATTTGGAAGGTCAATTTGCAAAATGGTGGGTGCCAGACGATGTTGTATTCCTTAAAGAAATTCCAAAGACGTCTGTCGGTAAATTCTTGAAGGCAAAACTTCGCGAAGATATAAAGGAACAAAAATTATAATTTGTTTAAATAAAGCAGTCGCCTGACTCAGTAGGACTACGGAGCTTTGACGACTGCTTTTTATTTCTAAACCTTTTCTGATCTTATACGTACTTTACCATTCCAAGAGAAGTTTGTTACTATTCGAAGGATAATCTCTAAAGGACCACGTTTGAACTTTTTTAAATAGAGTGTACTGATATAGCCTTGGATAGCAATAATTATTATTCCAAGAATAATGCTATTGAATGTACCAAAGTTCTCAAACCAGCCGAAACCATAGCCATAAAATAAAGTTGTACAAATAATGGTTTGCATAATGTAATTTGTTAAAGATAATTTACCAATACTCTCGAATCCTCGGAAAAGGAAATGAGAAGAATGTTTCGTATATAGATGGGAAAAAGCAGCGATATAGCCAAGCGCAAGAATCGGACCACCAATGATTAATCCTATACCTGACCAATTACTATTTTCCATTAAATGTCCCCAAGCCTTCAATGCAACCCCAACGGGTATTAACAAAACCCATTTTTTGTAAGTTGCGAGAAGCTTATGGGGATCAGAAAATAGATTAAGTTTAGCAGCCGCCATTCCAAGTAGAAATAGGGGGGCAGATAAAATAGGCGTAATCATCAAGATGAAGAATATAATAACGGGATTTTCATCAAGCATACCAGATAAGGGATCTTCCTCATTATTACGAAAATCATAAATTTGGCTATAAGATCCATCACCATAAATAAGTTTAGATTTTTCAATATAGTCACTTGTTAGTTGCGTATCCAAATTTGTTTCTTCTAATTGGCCATAACCAAATGGTATTGTTAATACGAAAGAGATGATCGCCCAAATAATTAATGTTTTTGGTTTTCTCTTTATGAAGAACAATAAGAGAAATCCAAATAGACCATAGAAAGTTAAAATATCTCCTTCCCAAAGAAAAGCAGAATGTAATAACCCCATTGTCAAAAGCATAAGAAATCGACGAACTAAAAACCATCTGGAATGATAACCGCGATTATGTAAAGATTCTACTAATTTTATGAGAGAAAAACCGAAAAGAAATGTAAAAATAGGAAGAAAAGTTTCTTCTATAAATATTTGTATAAATTTATAGGAACCGTAATCGAAATTGGATAAATCGAAATGATTAATTTCATCTTTCCCGAAGATTCCATATTGAAATATAAGCATATTAGCTAGAAGAATTCCAAGTAAACTAAAACCTCTTAAACTATCAATTAAATGAATCCTTGCTGTTTGCATAGCGTAACTCCTTTAACGTTTCATTTATTATCAGATAAAGAAAAAAGCATTTCCATGTTGATTTTAACATGAAAATACTTTTCTTGAATTTTATAGAAAAAAATCAATCTTCAATTAATTTCTTGAAATTGATGCGCTTATTTAATGCAGTCATTAAAGGAATACTTACAGCCATAACTGCAAATTCGCCGGCAGCACAAAAAAGCCATGTTAATAGAAATGGAAGCTTAGAAAGAAGATGTATTTCTATAGCTATGATGAACATTGTAAAAGTAAATACGACCGTATTGAAAATCATACGTGTTAGCTGTCCTTTAATAAAGCGAGCAGAGAAAATAGTAAGTCCAAGTGCAAGAATTGATTGCCCTACACCAAATACTAAATCATACGTACCATATGGTGAGAAGAACAGATTCGTGATAAATACACCAATTACGATGCCAATCATATATTTTTTGTTGAAAACAACAAGGTGGTTGAACATTTCTGATATACGAAATTGCACATTAGTAAAGCTAATAGGTGCAATAAGGATTGAAACCGCAATGTAAAGAGCAGCAATAATTGCGCTGACAGTTAAAGATTTTGTCTTCATTATTTAGTTCCCCCTAGTTTTTTTACGTGGGATGGTTTCGAACCACGTTATTATTTAGAAACAAAATAACATTGTAAATATATTGAGTGAATATGTCAAATTGCATTTTACTAATATTTTACCCGTGGCTCGCTTTCCAGCAGGACTATGAATGAACTTCTCTGAATTAATATCGCACGAGTAAATGCGAATGTATTTAATGTATTTTCAGGGAGTCGCCATCATTCGCTCAAATCTAGCTTTAAAAAGTTCACAAAATAGACATGAATAGGTGGAGGTGTGTAAAAACCTTATATATAATCGATTTATTGAATTGAAGCGTTGAAGTTCAGTCTACTAAAATAGTCAAAAAATTCATAATATTATTGACTATTGTAAAAGCCTTCTGTAATATAACAATAATTAGTTGCTTTCAGTAAAGAAAAATAAGAGATAACAAGAAATCGAGGAGGAAACTTCATGAAAAAAATGAAAAAGTATGGATTACTTTTAATGTCAGTGATCATCGTATTAGCGCTGGCTGCATGTGGTAGTAAAGATGATTCATCATCAGCTGATACAAAAGATAAGAATGCAGCGACAGATGAAAAAACTTATAAAGTTGGAATCACGCAAATCGTTGAACATCCATCGTTAAATGAGGCAACAAAAGGTTTCAAAGCCGCACTTAAAGATGCGGGCTTAAAAGTTAAATATCAAACTGAAATCGCTCAAGGAGATCAAAGTGTTAATACAACAGCTGCTAATAACTTAGTAGGTAGTGGAGCAGATTTAATTTTTGCCAATTCTACGCCAAGTGCTCAAGCAGTAGCTGCCGCAACTTCAGATATTCCAATTGTATTTACTTCTGTAACAGATGCAGTTGGTGCCGAACTCGTAAAATCAATGGACAAACCTGGTGGTAACGTAACGGGTACTGTTGATACTCACCCAGATGCTATTCCAAATACAGTAAAATTCTTATCAGAACAATTAGGTGCTAAAAAAGTAGGGATGGTGTTCAACTCAGGTGAACAAAACTCGCGTGCACAAGTAGACAACGTGAAGAAAGAAGCAAAAAAAGCAGGTATTACAATCGTTGAAGCTTCTGCAGCAACTTCAGCGGAAGTAAAACAAGCAACTGAATCATTAGTAGGTAAAGTAGACGCAATCTACATCATCACAGATAATACAGTAGTTTCAGCTCTTGAATCTGTATTAGATGTAGCAAACGAAAAGAAAATCCCAGTTATGGTAGGGGAACTTGACTCCGTAAAACGCGGTGGTCTTGGGGCATACGGCTTCAGCTATTATGATATCGGTTACGAAGCAGGTCAAAAAGCTGTCGAAATCTTAAAAGACGGTAAAAAACCAGCGGATATTCCAGTAGCATATCCAGCAAACTTAAAACTTGAAATTAACAAAACAACAGCAGATAAAATCGGTGTAAATATCAAAGAGGATTGGAAAGCAGAAGTAGTCAAATAGATTGGAGATGATTCTATATGTTTACAGCAATTTTTGGCTCAGTGGAGCAAGGGATCATCTATGCAATAATGGCACTCGGAGTGTATTTAACATTCCGAGTGTTAGATTTTCCTGATTTAACAGTAGACGGTAGCTTTGTGACAGGTGCCGCGACAGCAGCAACGATGATTACACTAGGGTACAATCCAATTATTTCCACGCTATGTGCAACATTAGCTGGGTTTGTTGCCGGTTCCATTACAGGTCTTCTTCACACAAAAGCAAAAATCAACTCACTGTTAGCAGGGATTTTAATGATGATTGCTTTATACTCCATTAACTTACGAATTATGGGAATGACGACAGATACAGCTGTCGGGCGTCCGAATATTCCACTCGCAAATTCTGATTCACTATTCACATTATTCTTTGGATTTTGGGAAAAACTCGGGCTAGACAAAGCTTTAAATGGTATGTTATCAAGCATGGGTATAGAACATGTACCTAAAACTTGGGGCACGATATTTATCATGTTCATTTTGACATTTGCCATTAAGTTTGTCTTCGACTGGTTCTTAAAAACAGAAGTTGGTTTAGCTATTCGTGCAACAGGTGATAATGACAAAATGATTCGTAGCTTCTCTGCAAGTACAGATACACTAATCATCTTGGGATTAGGTTTATCAAATGGATTGGTTGCATTATCAGGTGCGCTGATCGCTCAATACGGTAAGTTTGCCGATGTTGGTATGGGAATTGGGATGATTGTGATTGGGTTAGCCTCTGTTATTATTGGTGAGGCTATCTTTGGTACAAAAACAATTGTCCGTACAACATTTGCTGTTATTTTTGGAGCAATCATTTATCGAATTGTTCTTGCACTAGCACTACAAGTTGAGTTTTTGGATACAGGCGATATGAAATTAATTACAGCGGTAATAGTAGTAATCTCGTTAGTTGTCCCAACATTAAGAGCTAAACAAAAAGAAAAATCCCGTATAGCTAAACGTCGAGCAGAACGAGCTGCCGTAGTAGTGAAACAGGAGGGGAAGCCGATTGCTTAAACTAGAAGGAATCAATAAAATCTTCAATGAAGCAACACCCGATGAGAAAATCGCGTTAGATACTATTAATTTGGAATTAAAAGCAGGAGATTTTGTCACTGTAATCGGTAGTAATGGTGCCGGTAAATCTACTATGATGAATATGATTTCTGGCGCTTTAATGCCCGACCTTGGTCAAATAAGAATTGACGGAAACGATGTAACGCGTCTTCCAGAATATAAACGTTCACGCTTTATTGGTCGCGTGTTCCAGGATCCAATGGCTGGTACAGCACCAACGATGACGATTGAAGAAAATCTAGCAATCGCTTTTTCTCGTAATCAAAAACGATCTTTACGTATCGGTGTAGATAAAAAACGCCGTGAATTTTTCAAAGAATCCTTAGAAACATTAAATCTTAATTTAGAAAATCGCTTAAATGCAAAAGTGGGCCTATTATCTGGTGGTGAGCGCCAAGCGTTATCACTATTAATGGCTACTTTTACCAAGCCGAATATTCTCTTATTAGATGAACATACCGCCGCACTGGATCCATCAAGAGCAGAGTTAATTACCAATTTAACAAAGCGATTGGTTGAAAAAGATAAGCTGACGACATTGATGGTAACACATAATATGCAACAAGCAATTGATTTAGGTAATCGTCTCATCATGATGGATAAAGGGCAAATTATTCTAGAGGTGGAACCTTCAACGAAAAAAGCCTTACAAATAGACGACTTAATGACCCAATTCCAACGCATTCGTGGAGAAAAAATGGTGTCGGATCGTACTTTATTAAGTGTTTAATATAGAAAAAAACCTGCATGTAATTGTGCAGGTTTTTCTTTATAGCTTTAAAGGGAGCTCAAGAATATACATAGTTAACGAATCGAGCAAACATGTCCTTATATCTTCGGGAATTTTGAAAACTGTAAAAGTCCTATGCAAATTCTTCAAAAAAATCTAAGGGCATTTTGATAGAAGCTATTTTATAGTTTTGGATCATTTGCTGAAGATTTATCTATTTTATTAGTTATTGATGCTTAAAGGATATAAATTTTTTAAAGTTAATATATAATAAAGGTTCTGATATTAAATATCCGTTATAATAGAATCAAATTAGTTACCATACAAGAAAATGATCATAACTCTACATCCTAGAGAGTAAGATTCCGGAAATGTTTAAATGAAATGATCATTGTTGTAACATGTATATCTTTTTTTAAATAGATTAAGTATTACCGATAAAACAAACCTTTTTGCAATAAAGGAGCATTCATATGAATAAATTTTTGCCAAATTTATGGAGTACATTATTATTATTGATTCTAGGTTTTTTAACAATTGTTGGTGTCATTGCACAAATTGCTAGCAATCCCAATTTAGATAGTTGGACATGGCGTCAATTCGTTATGCTTGTTGTCGGTATTTTTGTCTACTTTACATTTTCATTTGTCGGGTTTTATTATTTAATCGCTCGTACGAAGAAACGCGGGATTTGTTGGGATAAAGAAGGCGTGTATGTCGACTTTAGTAATCACAAAATATATTGGTATGAAATTGAAGATATACACCGCATGAACTACCCTGGAATCGGTAAGGCAACAGTTATTTCTACATCAGTAGAATACGGACAAGAAATCCAAAAGCGCCTCGATAAATGGAAATCAACAGTTTCAGGATACTCTTTCGACATTTTTTGGCTTAGTGTACAACAATCAAAAGTGATGCATGAACAGCTTCTTCATGAGTTTGAGCAACATAAAAAAAGTAATGCTACAGCCTAAATAATAGCTATCTTATAAAATAAAGCCTCCAAAGATCATGGCTTCTTTTGAGGCTTTTAATTTATATTTACGACTGAAGCTTTTAGTTTTTTTATATCTATATGTCTCATCACACTTAGGGGTGACTTGCGCTCTTCCAGTGTCATTCCAGGGGGTGTCCGATGAGCCGCTTCACTCACTGCGTTCGCTCCAGGGTCTCATCTGGACGCTAATCCCCTAGGAGTCACACTGGCTCCGCTCTAGCCAATCTACACTATATTATAAAATAGTAACCCCAACTTTGGGTGAAGATCCATCTATTCTACACTAACAACGCAAACAACGTACTATCATTATTCACTTCTTTGAATGAGAAGCCATTATGCTTCATGCGATGAAGTAATCCTGCGTAATCTTCAGGGTATTTTAATTCAATGCCGACTAATGCCGGACCACTTTCTTTGTTATTTTTCTTTGTGTACTCGAATGTTGTAATATCATCTTCAGGGCCTAGTACATCAGTAAGGAATTGGCGCAGAGCACCAGCACGTTGTGGGAAGTTGACTAGGAAATAGTAAAGTAATCCTTCATGAATCAATGATTTCTCTTTAATTTCTTGCATACGGCCGATATCATTGTTGCCTCCGCTTATGATGCAGACTACAGATTTCCCTTTGATTTGATCTTTGTAATAATCAAGTGCCGCCACAGATAGAGCGCCAGCAGGCTCTGCAATGATGGCATGCTTATTGTATAAATCTAAAATGGTTGTACAATCTTTGCCCTCTGGCACTACAACGATATCATCTACATATTTTTTGCATAATTCAAACGTTTTTTGACCGACACATTGAACAGCAGCCCCGTCTACGAATTTATCAATGTGGGCTAATTCAACAGGATGGTCTTGAGCGAGTGCTTCCTTCATACTAGCAGCACCAGCAGGCTCAACACCGATAATAGAAGAGTGTGGTGAAAGATTTTTCACATACGCAGAGATACCAGAAATTAAACCGCCACCGCCGATACTAGCGAAAACGTAATCTACTGGTACTTCAATGTCGTTCATAATTTCGACAGCGACCGTTCCTTGACCGGCAATAATATCTGCATCATCGAATGGGTGGATAAAAATATGACCATCCGCATCTGAGAATTCCATTGCACTTTTCGCGGAATCATCGAAAGTATCACCAGCTAAAATAATTTCGACGAATTCACGACCAAACATACGAACTTGGTCAATTTTTTGTTTTGGCGTTGTTGTAGGCATGAAGATATGGCCGTGAATACCTAAATGAGCACAAGCATAAGCAACACCTTGAGCATGATTACCAGCACTAGCACAAACAACGCCTTTTTCACGTGCTTCCTCTTCAATTGTTTTGATTTTATAGTAAGCTCCTCGTAATTTAAAAGAGCGAACATGCTGTAAATCCTCACGTTTTAAGTAAATATTACAGTCATATTTCTCGGATAAATAGTCATTCTTTTGTAAAGGTGTGTGTACGACGACGTCTTTTAAAAATTGATAGGCGATTAGTACGTTTTCCACCTGTACAGTTTTTTCTTCTTGCACAGTCATATTAAAACCTCCTACTTTCTGTAAACATCAATATAGTTTAATTTATTATAGCGCTAAAATTGCTAAATTTTAAGTAAATTCTAAATTTTTGTTTAATAAATATAAAATTCAAGAAAAAGATAACATAGTAACGTTTCCGTTATAATAGAAGAACATAGAAACAATAGAAAGGTCAGTGCAGTATGAACTTTTTTGATAAGATGCAAGAATTGACGGGGGTATGCTTAAATGAGGTGCAGCAAAAAGCTGTGCGCTATGCAAAGGGCCCCTTATTATTACTTGCATCCCCAGGATCCGGGAAAACAACTACATTAAATATGAAAATTGGTTATTTACTATTGGTGAAAAAAGTACCCGCACATAAAATCTTAGCCATTACATTTAGTAAAGCTTCTGCTGTAGATATGGCTGCACGTTTTGACCAATTTTTTTCTACTATTATAAAGGACCGAGTTCACTTTTCGACGATTCATAGTATCGCTTTTCAAATTGTACGCGAGTATTTCTCAATGCATCACCAAAACTTCGAAATTATTGAGGGGAATAGTAACCGTGATTTTGATAAGAAGACGATTCTTCGAAATATTTTCATACAGAACCGCAATACTATTCCTTCTGAAGATGAAATGGACGAACTATTTTCTTACAGTAGTTTTGTGAAAAATAAAATGATTCCTGATGAGGATCTGGTTCAGAAGAAAATGATGATGCCTGGGTTGGTAGAAATGTATAAGCAATACGAAGCTTATAAAGTTCAAAATCCGGGTTTAGTCCTACTAGATTTTGATGATATGTTGTCCTATTGTTATAAAGCTTTATATGAAGATTCTTATTTGCGAAATAAATACCAACAACGGTTTGAATATATTTTAACGGATGAAAGTCAAGATAACTCGGTTATTCAGCATGAAATCATCTATCTATTAGCAGCTCCGCAATTTAATATTTGTGTCGTGGCGGATGATGACCAATCGATCTTCATGTGGCGAGGTGCAGATGTACAAAAGTTGCTCGATTTTAAAAAGAACTATCCGAATGCTAAAACGGTCACAATGGCACAAAACTATCGATCGACGCCGGAAATTGTGGATACAGCAAATGAATTTATCAAACGCAATCGTAATCGATATCCAAAGAAAATGTTCACAGAAAATGTATCGGGAGAGTCAATTGAAATTCATAATGTAAAACGCTATGATTTGCAATTGAATTATGTTGTGGAGGAAATACAAAAAGCTGACAATCCATGTGAGGTTGCCATTTTGTATCGTAATAATAATTCAGCCATTCTTTTAGTCAACAAGTTTTTTGAGGAAGGGATTCCTTTTTATATGAAAGATGTTGAATTGAAATTTTTTCATCATTGGATTGTAGAGGATATCTTGAATATTATGCGACTTTCTTATAACGATTCACGAGTGGATATTTTAGAAAAGGTATATTCGAAGATCAATGCCTATATAAAGAAAAATCAAATCATGCAATTACAAAGTCATTCGAGTAAGGAATCGGCATTCGACCGTTTACAAGAAATCATCCATGCACCCTATCAAGAGCAAGTGTTGAAGCGGGTAAAGCAAACCATTCGCAAGCTTCAAATGCAGGAACCGTATGAAGCGATCCAAACGATTCGTCAAGATTTAGGGTATGACAAATCTCTTCAAAATTCAGCAGAACACCTACGGATGAATGAAGAAAACCTGTTTGATATTTTAAATACTTTAGAACAAATTGCGAAAGAACTACCAACTCTTGAAGCTTTTGCACATCGTTTAAAAGAAATTGAACAACTGATGCGCACTTCCAAAAAGTATAAAGGACAAAATGTCATTACACTCTCTACTCTGCATAGTGCAAAAGGATTGGAGTATGACCGTGTTTATATGATTGATCTAATTGAAGGAATCCTCCCAAATAACGAAGATATAAAAGAGTATGAAGTAGGGAATATCGGAGAAATGGAAGAAGCAACACGCCTTTTTTATGTTGGAATGACAAGAGCGCGTCACCATTTAGAATTGTTAACTTACAATGTTCGCAGTGGTGCTCGTGTGAAAGAATCTCGCTTCTTGCAAAATGTACGGAAGATCATAGCACCTGAAGAGAACCAGAAACCAATTGAAAAGAAAAAGACCAAACAACCGAAATTCAGACCAATGCAGGATCATGCCATCACAAATGAAGCTGAACTAAATCTAGGAATGCAAGTAGAGCATCATTTATATGGAGCCGGGCAAATCACAAGTTTACTTCCAGATTCTATTGAGATTGATTTTGAATCGGTTGGTTCTAAAAAATTCATGCTTGATTTTTGCTTAATACATGGATATCTTAAAAAAGTTTAAAGCCAACATCGATGAAAAGTATATTTTCATCGATGTTTTTTTGTTGTATATGAAGAAAAGAAAAAGATGATACTATTCTAATAATTTTCAAATTAAAGATGAGAAAAAAAGGAATAACAATCTATTAAGAGAAATTATAGATATGTGATATTCTCTTTACCACTAAACATATATTAAAAGATGTAGATTCAAAACAGTTGAGATAAGTTAAATTCTATCTACATTCATTAACGAATGGATTTTAAAGAATAATTCAATTGGAGGGCTAAAATCAATGAATGTATTGCATCAAACAAAGGTGAATTTCCAAGAGATTGTAAAGGAAGTAGTTGCATGGAGACATTATTTACACCAACATCCAGAGTTATCTTTTCAAGAAGTGAATACGTCTCAATTCATCTATGATAAACTATCTGAATTTGAAAATTTAGAGATTACTAGACCAACAAAAACAAGTGTGATGGCTCGTTTAATTGGTGCACAACCAGGTAAAGTTTTAGGAATTCGTGCTGATATGGATGCTTTACCAATACAAGAACAAACAGGAATAGACTTTGCATCTGAAAATCCTGGTGTTATGCATGCTTGTGGCCATGATGCACATACAGCCATGTTATTGGGGGCTGTGAAAATCTTGACTTCGATGCAAGATCAAATTAAAGGCGAAATTCGATTTTTCTTCCAACATGCTGAAGAGTTACTACCAGGCGGTGCTAAAGAAATGGTCGAAGCTGGTGTAATGGAAGGTGTCGATATAGTGATTGGAGCCCATGTAATGTCCGATACGCCAGTTGGTAAAATTGGTTTTGTATATGGACCAATGATGGCATCTCCAGATGGATTTAATTTGAAAATTCAAGGGTTTGGAGGTCATGGGGCGTCTCCGCATCAAACAGTGGATAGTATAGCTATTGCTGCACAAGTGATTACAAATTTACAGCATATCGTATCACGTAATATTGACCCATTAGAAAGCTTTGTCATTACAGTAGGTAAAATTTCTGGTGGAGAAGCATCTAATGTGATTCCGGATTCAGTGGAACTCAGTGCTACTGTCAGAAGTTTTGGAGGAGACCTAAGAGCCAAAGCGAAAGAGCGTATTGAGCGTGTTATTAAAGGGGTGACCGAAGCTCATGGCGCTACGTATGAATTAGATTATATGTATGGTTATGATCCCGTTGTCACAGATCACAAAATTACAAAGATAGTAGAAGATTCAGTAAGAGAGCTTTATGGAGATGACTCAATATTAATACAAGCACCTAGAATGGGTGGAGAAGACTTCTCAGCTTTCTTAAATCAAAAACCAGGTACGTTTTTCATGATTGGTTCACGTAATGAAGAAAAAGGAATCATCTATCCACATCATCATCCAAAATTTGATGTAGATGATGATGCATTGCAATATGGGGTTAATATTTTTGTTAATGCAGCATTTAAGTTATTAAAATAAAATGATAAAGACACTTCATTCAAAATGTCATTTCTATTTAGAAAATATGATTTCACATTAGCAAGTGAAAGTCATAATTGTAAGTAGTAAATGAATTGTAATGAGTATAAAAGAGAAGGGCTATCCGAAAGGTGGTAATAAACCATCTATTGGATAAGCCCTTCTATCTATTTATTAAAATTTTTCTTCGAAATCTTTATTCCAGCGATAAGAATACATGCGTTCAATTGCGAACCAGTTATTTTCTTCTGTTGCGCCTTCGTCTCTACGTTTTGTTTCTTCTTGTAGCATCCATCCTGTTTGTGAGATATGGGCACTCATTGAATTCCATTTGGCTTCTTTTACATCACGGATATCATTCACGATATCTGGTTCACCAAGACCTTGTTCTGTGTCATTTGCAAAAGCCACTCCATAAAGACGTGGACGATTTGTTTCAGGAATTCTGCGAACTGCTCGGACAACTGCTTTTGCTGTTGCTTCATGATCAGGGTGTACGGCATAGTTTGGATAGAAGGTGATGATTAATGATGGATTTAATTCATCTATCAAGTTCGTCATCATTTGAACCATTTTCTCATCATCTTCAAATTCAACTGTTTTATCACGTAAGCCCATCATACGCAAATCCTTAATACCGATTGCTTCACAGGAAGCTTTTAATTCTTCTTTACGGATAAGCGGTAGTCCTTCACGTGTTGTGAAAGGAGGGTTTCCAAGATTACGGCCCATTTCTCCTAAAGTAAGACAAGCATATGTAATCGGTGTACCGGCTTGTGCGTATTGTGCCAATGTTCCAGATACTCCGAATGCTTCATCATCAGGATGGGGGAACACGACAAGAATTTGACGTTCAGGTTGTAGCATCTTTTTCAACTCCTTTTAATAAGCAAATGGTGTTTCGCTAATTTCTAATGCGACTGCAAGTTTGCCATCATAGCCATGCCCAGCCATCAATAAGCGATTTTGTTCATCTAATTCGTAGTGAGTAATGCCTTGTGCATATACCCAGCCATCGCCATGCAATTTCAATCCAACACGATGAGGTGCATTAGGTGTCACCTTCCCTAATTCATAACGTAATTTCACATTGCGTATAAACGCACCAGCGTTAAACATTTTTTCGTCGAAGTGACTTGCATATGCACCATTTGTTGTTTCTAAGTGTATATAGACATCTTTATTCGCAAAGGAATTAAGAAGTTCTTGTAGTTTTTGTGTATCTACTATTTCCATCTAAAAGCTCCTTCCAAAGATAGAATCTATTCTATAGTATAGAGAATTCTTTTTATAAATGCGATTGCTAAGCATTTTTAGATTTATAGAGATTGAATGTATGGAATGAACAAGTTAGTTTTTCACCTGTAGGAATCAATATCATAATGCAAAATTTATATAAAATATACGAACGTAATGATATTCGATTTTGTTCATTGCAACCTTTCGAAGGCGAGCCCTCAAAAATGCGTTCACATTTTCTTCGTGCCAGGTTCATTCAATGAGGTTCATTCATAGTACTATGGGAAAAAGCTTGACTAAAAGCCCCGCAGGAACGTAGTGGAGGCACTGGAAAATGATTTAATTCCTAATTTTTATAGTACAAATCTACTGTAACATGAAGTGGAATCAGCTTCGCTTTCCGCGGGCGAACCGACGAGCCTCCTCGCTTTCCCGCAGGAGTCTTCGCTGATTCCACTTCAATAAAAATTGCATCACAAAATTTTATCGTTAAAATCATTTATGAAAATGATTCGTATATTTCTTCGATTGATTGAAAAAAAGACAGAAATTACTTCAATCCCTAATTGATGTTTATAAAAAAAGTTTCTATGGGAATACTGTTTTAAGGAGATGATTCGGATGAAATTAACAATACCAAATGTTGATGAGGATAGTAAAATTTCTAAAGCATGGATGACGTCTATGATGCCGTTTTTATTTATCGCGAAGAAGGATAAAATGTTGGCGGAAGAGCTATTATCTAATGGATTTAAATTTTTTGACTTACAAGATGAATCACAGCAGTCTGCATATTACGGGGATATTCATATTTCGAACATTGCTTTAAATCAGCATTTTTTGCCTTACATAGAACGACGTCTTTTTCCGAATAGCATAGACGACGATGCATTTCATCGCTTTTCGAAAGCGGTCCCTAAAAAAGGAGAGTTGGTTATTCATGAACGGCATTATCTATTTCAAATATTAAGTGTAGATGTAGTCCTATGTCCATTTGGAGTAGGGTTTGTCACGGTTCGAATCGAATTAGAAAAAGACTATTCTTTATCTGAAGCGCTTGATTTTATGCATCATTTTCGAATACTAGAACCTAAAACACTGGATGAAAAGGGTGTTCGACTGTATGTATCTTCGTTTACTTTTCATAACATCAACGATTTCATCATGCTCTATCTATGTCCAGAAATTCAACCATATATCATTCATGATGAAATCCGAAATGGATACTATGGCAGTTTACCCTTTTTTGAAGATGAACGGATGCTTGTATCTGCTTATATTGAGGTAGACGAGGACCATTTGCCAATTGAACAGTTATACAGAGCTAGTCAATTAGATGGTTATACGGAGGATGGCGTACCATTAATTTCTGCAGGAAATACCGAACATATGGAAGAGTATTTAAAGACGAAGATGAATTACCGTTATATGCCGAAATTATGTGATATCACGACAGAGCATGTTCAGACAACCATTGTATTTCGGCAAGCAGATGATGTATTGAAAGAGAAAGCGAAAATTCGATTTATGGGTATACATTATTATAATGTATTACTACATTACTTTTATAAATTAACATTACTTGAGCTATCTTTCAGATATAGCGAGTTGTCATGGAAAACAGACGAGGTATATGTAGAAAGATTAATGAAACAAATTACAATGTTTTCGTCTAAATTTTATTTTCAAGAAGTAAGCAGTCGTTCATCTAGTAGGGAAACCGCAAAGAGGTTGCGGAGCATCTTTCGAATCGATGAACTATTTGGCGATGTAGCAAAAACACTTGACGCACTTTATGTTAATCAAGAAAAGACTGCCGATCAAAGACAAAACCAATTACTATTTATCTTAACGATGTTCTCGGTTATATCTGGAATTTTCGGTATGAACCTGGTCGTTATTGAATGGAATGATCATTATGATTGGTCGAAGGTCTTCGGTTATTCGATATACGAATGGATCTGTTTAATAACAGCGGTAGCGGGGATTTTAATGTCTGCTGGATTATTGCTGAGTACGATCTATACATGGGGAAGACGTAAGATTCAATTTAAAAAATGGTACTGAAAATGATTAAATAAAGCATAAATGAATTTTGTCCTATCATAAAATGCAAAGAAGCTTCCACTCTTGATATGGAGTGGAAGCTCTATTTTTGTAAAACGAATGTAAATATACTGTTGCCAATTAAATTTCAGTTACTGTAATTTCTGGAGCTCCGTAAACGCCCTTTGCGCCGTGCATAACAGGTCCAACGAATTGGTTCAATTTCCAACCGTGTGTGATGGCAGCAGCAACAAATTCTTTTGCTTCAACAACGGCTTCTTTAACATCAAGTCCGTTTGCAAGGTTTGCTGTGACAGCAGCAGCGAAAGTACAACCAGCACCATGAGTGTAAGTTGTATCGATTTTAGCTGTTTCTAATAAATAATGTTTTTCACCATCGAAGTATAAATCGAATGCTTTAGTAGGATCGATTGAACGGCCGCCTTTGATGACAATATTTTTTGCACCAAGTTCATGAATTTTTTCGGCGGCTGCTTTCATTTCTTCAATGTTCTTAGGTGTTTTCATACCTGCTAATTGTCCAGCTTCAAATAAGTTTGGAGTTATTACTAAAGCAAGAGGAAGTAAGTATGTGATCATTGCATCAACATTTCCTGGATTTAGTACTTCATCTTCACCTTTACATACCATTACAGGATCAATCACTACATTTTTTACACCAGAAGCTTTAATCGCTTCACCAGAAGTTTGAATCACTTCTTCTGTTGATAACATACCTGTTTTTAAAGCATCGATACCTGTAGAGAAAGTTGTTTTTAATTGTGCTTTCAATGTATCAGTTGGTAATGTATAAACTCCATGAGACCAGTTGTTGTCTGGATCCATTGTAGCAATAACAGTGACAGCTGCCATACCGTATGTGCCGTGTTCTTGGAAAGCTTTTAAATCTGCTTCTAAACCAGCACCACCTGATGCATCAGAACCAGCAATTGTTAAAGTTTTTTTCAATGACATAGTGAAGACTCCTTTAAAAAATATAGTTATCAAACTTTTCGGATAACGATTGATATAGGTTATCCATTTAAGGCTTAATAATAAGCCGCATTTTTTGTATTTCGTTTAACTTTTATTATATGTACTGAACTGGCTAGAATAAAATAGTCAAAAATTATAAATTTAATGTGGTCAGTTTTTGTTTTCAAGAGAATCTGCATGAATAACTTTCCACAAAAAGAGTAGGCAACCGATACTGATGATGGCTAGAAAACTAGCAACAACATAATGATTTTGTTGGAACATACCAATCACAAAAAATAGTAGCACAATTATAGTAATTGCAAAAAATAAATAAAAGAAGAATATACCTACTGACTTTGCTTTGTCAGGTACGTATTTTCCACTTTCCGTTGTTTCCATAACTTTTTTTAATTTTTCTTTCCACTGTAAGTTTGCCATTTGGATCCCTCCAGTAATATCGTAAATGATTTTGGACATAAAAAGAACTATTTTGTGTAACCGTACATTTCGACAAAAGGTCTATTTTATCGCTACAATACCTTTAAGTAGTGTAATAGAAAGGTATAATGTTAGAAGGAAAAGAGGGAAGTCTATGACAAGAAAAAACAAAGATCTAGAAAAAGTGCTAAAAGACTTTCATATGGAGGAACAGCAAGCAGCGACAATCATGGAAGCTGCAACAGCCTCTCGCTCTCGTATACGTTTTAGAAATAATTTATTAATCGGTCTATTTAAGAATTGGTATACATGGGTAGCGATTATTATTATATTAGCAGTTTTGGTCTTACCTTTTGTCACATGGAAACTATTACAGGGGGATAGTTTCTCAGAACAAAAGGGTTCACTTGTTGAACGAATTCAAAATCTCAATGAACTAACAACTGCAGAGGCTTATACGAAGGTCATGATTGAACGTGAAAATAATGAGTTATTTGGGAAAGAGATTGGCGTGGATATTCCAGGAACAAAACGTGAGCTATTAGTTGTTATTCCAGGTGGGGTAAAGGCTGGAGTTGACTTTTCAGGTGTAACCGAAAAAAACATTGATATTAATGAGAAGCAAAAAACAGCAACGATTACTTTACCCGCCGCTAAAATTTTAGGTGAACCAGAAATTAACTTTAATAAGGTACAAGTTTTCTCTAGCGAAGGACTATTTCGGAGTAAACCAGATATAAAAGAAGCTTATAGTCTAGCAGCAGATGCAAAAAAACAAATGATTGAGGAAGCTACAACTCAAGGTGTACTTAAAACAGCAGAGAAAAATGCTATAAATTCAGTAGCGAATATGTTTTCTTTAGTAGGATATGATGTAACAGTTAAATTTAAGGAGTAGTTTAGATTGACGAAGATTAATTTTGATAATGATTGGCAAAATGTACTTGGTGCAGAATTTAATAAACCATATTATTTACAGTTACGAGAGTTTTTGAAGCAGGAATATTTTAAGGAAACCGTTTATCCAGCGATGGAGGATATGTGGAGTGCATTTCGCTATACGCCTTACCATAAAGTGAAGGTGGTCATATTAGGACAGGATCCTTATCATGGACCAGGGCAGGCACATGGAATGAGTTTTTCAGTGAAGCCAGGAGTACCACATCCCCCAAGCCTGCAAAATATGTTCAAAGAATTACATGATGATTTAGGATACGATATCCCACTCGATGGTACATTAGTCAAATGGGCCGAGCAAGGAGTGCTGTTATTAAACACGGTACTAACAGTTCGTGCTCACCAAGCCCATTCACATAAAGATCATGGCTGGGAAGTGTTTACAGATACAGTAATACAAAAACTATCAGAACGCATGGAACCGATAGTGTTTGTGCTATGGGGAAGAGCTGCTCAGCAAAAAGAACGTCTTATTGATGCAAGTCGCCATGCAATTATTAAAGCACCACATCCAAGCCCTCTAAGTGCATATCGTGGTTTCTTTGGTAGCAGTCCATATTCTAAAATTAACAGTCAGCTTATCGAATGGGGTGAGCAAACAATTGATTTTGATTTGACAAAATAGGGGAATACTACGATAAACGTTTAAGTTTTAACACTTCACGTCAACTTTTAAGCATGGTAAAGTTGTATTAAAAGTGGACGCCGTTTGTTCAGGTATTATAGCTGAATAGGAATAGACGGGGGGACGTAACATAACATGCAACAGAGTTGTTTTAAATGCAAACATTTTTTTGTAACTTGGGATCAGCAAAATCCGAGAGGGTGTCGTGCCTATCAATTCAAAAGCAAAGCGGTTCCATCGGTTATCGTAAAAAATTCTTCTGGAATGGATTGTTTAAAGTTTGAGCAGAAAGAGAGGAGCTAGACAATGATTTCGTACGAAACGGTTATAGCGGAATTAGCAAAACACGTATCACGAGCACAATCAGTAAGAAATGAGGCACAAATGCGTGAAGAACTTTCAGCCATACGTGCGTTATGTGATGTGGCACTACATAACAAAGCACTACAATCATCCTCTAATCATAGTATCCCAAAAAAGATGACAAATACGGTACATGAGCTACCACAGCAAACTTCAACACAGTTGGCTCACACTTTAACAGCAAACAAGCTTGAAGAAGAAGATGCAAATGGGGATTCTATTTTTGACTTCTAGAAGGGAAAGTGAAAATGATGAAATTTAATATTATTGCTGGCGCTGTATACGCTTTTTTATCAGTAGCAATTGGTGCATTCGGTGCGCATGGATTGAAAAATGTCTTAACAGAACAATATGCTAAGGTATGGGAAACAGGTGTCCAATATCAAATGTTCCATGCCATTGGTTTAATTGTCATAGGTATTTTAATGAGTAAAAGTTTAATTGGTCCAAGCTCACTATTGTCACGTGCTGGTATTCTGATGTTCATAGGTGTTATTTTGTTCTCAGGTAGTCTTTATGTGTTAGCTATTACTCAAATTAAAGTATTAGGTGCTATTACACCAATTGGAGGCGTATTATTTTTAGTCGCTTGGTTATTGGTTATTTTAGCTGCTCTAAAAATCGGTAAATAAATTATTAAGTGAAAATCGCTCTAAAGATAAAACAAACACTGGAGCATGAAACTCGATAGAAAACTTAAAAATGCCTTGTGTTTTTTGATAAACACAGGGCATTTTTAAGTTTATGGGGTTTGAGGGAAGTAATTCATTTGCTCGTCATATTCTGCATAGTCAAAGTAAATCATTGGGAAGAGGAATCGATGATTCGTTTTGAGTTCTCGTAAAATAACATGATCTCGTCCTGCAGCTTCAACAACACCTCTTACAGTGAGGGTGTTTCCAGAAGGAGATACTGCATGTTCGAAAGAAAAGTGGAAATTCCCCGGTTTTCCACGATTTAAACGTAAAATATTTTCAATGAATGATTGCTCTCTTGCCGGGAAGGCTGGATTTGTTCCAGGTTGCACAGGTTGCCCAGGAGGCACTTGTGTAGTACCAGTTGGAAATGGTGTACCACTAGGATAAGACGGTGTAACAGTAGGATAATTGGGTGTCCAATAATATTGAACCATAACATCTTCCTTTCAAATTATTATACTTGTGGGCAATCCTCTACTGATGGGGTAAAGAAGCAATGGGCTATAAAGCGGCCTGTGTTCAATTGCCCATACCAGTTATCTGGGCAATCACCTTCAAGGCAGAAAAGCCATAAAAGCTAGGGTAGCGGGGTGGAAACGTTCACCATTAATCACACGCTGGGCAATTTCCAATCGGAATCCCTCGCTCGTTGGTAAAAGTAACCCTGTGTAGTTGCTTCAAAGCCACCAGGACTTTGAAAGACCATTCATCCTCTGCCCAATGAGTCTAGCTAATAGATCCAGTTCTCTTGGAGTTAATTTCACAACAGGCATCACATAACCTCCTCTTCTTTATATATGAAAATTCAAGAAAATAAGAACCATAATATGTGTATAAATTTGTCGGGACTAGGGAAATAATTTTAAAAATGAAACGTCCCTTCAAATGTGACTAGAAAGAAAAAAGATGGATTTTTTTGTATAATTTCAAGTAGGGTCAGAATGTAATTGATGTAATAATACAGAAAGAAGTGTTCGTTCATATGCAGTTTATTTTTGATTTAGATGGTACGATTTGTTTTGGAGGTAAGCCTGTTGCTGAGTCTATTTTATATAGTTTAGAGAACTTAACAGAAAAAGGTCATGAGGTGATTTTTGCTTCTGCTCGTCCGATTCGCGATATGCTACCAGTATTACATAAAAGATTCCATGGCTATAAGATGATAGGTGGCAATGGGTCTTTAATGTGTAAGAACGGAAATGTGAAGCAAAATGCCGAGTTTGATGTTATTACCCTAGAGCACATAAAAAGACTAATGGCAGAATACCATGCTACGTATTTAATCGATAGTGAATGGGATTATTCCTATACAGGATCAGCAGATCACCCTATTTTAAAAAAATTAGACATCAAAAAACTTGCAGTCAATAGACCATTAGAAAAGTTAGAACATGTAGTTAAGATAGCTATTCTGACTTCATATAATATGGTGGGTTTACGAAAAAAATTGGAGAAATTAGATGTTATTATACATACTCATCATCAAGAGGGTATGTTAGATATTAGTCCATGTGGAATTCATAAATGGAGTGCTCTACAAAAACTAGGTGTTCGAAAAGGAAAATATATTGCTTTCGGCAATGATGCGAATGATGTAACCATGTTCGAAAATGCTCAACATAGTGTTATGATTGGACAACATCCCCTGTTAGCACACTATGCGGATGAAAGTATTGAAGATGATACGTTAATAGAAGAAAATATTATTGAAAAGCTTGCGGAATTAGATAAGCGATTTGCGTATTAAAAAAATCCAGCTCACCTTGTTAAAAGGGTGCTGGACTTTTTCATTCATTATTTAACAGCTAAGTATTTTACTAATTTTTCGTTATCCATAATGTTGCCAACGAAGAATTCACCGAAGTCAGCGTAGCGAGCTGAAACTTCATCAAAGCGCATTTCGTAGATTAATTTTTTAAATTCTAATACGTCATGAGCAAATAATGTAACGCCCCATTCATGATCATCAAAACCGATAGAACCTGAGATGATTTGTTTTACTTTACCTGCATAACTGCGGCCGATTAAACCGTGAGAACGCATTAATTCACGACGTGCATCCATTTCCATCATGTACCAGTTAGCGCCTTTTTGACGGCGTTTATCCATAGGGTAGAAGCAAATATGTTCCCAACGTGGTAGTTCAGGATATAAACGTGCACGAACATGTGGGTTTTGATATGGATCTTCTGCTGGTTCATCACCAGATTGTTTTCCTGCTAAGTAGTTAGAAAGTTCAACTACAGATACATAAGAATAAGTAGGAATTGTAAAATCAGCAATAGCTAATTTGTTGAATTCGTTTTCAAGATCTTGTAGTTCTTCCATTGTTTCGCGCATCGTCATTAACATGAAGTCTGCTTTTTGACCCAGAATAGAGTAGAAAGCATGACTACCAGTTTTCGCAATATCAGCTTCGTTAATTTTTTCTAGATAATTGATAAATTCATCAACTGCTGCTTGACGTTCTTCTTCAGAAACTAATTTCCAAGAAGCCCAATCGATTGAACGGAAATCATGTAATACGTACCAGCCATCTAGTGTTTGTGCTGCTTCGATCATAAGTGTGGACACTCCCTTTTATTGAGAATCATTCCCTTTGATTTTAACATAAATGCGTAGTAGAAGTATCTAGAACGCTTTAGTTTCATGAATTTGACATGAGATATTTGGCTAAATCATGTATGCTTATTATACCAACATAAAATTAATTCAGGAGAATGAACGATGAAGGATTATTTACAACAATCAGTTTGGCGTTTTTGGGATCAATCTGTAAGTGGAAAAGGTCATTCGCCATTAGAATCATTTGCGGCAGATGATACACTATGCCAATTAGTAGGTCAAAGTCAATCACCATCCACCATTAGAACGTGGGTTCATGATGAATCGGTTGTTCTTGGTATTCAAGATCACCGTTTACCACATATTCAAGAAGGGATGGAATTATTAACAAAGAGAGGGTTTGCACCCATTGTACGTAATTCAGGGGGGCTAGCTGTCGTATTAGACCCAGGGGTATTGAACATTTCAATTGTTTTATCTGAACGAGAGAATAAAATTGATATTAATGCAGGTTACGATATTATGGTTGAGTTAATTAAGCGATTATTTCCTCAAGCTGCGGATAAAATTGAAGCATATGAAATTGTGGGTTCATATTGCCCAGGTTCGTATGATTTAAGTATTGATGGCAAAAAGTTTGCAGGGATTTCACAAAGACGTTTGCGTCAAGGAATTGCGGTACAAATCTATCTATGTATTGAAGGAAGCGGAGTAGAAAGAGCAGAACTTATACGAGATTTCTATAAGGTTAGTTTGCAAGGGGAAGAAACGAAGTTTAAATATCCTGTTATTCACCCAGAGGTAATGGCTTCACTATGTGAACTACTAGATGAACAGCTAACAGTGCAGCAAACCGTAATAGAGTTACAACAATTATTAGCAACTCTATGTGATGAACTAAAAATAGGTACATTGCAAGCAGATGAATTGGATTTATATACATTTTATTTAAAAAGAGTTCTCGACAGAAATCAATCTATGCTGTCAAAAGATTAATTCCTTCGGTATTATTTCTCTCATGCTGTCGATTTCCCGGGAAATTTGCTATTTTATTTTCTATAATGCGCTGTTAATATATGATCGTTAATATTGAAAAAACAGTACCCATTAAAATAGCATTCTAAAGAAATTGTTCAAAAGCTTCTTGGACAACCTTTTTGTGAAGAGTAACCGCAGGAGAACGCAAAAAAACCTGATTGCTAAACTTTTAAGTTTAGCAATCAGGTTTTTTCATTCATTCCTCGACACCAACAGATGCATCATCTTTTTTAACAAGATTTCCATTTCGCTCCATTGTAAAAACAGGTGCAATATGTTCATCTTCTGTGCCAAGTGTCATTAAACGTCTTGCGCGGTTCATTACGTGCATAAATTGATCGTAATCTTTTTTCATATTACGATGTTCTTTCTCTAAACGGAGTACTTCTTTTTCTAATCGTGATGCTTTGTCGTTTGCTATATTTGCTAAATGACGCCATCTTGTCACTTCTTCATCGTGGAAATCACTTTGTTGTAAACGCATTAAGTATGCTATTACAAGATCAATTGACATTGCAGAAAGTGGAATCGTACGCGTTACTTCAGGATGTTTTTCATTTGGTAGTAAATAGAGTCCAGCTGTTCTTCTACGAGCTGACGTACCATAAATACGCATTCTTTCCTTACGCTCTTTTTTTGCAAGAGATAGTTCTTTCTCATAGTTTTTACGAACCACTGCATTCCAACGGAAACCGCAAGCAGCAGCAGTACGATTCAACGCATCACCTGCTTCTTCAAAAGCGGTGAGTTGTGTACTCCCTTCTTTAACATGACGTAATACAGCTTCAGCTAATAATTCATCATTTTCATGTAACCAAGCATCTTGTCTAGTTTTCATTTTTTAAACCTCCTATATGATTCATAGGATTAGCGTAGACAGTTTTTATCTTTTTTATTCATAAACTTATAATAGTTTTGTGAGTATTATGTCTTGAATGAAAGATAGAAAATACGATACACTATTACATAGACTTTAAACTGAGATATAGAAAGGGTTGTAGACAAGATGGCAAACGAATTTCGTGTTTGCGATGAATGTCAGGCCGTTAATTTAAAAACATTAATTCCAAAGCTGAAGGCAATAGATCCTGATGCAACGATAGATATTAAATGCCAATCTTATTGTGGGCCTGGACTTCGTAAAACATTCACAATCGTCAATAATCGTCCATGTGCAGCACATACAGAAGAAGAGTTAATGCCTAAAATTATCGCCAAATTGAAATCACAACACAAATTACCAGAGAGTTATCAAGAAAAAATCTAAAAGTGGAGAATGCTTATTCAGACTAGAAAATCATTAGAAATCCCGAATCAAAACGTTTTTCCGGTTTTCAAACGAGGAACTGAAATGACTCGAAGTACTAGCGCCTAAATCTGGATTAATAGAAATATATCAAAAAATTCTTCATAACACGACTTTTTCCACCTTTTAATAAGGTGGTTTTTTCATTTATAATGAAAAAATATAGTACATCATGAAACTTTTTAAGAGAGTGAGCGGAGGTGCCAAATTTGAGTTATGCGACAAAAAAATTAGCAGAAGAAAAAGTATTTAAAGATCCAGTTCATCGCTATATACATGTCCGAGACCAAGTAATTTGGGATTTAATCAGTACAAGAGAATTTCAACGTTTACGTCGTATTAAACAACTTGGGACAACTTATTTAGTTTTCCATGGAGCAGAACACAGTCGGTTTAGTCATTCTTTAGGAGTTTATGAAATTGTACGTCGAATGGTTGATGATGTGTTCAAGGGTAGACCAGAATGGGATGAAAGCGAACGTTTAGTCGTACTATGTGCAGCTTTATTACATGATTTAGGTCATGGTCCATTTTCGCATGCATTTGAACATGTTTTTGACCTTGACCATGAAGAATTTACAAGAGCGATTATCAAGGGGAACACAGAGGTAAATGAAGTATTAACTCGTGTCGCACCTGATTTTCCACAAAAGGTTTCAGATGTCGTTGCCAAAACATACGCAAACAAACAAGTGGTCAGTATGATATCCAGTCAAATTGATGCAGACCGCATGGATTATTTACAAAGAGATGCGTATTTTACAGGCGTTAGCTATGGTCACTTTGATATGGAAAGAATACTGCGTGTTATGCGTCCGCAAGAAGAACAAGTAGTGATTAAATCGAGTGGTATGCATGCTGTTGAAGATTATATTATGAGTCGCTATCAAATGTACTGGCAAGTTTACTTTCACCCTGTATCTCGAAGTGCAGAAGTAATTTTAACCAAAATCCTTCATCGTGCAAAAGAATTAAGCAAAGAGAATTATAAATTTATCCAAGAACCTACTCATTTTAAGGCATTTTTTAATAACAAAATTGAGTTGGAAGATTATATTTCACTAGATGAAAGTATTCTATTGACCTATTTCCAAATGTGGACAAAAGAAAATGATCCGATATTAAGTGATTTAAGTCGCCGTTTTATAAATAGAAAGCTATTTAAATACATTGAATTCGATCCAGCAAATGAATATGAAAAGCTAAGAGATTTGGAAGATTTATTTATCCAAGCGGGGATGAATCCTAAATATTATTTAGTGCATGATTCAATATCTGATTTACCATATGATTTCTATCGTCCGGGTGAAGAGGAAGAACGTGTACCTATACAATTATTAATGCCAAATGGAGATATTAAAGAATTATCCCGTTGTTCTGAAATTGTTGATGCGGTCTCAGGTAAACGTCGATCAGATCATAAATTATATTTTCCAGAAGATGCATTATTACAAAACGGAAAACAAAAAACATTACGAAAACAAATACTAAATGTGTTGAGAGGATAAATCTTCTCAGGGAGGAGAAAAAATGTGCTAGAAGAACACGCAAAAGTTGTACAATTTGTGTCGTTAGCAAAACAAGTCACTGGTCGTAAAAAATTACAAAAGATGGTTTATATCGCAAAGAAAATGCAATTTCCATTCCATGAAAAATATCATTTTCACATCTATGGTCCTTATTCAGAAGAGTTAACATTACGCGTGGAAGAACTATGTACGATGGGCTTTTTAACAGAGCAAATGGAGGACAAGGGTTCATATGTTCAATATTGCTATAAGGTAACAGATAAAGGGAAAGACTTTTCTAATGCTTTGTGCGAGGAGCAACAAAATTTAGGTCAAATTGTTGATATATTGAATAATAAAAGTGCAAGATTCTTAGAGCTTGTATCAACATTGTTGTACTTTGATGAATTACCTAAAAATGAACAAATTGAAAAGATACATGTCGTAAAAGGAAAATTAAATTTTACAGAACAAGAAATGGATGACGCTTTTGAAATAATTGGCGCAATTTCCCAATTTAAAGTCAACTAATTTTTTGATCAATAAAAAGTGTATTCGATTTTTCTGTCGGATACACTCACTTTTTTAGGCATTATTTTAGGCTATTATCAATTAGAATAGAATGTCTATGAAGCGGAAGATGGCGACTCCTGCGACGAAGCTAGCGAAGCGATGCAGGAGCACAATGTTTTAGCTTCCGAGGAGGCTCACCGCTCGCCCGCGGAAAGCGCCATCTGGAGCGGAATACTAAGTTTGATCATCTTAAAATAAAAAAGAAAAAACCTGTAGACTATAATATTTCTAGTTCATCTACAGGCTAAGCCACATACTTATATGTGGCTTTTTGTATACGATATAAATCCAAAACGAGATTATTATTGTTCGCTTTTTCGAACGCCACCGATAGCATAGTGTTCTTTTTTCATTTCTTCAATGATAATTGTTACATTTTCTTTTGGAGCATTGACAGTTTCTGAAATGGCTTCTGTTACTTTTTCAACTAGGTTATGTTTTTGTTCGTCTGTACGACCTTCAATCATTTTAATAGTAACTACAGGCATTCTAAGTCCTCCTCGTGTAAAATATAGTGTATATTCGTTATAATAACAGAACGGAGGGATTTAGCGAAATGGCAAATGAAGAAAAATCTAAAAAAATGGAATTTACAATTATAAAAAACAATCCAACTGATGGTCACAAAGGATTTGGCATCGGATCACTATCACTTGAAAATGTTTCACCGGTTATTATCGATATCAACGAAAAAACAGCAGAAGTTGATATCGGTGCTATGCATGCTCGTAGTGCAGTAGAAAAAGGGATAAAATTTACAACAGACCGTACCGACTCAGAAGGTGGAAAACCATATTGGTTAGTTTGGGTCACTATCGAACAAAAACCAGAAGGCGCATATTATGCTGGTGTAACAGCGTGTGAAATGGTTGTTAATCGTGAAAAACGCCGTGGCTATAAAATACTAGCAGACCATGTTAATAAAATGGATAAATCAATGAAACGACACATTATCGTAGATCATATGGATGCGTCTTCTAAACAAGTGTTAGGAGAATTCTTAAAGAACTTTAACGAAGAAATGTGGCAACAAAGTGATTCTATTCTACGTAAAGAATTAGGGTTTTAGAGTGTGATTCCTTGAATTATCTATGACATTTTCTAAGCTTTTCAATACATAGTTGAAACTGTCATGGAAAGGAAGTAAACTTAAAACAAAGCTTACAAAAGTAGGCTAGGACAAATGCTTATAGAATTTGCAGAAGTGTTATGTGGCATTTTGTAAAAGACCAAGCCTAATGCTCCATGTTTCTCATATTTCCGTAAGCAAAAAAGCTTTCACTCCAATGGATAACGGACTCTGTTGGATTGGAAGCTTTTTATTTAGGACTATGATGTTTTGATGCTCATTAGTAATTAGGGTTAATGCAAAAGGCTTTGCCAACAGTCAAACAAACTGAAGGCAAAGCTTTAACTTGTTAAAAATTATTCAAAGAACGAAAACGGAAATAGACTCCACGATTCATCAGTATCTTTCGTTAAATCTTTTAATATGGTTGGATCTGTACATTTTTTCTTTGGAACATCTTTTTTCTTTAGATAAACAACTCGTTGTCTACTACAGCTTTTTGTTGCAATACCACCTGTTTCTACATCGACGATTGCTGCTTCAACTCCATTTGGCGCGATAAAAGGTTCACTAGCCATATCTTTTTGCGCTTTTTCCATAAAGTCAATCCAAATTTGCTTCGTAGCACGACTATCTGCGTCGCTTGTCATTTGTTTTCCTTGATCATAACCATTCCAAACACCAGCTGTTAATGAAGGAGAGAACCCAATCATCATTTGATCTGTAATAGTTGTTCCAGATTTTGCAGCATACGGTCTTGTTTGTTTGTTTCGAAGGCTAATGCCCGTTGCAGGAGCATAATCATTAAATACAGGGTCGAACATGCCCGTCATTAATTGTGTCAAAATGAATGCATCGTCTTTTTTCAATATTCTTTTTGATTCTTTATGTTTATCTAATTTGTAAATAACTTTACCATCTACATCTTTGATAGATAAAACGGTAATAGGAGTTCTCTTAACCCCACCTGCAGCGATAGTATTATATGCAGAAGTAATATCTTTCAAGGAAACTTCCGTTGTGCCTAAAGCTACCGATGGTGTATTTTGTACAGTTTGGCCTATCCCAAAACGATCTAACATTTGTTTGAATTTACGATAGCCAACTTCTTCAAACGTTTTAACTGCATAAATATTGTCTGAAATCGCAATAGCTTGTGCCATTGATAATGGATGATTTGCAAATTTTCCATTTACATTCTTTGGCTCGTATTCAGAGCGTCCACCATCATATGTGAAGATGGTTTGTTCTGTATTCATAAATGTTAAAGGTGAGAAATTATTTTCTAAAGCAGTAGCATACAAGAATGGTTTAATAGCTGAACCAGGTTGTCTTTTAGCTTGTATAGCACGATTAAATGGACTTTTAACATACTGACTTCCACCAACTAATGCTGTAATATAACCAGTTTTCGGATCCATGCTGACAAAACCAACCTCAAGTCCTGATTTAGGTAGATTTTTTTCAATTGCTGCTTCAGCTGCTTGTTGATGATAAGGATTTAATGTTGTTTGAATGGTCCATCCACCTTCTTCAATTCTTCGGCCACTCTTCTCTAATATTTTTTGAGCTTCTGCCCATACTGTATCGATAAAGTATGGTGCATTCGATTTTTCATTGTCCCATTCATCATATTTGAAAGTTAGTTTTTCTTGTTGTGCGCGTTCCTTTGCATCTTTTGATATCATATTTTGTTTTTGCATTATTGATAATATAAGTTGTTGTCTTCCATGATTTTTTTCTTCATTAGCAAGTGGCGAGTAAATACTAGGGCCTTTTGGTATTGCGATTAATGAGGCTGCTTCTCCAAGCGTTAAATCTTTGGCAGATTTAGCAAAGTAGTACCTGCTCGCTGCCTCAACTCCATACATTCCATGCCCAAAGTAAACTGTATTTAAGTAACCTTCAAGTATTTTATCTTTATCGTAAAAAGTTTCTAAACGATAAGAATATAGGGCTTCATTTATTTTTCTTAGCCACGTTTTATCATGTGAAAGATACAAGTTCCTTGCATACTGTTGTGTAATTGTACTGGCACCTTCTACTTTTCCCATAGCTTTTAAGTCTTTTAGTAAAGCTCCCGCAATACGAGTGTAGTCAAACCCATGATGATTATAAAAATTCTGGTCCTCCGTAGCGATAAGTGCTTCGGTTACGAAGGGAGAAATTTCATCAAGACCTACCCAGTAGCGTCTTTGCTGTGAAAACTTATCTCCTATTTGATCTCCATTTGCATCTAAGAAAATAGTTGCTTTCGGGACAGTTAAGGAAGGAGCTCCTGTAATTTGAGCATATATGCGGAGTGAGAACAGAGCGGTTGCAAATGCTGAGCCGCACACAATAACCCAAACTATTATTTGCCGTAGTCTTAGCTTCTTTTTCCGCTGCCGATGATATTCAGCTCGGTTCATTCAATCGCTTCCTTTCTTATTGTTAGAATCTAGTATGTGAAGTGTTTGGATAAACTAAACGGAAGAAAACCACGAAATTTGACAAATAAAAGCGGAGGCGACTCGCTAAGTTTTGTCGGTCAAATGTTCTTCACGCGAAGTGGGTGCTTGCACTTCAATCACGAGATGATGAAATGACCTAGAGTTTAAATAAAATAAAAAAAGATACCAATTACCATTTGGTAATCGACATCTATCATTTAATCTAAATGTGAATATTATTATAATGAATAATTTAGTTTTTACCTTGTGAGGTTGCTTGCATCAAAGCCCGGTCTGTTGCTGTTACAAGTTCTGAAATACTTTTTCTGTTATCGGGGAAGTTAGCAATGCCGATAGAGATGGTAATTGAAATTTTATGTCCATCCATTATAGTATTCATTAAACAAAGCTCTTAGAAAATAATCCGTATTTTGGCAAAAAACAATATAAAATGTAGTATTATCTATGTTTTATAGAAATAATAAGCATCTATTAGAATGTTGTATCTTGAAAACAAGTGTAATCCTATCCTATAATAAAAAGGTTATATTAAGAAGAAAACGGAGGCGTCGTAAAATGTCAGATGCACTTACAGCACCCGTAAAATTAAAAGTAATAACAACCATTACACAACAAGATACAAAGCCCGAGCAGTATGAACTATGGTCTGAGGGTACGATTATGCAAAAACGTGATCAAATTTATTTGCGCTATGAAGAAGTACAAGAAGGACAGCACATGCAAACGACTCTACGATTTGGTCAAGAAGATGCCATTATCATCCGCAATGGCGATATTAAAATGCGCATGCCATTTGTACTTGGACAAGCACAAAAGGGTCACTACAATAGTGAATATGGACAATTACCAATCGTTACTCTAACGAAAGAGATTAAATTCGAACCGTCCGAATCTTTACAAAACGGTCGATTTTATTTGCAATATGAACTACTAATCGGCGGACAATCTGTCGGAGACTATGCTTTAGAACTGAACTATACGGAGGGAAATAAATGAATGCAGTAGAACAAGTTCAACAAGCCGTTAAAGAAGCGCTTGTTGCAGCGATTCAAAAAGCAGAACTTGTAGAAGATACAAGTGCATTGAACATTCACTTAGAAACACCAAGAAACAAAGAAAACGGTGACTACGCAACAAATATTGCGATGCAACTTACAAAATTAGCAAAAAAACCACCACGTGCTATCGCAGAAGCTATTTTAGCAAGCCTTGATACAGAAGGTACAAATATTGAAAAAATAGAAATCGCAGGCCCAGGATTCATGAATATCACTTTACGCAAAGATTATTTAGCTGAAGTCGTAACAACTGTTCTTAATCAAGGTTTAGATTATGGCCGTACCAATGCTGGCAAAGAAGAAAAAGTCCAAGTTGAGTTCGTATCTGCAAACCCTACTGGCGATTTACACTTAGGGCACGCACGTGGAGCATCTGTTGGTGATTCTCTATGTAATGTTTTAGATTTTGCAGGTTACAATGTATCACGTGAATACTATATCAATGATGCGGGGAACCAAATTACAAAATTAGCAAAATCTTTAGAAGCACGCTACCGTGAAGCGCTAGGTTTAGAATCTAATATGCCTGAAGATGGTTACCATGGTAAAGATATCATCGTAATTGCTCAAGAATTATCTAAAGAATTTGGCAAAGATGTATTAGAAAAATCGGATGAAGAACGTTTTGAATTCTTCCGTGAACATGGTTTAAAACACGAGTTCGGTAAACTTCAAAAAGATTTAAAAGACTTCCGTGTAGATTTCGATGTATGGTTCTCTGAAACTTCTTTATACAAAGAAGGTAAGGTACAAATTGCACTTCAAAAACTAAAAGACAATGGTCATGTGTTTGAACAAGATGGTGCAACTTGGTTCCGTTCTACTCCATTCGGTGATGATAAAGATCGCGTACTTATCAAATCAGATGGTTCTTACACTTATCTAACACCAGATATCGCATACCATGAAGATAAATTACGTCGTGGCTTTGATAAACTGATCAATATTTGGGGAGCAGACCACCACGGTTACATCCCACGTATGAAAGCAGCTATCGAAGCACTTGGATATGACCGTGACACATTAGAAGTAGAAGTAATCCAAATGGTTAACCTTCTTCGTGATGGTGAAAAGGTCAAAATGTCTAAACGTACAGGAAATGCAGTAACATTACGTGAACTAGTAGAAGAAGTAGGATTAGATGCAGTACGCTACAATTTTGCAATGCGTGCTGGCGATACTCACTTAGATTTCGATTTAGATTTGGCTGTTAAACAATCAAATGAAAACCCAGTATACTATGCACAATATGCACACGCACGTATTAGTTCAATCTTACGTCAAGCATCAGAAAAAGGTCTTGCACCTTCAACTGAACATCTTGACACATTATCATCAGAAAAAGATATTGAAGTATTGAAAAAAGTTGGTGACTTCCCACAAGTCGTAGCAGATGCAGCACGCGTACGCGCACCACACCGTATTGCAAACTACATCCAAGAATTAGCAGCAACATTCCACAGCTTCTACAATGCAGAAAAAGTTCTAGATGCTGAAAACAAAGACCGCTCTGAAGCACGCCTAGCCCTAATCACAGCAGTCCGCATAACAGTCGCAAATGCACTAAAATTAATCGGAGTTTCTGCACCAGAAAAAATGTAATATTAAGTGCTGAGGACGCTCGATCAGCTTTATCGGCCAAATGTTCCTCCGACAGAGGGGCGTTTTTGCCCCGTCCGAGGAGGGTTATCTGGCCCGAAAAGCTAGCGTCCGAAGCCGGATAATATTAAGTACTGAAGGCGCTCGTTTAGCTTTATGAAAGGAAGTTCGGCTAAGTTCGCCACTTCCTGTGGCAACGCCGAACGCCCTCGCATCCCTGCGAGGCAAATGTTCCTCCGACAGAGGGGCGCTTTTTGTGCCCCGTCCGAGGAGGGTTATCTGGCCCGAAAAGCTAGTGTCCGAAGCCGGATAATCTAAGTGTTAAACGCTGCGTCGGTCCAACACTGGCACTTGTTCCAGAAATATAAGAAAGGACATTACATATTTAGTTATGTAATGTCCTTTTATTTACTTTTTTTCTTTATTTTGATCTTGATAAGGCGAAATTCTATTTTTGTTACGGAGTGAATTACTGTTTCAATTTAGTAAAATGGAATTGTGATAATATCATTTCCTCTAATGTTTATTCTGATTCAGAAAAAGCAAGTTTACCTTCGGTATAAGGTATATGTTCCACGAAAACTTCTACATCATTTCCGTTTGCATCTTTCCCCATTCTTTTATAAGTGTATTTTTCCTCAGTTACTTCTGTTAACTCTACAACACTTTGTGTTCCTTTAGATTTAGATTTGAGAATACGAAATTTTCCACTATTCGTGATAAAGAAAGTTCCATTATCGCGGCTATCTTTTGATGTTTTATCATAGAATTCGTATCTCGATGTTTTATCGTCATATTTTGCAAGGGCAATGAAGTTTGTGTTTTGTTGTGTTAAATCATTATTATTTTTATCATATACTTTTGTTCCTTGCCAAGTTGTACTTCCGAGAATCTTTGCAATTTTTACTCCTGTATTTAACGTTGACTCTTCAATACCCTTTACTTCTGAATTAACGGGTATTTTTGTTCCATTTTTACTACCTGTAGTAATATCTTGTTTACCGAATCCTTGCCATTGACAAGCAGATAAAATTAACATATTTACTAGGACAAGTACCATCAATACTTTTTTCATATTTCAGCCTCCTTAATTTACTACCAGTACCAATGTTACCAATTTATAGAGTTTTAATACTTCTCATTCAACCTCTTTGAGTATTGTGGCGATAATCCAGCTGGAGGTATAAAAAATATAAAAAAGAGAATGATATGTTGAATTCTATTTTGGGAGGAATCATTATGAAAGTTGTTGCAATTGTAGGTAGTATCCGAAAAGATTCATATAACAAAAAACTAGCTGAATTTGTAAAAAAACATAATGCAGATAAGTTTGACATGGAAGTCTTAACTTTAAATGATTTACCTATGTACAATCAAGATAACGAAAATGATCCACCGCAATCTGTTGTAGATTTTAAAGCGAAGGTAAAAGCTGCCGATGCGGTACTTTGGGTAACACCAGAGTATAATGGGTCCATTCCGGGAGTATTGGGTAATGCAATCGATTGGCTATCACGAGTAGATCAAGTCATGATTGGTAAACCTTCTTGGATTATGGGTGCTTCGATGGGAGTATTGGGAACTGCGAAAGCACAAATGCATTTACGCGACATTTTATTTTCAATAGGATTATCATCTCCAATACTAATAGGCAATGATGTATATATTGGGGCTGTGCACACGAAATTTGATGATTCAGGAAATCTAACAGAAGAAGGAACGGTTCAATTTTTAGATAAAATAGTTGGTAACTTTTTAAAGTGGATGAAACAATATTAATTTATGCATGATAATCGTGAACAGCAGTAAAATCTCCTAGAAGAGAAGCTAACTGCTGTTTATTTTATATGTAATTTGTTATTTAGAGAAAAAACAATTGCCAAAACTTATCTTTCACAAAAACCAAATATTCGGTATAATGATAAACAATTCAATATATAAAGAAGTACGGTTCTCGACATATACCAAATGTTGAGTGAAAAGGGAAATCGGTGAAAATCCGATGCGGTCCCGCCACTGTAAGTGTGAGCAACTCGTAAACGGCCACTAAAAAGAATTGATTTTTTGGGAAGGCACGATGCGCGATGAACACAAGCCAGGATACCTGCCGAACTCAGATCACCAAATAACTACGAGGATAGAGTGGGTGCTAGTGTACTTGAATATACTGGAATCATGATGCCTCTCAAAAATACGAGAGGCATTTTTTATGGAGGAGGCATTTTTGTGAAAAAAATTTGGCAACTGGGTTTCTTACTAACAATGGCGTTTGTTCTACTTGTTGGATGCAATCAAAGCGAAACTCAAAAATCATCAACTGAAAAAAGTGAAAAGACTACTCAAACTACGGACAAAACAGCTACATACCCTATGACAGTAAAAGATGCGCTTGGGAATGAGGTAGAATTAAAAGAAGAACCGAAAAAAATCGTATCACTGATCCCAAGTAATACAGAAATCTTATTCGCACTAGGTTTAGACGACAAAATCGTTGGTGTAAGTGATAACGATGATTATCCAAAAGCTGCTACCAAAAAAGAAAAAGTAGGCGATATGCAGAAAATTAACATTGAAAAAGTACTAAGCTTAAAACCAGATGTCGTATTTGCACATGAATCGAATGCAAAGTCAATTGAATCGGGATTACAACAATTGAAAGATGCAGGGATTACCGTTTTTGTCGTAAAAAATGCAACAAACTTTGAAGAAACATATGACACCATCAAACAAATCGGTCAAATTACAAATCAACCACAAAAAGCGGATAAAATCGTTGCTGATATGAAAGCGAAAGTAAAAGAAGTACAAGATAAAGTAGCGAATGTTAAACAACGTACTGCTTTTGTTGAAACATCAGATGTACCTAATATTTACACAGCAGGTAAAGATACATTTATGCAAGAAATCTTCAACTTAGCGAATATAAAAAATGTTGCGGATGATCAATCAGGTTGGTTTAAAATTGATCCAGAGCAAATTGTCAAACGTAATCCCGATACTATTATTGTGATGGAAGATTATGTTCCAAATATCGTAGAGAAAGTAAAAAAACGTCCAGGCTTTGACAGTATTACTGCTGTTAAAAATAACGCAGTTGTGCTAGTAGATCAAAATTTAACAGCTCGTACAGGTCCTCGCCTTGCTGAAGGGTTAGAGGAAGTAGCGAAGGCTGTTTACCCAGAGGCGTTTAAGTGAAAAAGATCATAGTCGGTTATATCGTAGCTGTAATCATCCTATTGATGAGTATATGGCTCGGTATTTCCGTTGGTTCCGTAAAGGTGCCAATCAGTACGTTATGGAATATTGGAGTGGATGAAACAGCAACGAATATTTTATGGAACATTCGAATGCCTAGAGTAATTTTAGCAGGACTTGTTGGAGCAGCATTAGCCGTTGCAGGAACTGCCTTTCAAGGATTGTTAAAAAATCCACTTGCAGATCCATACACGTTAGGAGTGTCATCAGGTGCCTCAGTAGGCGCCGTGATGACGCTCTTTTTCAGTATTTCAACCCCTATTTTAGGTATCTTCACATTACCAACTTTCAGCATGATAGGGGCGCTCTTTGCAATGTTTGTTGTTTTAGGGTTTGCTAAATTAGTCGATCGTACGATGAAAATGGAAACCCTTATTTTAACAGGGATTATTGTGAGTTCTTTTTTAAGTTCCGTGATATCATTGATGATTGCCTTAACAGGAGAAGAACTTCGCCAAATTATTGATTGGTTAATGGGTAGTGTATCGATGAGAGGATGGCCATATATCAAAATGATTTTGCCGTTTATTACTTTCGGAACAATTTTATTATGGCTTAATCGACGTGAACTGAATGCCATGCTGTTTGGTGAAGAACGAGCAAAGTATTTAGGTGTAAATGTGAAGAGAAGTAAGTGGATGCTATTACTCGGTGGTTCTATGTTAACGGGCTCTGCTGTAGCAGTATCTGGCACGATTGGTTTTGTTGGTTTAGTTGTGCCACATATAACACGACTTTTATTTGGAACAGATCATCGTCATTTAATTCCATTATCTTTTATTAATGGTGCATCGTTACTTATTCTATGCGATTTGATAGCACGAACAGTTATTGCACCTACAGAGTTACCGATCGGTGTGATTACATCGTTTATTGGGGCACCAGTTTTTGCTTATATTTTCTTCCGTCAACGTAGAATGAAGGGGGCGTAATAGTATGCTTGCTGTAAAACAACTTAGTGGTGGTTATGATTCCAAGAAGCCAATTGTAAAAGATATTTCGTTTACAGTTGATAAGGGGAAGTTTATCGGAATTCTAGGACCGAATGGTAGTGGAAAGTCCACTCTAATCAAAGTGATAAGCGGGATTTTACCTGCTACTTCTGGAACTGTTCAAATTGATGGCAAAAACTTGAAGGATTATTCCACAAAGGAATTAGCGCGTAAAATGGCTGTGTTGCCACAATTGCATGCTCATGCTTTTTCACATTCTGTTCGTGAAACAGTATCAATTGGTCGTTACCCACATCAAAGTAGCTGGTTTTCAACATGGTCGAAAGAGGATGAAGAAGCAGTTACAGAAGCAATGCAACAAACAGGTATTGCTCAATATGATAATCAAAATTTAGAGTTTCTTTCTGGTGGAGAACAGCAACGAACCTTTGTTGCACAAGCATTAGCACAGCGCTCAGATTTGTTACTATTAGACGAACCAACAAATCATTTAGATATCGAACATCAAAGAAGATTGATGGATATGATTCGGCATGAAGTTGTACATAATGGTCTGACGGTTGTTTCTATTTTTCATGATATAAATTTAGCCTCACTCTATTGTGATCAGTTGATCTTACTTGAGGACGGGCAAATTTATTCAGAAGGTGAACCACATGAAGTATTAAAGGAAAAACATATTAGGGATGTTTATCGTACGGAAGTGTCAAATTATCCACATCCAGTGCTACCGAAGCCACAAATTACGTTAATACCGAAACCACATAATGATATACAAAAGGCAACTTCTATTACAGCCGAGCAAATTAAAGTACGTGATGAGTTTGTTGAGTTGCAAACATCATTTCCATTAAAAACTGTATCATCTGCTGTTCATAATGCAGGATTTGGATGGTTCCAGACATTTATTAATCGTGCCGTAGATATCAAATATATGTGTGAAGATGCGCATGAAGAATTAAAGCGATATTTAGAGAAACACGGTTTTTCACCTTCTAACACAGTTGCAATGATGACAGCCGTTGCCGCGAAGCATGTAGTTATTAGAGAGTTTTCTTCTACTATTAGTAGTATTGTTGTTGCAGTAACCGCAGGTGTTGGAAATGCGGTTGATGTATCAAAAGCCTATGAACGTCCGGAAAAACCACATATAGGAACAATCAATACATGGGTTTTCATTAATGGTACTCTTACGGATGAATCCTTTATGCAAGCGATGATTACGGCAACAGAAGCAAAAACGAAAGCATTAGTAATTGAAGATATAAGAGATACTATTTCAAATACGGTTGCTACTGGGACGTCAACAGATAGTGTGCTCATTGCTGCTACACAAAAAGAACCGTTCTTTGAATATGCAGGAACCATAACAGGAATCGGAAAGCTCATTGGTCACGGTGTATTTGAAACAACACGTATTGCATTACAAGAGTACAAACGTGCGAAAGGAATGCTATAACATGTTTGCACATTTAATTGCTTGCTCACTTGGGGTAATTCTTGATCGATTAATTGGGGATCCACCTAAAATGCCTCATCCTATAAGATGGATTGGTAATACAATTCAGTGGTTAACAAAACGATTAAACATTGGGAAGTTTCGTAGGATGAAGGGGCTTTTACTTGTTATAGTAGTTGTTGGTATCACCACAATTGTAACTTATTTAATTGTTATTGCGGCATATACAGTAGGAACGATTTTCGGTATTTTAGTTGAAAGTGTGATGATTGCTGTTGCACTTGCACAAAAGAGCTTACAACAAGCAGCAAATGATGTCTATACCCCGCTTGTAGAAGGAAATTTGAAAGAGGCCCGTGAGAAGCTATCTTGGATTGTTGGTCGAGATACCGATAAGCTCTCTGTACCAGAAGTAACGAGAGGTGTTGTCGAAACGGTTTCCGAGAATACGAGTGATGGCGTAACAGCACCATTGTTTTGGGCATTTCTCTTTGGGGCGACAGGAATCTGGATGTACAAAGCAGTGAACACGCTCGACTCCATGGTTGCTTATAAAAATGAAAAATACGGTGACTTTGGATTTGTTGCTGCACATACAGACGACATTTTTAATTACATACCAAGTAGAATAACAGGCTTTCTCATGTTGATTGGGACGAAAAAAGAATCGTCACAGCCATTTTCTTATCGTTTGAAAGGTTGGTTAAGAGATGCTAAAAAACATCCAAGCCCGAATAGTGGATTTTTAGAAGCAGCAACGGCCTATCAACTTGGCATTCAATTAGGTGGTACGAATAGCTATAAAGGTGTAATTTCTGAACGAGCAAAAATGGGAGAGCCAGAAACAGAGCTTGCACCAAGACATATTAAAATAGCCATTGAACAAATGCATGCTGTAACAACATTGTTTTGGCTTACAGGCGTAATCATAGGAGGAATTCTCATTGTCGTTACCTAATCATGGTGCCAATCCGCATCTTTTATATGAACAACTTTCTATTGAAAAACCCGGACAAATCATTGATTTTAGTGAAAATGTTAACCCTGCAGGACCGCCGGAATTTATTAGGCAGAATTGGGATGATTTACAGCATCTTGTTGAACGGTATCCAGATCCACAGGGGCAACCATTTTTGTCAGCTGTAGCAAAATACCATGGCGTTCGTGTTAATCAAGTTTTGCTTGGTAACGGGGCTGCGGAAATTTTTTCATTACTTGCGTCAATGTTTCAAAAAAAGCGTGCCATTCTTATTCACCCGACTTTTTCAGAGTATGAAGCTACTTTATCAGCAAACGATGTAGAAATTATTCATCTTGAAGTCGAAGAGATCGTAACGTGGCAACTCCCAATCAACCAAATAATTGAAGAAATGCAACAGGCGGATGTCTTGTATTTATGTACGCCAAATAATCCAACAGGTGTATTGCCGCCAATAGAACAGCTCCTTTTGCTCATAACAGAAGGAAAAAAGGCAAATTGTCATATTGTTTTAGATGAAGCATTTATCGATTGGATTGATGAAGACGCATCAATGATTCCCTATTTAGAAGAAAATCCACATGTTATCATTGTACGTTCTATGACAAAAATGTACGCTATTGCTGGTGTGAGATTAGGCTATATGATTGCATCACCAAGCATTATTGAAAATTTACAAAGAAAAACATCCCATTGGCATATTAACGGATTAGCAGCTGTCATTGGTACAGGATGTTTGGAAGAAAGAGAATATCGAGATCAAGCTATTCGTTATGCACAGAAAAGTAGAGAAGAATTCACTGCTTTTTTACAACAACTAGGCTGTAAAACAACAAAGAGTGTTACGAACTATGTTAGTTTTCAAATACCGATACCACAACATTCAAAAGAATTCTTTCATGCGATGCTCCAAAAGGGATTTGTCCTTCGTCATACGGAAAATTTCCGTGGTATGAATGGAGAATGGTTTAGAGTAGGGATGAAGAAGGAACAAGCAATGAAGGCTTTACAGAAGGGGATGACTTCATGGCTAAAACACAGCTCATCTTTATAACTGGTGGCGTACGTAGTGGTAAAAGTGCTTATGCTGAACAACAATTACGACAATTAGCCGATATGAACCACGCGAAACGACTTGTTTATGTTGCGACCGGGGTAGGGTTTGACGATGAAATGAAAAAGCGAATAGCGAGACATCAAATTGATCGACAAAAACAACAACTAAATTGGGTTACGTTTGAACAACCAACGAATCTGAGCAAATTGCTACATCTCATTCAACCAGGAGACGTGATGCTATGGGATTGTGTCACAACTTGGTTAACTAATGAATTTTATGAAGGCTTTGAAACAGGTATTTGTAATTGGCAACACCCCGAGAAGCTGGAGCAACGTATTCATGATATGAAGAATACTATTTTACAATTACATTCTTTGCAAATCCCGATTGTCATTGTTTCCAATGAAGTGCTTGATGAACCCATATCAAGTAATCAGGAAGTACAACTGTATCAAAGACATTTAGGAAAGCTCCATCAATGGTTTATAAAACAAGCAACACAAGCCATCGAAATTGAATATGGTCATGTTCATCAATGGAAATAGAAAAGGAGGTGAGACTATGAGTACTGTGGTGAAAGGAATATTATTGGCATTTCAATTTTTCACAGTTGTTCCGATTCATAAAGAATTACCATTAACGAAGAAAACAGTTACTGCAATGTTCTCCTTTTTACCGTGGTTAGGTGCCCTAATGGGGGCTGTTATGGCGGCAATATTTTATATAATCCAAACATATACCGAAATAAGTCCAATGTTAACAGGGTTTATCCTTATATTCGGTTATATAATTTGGACTGGCGGGTTACATTTAGATGGTTTTGTAGATATGGGAGACGCTTATTTTTCATATCGTGATATAGAAAATCGTATCGAAATATTAGACGATCCACGTATTGGAGCTTTTGGTGCGATGTCGTTACTATTTCTGGTATTAACGAAAATTTTTTTCTTATCAGAATTAGTAGGACAACAACAGTTCAATTGGATCTGGTTAATAGTGGTACCATTTTTATCCCGATTAGGGATGTCCATTTATTTCATCCAGACAAAAAGTTCTAAGGAAAAAGGATTAGGTTATTTTTTTAAGCAACATTTACATACGTCATCATGGCTAATAAGCACAATTATTTCTACTGTTATTGGTACAACACTGATTATTTGGATAAGTGGTGAAGGGCTTGTAGCAATAGTATTACTTGGAGTAGTAGTGGTAGCTGCAATGTTCTACAAATTGTGGACTATTCGTAATTTCCGTGGTAGCTCTGGCGATTTACTTGGTGCGTTTATTGAAGGAATGGAGGCAGTATTATGGATTACGCTGTTACTGTTTACTTAATACGCCACGCAAGAACGAAGAGTAATAATGAAAGACGGTATTTAGGGTGGGTAGATGAAGATATATTGACGAATCAAAACCTGCCTGTATTAGATAGCAGATGTGAAACGGTTTTTGGTAGCGATTTAAAACGTTGTAAACAAACCGCAGCATACTATTTTCCGATAGCTTCATATTTTGGGGATGTAGGATTTAGAGAAAGTAATTTTGGTGAATTCGAAGGCAAAACTTATGAAGAGTTAAAAGAGATTCAGCAATATCGAAACTGGATTGATGATCCACATCGTTTAGCACCACCGTCCGGTGAAACATTAGAAGAAGTTACGAAGCGTTGTATGGGAGCTATTGCTCGATTACCAAAAGGCTTGACTAGATATCCTCTCATTTTACATGGTGGAACAATTCGAATATTGCTTGTTCACCTTGCTCCAGAATCGAGTGGATTTTGGGATTGGCATGTTTCACATGACGATATGTTTACGCTTCAGTGGACTACTAGAGAAGCTTTTGAGGAGGGAAAACGATGCACATCTTTATCGGTGGGGCCTATAACGGCAAACATGAATATGTGATAAATTGGTTAAAAGAGCAAGATCTATTTGATGTCGAATGGTATATAGGGCAATTACCGCAAAATCCCACAAGCGAAACAATTGTTGTTTCAGGGCTTGAACGTGTAGTCAAACCACTACTTGAGCAAGATGAAAGAAAGTTAGCTACCCAGATTACGGAACAGCTACAATCATTTGATAAGAAGCATCGAGTCATCATTATTGCAACTGAGATGGGGAGAGGCATCGTACCAATTGACCAACATGACCGGCAACTTAGAGATACTTGTGGACGATTATATCAGCAATTATTTGCAGTAAGTGAACATGTAACAAGAATTTGGTACGGCTTAGCTGAAAAAATAAAATAGAAAGAAGGATGAAAGATGAATTTATACACACGTACAGGTGACAAAGGGAAAACAAGTATTATCGGTGGAAGAGTAGATAAAGACGATTTACGAGTTGAGGCATATGGTACGATAGATGAATTGAATTCATTCATCGGTAAGGCAATGACAGAGCTAGATCAGGGGAAATTCCAAGATATATTGCAAGACCTAGAAAATATCCAAAATGAATTATTTGATTGTGGTGGCGATTTGGCAAATGTGATGAAAGAACGTCATTACAAAATGACAGACGAACCAATTGAAGAGATGGAAAAGCGAATTGATATTTTAATGGATGAACCGCCTTTACTTGAGAAGTTTATCTTACCTGGTGGATCACCTGCAGCAGCAACTTTGCATATTGCTCGTACGATTGCGAGACGTGCTGAACGTCAAACTGTGACATTATTAAAAAATGCAAAAGAGGGAGATGTCCCTACAGTAGTGCAACGTTATTTAAATCGTTTATCTGACTATTTATTTGCGGCTGCACGTGTGGCAAATTCACGCTTAAATGTTGCGGATATTGAATATATCCGAGGTGCAAAGGTGTTTAGAAATGGCGGACGAAAAGACAAAACAAAGGACTAAATATTGATGAAATTAAGAATTATTACGTTTACAGCAATGATATCTGCATTATGTGCAGTAGGTGCAATGATTAAGGTTCCTGTAGGGGTTACGTCCGCTGCTCTTGATTCTGCTCCTGCATTTTTAGGAGCAGTTTTCTTACCAGCGCCTGTAGCAGGAATTGCAGCAGCAATTGGTCATATTGTTTCAGCTGAGATAGGTGGTTTTCCATATGGACCATTCCATATTTTAATTGCTTTTGAAATGTATATTGTAGTTTGGGGTTTTACAAAATTACATCAGAAGAATCATTCAATTTTAAAGTGGGTATATGCTATCATTGCCAATGGTATTTTGTCACCGCTACCATTTTATTGGTTAATCTCACCAGAAATGTTCTATAGCGTAACACCGGGGATTTTGATAACAACAATCATTAATGTTGTAATTGCAGGATTTTGTATGCCTGTATTATCAAAAGCTTTTGCAAGAAAAGAGGCTCATTCATAGATGAGAAATGCGTTACAATTGTCGAATGGCTTTATCGTAACTACCGACAATTCTGGAGCTATTGGACAGAAGAAGTTAGATGTTGTACACGTTCAAGATGATGTTACAAGTTATTTTTCTGCTCGTGTGACATTGCTCGAACAATGGGCAGAGGGCGCTGTACCTGAAGCAATCATTTTGCACAATTTCAGTGACGAAGATGCTTGGAATCGTTATATTACTGGTATCAGTAGATTATTTCACGAAATTGGTATAGGGTTACCTAGAATTACAGGTAGTACAGAATCCAATATGGAAACATTGCAATCAGGGATAGCTATTACGATGATCGGTGAATCTGTCAAAGATATTCCGCCTGTACAATGTTTAAAATGGTTTACATATGGCAAACCATTAGTTGGGGATAAATTAGTGACTGAACCAGAAAAAATCGCTGATATGAAATGTATTTATAAAGCAATCCAGCAAGATATAATCGGACGTATTTGGCCGGTAGGATCTAAAGGGATTTCAAAAGAAGTTCAAAACCTGTTTGGTGTAGAATCATTTGAATGTGCATGGGATATCCATGAATCTGCAGGACCATCAACAGTCGTTTTAGTTGGGATTTATGAGGAAAAAATACAACAAGCGCAACAACTTTTGGGAGAATTATTGCACCCGATTGTTATACATGCATAATCAAAACATCGAAAAATCTATTTACAATAGACTTTTTGATGTTTTTTTATAATTTTATTATAAAAAATATCATAGTATATTTGTATCTGTATATGATAGAATATTGAATTAACTTCAAGATTATTAATTAAGGGAGAAATTTTAATAATTTTAGAGAAATATTTGCAAGGTATTTTGAAATATGATTGACTGAATGCTCATTCATATTTTACAATATTTCTAACAATATTTTTCCATAAATCTACTATCTTGTAGATAGAGTGTAAGACAAGAAGCAACTTAGGGGGGAAGGAAAATGAATCCATTATTAATCATTAACTGGATTTTATTTTTAGCTGTAGTCGCATATGGATTAGGGCTATTCGCGTACTTGGTAAAGACACGCTATCAATTCATCAAAATGGGGAAAAAGGTTGAATTTGATAATGATGTCAAAGCAAGATTACAAAACATTTGGGTGTATGTTTTTGGACAAAAGAAATTATTGAAGGATAAAAAGAGTGGTGCCATCCATGTCATGTTCTTCTATGGATTCATATTAGTACAACTTGGTGCTATTGATTTTATCTGGAAAGGCTTAAACCCAGGATCACATTTACCACTTGGACCTGTTTATCCGTATTTTACATTCTTCCAAGAAATAGTGTCACTTGTTATTTTGGTTGCAGTTGTATGGGCTTTTTACCGTCGTTATATTGAAAAGCTTGTTCGACTAAAACGCGGATTAAAATCTGGGCTTGTATTGATTTTTATCGGTGGTTTAATGGTTTCTGTGCTTGTAGGTAATGGTATGGGAATGATTTGGCATGGAGAGGCAGCAACATGGTCAGAGCCTGTTGCTTCTTTAATCGGCACAGTATTCGGATTCTTACCACCAGTTGCTGCAACAGTTGTGTTCTTTATCATGTGGTGGATTCATCTGCTAATTCTTTTAACATTCTTAGTGTATGTTCCACAATCTAAACACGCACATTTAATCGCAGGTCCTGTAAACGTTTACTTTAATCGTTTAACACCTGTTGGCAAATTAACGCCGATTGATTTTGAAGCATTAGAAAACGAAGATGAAGAATCAGAGGAAGTACCTTCTTTTGGTGTCGGGAAAATAGAAGATTTCACACAACTTCAACTGATTGATCTCTATGCTTGCGTAGAGTGTGGACGTTGTACGAATATGTGTCCTGCAAGTGGGACAGGCAAAATGCTTTCACCAATGGATTTAATGACAAAACTTCGTGACCATCTAACATTTACTGGTGCTGTACAAACACATCAACAACCATGGGTACCAAAGATGTTCTTCAAAAATACACAAGGGAATCAGCTTGCTATTGCTGCAGGTGCAGAAGGTGTAACGATTGAAGATGTCTACAGTCCATCATTAATTGGTGATGTTATCACTGAAGAAGAGATTTGGGCATGTACTACTTGTCGTAACTGTGAGGATCAATGTCCAGTTATGAATGAGCATGTTGAGAAAATCATTGATCTTCGTCGTTATTTAACAATGACAGAAGGACGTGTAAATCCTGATGCTCAGCGTGCAATGACGAATATCGAACGCCAAGGAAATCCTTGGGGGATCAACCGTAAAGAAAAAGAAAATTGGAGAGATGCTCGTCCAGACGTGCATATTCCAACAATAAAAGAAGCTTCAAAAGCAGGTGAAGAAATCGAGTACCTATTCTGGGTAGGTTCTATGGGCTCTTTCGATAACCGTTCACAAAAAATTGCCTTAGCATTTGCTCACTTGATGAACGAAGCAGGCGTAAAATTTGCAATTTTAGGAAATAAAGAAAAGAACTCTGGTGATACACCACGACGTTTAGGAAATGAGTTTTTATTCCAAGAGCTTGCTGAAGCGAATATTAAAGAATTTGAAAAAGCAGGCATTACGAAAATCGTAACGATCGATCCACATGCATATAATATTTTCAAGAATGAATATAGTGACTTTGGATGGAGTGGAGAAGTGTATCACCATACAGAGTTGTTGTTTGAGCTTGTTCAACAAGGTCGACTAAAACCACAGTATGAAGTGAATGAAACCATTACGTTCCATGATTCTTGTTACTTAGGTCGTTACAACGATGTGTATGATGCACCACGTGAAATTTTAAAATCGATTCCTGGTGTCAAACTAGTGGAAATGGAACGCAATCGTGAAACAGCTATGTGTTGTGGTGCAGGTGGTGGGCTAATGTGGATGGAAGAACATGTGGGTAACCGAATTAATGTAGCACGTACAGAACAAGCATTGGCAGTAAATCCTACAATTATTTCTTCCGGCTGTCCTTATTGCTTAACGATGTTATCAGATGGCACAAAGGCAAAAGAGGTAGAAGAACAAATAGACACATACGATATTGCTGAGTTACTAGAAAAATCAGTGTGTGGTGAAGTTCAAATTCCTACAGAGCCTTTAGAAGAAACAGTGTAATAAGCAGAAGAAAATAACATATTGCATAAAAGTCAAAATTTTTATACAATATTTACAAGTGAAAAAGAGAGAGCAAGTGCCCTCTCTTTTTTTCTAAAATTTTATTGAGCGAGCGTTCAGTCAATCTGGAATTTCGAGCACTCGTTTTAATTATTCAGTCTGTGTAAGCGTATCCAATGACAATTTAAAAGGGGTGTCAAACTTGCAAAAAGCGGTAATTATTGATGGAGCACGAACAGCCTTCGGAAAACTTGGCGGAAAACTTAGTCCTTTAAATGCCAGTGACTTAGGTGGTGTAGCAATAAAAGAAGCGTTAAAGCGATCCAATATAGGAGAGACGCAAGTAGATGAAGTCATTATGGGAACAGTTTTACAAGCAGGGCAAGGGCAAATTCCTTCGCGTCAAGCAGCTTCAAAAGCAGGAATTCCATACTCTGTAAAAACAGAAACTATCAACAAAGTCTGTGCTTCAGGTTTGCGAAGTGTAACTCTAGCAGACCAACTAATCAGACTTGGTGAGGAAAGAGTAATTGTGGCTGGTGGGATGGAGTCCATGTCTAATGCACCGTACTATTTACCAAAGGGTCGATTTGGTTTGCGAATGGGAGACGCAACACTAGTTGATGGTATGATTTATGACGGTCTTTCATGTTCGTTTCATCCACAGCGCGTACATATGGGCACATATGGAGACGAGACAGCAGAGAAATTCGAACTGACTAGAGAAACGCAAGATGAATGGGCATTACGAAGTCACCAAAGAGCAACGCGTGCAATTGAAGAGGGGAAATTCGCTGAAGAAATTGTAGCAGTGTCAATTTCTCAAAGAAAAGGTGATGACCTTATAGTTGATACTGATGAAGCACCGCGTAAAGACACGTCGCTAGAAATTCTTACGAAATTGAAATCGGCTTTTAGTAAGGATGGTACGATTACAGCTGGTAATGCTCCTGGGGTGAATGATGGTGCATGTGCAGTTGTTGTAACAAGTGAGGAATATGCGGAAGAAAATCAGTTGTCACCGCTTGCTTACATTGTTGGTCATGCTGAAGTTGGTGTAGAACCGAAAGATTTTCCACAAACACCAGGTCTCGTAATCAACAAAATTTTAGATAAGACAGGTAAGAAATTAGAGGATATTGATTTGTTTGAAATCAATGAAGCCTTTGCAGCAGTTGCACTTGCAAGTAGTAAAATTGCTGAACTTGACGCTGGAAAAGTCAACGTCAATGGGGGAGCTGTAGCATTAGGTCATCCAATAGGCGCATCAGGAGCAAGAATAATTTTAACTCTTGCATATGAGTTAAAACGTCGTGGTGGGGGACTAGGAATTGCAGCTATTTGTTCTGGTGGTGGTCAAGGGGATGCCATCATGATTGAAGTCCCAACACAAAAGGGAGTGGAGAAATGACAATTCAAAAAGTAATGGTAATAGGTGCAGGACAAATGGGTTCGGGGATCGCCCAAGTTTGTGCTCAAGCAGGATTAGAAGTCAAACTTAATGACATTAGTGAAGAATCTTTTGCAAGAGGTATTCAAACAATTTCCCAAAACCTTTCTAGAAACGTTGTAAAAGGTCGTATGACGGAAGACGAAAAAGATGAAATTTTGCAAAGATTCACAAAATCTTTATCTATTAATGATGCAAACGATGTTGATTTAGTAATAGAAGCAGCTGTTGAAAATATGGATATCAAGCAATCTATTTTTAAACAGCTAGATGAAGTTGCGCCAAAACATGCAATTTTAGCTTCCAACACTTCGTCACTACCAATAACAGAAATTGCAGCAGTGACAAAACGTCCAGAACAAGTAATTGGTATGCATTTTATGAATCCAGTACCAGTTATGAAACTTGTAGAGATTATTCGAGGTCTAGCTACATCAGATGAAGTGTACAACATGATTGAAGAACTAACGGAAAAACTCGAAAAGGTACCAGTGGAAGTAAATGATTTCCCTGGATTTGTAGCAAATCGTGTGTTAATGCCAATGATCAACGAAGCAATTTATACACTTTATGAAGGTGTGGCAACGAAAGAAGCAATTGATGAAGTCATGAAACTTGGTATGAACCATCCAATGGGGCCATTAACTTTAGCGGATTTCATCGGCCTTGATACATGTCTTTATATTATGGAAACATTGTATGAAGGATTTGGTGATAGTAAATATCGACCTTGCCCGTTATTACGAAAATACGTCAAGGCTGGATGGCTAGGGAAGAAAACTGGGCGTGGTTTCTATACTTACGAATAAAATCGGAAGTTGAAATAGCAATAAAGTGAACCTTCATTCAAAGAAGTGGGATCTTAATGCCCGTTAAAGCGGGATAAAGGGGAGATTCATCATGAATTTACAGTTCACGGAAGAACAATTGATGATGCGCAATATGGTTCGGGATTTTGCGAAGGATGTTATTGCACCGCAAGTCAGTTATATGGAAAATGGGGGTTTTCCACGTGATATTCTAGCCAAAATGGGAGAGCTAGGACTTATGGGTATAACAGCACCAGCAAAATATGGCGGTTCAGAAATGGATTTCACATCCTATATTATTGCCATTAACGAATTATCAAAGGTAAGTGCAGTCATCGGGGTGATTTTGTCTGTGCATACATCGGTCGGAACAAATCCTATACTCTATTTTGGCAATGAAGAACAAAAAAAGCGTTACGTTCCAAAACTTGCCTCTGGAGAATACTTAGGTGCATTTTGCTTAACAGAACCATCGTCAGGATCTGACGCGGGGTCTTTGAAAACGAGAGCAGTAAAAGCTGGAGATGATTACGAACTGAATGGTTCTAAAGTTTTTATTACCAATGGTGGAGAGGCGGATGTGTATATTGTCTTTGCCTCTACTAATCCGTCAAAAGGTGTAAGAGGAATCTCAGCATTTATCGTTGAAAAGGATACTCCAGGTTTAATCGTTGGCAAAGATGAAAAGAAAATGGGACTACATGGCTCGAGAACGGTACAGCTTACATTCGATCAAATGAAGGTCCCAGCTCACAATTTACTCGGTGCAGAAGGGGACGGCTTTAAAATTGCAATGGCAAATTTAGATGTCGGACGCATCGGTATTGCTGCGCAAAGCTTGGGGATTGCAGAAGCAGCTTTAGAAGAAGCGACAAGATATGCAGCTGAACGTAAACAATTTGGCAAACCAATTGCAGCAAATCAAGGAGTTTCATTTAAGCTAGCAGATATGGCAACAGCAATTGAAGCAGCTAAATTGCTTGTCTACAATGCAGCAAACTTACGGGCAATGGGGAAACCTTGCCGAAAGGAAGCATCAATGGCTAAACTTTTTGCTTCCAAAACAGCTGTTGATGTAACTACGGAAGCCATCCAAATTTTTGGAGGCTATGGGTATACCGAGGATTATCCAGTAGAACGCTACTTCCGCGATGCGAAAGTAACAGAAATCTACGAGGGAACAAGTGAGATTCAGAGAATGGTCATTTCGAGATGTTTATAAGAATGCACTAATACATTTGCTTGTTGATATTTGAAAAGAATATTGATTGTTCCAAAATGTCTTACATAAAGGGCGAGAAAGTTTTGCTATGGGATGAAAGTGAAGCGTCAAGAGTACCGAGCCTTGTGAGACAACAGAGTTGACTGCAGTTTGTGCGCTCAGCGTACTGGCGCTTTGGATAAAAAATTGGGCAATAACATGCATAAGAAAAAAGTGACAGTATATATAAATTTAAAATACAAAGGGGAAATACGGGATGAATTTTACACTATCTGAAGAACATGAAATGATTCGAAAAATGGTAAGAGATTTTGCGGAAAACGAAGTAGCACCTACTGCTGCAGAACGTGATGAAAATGAAACATTTGATCGTGCTATTTTCGACCAAATGGCTGAGCTAGGCTTAACAGGGATTCCTTGGCCAGAAGAGTACGGCGGTATCGGCTCAGATTATTTAGCCTACGTTATTGCAGTTGAAGAATTATCTCGCGTATGTGCATCTACCGGTGTAACACTTTCAGCACATACTTCACTTGCGGGATGGCCAGTTTACAAATTTGGTACGGAAGAGCAAAAACAAAAATATTTACGTCCAATGGCTGAAGGGAAGAAAATCGGTGCTTATGGTTTAACAGAACCAGGCTCAGGTTCAGATGCTGGCGGTATGAAAACAACAGCAAAACTAGATGGGGATCATTACGTTTTAAATGGTTCTAAAATCTTTATCACAAACGGTGGGATTGCAGATATTTACGTCGTTTTTGCGGTAACAGATCCTGAAGATAGAAATGGTACTTCAGCATTTATCGTAGAAGCAGATTTTGAGGGTTTCTCAGTAGGGAAAAAAGAAAAGAAAATGGGTATTCGTTCATCACCTACTACAGAAATCATTTTTGATAACTGCCGTGTACCAAAGGAAAATTTACTTGGTGCAGAAGGGGACGGTTTCAAGATTGCGATGAAAACATTAGATGGAGGTCGCAACGGTATTGCTGCTCAAGCAGTTGGAATCGCACAAGGTGCATTAGACGCTGCAGTCGCTTACTCAAAAGAACGCGTACAATTTGGCAAACCTATTTCTGCAAACCAAGGGGTGTCATTTAAATTAGCTGATATGGCAACTGCTACAGAAGCTTCAAGATTATTAACTTACCAAGCTGCATGGTTAGAATCAAATAATCTACCATACGGTAAGCAATCAGCAATGGCGAAATTAATGGCTGGTGATACAGCAATGAAAGTGACAACTGAAGCAGTTCAAGTCTTTGGTGGTTACGGTTATACGAAAGAATATCCAGTAGAACGCTTCATGCGTGATGCGAAAATTACTCAAATTTACGAGGGTACGCAAGAAATTCAACGTCTCGTGATCTCTCGTATGCTTTTAAAATAATATATGGCAAAAGAAAGTAAAAGACAGATTCAAACATCTATCAAAGATGAAAGCCTAATAGAAAAGAGAAGAACGGAAATGATTCAAGCTGCAGTTCGTCTCTTTAAGGAAAAAGGCTTTCATCGAACGACGACAAGGGAAATCGCAAAAGAAGCAGGCTTCAGTATAGGTACACTCTATGAATACATTCGCACGAAAGAAGATATACTCTATCTCGTTTGTAATAACATTTATCTAGAAGTTCGAAAAAGATTAGAACCTATCCAACAACATGAGGCTACTGTGGAAGGTTTAATATCGGCTATTAATCAATATTATTTACTTGTAGATGATATGCAAGACGAAATGCTTGTCATGTATCAAGAATCGAAATCATTACCAAAAGATGCTCTTGAATATGTATTATCTAAAGAAATTGAGATGGTTGGACTTTTTGAAAATCTATTAGCAGGTTGTGTGAAATCAGGAGAGCTAGAGATGCCTAAAAAAGAAATTAAACTTCTTGCACACCAAATCGTACTTCAAGGTCAGGCATGGTCCTTCCGTCGATGGGCATGGCGCAAGGATTTTAAAATAGAAGACTATATTAAAATGCAGACAAAAATACTAGTAAACGGTATTCAAGTATAGAGGGTTAGGGATGCGAGGGAGAAAAACACAAACAGGGGATGCTTGTTGTTTTCTTTACTTGCATTTTCTATCTGTGGAGAAATTGTTCATTTGAAATAAGGGGGAATTTAATATGACAAAGCTAGAAATTTATAGACCACAGCAACATGTCCGTTTTGTTACTGCATCCAGCCTTTTTGATGGTCATGATGCATCGATTAATATAATGCGTCGTATTTTACAAGCAAGCGGTGTTGAGGTAATCCATCTAGGTCACAATCGTGCTGTAGAGGAAGTTGTAAACGCTGCTATTCAAGAAGATGCACAAGGTATTGCTATTTCTTCCTATCAAGGTGGTCATATTGAATACTTTAAATATATGCACGATCTTCTAAAGAAAAAAGGGGCACCACATATCGGTATTTTCGGCGGTGGTGGCGGTGTTATTTTGCCGAAGGAAATTAAAGAATTACAAGATTATGGTGTAAAAAATCTATTCTCTCCAGAAGATGGCTTAACACTGGGATTACAAGGTATGATCAATAAAATGATTGAAAAAAGTGATTTCTCAACGGTAAAAGATGACTTGATTGATAAATTACAACAGCTGAATACCGAAAAACCTGAACTACTTGCACAGCTTATAACAGCAGTTGAAGAAGGAAAACAAGTTGAGATTGATGGGCTGTTAAAAACTGCAAGAGAATTATCTAAAAAGACGCCTGTATTGGGAATTACAGGTACAGGGGGAGCAGGGAAAAGTTCGTTAACGGATGAATTAATTCGCCGATTCCTACACGAATTTCCGGAAAAGAAAATCGCAATTATCTCTATTGATCCTACAAAACAGAAAACAGGCGGGGCCTTACTCGGCGACCGAATTCGTATGAATGCAATCTTCAATAATCGTGTGTATATGAGAAGTTTAGCAACACGTAATTCACATACAGAATTATCGGGGGCACTTGGTGATGTTTTAGAAATTGTTAAAGTTGCAGGATTTGATTTAATTGTGGTTGAAACGAGTGGTATTGGGCAAGGGGATGCTGCAATTACAAGTGTTTCTGATCTATCAATGTATGTTATGACGAGCGAGTTTGGAGCACCTACCCAACTAGAGAAAATCGATATGATCGATTTTGCGGATCTAATCGTGATCAATAAATTCGAAAGAAAAGGTTCAGAAGATGCACTGCGTCAAGTGCAGAAACAGTATCAACGAAGCCATGAATTATGGCATCAGGACCTTGATACTATGCCTGTTTTTGGAACAATCGCGAGCCAATTCAATGACAAAGGAACGAACTCCTTATTCGCAGCATTAATTAAAACAATTAACGAAAAATGTGACTATGATTGGCAAACATCCTACGAGCAATTTGTTAAAACACAAAAGCAAAATGTCATTATACCAAATGAACGTCGCTACTATTTACGAGAAATTTCAGAAACAGTTCGTGGATATCATAAAAAATCTGATCAACAAGTGGAACTAGCAAGAAAACTATTCCAATTAGAAGGTTCACTTAAGTTGGTACAAGAGAAATCACCAGAAGATGCACTTGTACAATCATTACAGCAACTAATTGATGGCGTAAAAGATCAACTAACAAAACAATCAAAACAGATTTTAGAGAATTGGCAGACGCTAAAAGAAAGTTACAGTGGCGACGAACTCATAACAAAAGTACGAGATAAAGAAATTCGTACATTATTAACAACTACAAGCTTATCTGGATTGAAGATTCCAAAGGTTGTATTACCGAAATTTGTGGATTACGGAGAAATTCTTCGTTGGGTTTATGCAGAAAATGTGCCGGGCTCATTCCCTTATACGGCAGGTGTGTTCCCGTTCAAACGACAAGGTGAAGATCCAAAACGTCAATTTGCTGGCGAAGGTACGCCGGAACGTACAAATCGTCGCTTCCACTATTTATCAAAAGATGACGATGCAAAACGTTTATCAACGGCATTTGACTCCGTGACATTATATGGAGAAGATCCCGATGAGCGACCGGATATCTACGGTAAAGTAGGTGAATCTGGTGTTAGTATTTGCACACTAGAAGATATGAAGAAACTCTATGCAGGATTTGATTTATGTGCAGCATCCACATCTGTTTCGATGACAATCAATGGACCTGCTCCAATTATTTTAGCTATGTTTATGAATACGGCAATTGATCAACAAGTGCAGTTACGTGAACAAGAGCTTGGTCGTAATTTAACAATAGAAGAATTTACTGAAACAAGATCGCAAACATTAAACGTAGTCCGTGGTACAGTGCAAGCAGATATTTTAAAAGAGGACCAAGGACAAAATACATGTATCTTCTCAACTGAATTTGCACTTCGTATGATGGGAGATATCCAGCAATATTTTATAGATGAAAAAGTTCGCAATTATTATTCTGTTTCAATCTCTGGCTATCATATTGCAGAAGCAGGAGCTAACCCGATTTCACAACTCGCTTTCACATTAGCAAATGGCTTTACGTATGTTGAATATTATTTGAGTCGTGGTATGAATATCGATGACTTTGCACCAAATCTTTCATTTTTCTTCTCAAATGGACTTGATCCGGAATATAGCGTAATTGGTAGAGTGGCACGCCGTATTTGGGCAGTGGCAATGCGTGATTTATATGGAGCAAATGACCGTAGCCAAAAATTAAAATATCATATCCAAACATCAGGAAGAAGTTTACACGCACAAGAAATCGACTTCAATGATATCCGCACAACATTGCAAGCATTGATGGCATTACATGATAACTGTAACTCGTTGCATACAAACGCTTATGATGAAGCAATTACAACACCAACTGAAGAATCTGTTCGTCGCGCAATGGCCATTCAAATGATTATTACGAAAGAACATGGTTTAACCAAAAATGAAAACCCATTACAAGGCTCATTTATCATTGAAGAATTAACAGAACTTGTGGAAAAAGCGGTACTTGCTGAGTTTGATCGAATGAATGACAGAGGTGGCGTATTAGGGGCAATGGAAACTCAGTATCAACGAGGTAAAATCCAAGAAGAGTCCATGTATTATGAATCATTGAAGCATTCAGGTGAACTACCGATTATTGGGGTGAATACTTACTTGAATCCAAATCCACCATCAGAAGAGGCAATCAACAGTATGGAGATCGCACGGGCATCAAAAGAAGAGAAAGATGCACAAATTCAAAATTTGCGTAACTTCCAACAACAACACGGGGGAGAAGCAGCAATCGCACTACAAAGCCTAAGAGAAACGGCCAAACAAGGTGGCAATATCTTTGAAGAACTCATGCAAACTGTAAAAGTAGCAAGTCTCGGCCAAATCACTAATGCACTGTACGAAGTTGGCGGACAATATAGAAGGAATATGTAACGAGTTTAGCTACAACAAGAACTTCCTTGCTTAGTTGAAGGCATCAAGTTTTCAACTAAGCGAGGCTTGCAGATGATTCCATGAGTGGTGCCAATCATCGGTTAAGTGAACCAAAAAAGTGAGTGGAGCTAACCAACTTCCAAGTAGTGCCAATAAAATATAACATCTCCTTAGTAGTACAAGACAGGAGTCAAGTAGTATCAATGAAACAATAAATAGCAACAATCAATACCAAATCCTTGAGTAGATTAAGTAAAATTAGTCCATACTAAGATATAATATGTATAAAAGAATCAACCTTCAATATCAAAAAGCTAAAAAATCCATTCCTTCAATAGTCATTATTTAGTTTTCATGTGCTCCCACTTTACGAATAAGCAATTGAGGAGTATGCTTATTCAACAGAGTAAATAAGAAAATATGAGTTTTCAATTTAATTGATATAATTATGAAGTGTCTAGTCAATAGATTAGACCTTCTTTTTCGCTTTTAAAGTAATACTGATTAGACTATTTTGAAGGAGTGAAGGTACAGTGAAAATCGTGATCCACTTCATGATTATTATATTGTGCTTAGTACTGACTTATTATATATATGATAAACAATTAGGAGCGATTTCATTCCTTCTTCTTGCAATATATTTGTTTGTATACGGGTTTTATCGTTTGCAAATCGAAAAAAAGAAGAATTGATTGTAGCGAAAATTAAGTATAATTGTTTATAATGGATATTATGTTTATGAAGAAGAAAGGACGTGCACGAATTGAACCTTCGTGAGTTAAATCAAGAACAGTTAATAGAGGAATCATTAATCAACTTAGCATACGCTATCTTAGAAGAAAAACACCAACCATTGGCATTTGCTGAAATTATGCAAGCTATTCAAGACCTAGGTGCTCGTACAGATGAAGAAATGAAAGCTGCAGCTATCCAATTCTATACAGACATCAATATTGATGGTCGTTTTATCGTATTAGGAGAAAATCGCTGGGGAATCCGCGAATGGTATGCGATCGATCAAGTTGAAGAAGAAACTGCACCAACTGTTAAAGTACGTAAGAAGAAAGCAAAAGCTGCACTTGTTGATGAAGATCTTGAAGAAGATGATGAAATCGAATTTGAAGAAGACTTCGATGAATTTGTCGATGATGACGAAGAAATTGATGGCGAAGAAGACTTCGATTCTGCTGATATCGATGAAATTGATGATGATGATTTAGATGAAGAAATCGAAATCGAAGATGAAGAATTTGAAATCGATGACGATGATGAAGAACTAGATGATGAAGAATTAGAAGACAAAGAAAAAGAATAACATCTTGACAACTTAGGTAATATCATATACCCTTTTACTTGGGCTCCTTAAATAAGGAGAATGGCCGTATAAGTAATACGCTCCCCCTGCAATTTATTTGCGGGAGGAGCGTTTTTTGTATTTTTTATAAGTGTTTTAGAAACACTACCATCAAGGAGGAATTTGCATTGACCAAATATATTTTTGTAACTGGCGGCGTAGTTTCATCACTCGGCAAAGGTATTACAGCAGCATCACTAGGACGTTTATTAAAGAATCGTGGATTAGAAGTAACAATCCAAAAATTCGATCCATATATCAACATTGACCCAGGAACAATGAGCCCATATCAACATGGCGAAGTATTCGTAACGGATGATGGTGCAGAAACAGACTTAGACCTTGGACACTATGAACGTTTTATCGATATCAACCTAGGCAAACATTCAACAGTTACTTCAGGTAAAGTGTACTCGACTGTATTGAAAAAAGAACGTCGTGGTGACTACAATGGGGGAACAGTGCAAGTAATTCCACACATCACAAACGAAATTAAAGATCGTATTCAACGCGCTGGTCGTGAAACTAATGCAGATATCGTGATCACTGAAGTTGGTGGTACAGTAGGTGACATTGAATCATTACCATTCCTTGAAGCAATTCGCCAAATGAAACGTGATTTAGGAAATGAAAATGTACTTTATTTACACTGTACATTAATTCCTTATATTGCAGCAGCAGGTGAGTTAAAAACAAAACCAACTCAACACTCTGTAAAAGAATTACGCTCTTTAGGTATCCAACCAAACATTCTTGTTGTACGTACAGATCGCCCAGTACCTCAAGAAATGAAAGAAAAATTAGCGTTATTCTGCGACGTTAAACCACATGAAGTAATTGAATGCGTAGACGCAGATCATTTATATGAAATTCCTTTAGCTCTACAAGCTCAAGACTTAGATGATATTGTACTTGACCACTTCGGAATTCAAGCTCCAGAAGCTGATATGGAAGATTGGAAAGCTCTTGTAGATAAAGTGAAAAATCTTAAGAAATCAACAAAAATTGCGCTTGTTGGTAAATATGTAGAATTACAAGATGCTTATATTTCTGTTGTTGAAGCACTTAAACATGCTGGTTATGTATTTGACACTGATATTGAAGTAAATGCAATCAACGCTGAACACGTTACTTCTGAAAATGTAAAAGAATTACTTGGAGATGCCGATGGTATCCTAGTACCAGGTGGTTTCGGTGACCGTGGCGTTGAGGGTAAAATCCTTGCTACTCAATATGCTCGCGAAAACAACGTACCATTCTTAGGTATTTGCCTAGGTATGCAACTTGCAACTATTGAATTTGCACGTAACGTACTTGGTCTTGAGGGTGCACATTCTACAGAATTAAGTCCAGATACAAAATACCCAATCATCGACTTACTTCCGGAACAAAAAGACGTTGAAGATCTAGGTGGTACACTTCGTCTTGGTTTATATCCATGTAAATTAAAAGACAATTCTATTGCAGCAAAAATCTATGATGATGAGTTAGTATATGAACGTCACCGCCACCGTTATGAATTTAATAACGAATACCGTGAAGCAATGGAAGCAGAAGGACTAGTCTTCTCAGGTACTTCACCAGATGGACGCTTAGTTGAAATTATCGAATTACCAGAGAATAAATTCTTCGTGGCATCTCAATTCCACCCAGAATTCACATCTCGTCCAAATCGTCCACAACCATTATTCCGTGACTTTATAGGCGCATCGGTAAAATAAAAAACGCATGAAAAAACCAGGCCCTAAAGGAGCCTGGTTTTTTCTATATAACAGCCACTATCTACAGTCTTAAAATCAAAATACACTCCTAAAAAGAGATACTCGCAAATTGCTTATTTACATAAATTGACTAGAACAAGTAAGGAAGAGAGTATTTTAAATATGACTTTTATCATGAACTGAGTATACCTGAATTAAGATATTTTGATGTCCAACATTTAACAGAGAACTCCAAAAAGAAGGGGTTCATCTATACTATAAACCTGATAGCATTTCATCATAGGACATTTTAATTGCTTCGTAGATAAATAATGCTGCTATCGTATGTGGTAATACAATACGTTCGCCTAACTCATTTGGTAACAAACCTTTATTAATACCTAATGAAATATAAGTGTATGCCAAATCAGCCATTTCACCTGCGTCTTCCACCTTTTCACCTGCAACGACAGCAAAAGGAATAAAATTATCATATAAAGTATGTGCTAATGCCAAAGCATCTGAATGATTGGCATGACGAGTGAAAATACATACACGATCTAAATCTACAATTTCCACATCTTTTGTCCAAGGACGTAATTTTTTATAAGGCTCAGCCGCATTTAAAGCGTTGATCTCAATTGCTTGTAATTCATCAAAGCAAGCAAAGTAAACCACGCCATCTCCGACACCAGCTTGAGCTAGTAAGCGTGCAGATTCTTCTATTGCTTCTTCTTGATTAGTAGCAACTCGCTGAAGTAATCCACCAACTTGAGTAGATAACATTTTTAACATTCTATTCACCTCATGAAGTTAATTATAGAGATGGATGATTTTAATTGCAAAATTGGAAAATGTAGATTTTTTGTACTTCATGCAGGAGAAAAAAAGGTAGACACGAATACTATATATGTATGGCACAATAAGGAGTAGAGTATAGTGAAAAAAATATTAATCGTCGATGATCAACAAGGCATACTATTACTGCTAAATGAAGTCTTTAAAAATGAGGGTTATGAAACATTTTTAGCTTCAAATGGAACAGAGGCACTTCAATATATAGAAAACACTGGGTTGGATTGTGTTTTACTAGATATGAAGATTCCGGGTATGAACGGATTAGAAATTTTAAAACATATTAAAAAACTATTTTCATCACTACCGGTGGTCATGATGACAGGTAATAGTGATATGGACGTAATTAGCAATGCAAAGGAACTTGGAGCGAATCATTTTTTCACGAAGCCATTTGATATCTTTGAGGTAAGGGATACGATTAACAAATTATTGAAAGAATAAGTATAGACGGTGGTCAATACTTATTCTTTTTGTTATTATGATAGTGATATTATTCAATTTAATAATACCATCCTACATCCTAAAGGAGGATTTACTAATGGCTTTGGTTTCAATGAAAGAAATGTTAATTACAGCAAAAGAAAATGGATATGCTGTTGGTCAATTCAACATTAATAACCTTGAATGGACTCAAGCAATTCTACAAGCAGCAGAAGAAGAAAAATCACCAGTAATTCTAGGTGTATCTGAAGGCGCTGGAAAATATATGGGCGGCTTTGTAGCTGTAGTTCAAATGGTTAAAGGGCTAATGGAAAGTTACAAGACAACTGTACCAGTAGCAATTCACTTAGATCACGGTTCTAGCTTCGAAAAATGTAAAGAAGCAGTAGATGCAGGTTTCACATCTGTAATGATCGACGCTTCTCACCATCCTTTCGAAGAAAACATTGAAATCACTTCAAAAGTTGTAGCATACGCACATGATCATGGCGTATCAGTTGAAGCAGAACTTGGTACAGTAGGCGGTGATGAGGATGGCGTTATTGGTGGTATCATGTATGCCGATCCAGAAGAATGCCGTAAAATGGTTGAAGCAACTTCAATTGATTGCTTAGCACCAGCACTTGGCTCAGTTCATGGTCCATACCACGGTGAACCAAACTTAGGCTTCAAAGAAATGGAAGAAATCTCAGGACTAGCTGGGCTTCCATTAGTACTACATGGTGGTACTGGTATACCTACAAAAGATATTCAACGTTCTATTTCTTTAGGAACTGCGAAAATTAATGTAAACACTGAAAATCAAATCGCTGCTACAAAAGTGATTCGTGAATTCTTGGACAATGATAAACAAGCTTATGATCCACGTAAATTCTTAGGACCAGCTCGTGAAGCGATTAAAGCAACTGTTATTGGCAAAATGCGCGAATTCGGTAGCTCTCAACAAGCTTAAGCATATATTTTAGTAGAGAGAAATGGGAGAAGATATCGATTGTGAAGTCGGATCTTCTCCATTTTTCCATCATTCAGGAGGAATATAAATTGAAATTTTTCATCGATACAGCAAATTTTGAAGAAATTAAAGAAGCACACGCATGGGGGATTATCTCTGGTGTTACAACAAACCCATCTTTAGTAGCGAAAGAAAAAAACGTTTCATTCCATGATCGTTTAAAAGAAATTGCTGACTTAGTAGATGGCTCAGTTAGCGGGGAAGTAATTTCATTAGATGCTGAAGGTATGATTAAAGAAGGTCACGAACTAGCTAAAATTGCACCAAATATCACAGTGAAATTACCAATGACACCAGCAGGTTTGACAGCATGTTCAACACTTTCTAAAGAAGGTATCAAAACGAACGTAACACTAATCTTCAGTGCAAACCAAGCATTACTTGCAGCACGTGCAGGCGCAACTTATGTTTCTCCATTCTTAGGCCGCTTAGACGACATCGGTCAAGAGGGTACAGAATTAGTACGCGAAATTGCTGAAATCTTTGCAATTCATGAACTTCCAACTCAAATCATTGCTGCTTCAATTCGTCATCCACAACATATTACAGAAGCTGCTCTTGCAGGTGCACACGTTGCAACTACACCATTTAAAGTATTAAAACAATTATTTAATCATCCGTTGACTGATAAAGGGATTGAAGGTTTCATGAAAGATTGGGCAAATAAAGATAAATAAATAAGGAGATTCAAATGGACGTATATAAAATTGCAGGAGAAAAACATTTAAAAGGCACGATTAAAGTTAGTGGCGCTAAAAACAGTGCAGTTGCTCTAATACCAGCTTCTATTTTGGCTAATTCTCCTGTAACTATTGAAGGATTACCAGAAATTTTAGATGTATGGACGTTGAAGGCCTTACTTGAAGAAATTGGCGGAGAAGTTGAATTTATAGACGGTCACATGGTAATTGATCCTCGTCCAATGATTGATATGCCATTACCAAATGGTAATGTCAAAAAACTACGTGCTTCATATTACTTAATGGGTGCTATGCTAGGTCGTTTTAAAAAAGCAGTAATTGGCCTACCAGGAGGATGTCATTTAGGACCACGCCCAATTGACCAACATATCAAAGGATTTGAAGCTTTAGGTGCACAAGTTACAAATGAGCACGGAGCTATTTATCTACGTGCAGAAGAACTACATGGTGCCAAAATTTACTTAGATGTGAGTAGCGTAGGTGCTACGATTAATATTATGCTTGCAGCTGTGCTAGCAAAAGGTAAAACAGTAATTGAAAATGCAGCAAAAGAACCTGAGATTATTGATGTTGCTACATTATTAACGAATATGGGTGCAAAGATCAAAGGCGCAGGTACGAATGTTATTCGTATCGAAGGTGTAGAAGAATTGCATGGTACTAATCATACAATCATTCCAGATCGTATCGAAGCAGGAACATATATGATTATGGCTGCTGCAGTAGGTGATGGTGTGATTATTGATAATGTAATTCCACTACATTTAGAAGCGGTAACAGCAAAATTACGTGAAATGGGCGTAAAGGTAATCGAAGAGGAAGAACGAATTATCATTCCGAAAACAGATGCTTTGAAATCAGTTGATATTAAAACATTGGTATACCCAGGATTTCCAACAGATTTACAACAACCATTTACTGTTCTATTAACACAAGCAAATGGTTCTTCTATAGTTACAGATACAGTTTATTCTGCTCGTTTCAAACATATCGATGAAATTATCAGAATGAATGCAAATGCAAAAGTAGAAGGACGTTCAGCTATTATTACAGGTCCGAGCAAGTTAGAGGCTGCTACAGTTACTGCAACAGATTTACGTGCAGGAGCTGCTTTAATTATTGCTGGATTACTTGCTAAAGGTGAAACAGAAATTCACGATATCTATCACATCGAGCGTGGTTATAGCGATATTATCGCTAAATTACAAGCTTTAGGTGCAGATATTTACAGAGAAACAATCGAACCAGACTCCAAAAACAGTGTGACCAATAGATCAAACTGAAAAAAATCCGCAGACAAAGTTCTGTGTGCTATAATAGGTTTAGTTTGAAACGATTCCAGTCAAAAAGACAGGAAAACGGGAGGAACAGTAAAAAATGAAACGCAGTTTATCAATGGAAGTAGTACGTGTAACAGAAGCGGCAGCAATCGCCTCAGCAAGATGGATGGGCCGTGGATTAAAAATGGAAGCAGATGACGCAGCAACTACAGCAATGCGCCAAGTATTTGATTCAATTCCAATGGATGCAGTTGTTGTAATTGGCGAAGGCGAAATGGATGAAGCGCCAATGCTTTACATCGGTGAAAAACTTGGCTCTGATCCAGAAGGCCCTCAAGTTGACATCGCAGTTGATCCACTAGAAGGTACTAACATCGTAGCAGCAGGAAGTGGTAATGCTTTAACAGTATTAGCAATTGCCGATCGCGGTAACTTACTCCATGCACCTGATATGTATATGGAAAAAATCGCAGTTGGTCCAGAAGCAGCAGGTAAAATCGATATTGAAGCATCTGTTATTGACAATTTACGTGCAGTAGCAAAAGCAAAAAATAAAAATATCGAAGACGTTGTGGCCACATTATTAAATCGTGAACGTCACCAACCAATCGTTGATCAAATTCGTGCAGCTGGTGCTCGTATTAAATTCATCTCAGATGGTGACGTAGCAGCAGCTATAAACACTGCATTTGATGAAACAGGTGTTGATATCCTATTTGGTACAGGTGGTGCACCAGAAGGCGTAATCGCAGCTGTAGCACTAAAATGTCTTGGGGGAGAATTCCAAGGTAGACTTATTCCTTCAAATGATGAAGAATTAGAACGTTGCCATAAAATGGGCATCGAAGTCAATACAGTGTTGAAAATGGATGATTTAGTTAAAGGTGATGACGCAATCTTTGCTGCAACTGGAGTAACAGACGGCGAACTATTGAAAGGTGTCCAATTTAAAGGTGGTCACTGTACAACCGAATCAGTCGTAATGCGTGCAAAATCAGGAACTGTTCGTTTTATCGAAGGCAGACATAGTTTGACTAAAAAACCAAAACTATTTATGCAAGACTAAACTTCAATTTTTACTTGCCCGGCATCAGCCGGGCTTCTTCTTAATGTTCATTCCATTCAAAAACTCGTAAAACTCACATACCATATTTCGAATTATTTTTCTTAACAATATTATATTAAGAGTGGTGTTATGCCTATGACGACAATGACAATTTCTCAACTAGAAGATATGAAATTAAAGGACTTGTATGCGCTTGCGCGAGAATACAAAATTTCATATTATGGAAAGTTGACTAAAAAAGAATTAATTTTTGCAATTCTAAAATCACGTGCTGAAAGTGAAGGCTACTTCTTCATGGAAGGTGTTTTAGAAATTATCCAACAAGAGGGCTTTGGTTTCTTGCGCCCTATCAACTATTCACCAAGTTCAGAAGATATCTATATTTCAGCATCCCAAATTCGCCGTTTTAGCCTTAGAAATGGTGATAAAGTAACGGGAAAAGTCCGCCCACCGAAAGAAAATGAACGCTACTACGGTCTTTTGCATGTGGAAGCAGTAAATGGTGAAGATCCTGAGATAGCGAAAGAACGCGTGCATTTTCCAGCGCTTACGCCACTATATCCAGATCGACATGTCAAACTAGAAACAACACCTACAAAACTATCCACACGTATTATGGATTTAGTTGCACCAGTTGGTTTCGGACAACGAGGTTTAATCGTAGCACCACCAAAAGCAGGTAAAACATTACTTTTAAAAGAGATCGCCAATGCAATTACAGAGAAATATCCTGAATCTGAATTAATCGTTCTATTAATCGATGAACGACCAGAAGAAGTAACGGATATTGAGCGTTCAGTAAAAGCAGATGTTGTTAGTTCGACGTTCGATGAATTACCAGAAAATCATGTAAAAGTAGCAGAGCTTGTTTTAGAGCGAGCAATGCGACTTGTAGAGCATAAACGCGATGTTATTATTCTGATGGATTCGATTACAAGACTTGCACGTGCATATAATCTAGTAATCCCTCCAAGTGGACGTACATTATCAGGTGGTATTGATCCAGCGGCATTCCATAGACCGAAACGCTTCTTTGGTGCTGCACGAAATATTGAAGAAGGCGGTAGCTTGACGATTTTAGCAACAGCTCTTATTGATACTGGATCACGTATGGACGAGGTAATCTATGAAGAATTCAAAGGTACTGGTAACTTAGAACTACATCTAGATCGTAGTCTAGCAGAACGTCGTATTTTCCCAGCAATCGATATTCGACGTTCAGGTACTCGTAAAGAAGAATTGTTAATTCCAAAAGAACAACTTGATAAACTTTGGGCAATTCGCAAAACATTCTCAGACTCACCAGATTTTGCAGAACGCTTCCTAAAAAAATTGCGTAATACAAAAACGAACGAAGAATTCTTTGAAACATTGAATACAGATATGAAAGCTGCACGAAATGGTAAAGGCTTAATTTAAGTGAAATCCCACATACATTAGTATTAATGCATTTATAATAAAATATTTTTATAAGAAATGGCGATATTTTAATATTAAGTAGTTGCACCTTTTTAGGATTCTTGTTATACTACGGATAATGCATTTCATACGCGTTGCATATGCGACAAACTAATCTGGGTCGTGTAAGGCAACAGTTCGATAATACTCTGTTCCAGATGGTTCAGGGCGAGAGGAGATACCAAACATGAAACCAGGAATTCACCCAGAATACAAAGAAGCTACAGTAACTTGCTCTTGTGGTAATTCTTTCAAAACAGGTTCAGTTAAAGGAGACATCGTTGTTGAATTTTGCAGCGATTGCCACCCATTCTATACTGGCCGTCAAAAATTCGCGTCTGCTGATGGACGTGTGGATCGTTTCAACAAAAAATACGGTCTTAAATAATTTATCTAGAACACAAAAATACCTGCCTAGCAATTCATTGCAAGGCAGGTATTTTTCTTGCGACAAAAAGTATTTTCGTGTAGTATAGAGCTCGTTGTTTTAAATAATAAATACATCACACATAACATATTATTTACCGAAAAAAAAGAGCGGAAATCAAGTATTTTTTTCGGTATGATGATGGATATACGTTTCGAAAGGAGTCTAGTCAATGTACGTTATGACTCAAAATGGCTGGATTGAAGTAATCTGTGGCAGTATGTTTTCAGGAAAGTCCGAAGAATTGATTCGACGTGTGCGCAGAGCACAATTTGCAAAACAAAAGATTGCCGTTTTTAAGCCGAAAATTGATAATCGATATAGCGAAGAAGCAGTTGTTAGTCACAATGGTGCAACGGTAATTGCCCATCCAATTGAAAAGTCTACTGAAATGTGGAATTATCTTACAGATGATTTTGATGTTGTTGCAATTGATGAAGCACAATTCTTTGAAGAAGATATTATTGAAACCGTTCAGAAGTTGGCTAATCACGGCTATCGTGTAATACTAGCTGGACTTGATCAAGATTTCAAAGGTGTTCCGTTTGGTCCAATGCCAGAATTAATGGCGATTGCTGAGCAAGTGACAAAACTACAAGCTGTTTGTAGTGTTTGTGGTTCACCAGCAAGTAGAACACAAAGACTGATTAATGGACAACCTGCAAAAGCTGATGATCCTGTTATTCTGGTAGGGGCTGCAGAAGCTTATGAACCTCGTTGCCGCCATCACCATGCAGTACCAACAGGTCAAACAAATATGGCTGAGTAATGCAAAGAAAGAGGAGTGGCAAATTGCTACCCCTCTTTTATCTTATATCAGGTGAGTAGTACAAATGAAGTTTTGTGTAGTGCTAAACAAAAGCCGAGCGGAGCTAATAGAACCTTGAGTATGCGTTTAACTAGAGTATTAAAATCCAAAATTGAATTAGTTGCTTTATATTGCTATACATAAAAAGACTCAAAATATCAAGAAAAACACAAAATAGCAGTCTTGATGTTCTAAAAGAGTAGCGATAGCAACTTTTTTTCATTATACTATTTAAGGAGCATATAAAAGTGGAAGTGGCTTATCCAGAATAGATAAGCTATTGCAAATCCAAATCGAAAGCGTCTTTCGTCTTGCTAGGGACTGTTTAGAGATGGATATCCTTAAAGTCGCCACGTCCAGTTGCAAATGTTTTCTGGGGGGGAATAGTAACCTCAGGAACAACGGCTATCAGGTTCACCTAATGTGAATACACGAGGCTCTATTCTCCTTAGCTGGATAGAAATAAATAAGAATTTATGTATTAACACGTGACAGCACATATAAGAAATACAAATTAATAAATTGATTAAAGAAAGGTACAGGTGAAAAATAATGTTTGATCGCCTACAAGCTGTTGAAGATCGTTATGATAAACTAAACGAACTTCTAAGCGATCCAGATGTCGTATCTGACTCAAAAAAATTAGCAAAGTATTCAAAGGAACAATCTGATATTCAAGAAACTGTAGAAGTGTATCGTGAATACAAATCAGCAAAAGAACAATTAGCAGATGCAAAAGAAATGCTAGAAGATAAATTAGATGCAGAAATGAAAGAAATGGTGAAGGAAGAAGTTAACGGTTTAGAAAAACAAATCGTAAATTTCGAAGAACGCCTTCGTATTTTATTAATTCCAAAAGATCCGAACGATAGCAAAAACGTTATTATGGAAATTCGTGGTGCTGCTGGCGGTGATGAAGCTGCACTATTCGCAAACTCACTATTCCGTATGTATAGCAAATATGCTGAAACACAAGGCTGGAAGATTGAAATCATGAACGCAAACCCAACAGAACTTGGTGGATATAAAGAAATCGTCTTTTTGATTAACGGTCAAGGTGCTTATTCTAAATTCAAATTTGAAAGTGGTGCACACCGTGTACAACGTGTACCGGAAACTGAATCACAGGGACGTGTTCATACATCAACATCAACTGTTGTTGTTATGCCAGAAGCTGAAGAAGTGGAATTAGATCTTCAAGAAAAAGATATTCGCGTAGATATTTATCACGCATCAGGTGCTGGTGGTCAGCACGTCAACAAAACAGCATCTGCAGTTCGTATGACACATATTCCAACAGGTATCGTTGTTGCCATGCAAGATGAACGTTCTCAATTGAAAAACCGTGAAAAAGCGATGAAAGTCCTTCGTGCTCGTGTTTATGATAAATTACAACAAGATGCACAAAGCGAATACGATGCAGAACGTAAATCAGCAGTAGGTACTGGGGATCGTTCAGAACGTATCCGTACTTACAACTATCCACAAAACCGAGTGACAGATCACCGCATTGGTTTAACAATTCAAAAACTCGACCAAATTATTGAAGGTAAACTAGATGACGTTATCGATGCTTTGATCTTAGAAGAACAAGCCAAAAAATTGGATGCATTAAATGACACAACAATTTAATTTTGTTTATGAGGCCCTGAATGGGGCTTCTTCTTTTTTAAGGGATAATGGTCGAGAAGAAGTAGCTGCAAGATTGCTATTACAACATGTATTAAAAAAATCGTACACGGATTTACTAACAAGCATGCGTGATGAAATTACGGAAGAAGATTGTGAAGATTTTTGGAAAATGCTTGAATCTCACGCAAAAGGGATGCCAATTCAGTATATTATAGGTGAGGAAGAATTTTATGGTCGGCCGTTTAAGGTTAATGAATCTGTTCTAATTCCTAGACCTGAAACAGAGGAACTAATCGTAGAAGCTGCGAAGCGTATAAAGCGTATTTTTGGAGACAAGCCTACTATTCAACTAGCGGATATTGGTACTGGAAGTGGTGCAATTGCGATCACGATGAAAAAGGAAATACCAAGTTTAAATGTAACAGCAACAGATATTTCAATAGATGCTTTAAACGTAGCTATGAAGAATGCAGAGACGCTGGAGGCAACTATTCATTTTGAAGAGGGAGATTTAACGGCGCCAATTGAACAGCAGAAATGGCAAGTCGTACTTTCCAATCCTCCATACATTGCATACGATGAGGCAAAAGAAATGTCAGAAGTGGTGCTTGATCATGAACCTCACACAGCACTTTTTGCAGAAGAAGAGGGACTAGCACTTTATAAAAGACTAGCAAAGAATCTACCAAACTTAATGACGAAACCTAGTTTTATAGGTGTGGAAATAGGTTATGCACAGGGGTCAGCAGTTGCTACATTGTTTAAAGAAAGTTTTCCACAGGCGAAAATTGATATTTTACAAGATATAAACGGAAAAAATCGTATGGTTTTTTGTGAATTAGGTGAATAAATAGTAATCTCTTTGTCCATGATAGAGTCATGGAGGGGATACAATATGATAGAAGATTATAACGCTATTAAACAACCGCAAGAATTATCTTACTACACTATTAAACAACCAAAAAAACAATCACAAGTGAATATACTTTTACAATTTATAACTTCGCTTTTACTTATACAATTGGTACTTCTTATTATACAAGGCTTTTTAACTCAGCAATATAGCACAGAACTAGAGCAGCCAAGATTTCGCATCATTGCCAATAGTAATTCTGCATCGGACCAACAATATAAACATCAGTTAGTGGAAAAGATTAAACCGATTTTAGAAAAGGCCGTACAACAAAATTCATCCACAGAACTGAACTTATCAACAATTGAAAATCAAATTAAAAATAAGTTATCCCCAGAAATGGGGAATGAACAGATAAAAATCACAACAACGAATGCATTATTTCCACCAAAACGCGATGATTACAAAATGTATGCACAAGATAAGTATCAAGCAATTGTCGTGACAATTGGTGCTGGTAAGGGAGATAATTGGTGGTGCGGCTTATTTCCAAAGGTTTGCTATCGTGATGAAGAATCAAAGGAAAAAGTAGAAGAGGAAGAAGAAGAAAAGCCGAAATTTTTTATTATCGAATGGTTTAAGAGCTTTTTTGAAGATTAGAGTTACCCACAATATTTGGTAAATTGTCCACATTATTCACAATGTTATCAACAAATTGTGTATAACTTTCTGAAAACTCTTATATATAGGGAGGAAATGACATGGAAACACAACGTCTCATTGTGGATAACAATGTGGATTCCGAAAAAAGTTATTCACAAGCTGTGAATTTGTTAACTAGTGGAGAGCTAGTTGCTTTTCCAACAGAAACAGTTTATGGACTAGGTGCCGTAGCTACAAATGAAACAGCAGTCAAAAAAATCTATTCTGCAAAAGGAAGACCATCAGATAATCCGCTTATTGTCCATATTGGTACTTTCGATGAACTTGAAAATTATGTGGATAATATTTCATATAAAGCAAGAAAATGTATGGATGCGTTTTGGCCAGGTCCTTTAACGATGATTTTCAAAGCAAAACCAAATGTATTAGCAGCTAGTGTAACAGCAGGTCTTGATACAGTTGGTATTCGCATGCCTAATCATCCAGTTGCATTGAAACTTTTACAAAAGCTAGGAAAACCTGTAGCTGCTCCAAGTGCCAACCGTAGTGGGAAGCCTAGTCCAACAGAAGGCGTTCATGTTGAACAAGATTTAGCAGGTAAAATCCCTATGATCTTAGATGGAGGAGCAACTGGTATCGGTGTAGAATCAACCGTCATTGATCTTACATTAGAAACTCCTGTCATTTTAAGACCGGGCGCTATTACAAAGGAAATGTTTGAAAGTGTAATTGGCCAAGTTAAGCAACCAACTCATATCGAGCAAAAGGCAGGTGCACCTCGCGCTCCAGGGATGAAATATACACATTATGCACCAAATGCACCTGTATATTTAATAGAACAAGATGAACAACAAGTTTTAGAGGCTATTAAAGAATTGCAACAACAAGGTCATAAAGTAGCGTTGCTTGCACCACAAAGTTTTGAACATCTGAATTCAGATTGGTTCTTTACATTTGGAGACTCTAAACAAGATATGGCGGCAAATCTTTTCCATGCATTGCGCGCATGTGATTTGACAGCTGCAGATATTGTATTAGCAACTGTTACTTCAACAGACGGTGTAGGTGCAGCTATTATGAATCGCCTAGAAAAATCAGCAGGTAGCAAATGGTATATAAAAGATTTTCAAAAGCAATAGAATGATTTTTATTGATGGCTAAATAGCACATTTATTTCAAAGCTTCTTTATGAATAATCATAAAGGGGCTTTTTAATTTACGATATATAAACGGTATAACTAATGAACTTCGATACATAGGATAAAAGAGATTCCTAAAGGACGGAGGGAAATTGTGCCAGAAATTCTTGCCGCTATTATCACAGCGATTGATGTTTTGACGATTTATTTACTGTTGCCACAAATGAAATATCGCTTTTGGCTTTCTTTATGGACAGGTGCTCTTCATATGATTTTTCCCTTCATTGGTTTCCATGTAGGTGAATGGTTAGCTACATATATATCAAACATCGCTCAAAATATTTCAGGTTTATTATTAAGTATGATTGGCGTACATCTATTATTAGCAGCGAAAGACAGTAAGCCTGCACAAATCCCAGTAATAATATTAGCCGTTACCACAAGTTTAGATACCTTTTCAGTCAGTGTATCTTTTGGTATGCTTCAATTACAAGAAACATTACTCATTTGTAGTATGGGAGCATTTGCATTTCTATTTTCATATATAGCATTAGTATTAAACAAAAAAATCCCAATAAGAATAGGAACTTACTTACAAATAATTGCTGGGATTTCATTACTTTTGATGGGTGTTTTTTCATTTAATTTATAAAAAAATAGAACATTTTAACTGTATTTTAATATATAATGAAGGGTGAAGGTGCACGATGAATATTTATTTTGTATGTACAGGAAATACATGTAGAAGTCCAATGGCAGAGGCCATATTAAAATCAAGAAATATACAAAATGTTGAAGTGAAATCTGCTGGGGTATACGCTATGCCTGGAAGTCCTATGTCACAGAACACAAAGTCAGTCTTAAAAGAACAGCGCATTAACTATGATCATACTGCGCAAACAGTTAACCTAGAAGATCTAAAATGGGCAAATTTAATATTAACAATGACCAATGGGCATAAGGAAGCGCTTTTACAAGGATTTCCTCAAGTAGCAGATAAAACGTTCACATTTAAAGAATATGTAACTGAAAATAATGATCTGGATGTATTTGATCCGTTTGGAGGAGATATGTCAACATATCGTGGCACTTTCCAAGAACTTAGTAGATTAATGGATGCACTTGAAAAGAACTTATTGGAGGAATAACCATGGCAAAAAAAAGTGAGCGACATTCTTTTGGTTTAAAAAAGAAACTCATTCTATTTGTAACGATATTAGCAGTGATTACATATAGCGTAAGTTTCTTCTTTATCGAGTATTTGCAACCTCAATTTTTCCCGAATATAAAGAAAACAGTTTTTGAAATAATTACATATGTACTAGGAGTTATATGGTCCGGTATATTAGCGGGTGTCTTTAGTTCTTTATTGGTAAAACCATTACAAAAGCTTGAAAATGTTGCAATCGAAGCTGCTGAAGGCAAAATCAGCAAAGATATAGAAATGCCGAATAGCTCAGATGAAATTCGTTCACTATCAGAAGCTTTCCAAACAATGCTTGTGAGTCTACGTCAAATGGTTTCAAGTATTAATCAAAACTTCCAAACAACGAACACTACCGTCCTAAATCTATCAGAAGAAACAGGACAAGCATCAAAACAGACAGAATCAATCGCTGAAACAATATCGAATATTTCTGAAGGTGCTTCGAGTTCAGCTATCGCCATACAAGAAACGGCGGAAGCGCTAGAGGATGTACGCTCGTTAGCAGAAGAAGTAAATCAACGTGCTATGACGTCATCTAATCAATCAGCACAAATGATGTCAGGGTTAAAACACACAACAAATGCAATTAACCAACTAGTTGAAGGTATTGAAAAAATTGCATCGGGCAATCAATTAGCACTTCAAGATATACACCAACTTGAACAAAATGCATTAAAAGTAGAACAAATAATTCAACTTGTCGGTGATATTGCAGAACAAACCAACCTACTCGCTCTAAACGCTTCTATAGAAGCAGCGAGAGCAGGAGAACACGGTAAAGGTTTTGCTGTCGTAGCCGAAGAGGTTCGCAAACTTGCAGATGAAAGTGCCGAAGCTGTAAAGGGCATTACACAACTGATCCAAACCATCCAACTAGATGTTCAAACAGTTGTTGGTAAAATGACGGAACAAGTTGATTTTGCAGAAGGTGAAGTAGCTCGTATTTCTGAAACAACATCAGCAGTCGATGATATGGCCGAAATGGTTAGCAATATGGCAGACTCGATTGTAGAAATCTCTGAATTTGTTGGTAAGCAATTGCATAACATCGAAAAAACAGCTCATCAATCTCAAGAAGTAGCGGCAATAGCAGAACAAACTTCTGCAGGTGCACTAGAAGTTCAAAGTGCAACCGATGAACAGGTTCGGTCAATTGAACAAATCGACCAACTATCACAAATGTTAAAGAAACAATCCGAAGAACTATACCAAATGATTCAACAATTTGAACGCTAGGTAAAAGAGTGTGGAGATCTATTCTCCACACTTTTTTAGTGCGTAAACATCATTTCAATCAATATAAGTCTCTTTTCTCTCTCTCTTTAACATCCATACAACGAAAAACATTAAAACGCGAATTAATAAAACAAATAAACGGAAATATATTCGTGTTTTTTGGTGTTTTGAGCCTAAATTTGGCTTCAGAATTACAAATTATTCGTATTTTTGAAACTTCCCTATCGCAATTAAGTGAAAAATATGTCATTATACATATAGAAGTGGTACACTGATGATGAATAGAACAATTGAAAAGAGGGAAACCATTGAAAATTGCAATTTCATCAGATCATGGCGGTAACAACTTACGAAAAGAAATTATAGCTTTATTGGAAGAACTAGGTATTAGCTATGAAGACTTCGGTCCAAAATCATCTGATTCAGTAGATTACCCAGACTATGCACTACCAGTTGCAAATGGAGTTGCTAGTGGCGAATTTGACCGTGGCATATTAATTTGCGGTACAGGTATTGGTATGTCTATTACTGCAAATAAAGTAAAAGGTATCCGTTGTGCATTAGTACATGATGTATTCAGTGCAAAAGCAACACGTTGTCACAATAACTCAAATGTGATAGCAATGGGGGAACGAGTAATCGGTCCTGGATTAGCACGTGAAATTGTTCAAACTTGGCTATCAACTGATTTTGAAGGTGGACGTCATGAACGTCGTATCAGCAAAATCACAGCTTTAGAAGAACAAGAATAATAATCAGATTTGAGGTCTTAAGAGATGAACTTAAAACAAATTGAAGAACAGCTACAAACGCTGCTATCAGAATTTGAACAACAAGTTACCTTTCGAAATGGCCAAATATTTGTCGTAGGTTGCTCAACTTCAGAAGTAAAAGGCGAAAAAATTGGCACAGCAGGTGGCTTAGAAATTGCAGAAGCATTATATAAGCCTTTAAAAGCTTTTGCTGATAAACATGAAATATATTTAGCGTTTCAAGGTTGCGAACATTTAAATCGCGCCTTAACAATAGAAAGAGCTGTAGCAGAGCAATATCGACTAGAGCCTGTCTCTGTTATTCCAGTTCGAACTGCTGGCGGCTCGATGTCTACTTATGCGTATAGTCAATTCAATGATCCAGTAGTAGTAGAAGAAATTGTAGCGCATGCAGGCATTGACATAGGTCAAACATTGATTGGTATGCATTTGAAGAAAGTGGCAGTTCCTGTCCGTACTTCAATCTCACATATTGGAGATGCAGTCGTGACAGTTGCGAAAACTCGTCCTAAATTAATAGGCGGCGAGAGAGCTATATATAACAAAGAGTGAAAATAGGGGGAATAGGTGTAATGGAAAATCTTGCAGCACAAGAAAAGTCAATCATAGCGTCACAAGACAAAGCGGTATTTGAAGCAATGGAAAAAGAATTTGCTCGTCAACAATCAAATATTGAGTTAATCGCATCCGAAAATATCGTTTCTGAAGCGGTAATGGAAGCTCAAGGCTCTGTATTAACTAACAAATATGCTGAAGGCTATCCTGGCAAACGTTACTATGGTGGTTGCGAGCATGTGGACGTTGTGGAAAATATTGCACGTGATCGTCTAAAAGAAATCTTTGGTGCTGAATATGCAAACGTTCAACCACACTCTGGTGCACAAGCAAATATGGCTGTGTACTTCACAATTTTAGAACCAGGCGATACTGTTTTAGGTATGAACCTATCTCATGGTGGGCACTTAACACATGGTAGCCCAGTAAACTTCTCTGGTGTTCAATATAACTTTGTGGAATATGGTGTAACAGAAGATACCAACGTAATCGATTACGAAGATGTTCGCCAAAAAGCAATTGATCACAAACCAAAACTAATCGTTGCTGGTGCATCTGCTTATCCCCGTAAAATTGATTTTGCTAAATTCCGCGAAATCGCTGATGAAGTAGGCGCTTATTTCATGGTGGATATGGCACATATTGCTGGTCTTGTAGCTGCAGGTGAACATCCAAATCCTGTACCATATGCAGACTTTGTGACTTCAACTACTCACAAAACATTACGTGGTCCACGTGGTGGTCTTATTCTTTGTAAAGAAGAATGGGGTAAGAAAATTGACAAATCCATCTTCCCTGGTATTCAAGGTGGTCCATTGATGCATGTAATCGCAGGTAAAGCTGTTGCATTTGGTGAAGCACAACAACCTGAATTCAAAGAATACATCAGGCAAGTTGTAAAAAATGCAAAAGTTTTCGGCGAAGCATTACAAGCAGAAGGTATTAAACTTGTATCAGGTGGTACAGATAACCACCTATTACTTTTAGATGTACGTTCTCTAGGTCTAACTGGTAAAGTTGCTGAAAAACTATTAGATGATGTGAATATTACTGCAAATAAAAATACTATTCCATTTGATCCAGAAAGTCCATTTGTCACTTCAGGTGTTCGCGTTGGTACACCAGCCATTACTTCTCGTGGCTTTAAAGAAGAAGACATGAAAGAAGTTGCTTCAATTATCTCTTCTGTATTGAAAAATCCAGAAGATGAAGTAGTAAAACAAGATGCGATTAAACGAGTGAAAGTTTTAACAGATAATCACCCAATCTATTCAAAATAATTCCGAATGACCAGCTACCTTTGTATTATTGCAAAGGTAGCTTTTTTTGTAATTTATTAGTTCAAGCGTGTTGGTTAGGATAAAATAGGAAGAATATTCTTCTGTAATCATACTTTCAAGGTGCTTGTGTCTCGTTGGTTATTGATTGTAGCGGAGGATTGCTCGACTCCCGCGGGAAAAGCGTGGGAGTCGAGACCCTGCACGTAGCGGGTATTGGTTGATCAACTGGTTTTTTGATGGATAAAAATGGATAATAAACACACATGATATTTGTTTATAGTAATCTCAAGTAATATCAAATTGAACCAAAACATTAAAATAGAAATTATAGAATATATCGGATTAGAAGACTTTAATGATGCGGGATATCATCATTAAGGATCGAAAGTTATCCGAAGTTTAAATGATTGAAATCGAATGTTATGTGAGGCAATGTAGCCATTATAAGAATTCTTTTACTTGGTTATTAATTAGCTTTTTAACCTTATCAGAAATGGATTCTTTTTTTATTGTTTTATTTAGGTTGTATGCCTATTGAAAGTGCATATATAAGGTAGAATCCTCTCGACTCCTGCGGGAAAACGAGCCAATCGAGACCCCGGACTGAGCGAAGCGAGGGAGGAGGCTCGATGGTTCGTCCGCGGAAAGCGAGAGGATTCTACCGGATTTCAAGTAAATAATTGATAGTATGGGGTTTTCACTATATTTATGCAAAGTAAAGGACGCTTAAAGCTGACTGTATGAATAGGATATTGCAAAGAGTTTAATAAATAAAGGTTGCATATAGGTAACCTGAAACTTTAGCTATTTACCAATGGAGTAAGCAAACAAATTATGAAGCGAATTAAGGTAATTATAAAAAAGCAAAATCAAATTACATAAGTCTGTTTTTTTTCTGTTATAATAAGCAAGATAATATTAAATAGGGAGAGATTACCTTGGGTAAAGTATACGTATTCGACCATCCATTAATTCAACACAAACTAACATATATTCGTGATATAAGCACTGGTACAAAAGAATTTCGCGAACTAGTAGACGAAGTAGCAACACTTATGGCATTTGAAATCACTCGTGATTTACCAACTGAAGAAATCGAAATTGAAACACCTGTTACAAAAACAAAAACGAAAGTATTAAGTGGTAAGAAGATTGCAATTGTGCCAATTCTTCGTGCTGGTTTAGGTATGGTAGATGGGGTATTAAAATTAATCCCAGCTGCAAAAGTAGCTCATATTGGCTTATACCGTGATCCAGAAACATTAAAACCAGTAGAATATTATGCAAAATTCCCAGCAGATTTAGAAGAACGTGACTTTATCATTGTTGACCCAATGCTAGCAACTGGTGGCTCGGCAATTGAAGCTATTAACTCACTTAAAAAACGTGGTGCAAAGAATATTAAATTCATGTGCTTAATTGCTGCTCCAGAAGGTGTAAAAGCAATTCAAGAACAACATCCTGATATCGATATTTTCATTGCAGCTTTAGACGAAAAACTAAATGATCACGGTTATATTGTTCCAGGTCTTGGCGATGCTGGTGACCGTTTATTTGGAACAAAATAATACAATCTTAGGTGGTGCGTAGAAATTGTCTGAAAAGTGGAAAGTAATGACGGTTTTCGGAACTCGACCTGAAGCTATTAAAATGGCTCCGCTTGTATTAGAACTTAAAAAGCATCCAGAGGAAATTGAAACAATTGTTACAGTAACAGCTCAACATCGACAAATGTTAGATCAAGTACTCGAAACATTTCAAATCACACCTGATTTTGATTTGAACATTATGAAGAATCGTCAAACACTAATCGATGTTACTACAAGAGGACTTGAAGGTTTAGATGCTGTCATAAAAGAAGCAAAACCTGATATTATTCTTGTTCATGGTGATACGACGACCACATTTGTAGCAAGCTTAGCTGCATTTTACAATCAAATTGCCATTGGACATGTAGAAGCTGGATTACGAACTGGTAATAAGTATTCTCCTTATCCAGAAGAAATGAACCGTCAGCTTACAGGGATAATGGCAGATATTCATTTTGCACCAACTGAACAAGCTAAACAAAATCTGCTTCTTGAAAATAAGGTGGAGAAGAGTATCTTCGTCACTGGTAATACGGCAATAGATGCATTGCAAACTACTGTTAGTGATAATTATGAACATCCTGTTTTAAACCAAATTGGTCAAGATCGAATGATTTTACTAACAGCACATCGACGCGAAAACTTAGGTGATCCAATGCGCCATATGTTTAGCGCTATTAAACGTTTATTAGCAGAATTCGACGATATCCAAGTTGTCTATCCAGTACATTTGAATCCAGTTGTACGTGAAATTGCAGGTGAAATTTTTGGCGAAGAAACAAAGGTTCATTTAATCGAGCCTCTTGAAGTATTTGACTTCCATAATTTCGCTTCAAGATCCTATATGATTTTGACAGATTCAGGTGGTGTACAAGAAGAAGCGCCTTCACTCGGAAAACCTGTACTTGTCTTGCGAGACACGACAGAAAGACCAGAAGGCATTGAAGCGGGTACATTGAAATTAGCAGGTACGAATGAGGACACGATTTATAAACTTGCTAAAGAATTACTAGAAGATGAAAAGGCTTACGAGAAAATGGCACATGCCTCCAATCCATATGGCGATGGACATGCTTCTGAAAGAATCGTAGAATCTTTACTTGCATTTCTACCAACAATATAAAGTGAAACTTCCGTCAGTGGGGGGCTTCATCCCTCACCGATGGTTAGTTGAACCAATCGGGCTTTTACGGGCAGTTATCCCCAACCTAATTTCTTTGTTTCTCTCTCAATCTTGAGATGGAGGTATTACTGCCCATTAATGCGGGATAAAATCAAAAAACTACTTTACAAATTCTATTAAGAGAAAATGTAGAGTAGTTTTTTTATGTGTTTTAGGCGGAAATGTGTCAATTGCGAAATTTCTGTTCAAAATTTGTCTACAATTTGACAAAATAGTACCACTTGTGAACTTTTTCACTCTAAGCAATTGACATGAAATATTCACTATTGTATGCTTACAAAGGGTAAGAATGATAAGGGTTTCATGGCTCAAAATTATCATGGAAACTCTTTAGATACCAAGTTTCTACTAATTTCGCAGTGAATAATATTTCGTGTGAAATTTTAGCAGTTTTTGTACGTCTATTCGATGTCCATATGAGACGGTGGTTTATCATTAAAGCTTATCTCTCACCATTTGGATCCGATTCAACTCAAATGTGAGTTTAAACGGCTTCCGCCCCACGTGTAGTGTTATACTGCTTATCCGACATCCATTCGGTGGTCAGCTACTACTTCCATCATTGGAAAATAAGATTCAGGAGATTAAAGACCAATGCTAGAATTGCATCAGATTTTTGCAAGGCAGAAGAAAGTTCTATTTTTTTTGCTCGCATTTTTTGTGTTAGGCTGGGGATTTACGTCATTTAAAACTGTATTTGCTGGTCTCGCAGTAGGTGTGCTTTGTGGTCATTATAACTTTTGGATTCTCGTCCGAAGATTGGAACGTTTTGATCAAGCATTAAGTGAAGGGAAAAAAGCACCATCTATGGGAACGGGCTTTCGCTTTGCATCCGGTATTGCTGCTGTAGCAGTAGCAATTACTTGGCCAGAATATTTTCACTTAGTGAGTGTTGTCATAGGGCTAATGATTCCGTACGTTCTGCTTTTAGTAGACAGGATTGTATTTCATGTAAAAAACCAATAAGCACATTTGAAAGTGAGGTGAATGCACAGTGCAACATGAAAATCCGCATTTTGAGTTTTTGGGCTTAGGATTTAACCCGGCAACTATTCTAGTATTGCTGGTTACAGCTGTTATTGTTTTCTTAATTGCTTTCATTTCAACTAGAAATATGAAGTTAAAACCAACAGGGATGCAAAATTTTATGGAGTGGGTAATGGACTTCGTAAAAGGAATCATCGGGAACAATATGGATTGGAAAACAGGTGGTAGATTCCATGTACTTGGAATTACACTCATCATGTTCATATTCGTTGCGAACATGCTTGGTCTTCCGTTATCTGTTGTAGTGGATGGGGAATTATGGTGGAAATCACCAACAGCTGATCCTACTATTACAATGACTCTTGCCGTTATGATTTTAGTATTAACTAACTATTACGGTGTAAAACAACGTGGTTTCAAAAAATATATCGGTGGATTTGGACAACCAATGGCGTTTTTATTCCCGATTAAAATCATCGAAGAGTTTGCAAATACATTAACTTTAGGTCTACGACTATATGGTAATATTTTTGCAGGTGAAATTCTTTTAGGTTTACTAGCAGGTTTAGGTACTAAGTGGGCTGGATTGGGATTCATAGCAGCGTTTGTTCCAGCTTTATTATGGCAAGGATTCTCGATCTTTGTTGGGTCAATCCAAGCATTTATTTTCGTTATGTTAACAATGGTTTACATGTCTCACAAAGTGAGCGATGACCATTAAGTATAAATTTGTCTAGTATATTATGCCAGACAACAAACAACCAAACAAAATTACAATTTCTAAGGAGGAAAATTTCAAATGGGTTTAATAGCAGCAGCAATCGCAGTTGGTTTAGGTGCACTGGGTGCAGGTATTGGTAACGGTCTTATCGTAGGTCGTACTGTAGAAGGGATCGCGCGTCAACCAGAATTAAAAGGTCTTTTACAAACAACTATGTTCGTAGGGGTAGCATTAGTCGAAGCCCTTCCAATCATCGCAGTAGTTATTGCGTTCATCGTAATGAACAAATAATCGTCTTAATTGTTTTATGAAAATGGCGAAGAAAATTTCATCTAAGGAATCCTTCGCCATTCCTTTATGCCTTTAAAATTTAGGGGCATAATTCCTTTAGAATTTATATCTTACTAAGATTCCAATCATAAATGATTTGAACTCTAAGCTCTTGAAGGGAGTGAAACAATCGTGTATTTAGACTACCTAACACTAGGTGAAGCAGCTCACGCTGGAGTAAACTGGGGAGATATCCTTGTTACTTTAATAGTTTTCATCATCCTAATGGCTCTTTTGAAAAAGTTCGCATGGGGTCCTTTGATGGGAATTATGCAACAACGTGAAGAACAAGTTGCTAGTGACTTAGACGCAGCTGAACAAAGCCGTCAAGAAACTAAACAATTATTAGAAGAACAACGTAGCCTTCTTAAAGAAGCTCGTGTTGAAGCGCAAGCGATTGTTGAAAACGCTAAGAAACAAGCTGATCTTCAAAAAGAAGAGATTGTTTCAGCAGCTCGTAACGAAGCTGTACGTTTACAAGAATCTGCTAAACGTGATATCGAGACTGAAAAAGAAAAAGCAATTGCCGCTGTTCGCGAAGAAGTGGTTTCACTATCTATCCTTGCAGCTTCTAAAGTGCTTAACAAAGAAGTTTCAGAAGAAGATAATCGTACTTTAATTGAAGAAACGATTGCGAAGGCAGGGGAAACTCGATGAGTCAATCGACTGCAGCGAATCGCTATGCTAAGGCATTGTTTCAATTAGCACAAGAACATAATCTTCTAAATGAAGTAACAGAAGATTTACGTGAAGTAAAAATCGCTTTTGGTGAAAATGGTAATTTATTCCAATTACTTGATTCTCCAAAAATCGAAACTGACAAAAAGAAAGAAATGCTTTCTGAGTTATTTGCTTCTGTACAACCAATTATCGTGAACGCTTTAAAACTTTTAGTTGATAAAAAACGTATTCACGAAGTGGTAAGTGTAATTGATGCGTTCGTAGCTCAAGCTAACGATGCTCAAGGTGTTGCAGATGCAGTTGTATTCTCAACTCGTACACTTGCTGAAGAAGAAAAACAACGCATTTCTACTGCATTTGCTCAAAAAGTAGGAAAAAATGCGCTTCATATTACAAACGAAATCGATGCATCACTACTTGGTGGTATTCGAGTTCAAATAGGAAACCAAATTTACGATAACTCTGTCGCAACAAAACTTGCTGGCTTAAAACGTGAATTAATCGGTTAATCCAATAATCATTTGAGAGGTGACAAACGTGGGCATCAAAGCTGAAGAAATCAGTGGACTTATTAAAAAACAGATGGAAAATTACCAATCTGAAATGCAAGTTAGCGAAGTTGGTACAATCATCACTGTTGGTGATGGTATCGCTCGTGCTCACGGCCTGAACAACGTCATGGCTGGAGAATTATTAGAATTCTCTACTGGTGTTCTTGGTATGGCTCAAAACCTAGAAGAAAATAACGTCGGTATCGTTATCCTAGGCCCAGCTAAAGGCATCAAAGAAGGCGATGAAGTTCGTCGTACAGGTCGTATTATGGAAGTACCAGTTGGTGAAGAACTAATTGGTCGTGTTGTAAACCCACTAGGTTTACCAGTTGATGGACTAGGTCCAATCAATACTACTAAAACTCGTCCTATCGAAAGTCCTGCTTTCGGTGTAATGGCTCGTAAATCAGTTGACGAACCACTACAAACAGGTATTAAAGCAATCGATGCTTTAGTTCCAATCGGTCGTGGTCAACGTGAATTAATCATTGGTGACCGTCAAACAGGTAAAACATCTGTTGCAGTCGATACAATCTTAAACCAAGCTGACCAAAATGTAACATGTATCTATGTTGCAATCGGTCAAAAAGAATCAACTGTACGTAGTTTAGTTGAAACTTTACGTAAAAACGGTGCTTTAGAATACACAATCGTTATTACTGCAGCTGCATCTTCTCCAGCTCCATTACTATACTTAGCTCCTTACGCTGGTGTATCAATGGGTGAAGAATTAATGCTTCAAGGTAAAGACGTATTAATCGTATATGATGATCTTTCTAAACAAGCAGCTGCTTATCGTGAACTTTCATTATTATTACGTCGTCCTCCAGGTCGTGAAGCTTACCCTGGTGATGTATTCTACCTACACAGTCGTTTACTTGAACGTGCTGCTAAATTGAACGAATCTTACGGTGGCGGTTCAATTACTGCTCTTCCATTCGTTGAAACTCAAGCAGGTGATATCGGTGCTTACATTCCAACAAACGTAATCTCAATCACTGATGGACAAATCTTCTTACAATCAGATTTATTCAACTCAGGTGTTCGTCCAGCAATCAACCCTGGTCTTTCAGTATCTCGTGTTGGTGGTTCTGCACAAATTAAAGCAATGAAAAAAGTTGCCGGTACACTACGTCTTGACTTAGCTGCTTACCGTGAACTTGAAGCATTCGCTGCATTCGGTTCTGACCTTGATGCTGCTACTAAAGCAAAACTTGAACGTGGTAAACGTACTGTAGAAGTGCTTAAACAAGATCTTAACAAGCCAATTAAAGTTGAAAAACAAGTTGTAATTCTTTATGCATTGACTAAAGGATTCTTAGATGATATCCCAGTTCAAGACATCGTTCGTTTCGAACTAGAATTATATGCTTGGTTAGATGCTAACGACGAAAAAGGCGCCGGCGTTTTAAATCAAATTCGCACTACTAAAGGCCTTCCATCTGATGAAGATATGGCTTCAACACTCAATGCATTCAAAAAAACTTTCGCAGCTTCAGCTGAGTAAGATTGCATAGTTTTGTGAATTTTAAAATAAAACGGTAAGGTGGTGAAATACCAGTGGCATCATTACGCGAAGTAAAACAACGTATTAAATCTACAACTAGTACTAGTAAAATTACGAACGCAATGCAGCTCGTGTCATCTTCGAAAATGGCACGTGCAGAAGCTAACGCTAAAGCATACGTTCCTTATATGAGTAAAATTCAAGATGTTGTTGCAGCAATCGCAGCAGGGACTCCAGACGGTGCACATCCGATGTTAATCTCTCGTCCTGTAAAAAAATCTGCTTACCTAGTAATCGCTTCTGATCGTGGTTTAGCAGGTGCATACAATTCTAATGTTATTCGTACAGCACTAGACGCAATAGCAAGTCGCAACCAAACAAAAGACGACGTCGTTATTTTTGCAGTTGGTCGTGTCGTTCGTGATTTCTTTAAAAAACAAGGCTATAACGTAGTTGATGAAGAAGTTGGTTTACCTGACCAACCTTCATTTGCAGATATTAAACAAATTGCTCGTAAAGCTGTTGGTATGTTCACAGACGGTACTTATGATGAACTTTATATGTACTATAGTCACTTTATCAGTGCAATTTCTAACGAACCAACGGAGAAAAAAGTACTTCCAGTTACTGATATTACTCCGACAAGCGCTACAACTGCTTCTTATGAATTCGAGCCATCAGGCGAAGAAATTCTAGAAGTATTGTTACCACAATATGCGGAAAGCTTGATTTATGGTGCGTTACTAGATGGTAAAGCGAGTGAACATGCTGCGCGTATGACAGCAATGAAGAGCGCTACAGATAACGCTCATGACTTAATTAATGATTTAACAATTCTGTATAACCGTGCACGTCAAGCGGCTATTACACAAGAAATTACCGAAATCGTTGGTGGAGCTGCGGCCTTAGAATAGGCCTCTCCCTAACCTTTCCGTAATTAGTTTGATAGGAGGGAAATACAAGTATGAACACAGGACACGTTCTTCAAGTAATGGGTCCAGTTGTCGATGTACAGTTCGATAACAACACATTACCAGAAATCAACAACGCGCTAACTGTAGAAATCAAACGTCCTAAAGAAGACGCTGTAACACTTACTTTAGAAGTAGCTCTTCACTTGGGCGATAACGCTGTTCGTACCATCGCAATGTCATCAACAGATGGCTTACAACGTGGCGCAGTAGTAACTGACAAAGGTGCTGCAATCTCAGTACCAGTTGGTGAAGTAACATTAGGTCGTGTATTCAACGTATTAGGTGATACAATCGACTTAGCAGATCCAATCCCAGCAGAAGCTCGCCGTGATCCAATTCACCGTGAAGCTCCTACTTTCGAAGAACTTTCAACAAATGTTGAAGTACTTGAAACTGGTATTAAAGTAGTAGACTTATTAGCACCATATATCAAAGGTGGTAAAGTCGGCCTATTCGGTGGTGCCGGTGTAGGTAAAACCGTTTTAATCCAAGAATTAATCAACAACATCGCTCAAGGACACGGTGGTATTTCCGTATTCTCTGGTGTAGGTGAACGTACTCGTGAAGGTAACGACCTATTCTATGAAATGAGCGATTCAGGCGTTATTGCAAAAACAGCAATGGTATTTGGTCAAATGAATGAGCCACCAGGTGCTCGTATGCGTGTAGCATTATCTGGTCTTACAATGGCTGAATACTTCCGTGATGAAATGGGACAAGACGTTCTATTATTCATCGATAACATTTTCCGTTTCACTCAAGCAGGTTCTGAAGTATCTGCGTTACTAGGTCGTATGCCTTCTGCCGTAGGTTACCAACCAACACTTGCTACTGAAATGGGTAAATTACAAGAACGTATTACTTCAACAAACAAAGGTTCTGTAACATCTATCCAAGCGGTATACGTACCAGCCGATGACTATACTGACCCGGCTCCAGCTACAACATTCGCTCACTTAGACGCTACAACTAACCTTGAACGTAAACTTTCTGAAATGGGTATTTACCCAGCTGTTGATCCATTGGCTTCAACTTCTCGTGCTTTATCACCTGAAATCGTTGGTAAAGAACACTACGATGTTGCTCGTCATGTACAAGCTACATTACAACGCTACAACGAATTACAAGATATCATCGCTATCTTAGGTATGGATGAATTATCTGATGAAGATAAATTGGTTGTAGGACGTGCTCGTCGTGTCCAATTCTACTTATCACAAAACTTCCACGTTGCTGAACAATTTACTGGTCAAAAAGGTTCTTATGTTCATGTGAAAGATACAGTACGTGGCTTCAAAGAAATTCTTGAAGGTAAATACGATAAATTACCAGAAGATGCATTCCGTCTTGTAGGTACAATCGAAGAAGTTATTGCTAAAGCAAAAGAAATGGGCGTAGAACTTTAATACTAAGGACTAGGAGGAAAAAATATGAAGACAACTGTAGTCAACATTGTCACTCCTGACGGTCCAGTATACGATTCAGAAGTTAGCATGGTTATTGTAAAAACTGTAACTGGTGAAATGGGTATTCTGCCTGGTCATATTCCAACAGTTGCTCCTTTAACAGTAAGCGCTGTTCGTCTTAAAAAAGACAACAACAAAACTGATATAGTTACAGTAAGTGGTGGCTTTGTTGAAATTCGTTCTGACAAAGTTACAATCTTAACTCCTTCAGCAGAACGAGCTGATTCAATCGATCTTGCTCGTGCAAAAGAAGCTGTTAAACGTGCTGAACAAAGACTTCAAAATAAGCAAGATGACATTGATTTCAAACGTGCTGAATTGTCATTAAAACGCGCGATGAATCGTATCAACGTTAAAGAGGGTAACATCTAAGTAATAGGTTAATTTTAAAGCGAGCAGAATTATATTTCTGCTCGCTTTTTTAAAAGTGAAAATGGGGGAAAAGAATGGATTCTGTATCATCTTTAATTGGACAAAACGCATTAATCGGTATTATCTCTCATATTTTCTTTATAGGAATAACGTTTTACGCTTTACAGTCATTAAAGTATGAAAAGGTTTTTAAGAAAAACCATGTTTTTCAAATTCAACTTTTATTTATTTTATTGAGTATTGCAATTGGATCAACGGTGTCAAATTTCTTTATTACATTTTCAACATGGTCAAGACAATTACCATTTTTATTTAATTAAATGTATTCTGTATGCAAAAGAAATAATGGCACAAACTTATTGTACAAATGTTAGTATATTGTTCAGCATTTAAGCACGATTTATATTACAATAGAGATATGTGCTTTTAGTTATTTCTTAAATCATATGCATTAAATTTCTACATTATTTCTTTTGCATATAGAGTAACCATTACCCAGGAAATAATTTGTTGAAACTTGTTTAATTTCCTCAAAGTTTGGGTACCTATGATGGCGTATAGAAATGGAAATTTTATAACACATTTCTAGCATTTTGACGTAATATAGTATTACTATAGTTATTTATTCGTAGAAAACTAAAATAGTGTAATGGGTTCTTGTCAACATCATGAAAAAAAGGTATTATGTAAGTTGCTTTGTTACTAATTATTGGCATTGAATGGATAAATACATGAATTTTATGGACTGAAATATAAAAGATTTAATTTAGAATAAGTTCGGAGGGACATATTGTGGAGAAAATTGTTGTAAAAGGCGGCAAGGTTTTACACGGAAACGTAAAAGTAGAAGGAGCAAAAAATGCAGTTCTACCAGTTCTTGCAGCATCATTATTAGCGTCTGAAGGAAAAAATACAATAAAAAATGTGCCGAACTTGGCAGATGTATATACGATTGATGAGGTGTTAAAAAGTTTAAATGTACATTTAACATTCTCCGCTGAAGAAAATATTGTGGAAATTGATGCATCTGGCCAACTATCATCTGAAGCACAATTTGAATATGTACGTAAAATGCGTGCATCCATTTTAGTAATGGGGCCACTTTTAGCACGAAATGGTTATGCACGTGTTGCCATGCCTGGTGGGTGTGCAATTGGCTCTAGACCAATTGACCAACATTTAAAAGGCTTTGAGTTAATGGGAGCGAAAATTTCTACAGGCCATGGTTATGTAGAAGCATCAACTGAAGGTCGATTGAAAGGTGCTAAAATTTATCTGGATTTCCCAAGTGTTGGAGCTACAGAAAACATTCTTACAGGTGCTGCTCTTGCAGAAGGTACGACAATTATAGAAAATGCTGCAAAAGAACCTGAAATCGTGGATTTAGCAAACTTCATTAACGAAATGGGCGGTAAAGTTGTTGGTGCAGGAACTGATACCATTCGTGTTGAAGGTGTTGAGAAATTATATGGCACAACACATTCAATTATTCCAGATCGAATTGAAGCTGGGACATTTATGGTTGCAGCGGCAATTACAGGTGGAAATGTCTTAATTGAAAATGCTGTACCTGAGCATATGACAGCTCTTATTGCTAAAATGCGTGAAATGGGTGTTGAGATCGAAGAAGAAGAAGATGCAGGCTTACGTATTCGTGCAACGCATCCTTTAAAAGCAGTAGACGTTAAAACAATGCCACATCCCGGATTCCCAACTGATATGCAATCTCAAATGATGTCTTTAATGCTTGTAGCTCAGGGTGCAAGTGTGATAACAGAGACAGTGTTTGAAAATCGTTTTATGCATGTGGAAGAGTTTCGACGCATGAATGCCAATGCAAAAATCGATGGACGCTCTGTAATTATTGATGGCCCTTGCAAATTGCAAGGTGCAGAAGTCGCTGCAACTGATTTACGTGCAGCAGCTGCACTAATTCTTGCTGGATTAGTTTCAGAGGGAATTACACGCGTTTCTGAACTTAAACATCTAGACAGAGGATATGTCAATTTCCATAATAAATTAGCAGCTTTAGGTGCTGATATCGAACGTATCTCTTCTGAAGAAGTATTTGAAAAAGAGCTTCAAACAAACTAATGATAAATAATTTTTAATTTTTATTATAAATTTAACCCATTACATACTTATGTATGCAGTGGGTTTTTATTTACAAAAATTTTTAAAGTTTATAAAAAAGGACTGTTCCTATAAAGCATAAACATCGATTTCCTTACATATTCTTGAATATGAAAAAAATACATCTCTATATTCTACTTATTATTGTCGTCTTATTCACATTGCCAACATTTGTCACGAAGTACAAGGAATCAAAAGTAGTGCCCACTTCAAATACCGCAGTAAAACAGACACAGGAAAAAAAGTCAGAGGATGAAGAATGTAATATTCAAATTTCAATCCAAGGAGAAAACAAAGAGTATCCGCTTGAAGAGTATATTGTTGGGGTTGTCGCTGCTGAAATGCCCGCTTCCTTCGATTTAGAAGCTCTTAAAGCACAATCTATTGCTTCACGTACATTCGCCTTAAAACGTACAAATTTTGGCGAAAATACCATAGAGCCAAATGTTTCGGCTCAAGCCTTTGCGGACGAGGAACGAAGAAAAAAAGACTGGGGTATAAACTTTAAGAAAAATGAAAAGAAAATTCGTAAAGCTGTACAAGCAACAAAAGGACAAGTATTAGTCTATAAAGATGAACTTATCACAGCTATGTTCTTTTCAACAAGTAATGGACAAACTGAAAGTGCAAAAAGCTATAGTGGACAATCAATCCCATATTTACAATCTGTCTCTGTTCCATCGAATGAAAAAAAATCTCCAAGATATCACACGAGCTACAGCTTTACGTTACAACAGTGGAATGCAGTATTTAATCAACAATGGACAAAAGCACAAATACAAAATGTTAAAATCTATCGTAATAATTCAGGACGAGTTGAAACAATTAAAACAGGAGACTTTCAATGGTCAGGTAGAGAGGTACGAGAAAAACTTCAACTAGCATCTACAGATTTCAATATTATATGGAATGATAAAAAGAAAATAATACAAGTAAATGCAACAGGATATGGTCATGGTGTAGGAATGAGCCAATACGGTGCAACGGCGCTCGCAGAAAAGGGGGCTAATGCGAAAGAGATCTTACAACATTTCTATCAACACGTAAAAATAGAAAAACTAAAAAAATCTTCTTCTCTATGTTTAAACTCTCAAGCTATTGACAACAATAGCAAATGAGGTGATGAAAATGAGAGAGGAAAATAAACAAAAACCTACTCCACAAAAATCAAATGTTACAAAACAACGCTGGTTCTGGCCAGTAATTTACGCAAGCTTTTCAATTCTTTTAGTTGCAGGTGTTTGGGGATACTCGGCATTTACGAACTCTCCTAAAGAGACAGGTACTAGTAATTTAACAGCTACTAATGGTCCAAGCAGTCCGTCTGTTGAAACAAACGCAACTCCAGAATCATTGAAGTATCCATTTAAAGAAGCACTCTTAAAAGATGCAAAAGTATTACAGGACTATTATGATGTTGAAGCGAGTGAAGAATCTAGAGAAGGTGCATTACTCGTATTCAACCAAACCTTCACTACAAGTGATGGCATTGCCATTGCAGTAAAAGGTGAAAGTTTCGATGTTCTTGCTGCGCTTAGTGGAACAGTTGAAGAAGTAAAGAATGATCCATTCGTTGGGAATGAGATAACTATATCTCATTCTAATGGTATGACAACAAAATACAGTTCTGTTGGTGAAATTACTGTTAAAAAAGGGGATAAAGTAGACCAAGGTCAAAAACTTGGAAAAGCTATCTCAAATGAATTTAATCCAACAGCTGGTACACATCTTTATTTTGAAGTAATGCAAGAAGGTAAGCACATTAATCCAAAAAGTTTACTTGCTTTTTAGATAATTCCATCCTCTAGGTTCTAAGTAAGCGGTTTTAGACATAAGGTGAAGAAACGTTCGTACATTGTGGAAAGGAAGAGAATGTGCACGAACATATTCGAAACCGATGTCTAAAACTTGGTTTTATGCTTAAAGAATCGCAACAAACTGTGAGAGCCTTAGCACAAAAAACAGGTTATTCTAAGAGTACCATTCATAAGGATCTCACTGAGAGGTTAACTCAGGTAAACGAGGAATTAGCGAAAGAGGTAAGCGAAATTTTAGCTTATCACAAATCCATCCGTCATATTCGAGGTGGAGAAGCAACGCGACAGAAATGGTTAACACGCAATGCAGAAAAAAAGACACCTTCGCATTATGATTAGCGAGGGTGTCTTTTTCTATCTTTTATTTTAAAAGAATGAATTGAAAGATTAATAACTCAAATCCTTAGTTTAAAGGAGCGAATAATAAGGAATAATAATGATAAAAGTATTGTGTATAAAGTCATGGTTAATGACCTAATTTACCTAGGTATCGTTGAAATAATTAGATGTAATTAACTCGTTGCTATGTTAAAATATTCTAGATACATATATATATTTTATAACGATTATCGAGATATGAGGAAAGGGGAAACAACATGTTTTCTAAAGATATAGGAATCGATTTAGGAACAGCGAATGTACTTATTCATTTAAAGGGCAAAGGCATCGTATTAAACGAGCCATCCGTTGTTGCGATCGACAAAAATACGAAGAAAGTATTAGCCGTTGGTGAAGAAGCACGCAAAATGGTCGGTAGAACACCAGGTAATATTATTGCTATTCGTCCATTAAAAGATGGCGTAATCGCTGATTTTGACGTAACAGAATCAATGTTAAGCTATTTTATCAATAAGTTAAATATATCAGGTTTTATGTCTAAGCCTCGAATTTTGATTTGTTGTCCTACAAATATTACAAGTGTTGAACAAAAAGCGATTCGTGAAGCAGCCGAAAAATCAGGCGGTCGCAATGTATACTTAGAAGAAGAACCAAAAGTAGCAGCAATTGGTGCGGGTATGGATATTTTCCAACCAAGCGGTAATATGGTGATTGATATCGGTGGTGGAACAACCGATGTTGCGGTACTTTCAATGGGCGATATCGTAACATCTGAATCCATTAAAGTTGCTGGAGATGTTTTTGATAATGACATCCTCCAATATATAAAAAAAGAGTACAAGCTATTAATTGGGGAACGTACTTCTGAAAATATTAAAATTACAATTGGTACAGTATATCCTGAAGGCAGAGATGAGAGAATGGAAATTCGTGGTCGTGATCTAGTATCAGGTCTACCAAGAACAATCGAAATTCATTCTCACGAAATTGAAAAAGCATTACATGAATCCGTTGCTTTAATCGTACAATCTGCTAAAAACGTACTTGAAAAAACACCACCAGAGCTATCTGCAGATATTATTGATCGTGGAGTAATGGTTACAGGTGGCGGTGCGTTATTACATGGCTTAGATCACTTATTAACAGAAGAACTAAAAGTACCTGTATTTATCGCAGAAAATCCAATCAACTGTGTAGCTGAAGGAACTGGCATCATGCTAGAAAATATCGATAGAGTACCAAAACGTCGGAAATAATAGCCGAAATAAAATAAGTGAATTAATTTCATAATGCAATATTCAATTTTGTTGATTGTGAAGTGAAAGACGGCGAGTCCTCGAAAATGCATTCGCATTTCCTTCGTGCGATGTAAATTCAATGAAGTTCATTCAAATTCCTACGGGAAAAGCTTGAGCTGAAAGCACCGCAGGAAGAAATTCTTATGTTAAAAAGAATTTCTTGCGACGAAGCTAGCGAAGCGATAGCCAAGCCCGTGGAAAGCGCCGGCTGTAGCGGAACATCCAAATCTGAATATTGAAAAGTTAATGTGTTGAAGTGTTCGTAAAACCGAAAACGGATTTATGAAATTGATTCAAGTAATAAAAATTTTGAGAAATACTTTTTGTAACCAATTCTCCATTTGTCTAAAAATTAATAAAAAGTTACTTTATCAAAAACTAATTACATTTTTTATTGAAAGGGTGAAATCGATGTTTCGTGGATTTTATACAGTTGCTTCGGGCATGATTACTGAACAACGACGCACAGAACTTTTATCAAACAATATTGCAAATGCAAATACACCAGGATATAAAGCAGATCAATCGACGATTCGCTCATTTCCAGAAATGCTAATGTCGCGTATTACAAAAAGTGGTTCTTCAGATGTTCAAAATGGTTTTGAAGGTAGTTCAGCAAATCAAATAGGAACACTTGGCACAGGTGTTTACATGCAAGAAACTTTACCTGACTATTCACAAGGTCAAATTACGGAAACTGAGTTACCCACAGATATTGCCTTAGTAGATGGCAATTTGCCGATCAATAAGGGAACGGGAAAACCAGGAGCTGTCTTCTATCGTCTGCAAAATCCTACTGGTGGAGAAGCCTACACTCGTAATGGAAACTTTACATTAGATGCAGCAGGAAACTTAGTGAATGCCCAAGGATTTTATGTTCTTTCAGATCAAGGTAAGAAAATCACATTACAAAGTGATGATTTCCAACTTACTGAAGATGGCGCTATTATGGAGAATGGTAAACAAGTGGCACGTTTAGGTGTATCTTACTCAGCACAACCAGATACACTAGCTAAACGTGATACGGGCTTATATTACACAAGTGATGGTAAAGACCTACCATCTGCTTACAATGTAAACAACGTTAGCTTTTCTATGAAACAAGGTTATATCGAACGTTCAAATGTCGACGCAGCTCGTACAATGACAGATATGATGACAGCTTACAGAGCCTTTGAAGCTAATCAAAAAATACTTCAAGCATACGACAAAAGCATGGACAAGGCTGTAAATGAAATTGGAAGAGTATAATTTCTTTCAGTAGAAGTCTACCACCTCTTTAGGCGGTGAGATGAATATAGATGTTTACGTTAAGTGGTGTCCAAACACTCGCTGAAAACCTTTGGCAGATGTCATAGATTTTGAAAAGGTAAAAAAAGGAAGACTAGTACATCACATCCATGTGACTAAGTCTAACTGACTTGCTTTACCCAGGCCAAAATAAAACAGAATCGGACGCAATTATGCCGAGATGTAATTGATTTAGGTATTTTTGGATACTTAGGAGGTATACTAGATGATACGAACCATGATTTCTGCAGCAAATACGATGTCTCAACTTCAAGATCAGATAGATATTATAAGTAATAACATGGCGAATAGTAATACACATGGCTACAAAACAAAAGAGGCGAAGTTCAACGAATTACTCTATCAACAATTTGAAAATGATAAACAAGACAAAGTAAAACGTCAATCGCCAGTTGGTATACGCATTGGTGTTGGAGCACGTCTAGCACAGGCACAAACAAACTGGAAACAAGGTAGCATTCAACAAACGAATCGCTCACTGGATTTCACATTCAACAAACCAAAACAGTACTTTAATATCTTAATGCCAGATGGTAAAAACGGCACAAAAACTGTGTATACACGTCAAGGGGACTTCTACCTTTCACCTATGAAAAACGGCAATACAATGCTAGTGAATACAGATGGATATCCAGTTGCAGATGCCAATGGTAATGCCATTTTATTAAAAGATGGTGCAAAAGACTTTTCAGTGACAGCAGACGGAACATTAAATGTTAAGTATAATGATAATACAAGCGCAAAAATTGAAATGGGTGTTACTGAGATCCAAAAGCCGCAACTAATGGAACATATATCAGATACGTACATTGGTTTACCTAAAAATTTCAACCAACTTGGTGTAGCACAAGGTGCAGTTTTACAAAACTTACAAGGTACAAACAGAAACCAAGTGGCTATGCAAAATGGTGGGCTTGAATTATCAAATGTTGATATTTCAAAAGAAATGACAGATCTTATTAGCACACAGCGTTCATATCAATTTAATGCGAGAACAATAACTTTAGCCGATCAAATGATGGGACTAGTTAACGGTATAAGATAAGTAATTGTTAGTAGAGGAGAACAAGTAATGACAAATAATTCAACTAATCAGAGAACTGATAACCCGACTCCGCAGCCAACTACTCGTAAGGAAGCAAAACAAAATAGAGAAGCAGCAAATGATCGCGTAGAGAGAAAGTGGAATTCTACAGGTGCATTTTCAATCGGGCTCAGAATCATCATTGTTGTTGTTTTACTTGTCGTTGCAGCAATCGCAGGCTCAATGATTGGGTACGGCGTAATCGGTGATGGAAATCCGCTTGGAGTTCTAAATCCATCAACATGGAGTCATGTATTGGATATTATGAATGGAGTACAATCCGAATAGGGTTTTCACACATTTACAATAGGGGGATATAGTATGTTAACTGTAGATCAAATTCAACAAATATTACCACATCGTTATCCATTTCTTTTAGTGGATCGTATTACAGAAGTAGAAGAAGGGAAACGTGCTGTAGGCATAAAAAACGTCTCCATTAACGAACCGTTCTTCACGGGTCATTTTCCAGGCTACCCTGTAATGCCAGGTGTGCTAATTATTGAAGCAATGGCACAAGTAGGCGGTGTAGCGCTGCTAAAATCCGAAAAATTCAAAGGTCACTTAGCTTTTCTAACAGGTGTTGATAATGCTCGCTTTAAACGTCAAGTCATCCCTGGTGACCAACTTAAAATCGAAGTTGAATTCACAAAACTTCGTGGCGTAATGGGCAAAGGACACGGAAAAGTAACAGTAGACGGCGAACTTGTCAGCGAAGCAGATATTTTATTTGCTATTGGACCAAACCAAAAAAGCGAAGACGAATAAGTAGTATAAATGAATAAGGCACTCCAAATCACTACGATAGGAGTGCTTTTTTTGTTGTCTTATTACTCAAAGTTATTATCTCCACATTCATAAAAATCAAACGAAATCATTTTTTAAATCAAAGGATAGATTCACTTTTTCAGTACATCCTACTTTTAAATCGCACACAGTGTGATGGTTAAATTAATGGTGGAAGGAGGAAAATAAAAATGTGGAAGCAGTCAGCTGCGATCTTACTTTTTTCAGCACTTGTATTAGTTGGGTGTAATACCAATAAGGCAATTGAACCAACTCGTACTGAAACACCGATGGAGGACGTGAATAGAAACGTCAATACTGGTGTAACTGACGATGGTATTACAAATGATGGTGTTAATAATGCCGTTAATAATGGTGTTACGGATGTTGAAAGAGGAGTAAATAAAGGCATTAATGCTGTAGAACGTGGCGTAAACAATGCTACAGGAGCCGTTGAAGAAGGTATCAATAATATTACGCCAGGAACTAGCAAACAAACCACTGATAACACAGTCATAGATAATACTGCAGGAAACGGTCACTATATTCCTCACGATAGAGACGACAATAAATAATAATACTCGGCATATCCTTTAGGGTATGCCGTTTTTTAATTGCTGAGCTTGAAGTTAGAAAGAATTATTTTGATTAGCAGAATTTTTTAAGCGAGGTCTAGTACGCATATCTACTTTAAACTTTTCAAGCAAAGCATTACCAGTTAATCCTTCTTCAACAAGCTCTAAAAGCAATTGTTCAGCATACTGTCGGCGACCAGAATTTAATGTGCCTTTTAATAATACTGAAACATAATTCTCTTCAGGCATCTGTACAATATCTTGCACAACGACTCGGAAAGAAGCAGGCTCATTATCTGGATAAGAAATCACAGCACGGACAGTTAATATCGTATCCGTACCTAAATAAGGAGCAAAATCTGATGCATATTGTCGATCCATATACATTTCTAAAATCCAGGATTTGTGGCTGTTCTCTTGATTAATAATAATTCCATCTGTAAGCGGATATGATGTTAATTGTTCATCTTTCAATAATTCCAACGACAACATTTTGAATGTTTTCACGGAAATTTATCACCTATCTTTCGACGATTTTCGTACGGTAATTATAACATTAAAAAATCAGCTAAAAAAATATTTCGCATGATTTTTAAAAAATAAGAAAATGCACAGTGACGCTATTTGTACAAAATTGAGTGTTTTCAAAATTGAATTTCGTACATACAAACAAGCTTAAAACCTTCATTTCGCTGTTTTGCATAAAATTTGGAATCCCATTATGATATGGATAATTCAAATGGGAGGAGGTGAAGGATTGAATCAAGTTGCTCTTGTAGGGAGGATTACAAAAGATCCTGAATTACGACAACTTTCAGAAGGGAGAGTACAAACAAATTTTATCATTGCAATCAATAGGAATTTTAAAAACGCAAATGGCGACATAGATGCAGATTTTGTATCATGTTCTGTTTGGGGCAAACTCGCCACAAATGTGGTGAAATATTGTGGTAAAGGCTCATTAATTGGGGTTGGTGGCCGACTGCAATCAAGATCCTATGAACGTGAAGACGGAAAAAGAGTTTATGTTGTTGAAGTGGTTGCAGATGAAGTACGTTTCTTAGCTCTAAAAGAGCGCGAAGAAAAAACGTTCCAAAGACAAACAAATCAATCAGAAAAAATGAATCCGCCAATTGCTCAAACAGCGTTAGGGCAAACGCAAGCAGTACCAACAGGCTTTGTACTACCGAAAGAAGAAACAGAAGGATTACCAATGGTATAATTTCTTTCAGCAGTTGAAAGAAGTTAAAGTCTCAGGTTTTTGTTACAGATTTTGGGGGTAATTAATTCAAAATCCTGACGCAATTAGGCCGAGACTTAGTTGATAACAGCAGTCCTATTGGAAAGACCGCACCAATAGGTTTGATGAATTGATCCAAATAAAATCAACCAAACGATCATCCATTGGAACAATTCAAAATAGCTGTATAAATATGATTCGTTGTGTACAGCATACATAACGAAGAAAACAATTAAATAGTTAAGGTTGTTAAATTGTAAAAGAGAATAGAAATTTGTGGGGAATTTCTATACGAAGTTTGAAGAGCGTTTTTAAAAATGTCAATGGGGAAGACAGCGGATGAAGTCATCGTAGCATGGCTTTATCTGTACATATAGGCGTCCATTATATAGTGGCGCTCACAGAATAAAAAAATAGATAAAGAGTTTCCTTATAAGTCCTTAAAAATAGTTGAAGAGATTAAATTAGCACCCCCGTCTTCACGTTTAGCAGGGGTGCTTAGCAGAAAAATAGTAGATTATTTTTCAATTCAAGTAAGAAGGCAGTTCAATAGTGAGTTATTTAGTTACTTTTGGACAGTCCCTGAAAAAGTCGAAATGCATAAAAATTAATAATAAAATTTAGTGATACAATTTTTGTTGAAGTGGAGTCAGCGAAGACTCCTGCGGGAAAGCGAGCCAGAGAGACCCCACAGCGTAGCGAGGAGGCTCGTCGGTTCGCCCGCGGAAAGCGAAGCTGATTCCACTTCATGTTATAGCAGATTTGTACTATAAAAATTAAAGGTAAAATCAAACCAACATATCTGATCCATATCTTTAAATACTAAAAACTAAATGACAGTAAATCCATAATTTCTTCGTCTTTTAATTCAGTGATCCATTGGCTAGATTGTATTAGGTCTTCAGACAATGCTTGTTTTTCAGTAAGTAATGTATCAATTTTCTCTTCTACGGTACCGGTTGTGATGAACTTATGAACATGTACAAATTGTGTTTGACCAATTCGATACGCACGGTCTGTAGCTTGGTTTTCTACAGCTGGATTCCACCAACGATCAGCATGAAGAACATGATTTGCTGCTGTTAAATTCAGGCCAGTACCTCCTGCTTTTAAAGACAGGATGAAAATCGGAAACTCTCCTTTTTGGAAAGACTCCACGAAATAGTCACGCTGTTGCTTTGGCATACTACCTGTTAAAAATGGCACATCAATATCATATAGCTCAGATAGGCAGTGTTGTAATAGATGCCCCATGCCAATATATTGAGTGAAGATTAAGCATTGCTCCTGATTATTCGCAATATCAGCAGCAAGTGTCACGATACGATCTAGCTTTTCAGAACGACTTAACATATCTTCAGCATTTTCAAATGGTTCCTTCAAATAAAGGGCAGGGTGATTACATAGTTGTTTTAACTTACTAAGCATTTTTAAAATCAGACCTTTTCGCTCAAAGCCAGATAATGTCTCTAGTTTATGCATTGTTTCTTGGATAAAGCTTTCATATAAAACAGCTTGTTCCTCTGTAAGCGGGCAATATTCGCGTTGCTCCAGTTTATCGGGAAGATTGAGCATAAGCGCAGGATCTTGCTTCGTACGACGCAATAAGAAAGGTTGAATCTTCTTACGTAGACGGTTCTTATGATTTTCTGATTCATCACGTTCAATTGGTGCGATAAATTCTTCTTGGAAACGAGAGAAACTACCAAGATAGCCTCTATAGCTAAAGTCAAAAATTGCCCATAACTCAGATAAACGATTTTCTACAGGTGTACCGGTTAACGCAATATGATGCCCGCCATGTAGTTTACGAATCGCTTTCGATTGTTTCGTATGCATGTTTTTAATATTTTGTGCTTCATCAAGTGTAATATTTGCCCAATTGCGATTTTCAAGCATTTCCACATCTTGCGTAATGGTTCCATAAGTAGACAACATAACTTGAGGTTTTTCCTTATCAATGTAAGCATCAAAAGCTGAATCTTTTAAACGATTAGAACCATAGTGTAGATAAACTTTTAAAGACGGGGCAAAACGTTCTAATTCTTTTTGCCAGTTACCAAGTACAGATGTTGGGCAGATGATTAAAGTTGGTTGTGCATCTGTTTTTTGATCATAAACATGTAGTAAATAAGAAATCAGCTGAACTGTTTTCCCAAGCCCCATATCGTCGGCAAGACAAGCTCCAAAGTTTTGTTCACGCATAAAGACAAGCCATTCAAAGCCCTCTTGTTGATAAGGGCGCAAAGTTGCTTGTAAGCGATCAGAAACTTGTACAGGGGGCATTCCTTTTTTATCGACCAATTTTTGTACATAATCACGCAATGATTTTTGCATCTCAAATTGGAAGAATGGATCATCACGATTTTCGCCATCCTCTTCTTCGTCAGGGATAATTAGTTCTTCCGGCAACTCTTGGAATAATAAATCACGAACGGTCCAATTTTCATTTTCTGCTTTATCCATTAATTTGCGAATTTCTTGCATCCATGCAGCATCTACACGTACCCATTCCGTACCTGCACGGATAAATTCACGATTATCATTGACCATTTTTTGGAATTCATCAATAGAAATATCTTGTCCATTTAAAGAAAGCTTCCAGTCGAATGTCAAAATTTCTTGGAGACCTGCTGCAGATTTATAATTTGATGCTGTACCTGCACTAGCACGAACTTTTATGCGAGAATCTTTTAAATCCTTGAGCCATGCAGGAAGGACAATTTCAAAGCCAAGCGCTTGCAAACGCGCAAAATCTGCACGCAAAAATTCACGTACATCCGGATCTTTTAAATGCATTGAAAGGAAGTTATTTGAATCGATATTTTGCATATAATCTTGTGTATGCAATAATTCAACCATTTGTTGTTGTAAATTTTTAATACCAGTGGAATGATTCTTCCATTTATCTGGTAATGCGTGTTCAACTTGCAGTGCACGTTTTCGCATAGGCGGAGCCCAAAAGTTTACGCTTTTCTTATTTCGGATTACTGTTTCAAGAATCCATTCATCGCTATCTTCTGCTGGTTCCCGAAGACGTAGTCCAACGTAAATTTCATCATCTACTGTTTTTGATTTAATTGGCCATCCACCATTGCGGAAGAAAGGTAGTAATGAAGGAAGATCACTAATTGTTAAGCCTGCTTCAATTAACTTTTGTGTTAATGCCATTTGCAAAAGTTTTTCTGTTTGATTATCGATTGGTAAGTCTAGCGTAAAAGCATCTTTACCAACAGTAATATCATTCCATAAATCTTCACTATACCAATATGTAGAAGCATTTGAAGCAGCTTCTAGCCAATGGCTTGAATTTTCATCTATTCCCACATAAGTAATAAATGGATGCTTTTGATCTTTTGAAAACAACTCGACCATTTCAAGTGGAGTTAGGGAAATATGGTGAGACGAATGATTTGCCGTTAAACCATAAAAAGCTGGCTCATATTGAAAGAAGAGAAATGAGAGCCACTCATTCACAAGCATGGGTTCGCCATTTGGCTCATGCGCTTGCAAAGAAAAGGATTGTCCCGTTTCAGTTTCGATATCAAGTAGGATTGACTTCAAAAAGGTATCGGGTACTTTTGCATTGATTGTCATAGCTTCAAGTTTCCTTTCTCAATTTCTTCTTGTAATGCACGAAGACGTTTATATTGTTGCCGAGTTTGATCGACATAATTATTCCAAAATTCATTTTTCCCACTCTTTTTAGCAGCCATCTTCATTTTTTTCCAAACACGTACAGCTTGTTTATAATGCTGTCGTGATTTTTGATTGAGTTCGGACATAGCAAGTGCATGATATAACGGTAAAAGGGCATCCGGTTTTTCTTCTAATACGTTTTTTAATCCACAAAGCTCTAAATAGGCGAGTGAAGAAGGGAAGCGATGGTGAAGGGCAGTCCATTCCATATAACGCCCTCTTTCTATTAAAAACAGTGAATAAGGTTGCATGCCATACATACCGGAGGATGAAAATAAAACTTCCGCTTCCTCGTCATTAAGATCGATTTTCGAACATAGTTTATTGAAAGCGCTCACAAAGGCTGAACGATATCGAGTGGATAGCCATGTGTTGATAAAAGAATCTAAACAAGGTAGCATTGCACGGATAATCATTGAAAGAGCTTTGTCATCTTCGTTTCGATCTGCAAAATGCGCCAAATCGATCCAAATTAACATATCTGGGTCATTGATATCAGCTAACTCTTGTTCAAGTTCATCATATTTTTTCAGCATAATAAAAAACATGGATTCAATGCTTGCAATTTTAACATCATCAGCAATATGACGATCATTTTTGATTGAAGCTAATTCTGATTCACGGCGAGACTTTTCATTGAACATTGATTCCCAGAAAAATGTGTAAATGTATAAACGTTGTTCAAAATATCCATTTTGGTGCAAAAGAAAATAATTAACCATTTTTTGCAATGTATCATAAAAAGGATCTGTCGCAAAAAGACGTGATTTCGAAGAGGTTAATCGAATATGTTCTTTCACTTTCTCGGCTTCATGTTCGATAAAATTATTGAAATAGGTCTTATAAGATTCCGTTGTCGGCTTTAAATGCTTCCATGTATGAGATAGTAGCGCTAAATGAGTAAATAGTTTATACAAACTTTGCCATTCACGCTCAAGAGGTGTGTGTTGGAAAATTTGTCTTTCCATATCTGCGAAAATGCTTTCAACTAGATATGGATTTAACACAGGTTGATTGTATAAATTGGTTTTATAGACATTTTGCACAAGACGCAACCATGCTTCTGGTGAGCGCTCATCTTTCATCAAATTCAACTGCGTAGCCTTTTTCGAACGAAAACCTTCAAGCCATGTAGCTAAAGAATCAATATATTGATATAGAACAAACAAAGCCGCCAGCTTATGACGGCACCAATGTTCTTTTGGGCAATCACAAGAAAGATTGCCAGCATTTATATGAAATGTAACATTCGTAGGAGTCGCATCTTGTACAACAAACGAAATGACATTCCGTTCTTCACTATAAGCACTAATTTTCACATAGTTGTGACGAGCTAAAAATGCAGCACGCCGTACCAACTCTTCATCTTCAGGATTTGAAGCATGAAGATCTAAACCAATTTGAGCCATTTGATTACGAATAAAATCTTCGTAACTTTTGGCGATATCAGAAATATTCGTATTCATAACATTCGCTCCTGCAAAAAAAACTTTCCTTTCATTATAAAACTTTTTGATACCTTCCGTAAATGTAAAAGGAAATATTTCGCTAGAAAGCCTTTTTACATTGAGCTAATTTGATGAATATTGGGGAAGAGTTCAGAAAAGGCGACAAATATTTTTGTGTCAATAAACGGTATTTCGTGATATTATATTAATAATCAGAATATTCCTTCAAAAAGAGGAGGGGGCTTTAATGTTAGAAGTGAAAAGAATGGAACCATTCTACACGAAACGAGATGGTGGGCGACTTAAAATGGTTTTTGCCTATCAATACTTCTCCATTATAAAGGACGAAGAACTATTCCATTTCATCCCTGTAGAAGGAAAAGAAATTGTGATAAATCTATCATCATTACAAATTGAAAACTTATCTGAAGTGTTTGTATTCCAAAAAGGCAGCCGTTTTATCCGCCTACCATTATATCAATTGCTCCTAGTTTCAAATATTCATGATCATCTTGAACTCATACTAGACGAACTTGAATTGAAACGAGGCGAAAAGTTATTGAGTGCACCTTCAGAAATCGATGTACTGATTGAAGAATTAGAAGATTGGAATCGCTTACGCCTAATCGATCACGCATTAGCTGCACGTGACGAAGATTTATTCTACAAACTAGCAAAAGAGTTGAAACCTACGGAGGACCCACAAGTTGAATAAGCAATACCTATAGGAAGCACCTACTCATCTCGAATATGATTAGGTGCTTTCGGTGTATCCATAACCAAAACGATATAGAACAATCATGACACCTTCTCAGAAATTCCATATAAGACAATAAAAATAATATGCGCAGTACCAAGCAATTTATCACTAAAAATAAAAAAATATGACTAAATACACAGGATGAATGAGTAAATACACATTAATACCATTGTATTCATAATCAGGAGTCTAATTACCCCAGAAAAACGCAAACAACACGATCAGCACTAATGCAATACAACTCCCATAAATCCAAATCACTGCATCAAAAAAGTCCAATCCTATTCGCTTCCAGAGTCCTCTCATCGCCACCCTCCCATCATCTCATATTCAACTTTACCCAAAGATATGCAGAGCTAAACCTTTTTGATCATAAATTTAGCTAATATATAGGACGCTTCTTAACAATCATCCTTTAAGCCTTTACTCAATCAGTGGCTTATTATTTTTTATTCCCCCAACATAAAACGCCCCCCCTTTAACAAGCGAACAAATTCTCGCAACAAAGCCCAAGAACTATCTTTAACTAATCTCCACACCTCTAAAATCCCAGTCTCAAATTCAAATTCAAAACAAAAATGAACTAGAGTATTTTTGGAATTGAATAGATACGAATTCCCATGAAAATATATGAATAGATAATTATTCCTATTAATGTGAAAATTAGTAATATCCAAATTGACCTATACACATCTGAAGTGTTGTCATTGCCTTTTTTCTTATGGATTCATAGGATATTTTTCCATTCAACCTAATAAATATGAAGTTTAGATAATAAGAGCGGTAATTTTAATTCAATCTGTTTACTTGAAAAAGAGAAATCTATGTTAGTTCTATTGACCTTATTCACAAAAGATAAATTCAATAGACAAATTACCTCCTTTTTCATTTTATGGGTGTAAATATGCATTTTTTAACAAATGGAAAAGAGGGCAATTTTAACATTAATTTTTCATGTTCCTCATAATCCTACTAATATCAAGGGTTCTGGCTATATTAATATATTTTGCAAAAAATTTTATAATGCATTTTTAAATACTAAAGTCCTTGGTATTATTAGGAAATAACGATTAATTTGAAAAGAGCAAAAAATTTTCGACACAATGTAGCAAAATTTTCAATTTCGCTAATTTATAGTAATTATTACAACTAGAGATTTTCTTTAGCACTTTTGATTCTGTTGCCAAATGTCATTTTGGGAAAGGGGGAAAGGTGTTTTTCTTTGGACTTATTTAGTTTATCTAAAAATTGCTAGCTGCAAGCAAAGTAGTAACATCTAAAAAATGAAGAGGGAGGAATGTAAATGAGAAAGAAAGAAGGCTCTGTCAAAGCATTTAGTATTGCGACATCTGCACTTATGGCGATTTCACTGATTTCTCCGAATATCGCAGGAGCAAAAGCAAATGATCTCCACCAATCTTTCAGAGATTCTAGCCAAAATGCAATTGTTGTGAAGGACAAAGTGAGTAGTAGTCTACTTGAAGATTTTAAAAATGACGAAAAATTAACTTTCTTAATCAAATTCAAAGAAAAGGCATCTGCAAATAAAGTCGCAGCAGAAGCTAGAAAAAGTGCAGAGAAGGACAAGTTATCTGCACAGCAAACGAAATTTGTTCAGCGCTCTGCAGTGGTATCAGATTTAAAGGTAACATCTCTTGAATCACAGGAATCCGTAAAACAATACCTCGAAAAAGAAGAGGATGAAGGCAATGCAAAAGACATTGAATCATACTTTATCGTAAATGGAATGGCCGTTACAGCTACTAAAGAAGTGGCTGAAAAGGTTGCAACCTTTGATGAAGTAGAAAAAGTTTTGCCTAATGAAACCCGTCAACTCTATACGACAAAGACAAGTACTGTAGATGAATCAAAAATAAAAACGGTTGTTGAACCTAAAGCTCCATCTGCTACGGATAGCAAAGCAAAAAATGCAGTTGAGGAAAAGGCCAAAACTTCAAGTATCGAATGGAATGTTGAAAGAGTGAAAGCTCCAGAAGTTTGGGGTATGGGGATTGATGGAACTGGAACCGTTGTCGCAAGTATTGATACAGGTGTTCAATGGGATCACCCAGCATTAAAGGCAAAATATCGTGGCTATAATGCATCGACTGGACAAGTATCGAATGATTTCAACTGGTATGATGCAACATCAGCAGGACGAGCTACACCATATGATGATATTGGGCATGGAACACATGTAACAGGAACGATGGTTGGGAGCGAAGCAAATGGATCTAACCAAATTGGTGTTGCTCCTGGTGCAAAATTCATTTCTGTTAAAGCATTTACCTCAAACGGTGGAACAGATGCTGACCTTTTAGAAGCAGCTCAATGGATTCTAGCACCAACAGATTCAAACGGTAACGCACGAGTAGATATGGCACCTGATATTGTCAACAATTCATGGGGAGGCGGTCCAGGACTTGACGAATGGTACCGTGATGTCGTTCGAAACTGGCGTGCAGCTGAAATTTTCCCAGAGTTTTCAGCAGGGAACACAACATTAACAAATCCAGGTGGTGCGGGATCTGTTGCAGCACCAGCAAATTATCCTGAAAGCTTTGCAACAGGCGCCATTGATATTAACAATAAAGTAGCGAGTTTCTCTCTTCGTGGCCCATCACCATACAATGAGACTAAACCTGACATTTCTGCACCTGGTGTCAACATTCGTTCATCAGTACCGGGGAGTGCTTATGAAGGTGGATGGAATGGGACATCCATGGCGGGGCCTGCAGTTTCTGGTGTAGCAGCACTTCTTCGTCAAGTGAATGCAAATTTAACTGTTAATGAGATGGAACAAATTCTTATCAATACAGCAACACCTTTAACAGACTCACAATATCCGCAAACACCAAATCATGGCTATGGTTATGGATTAGTGGATGCTTATCAAGCTGTATCGTCTATCGCTTCAGGTCTTGGAACTCTTCAAGGTCAAGTGACAAAACAAGGCGATGACAACGAAGCACCAGTGCTAAAACATACAGCTCCAAAAGAAACGTATGCTGGTATGGATTTAGATCTAACAGCTTCAGTATCAGATAACATCAGTGTTTCATCTGTTGTACTAAAATACAAAGATGAAAATGGAGAATGGAAAAGCATTACAGCAAATCGCAAATCGGGTGATTATAAATCAGGAGAGTTTGGTGTAACGGTTCCTGGTGCACGTATCCCAGTTGGCGACTTCAAATACAAATGGGTGATCAATGATTTCGGTAATAATGAGGTTGTGAGTGATGAATACACTGTAAAAGTGAAACCAGGCGTTACAGTTGGATATTCTGAAAACTTCGAATCACAACCAATTGGCTGGTATTCCTTTGGTAATGAAAACAGCTGGGAATGGGGTAAACCAACTTCTGGTCCAGGAAAAGCTGCATCTGGCGAAAAAGTATATGCAACAAACTTAGCAGGAAATTATGCGAGTAATATGAATGCAACATTGGTGATGCCTCCAATCGATCTGCCAGCAGGTCACGCTTACTTGCAATTTAAACAATGGTATAACTTCGAAAAAGCTTCTTCTGGAAGAGCTTATGATTATGGTAATGTCTTTGTATCGACAAACCGAGTAGATTGGACACAACTATATACAGTTTCAGGTGCATCCAATGGTTGGCTAAATGCTGAAGTTGACCTATCTGCTTATGCAGGTCAACGAATCTATATTGGCTTCAATGCATTCTCAGATTCTAGTGTTGTCAAAGAAGGATGGTATATTGATGACGTAGTATTAGCGAATGCTTCTCAAACAGGCAAAGTATCAAAAGAAAAAGATAAAAACAATACGAACAGCAATAATGGAAATACAGGAAAAGGTCAGGATAAAGATGCTAAAAAAGATTCTATTGATCCTAAAACAATTAAACCTGTATTACCTGTAAAAGAAAAAGCACCTATTGAAGAAGCAATTGTGAATCCAACACTTCTACCATTGGGTGCCCAAGTAAATGTACTAGAATCGAACCGTTCCGTTTACTCAGATCCCGCTAACGGATCATACTCACTAAAACATAGTTCAGGTACATTTACTGTAAAAGCTGAAGCATATGGATTCACATCAAAACAACAAGCAGTGAAAATTGAAGCAGACAAAGCAACAACTGCAAACTTCACATTACAAGAAATCGCCCAAAATACAGTGAGTGGTAAAATCACTGATGAATCTACAGGTGAAGCAGTAGCAGGTGCAACTATCTTACTTGAAGAAGATGCGAACATTACACCTGTTACGACGGATGCAGAAGGTAACTACTCTTTAACTGCATATCAAGGGGACTACACATTGAAAATAGTTGCTCGTGGTTATCATAGCCAAGAAGTAGCGATTACAATCGGTGGACAAGCAAGTACAAAGAATATTATTTTAAAACCATTTTACACTTACCCAGGTGGAGAAATAGGTTATGATGACGGTACAGCAGAAAATGCACGTGCATTCAATGCTGCTGGCAATGCTTGGGCTGTGAAAATGTCTCTTCCTGAAGGAAAAGAACAAGGTATTGTTACAGATGGTGTGTTCAGATTCTGGGATACAACATGGCCAAGTCCAGGTGGAACAGCCTTTGCTGTTGAAGTATGGGATGCAACTGGTGCTGATGGATCTCCTGGTAAAAAACTTGCAGGGCCTTTTAATGCAACAGCCCTACGTAATGGCCAGTGGACAGTTGTTGACTTAAGTGAAAACAATATTACTGTCAACGGAGACTTCTACATGGTATATCGCCAAACAAATGCAAATCCAAATGCTCCTGGACTTGCAACAGATGAAGATGGCAAAAATGCTGGAAGAAGTTATCAAAGCGTTTCAGGAGCATGGTCAAAATCACCAGTGGCTGAAGGTAACTATATGATTCGTGCTCGTGTCAGCTATGAAGTGAACGCGCCAGTAATCACTTCACCAGTAGCTGGTAATGTAACTAGTGAATCATCCATTCAAGTTGAAGGGAAAGCTTCACCAACGACTGAAATCACATTAAAACAAAATGGCAAAGAAGCAGGTAAAACGGTTGTTGGAGCGGATGGTAAATTCACTATTCCAGCTAAATTAGTAGAAGGAGCTAACACATTCTCAGTAGTTTCGAAACTAAATGGAAAAGTAACAGGTGAATCTGAATCTGTTAAGGTGATCCTAGATACAATAAACCCTACCCTAACAATTGATAGTCCACAAGATGGTGCTAAAACAAACCGTGAGACTACTACAGTTGAAGGAACAATTGCTGACGAAAACCTTGATTGGGTAAAAGTAAATGGCAAAGACGCAAAAGTTACGAACGGTAAATACTCTCTTCGTATACTTTTAGATGAAGGTGTAAATGAAATCAAAGTAGTAGCTCAAGATAAAGCGAAAAACAAAGTGACGAAAAAAGTAACTGTAACTGCAGATTATACAGCACCAGTTATTGAAAACTTAACGCCAACAAATGATATGACGTTATCAACTGGTAAGACAGTTAAAATTGTATTTGACAGCGAGCCAGACTTAAAAACATCCTTCTTCATTCATATGCCATTAACAAACGTTAACGATACTGCACAAAACGCAACAGAACTGCCTATGTCTGAAGAATCAGCAGGACATTATGTTGGTTACTGGACTGTACCGGATGGAACTGTAGCAGATGGAGCAGTCATCGAAGTAAAAGCAGTCGATAGCTTCCAAAATGAAACACTCCAAAAGGCTGCAGGTAAACTTTATATTAATCTTCCAAAATAATAAAAGAAGCCTCTGATCTTAACGATCAGAGGCTTTTTTATCTCAATTCTAAATGAGGCAAAATTCAATCCAACTATGGAAGATCACCTATATTACTAAAAATTCCATGAAACTAGGTAAACTGCCTATCACACCTAACTATCTCCCATTTCAATTTATGCATACACTACTATGAAAGGGTGGATAGATTATGAATGAATTTGAACATTTGCTGGAAAGCATATTGCCACCATCAGCCACTATTTTGAAATTGCAAAATGCAAACAACAGACCAGCCATTTTATTGGCAGATATAGATGGAGATCGGTTAAAGGAATTAATTGTTGCCTATAAATATCAAGGTGAAAATTATCTTATACTATTAAAAAAATCGTATAATATTTGGTATCCAATGGCAGAAATAAAAGGTAAAGGATATGCAATTACGGATTTAATGGCTGTTCCACTAACTCCTCTAGGTGTAAATTCATTAGTCATTGGCTGGCAAGTAGAAAGTATCTGGTCACAACTGGTTTTATTACAATGGAAAATGTATAACTTCGTTAATTTACTTACAAATTACGTATATTATAGTAAGTTGTTTGTGGAAGATATGCCTGGAAAATACGGGAAAGATGGACAGTTTGAATTAGCGATTTGGACTCATGATATTGGAGATGCCTATATGGTTGATGTTTATCGGTATCAGGGATCAGGACTTACGATAGCAGAAGATGTTTATCCTTATTATTTCAAAAAGGTTGCTTCTTATAACAAAAAAATATTGCAGAAATACGATATCTCGTATTATTGGTACTATTTAGCCGAAGCTCTCCTAAATTCAGAAGAATATAATCATGCACTTACTTCAATTGATAAGGCATTAACTTTTACAAATCCATATCCATCAAAAGATAAAATGTTAGAATTAAGGAATGAAATATTAAGCAAACTGAGGCAAAACTAAAATTTTATATATTAGTTATAAAACTCCTACCGTCTCACCCTTTTCCTCGGAAACACAACGAAATTCTTATCTAAACTTAGATAATCTATTCATTAATTTCTCCAAATGGAAGATTTAAAATATGTAATATGCGAATACAATTCAATAAAGCGCAAATAAAATGTGCGAATGAGCGAGTAAATCGTAACAGAGCGTGAATATTTCTTGAAAACGTGAGTAAACCTAAAACCTGAAGAGTGACACCAATACCTTTAGCAGACCTCTTCTAATATAAAACACTTAATATTATGCCATTCCCCAATTTCCGAAAATTTTTGTTATAATGAATGTGAAAAGTTCATATGTATGAAGAATGTAGGGGGGCTGGTGATGCCAGCTGAGAATGTATCCGATAGATACTGACCCTTAGAACCTGAACTGGTTAACACCAGCGGAGGGAACATCAGCTAAAGATAATAATAGGGTTATCAAATGACTATCTTTTAGAATGTATGTTAACGTCCGGAATGGTTCCGGACGTTTTTTCTTTTTCTCTTTTCTTTACATAGAACTTGTTAAAATAACAGAGATTGGAGCAAATAAGATGAAAAAGTTATATGTGTTCCTGTTAGTGGCGATACTCGCTTTAGCAGGATGTCAGTCAAAGGATAAGAAGGAAAATGCAGCAGGCTCGAAGAAAGAGCTAAAAAAAGTAACAGTTGTCTTAGATTGGACACCTAATACGAACCACACTGGATTATATGTTGCAAAAGAAAAAGGATACTTTAAAGAACAGGGTTTAGATGTAGACATTATTCAACCAGGCGAGACAGGAGCAGACCAACTCGTTGCATCTGGCAAGGCTGATTTTGGAGTTAGCTATCAAGAAGGAATTACACAAGCACGAGTACAAGGGGTTCCTCTTGTATCCATCGCAGCGATTATTCAGCACAATACATCTGGTTTCGCATCACCAATCGCGAAGAACATTAAATCGCCAAAAGACTTTGAAGGAAAAACTTACGGTGGATGGGGTTCACCAGTGGAAAAAGCCGTAATCGATTCATTGATGAAAACCGAAAATGCAGACGTGAAGAAGGTTGATATCATCAATGCAGGAGATGCAGACTACTTTACAATGGTCAAAAAAGATGTAGACTTTGCGTGGATTTACTATGGATGGACAGGTATAGAAGCTGAACTTCGCGGAGAAAAATTGAACATGATGTATTTAACAGATTACAGTAAAAAATTGGATTATTACACTCCAGTATTAGCGACTAATGAAAAAATGATTCAAAATGATCCGGAAACAGTGAAAGCTTTTGTTAAAGCGGCTTCTCAAGGTTATCAATATGCCATTAAAAATCCAGATAAAGCGGCAGATATCTTAATCAAAGCAGCACCAGATTTAGACAAAAAACTTGTGAAGAAAAGTCAAGAGTGGCTTGCTGATAAATATCAAGATGATGCTAAACAATGGGGAGAGCAAAAACTTGAAGTTTGGGAAAACTATGCAAATTGGATGAGTGACAATAAATTATTAGAAGGCAAATTCGATGCTAAAAAAGCATTCACAAATGAATTTTTACCACAGTAGGAGGAAATGAAAATGGCTAATTCTTTAATCAGTGTTCAAATTATACCAAAAACAGAAAAATATGAAGATGTGATTCCTTTTGTAGATGCTGCGATTAAAGTGATCGATGAATCAGGGATAAAATATGAAGTGCATCCTCTTGAAACAACGATGGAAGGCGAAATGTCAGAGTTGATGAATATCATTACTAAGATGAATGAAAAAATGGTTGAACTAGGATGTGTCAATGTCATTACACAAGTGAAAATTCTTTACCAACCATCGGGTATTACAATGGATACCTTAACGGAGAAATACCGATAAATGAAATGGTTACGAAACAATGGAGGGGCGATTGTTCTCCTCCTCTTTCTTTTAGGTCTATGGGAAATTATTGTACGAATCACTGACACACCTGCATGGCTTTTACCAGCACCATCACAAATTTTTTCAGAAGGATTTAAGGTGATTCCTAGCTTTTCGGTTGATATTTTGGCAACAACAAAATTGTCTCTATTAGGGCTGATTATTGGGAGTGCAGTAGGTTTCGCAATAGCAGTAATTCTACATATATTACCGGTTGTGCAAAAGGTAACGTACCCATTACTTATTCTGTCACAAAACATTCCAATCATTGTTTTGGCACCATTGTTAATCATTTGGTTTGGATTTGGCATTATGCCAAAACTTATTGTAATTGGGCTTGTATGCTTCTTTCCAATCGTTGTAGCAGCTTTAGATGGCCTCAAAAACACGCCACCTGAGCTAAAATACTATATGCAGATGGCAGGGGCATCTAAAACGCAAATGTTTTGGAAATTAGAATTACCTAATGCTCTTCCATCTTTATTTTCAGGGCTTAAAATTTCAGCAACTTACAGTGTCATGGGGGCAGTTATTTCAGAGTGGTTAGGTGCGAAAGAGGGAATCGGCGTGTATATGACGCTATCCCAAGCATCCTTCCGCACAGATCATGTATTTGTAGCCATCTTTACTATCATGCTTTTAAGCGTACTCCTATTTGGCCTCATTCGTATACTTGAAAAGTTATTCATAAAAGGCAAGCTAGAGAGGTAGAAAAAAATTGTTATTAACTATTGAACATGTCAAGAAGCAGTTTGCTGAAACAGAAGTCTTAAGAGATATCTCAATACATGTAGAAGAAGGGGAATTTGTTGCACTTCTTGGTCCATCTGGAAGCGGCAAAAGTACACTCTTTAACTTAATCGGAGGAATCATCGAACCAGATGAAGGCACCATTTCTTTGAATAATAAAATTATTCATGGAGAGCGGGGATTAATCGGTTATATGCCACAACAGCCTTCATTGTTTCCATGGAGAACAGTTCTTGAGAATGTGGTACTTGTCCAAGAATTATCAGGAAAGCCTAACATCCAAGAGGCGAAAGAATGGCTAAAAAAAGTAGGACTTGAAGAATTTGAAAACGCCTATCCCATTGAACTTTCAGGTGGGATGAAACAACGTGTCGCTTTTATCAGAGCCATGTTGAGTAAACAAAATCTATTATGCCTTGATGAACCATTTTCTGCATTAGACGAGTTCACAAGAATTAATATGCAAAAATGGCTTCTATCTGTTTGGGAAGAGAATCGTAAATCTATATTATTTGTCACACACAGTATTGAAGAAGCACTGTTTTTGGCAGATCGAATTTATATTTTAACGAAGCGACCAACGATGGTGAAAGAAGAAATCATAGTACCTTTTAAGAGACCAAGAGATGAGAGCCTCTTTAATAATGAAGAATTCTTTCATATGAAGCAGGAAATTTTTAACCTATTAAAAGATGAATTAGATGAGGGATTGTAAAAATGATCATCGATGCACATATTCACTTTGACCAATACAATATAGATCAGCAAGAGTTAATGTTAAAAGAATTGCACCTAAATGAGGTATCACATGTCATTGCTGTTTCGACGGGTTTACAATCATGTAAAGACAATTTGGCTTTATCAAATAAAGACCAGCGCATTTTGCCCGCTTTCGGCTTCCATCCAGAACAGTCATTATCAGATGAAGTGCAAGAAAAGCAGCTGTTCCAATGGATTAAAGAAAACAATGAGAATATGATTGCTATAGGGGAAGTAGGGTTACCTTATTATTTAAATAAAGAAAAAGGTATCAATTATCAACCGTATATTGACTTACTCGAAAAATTCATTGTTTTAGCAGCAGAGCTCAAAAAACCTATCGTTTTACATGCAGTCTATGAAGATGCCAAAATGGCTTGTGACTTATTAGAAAAACATCAAGTATCTGCCGCACATTTTCACTGGTTCAAAGGAGATAAACAAACTGTAGATCGAATGATTGCTAATGGATACTTTATTTCCATTACGCCGGACGTTCTATATGAAAAAGAAATCCAAAGTCTTGTTCAACACTATCCACTTGAACAAATGATGGTAGAAACAGATGGACCTTGGCCATTTGAAGGACCTTTCGATAGACAAATGACCCACCCCAAAATGATTAAAGCTAGTATTGAAAAAATAGCACAAATAAAGCAGCAACCTATTGAACAAGTAGGTAGTGTGCTCTATGAAAACACGAAAAGGTTTTATAACATAGACTAATTTTATATAGAAAGAACTCCTCTAGATCACTTGATTTGGAGGAGTTTTTTTATATGGGGAATCACTCGCGTTCTCCCCAAATTTACTCGCGCATTTCCGAATTATATCCGCGAGTAATACTATTTGCGTCTCCATAGCCAATAACTGAATGATTGCCACCTGTTTGAACCCACCCAACTTAGTAAATACTGAATTCAATTGGCTTTTTAAGAGGAGGCATAGGATGAGTAAGCTACCTTGGGTGGTGACGCAAGAATGGCATGATGTGTATTTTCTTCATTGGCCGATTGCACCAGAGGATATACGGCAATATGTTCCGTTAGAACTGGAGATTGATACATTTGAGAATAGAGCTTGGCTGGGAATTGTATTTTTTGAAATGAAGAAATTAAGAACAAGATTTATGCCACCAATTCCGAGCATAAACACCTTTTTAGAGCTAAACGTACGAACATATGTGAAATATAAGGGGAAATCAGGGGTATATTTTTTTAGTTTAGATGTCAATAACAGGGTCGTTGCTCATCTTGCAAAAGTTGGGGATTTCTTGCCTTTTCGTTATGCGAATATGACTTCGAAGATAGATCAAAATGTAGTAACTTTTCAAAATAGAAGTGAGCATACAGGACAGGATCCAGAGGTATTGATTGCATCTGTTGAGGCAAAACTTGAACCCACCCTGAGAACACCATTAGAATACTGGCTAACAGAACGCCATCATTTATGGACGAAAGTAATGGGGAAACTTATACGACAATATAATGGTCACTCACCTTGGATCTTGCAACGAGTACATTGTACTGTTCATGAAAACTCGATGGCGCCATTTCTTATGTGTAATGTCCAAGAAACTCACCCAATAGCGCACTTTTCAACATACAAAAAAGCTTTCCTTTACTTACCGGTAAAAGAAAGCTAAATAATATCTAGCATATTTAAACAGCAACTTCGCTCATCAAAACTTCATCAATCAACAAGACCTGTAAAAGAGTGGATAAAATTGCTTGATGATTCCTTCTGCGATCATGTCGGACATTTGCATTGCTTCCATTACAATCTGGTCAAATACAGCAATATCTTCTTTATATTTTTTCTGAATCATATTGACGGCTTCTTGTTTCGTCAAGCTTAAGTGGGTATAGAACATTTTTTGAACTTCCGATTTACTTAGATAAGGATTAATACTGGTTAAGAACAAAATAATGTCGTCTCCATTTTTATACCATTCTTTCTCTTTTGCAGCTGCTGTCGCTGTATCACCTTTGACAGCAGCTGTTACCAGTTCTGCCGCGATTGTTAGGTGGTCATGGATAAGTGAGGCATATCGATCTGCAATTTGATCGCCGTAAAACGGTCGGAGAGAATTTCCTAAGTCTGTCGCATTTCTTAAAAGACGTTCCACAACAAATTGTGCATTTGGTAAGTTAAATACGATACTCGTAATAACTAATCGGGTCCAATTGACATGCTCCATCCAGAGGAGGCGATTCATATTTAAAAAATCGACTTCAGCCTTACATCTACAGCGGTTATCATAAATGGATGGTGGTTGTTGAAGGGAAAAATGAACAGGAGCAGTGTATTGAGAGTATGGTTGCCCATACATCTGCCCTAAAGAATATGAGGTATTGCCGCTTGAATAAGGATACAAATTTACATCCCCCTTCTAATTAATAAGATGATTACCAATGTGGGAAATACGCCTATAAATTAGAATATGCTGACTCTCTCGATATGGATAAAAAAGTCGTACGCCGGAAACTCATTCAAGAATAAGCAGAATGCAAAATAAATACATACAAAAATAATAAAATCCCTAATAAGTTGTTAATAACCATATGAAATAACAAAAGGAAAAAAATCTATCTCTTTATGGAAGATAAACAAAAAAATTTTAATCATTTATCATCAAATCATTTTCACAATCAGAGAAGGTATCAGGCAAGGTTAAAATATTCATTGACTACATTAGAATCTATTGATAAAGAGCTGATTGTTGATATGCTTTCTACTTTGGATTCGGATATCAACTTTACCACGATACGACGAAGAATTTCGTCTTCTAACAAACGTATAAAGTCAAAATTCAAATTATTAGTTTTCGCGTCACTGTATGCCTTGATTAATAGTTTATCTGATAGTGTTTCCATTGATTATCTCACCTCCAAGTAAATAAAAGATTTTGTTCTAATATATGAAACGCAAGAATATATTAATAGTTGCTAAGTTGTACACTTAATTTATCAAATTGTTTAATACAAGACAACCAGCCACTTATCCACAAGAAACCGTGGATAAATTGTGATTAACCTGTGTGGATAAATGCTAAAGTGTAAATAAAATGGTGTGTATAATGTGTATAAACTTATCCACAGTTTCCTAGATTGTGGAAATTTGTCGAAAAGTTTTTATGGAAATATCGCTTTTATTTGTAATTTCGAGTTGAATCTTCTATGGAATCAGAATAAATCGATTTACTGCTTGGGGAATAACTCGGAGTTTTTCCGTTAATGGTATTAATATAAATAGAAAATTGCAACAGATTGAGGTGCGTTAATACGAATACATGTTTTGAGTCGAAATCAAGGGCTTAAGATGGGGATTTAGAAGATAGCTTTATATGTTTTTTGAACATACATAGTCGCTCTATCATTTGAATTTTGAAATTATCGTGAATCAGTTGTTCACCTTTTTTTCGAGATGAATAACCAAATCTGAATATGGAAAAGTAGATAGGTTGATATGTTCGTATTTAAAAATCGAAATGAATTGATGAAATTGATTCAATAGATAAATAAATTTCCCAATACACCATCTTCTGTTCAAAAATGAACCATTTCAAAACAATACCGTCTATTCTATAGAAGAATCTCATTTAAACACAAATGTATATTATAGAGGAAAAGAATAATATTACGTATAAAGGTTGATCAATGATAGCGATTACTTTAGAAAGGCTAATGTAAGTAGAACATACATTGGAAATATGCTAAAATAAATGGCGATACGACAAAGAATTGGGAAATAATAAGCTTTGACATATCCAAGATTCAAAGCAGAGAATTACAAATAAATGATTGAACATTATTTTAGAAGAGGTGCTAATACATGATATATGCTGGTATTTTAGCAGGCGGTAAGGGTACACGTATGGGAAATGTCCCAATGCCTAAACAATTTTTACATTTAAACGATAAACCTATTATTGTTCATACAATTGAAAAATTTATACTAAACAAACGTATTGATTTGATTATCGTTGCAACCCCAAAAGAATGGGTTCGTCATACAAAGGATACCATAGAAAAGTATGGATTAAATCTTCCTATAGTAAAAGTAATTGAAGGTGGAGCCGATCGTAACGGTACAATTATGAATATCATTAGCAATATTGAAGGAATAGCTCCAGTTGACGATAACGATATTATTATTACGCATGATGCTGTACGTCCTTTCTTAACTCATCGAATCATTGAACAAAATATTGAAGAAGGTTTGCTTAATGATGCGGTAGATACAGTTATTAGTGCAGTCGATACAATCGTTGAATCTACAGATGGCGAATATATTTCGTCTATACCTGTGAGAAGTCATATGTATCAAGGCCAAACACCTCAAACATTTAAAATTACAAAATTAAAAGAACTATACAATACATTAACGGAAGAAGAAAAAGAAGTTTTAACTGATGCTTGTAAAATTTTCGCGATTAAAGGGCATCAAGTGAAGTTAGTACGAGGCGAAACATTTAATATTAAGGTGACAACACCATACGATTTAAGTGTTTCAAACGCAATTTTGAAAGGAAGTATGGATAAGTGATTAACCAAGTTTATCGATTAGTATCTCCAAGACAAATTGAAGTCACTTACAAAGATAGCTCTATTACAGCTGACAAAGTTGTTGTTCGTCCAACAAATTTATCAATTTGTGCAGCAGATCAACGTTATTATACAGGTACTCGTGGCGAAGAAGCCCTGAAGAAAAAGCTACCAATGGCACTTATTCATGAAGGTGTTGGAGAAGTAGCTTATGATCCGAAAGACGAATTTCCTGTAGGAACAAAAGTAGTGATGGTTCCAAACAAACCGGTTGAAGACGACCCGTATGTTGCTGAAAATTATTTAAGTACAAGTCACTTTAGATCAAGTGGTTACGATGGTTTTATGCAAGATTATATTTTCATCCGTCGAGATCGCCTTGTTGTGTTACCAGATGATATTGATATGAATGTAGCTGCCTATACAGAGCTTGTTTCAGTAGCTGTACATGCGATTAGTCGTTTTGAAGAAAAAGCTATTAATCGTAGAGGTTCATTTGGTGTTTGGGGAGATGGAAATCTAGGATTTATCACATGCCTATTCTTGAAAACACTATACCCAGGCTGTAAAGTAACAGTTTTCGGTAAAACAGATTATAAGCTAAATCATTTTTCATTCTGCGATGAAGCCATTTATATTAACGATATTCCAGAAGGGTACGAAATCGATCATGGTTTTGAATGTGCAGGTGGTAAAGGTAGTCAGTATGCCATCGATCAAATCATTGATCTGATAAAACCGGAAGGATCAATTGCATTACTAGGAGTAAGTGAATACCCGATTGAGATTAATACACGTATGGTTCTTGAAAAAGGTATTACATTAATTGGCAGTAGCCGAAGTGGTGTAGCCGATTTCCAAAGAACAGTTGATGTTTATAAGGAACATCCAGAAGTTGTTGATTATTTATCAACACTAATTGGGCAAGTAATAGAAGTTACCTCTGTTCAAGATGCATTAAATGCTTTTGAATCAGATCTTTCAAGTTCGTGGGGCAAAACCGTGATGAATTGGAAGATTTAAATATGGGTATTCTCAAAAAGATACACTATAAAATTCAGTGGGTTTATAGAGTAATCTTTCAGTATTGCTATAAGATCATGACTATATTTCGGCCGATTCAAAAAAATAAAGTTGTCATTCCTTTATATCGCCAAAAAGTACTTGAAGGCAATTTAAAGGCGGTTTATGATGAATTGAAAAAAAGTCAGCCACAGCTGGAATTTCAATTCATCATACCAAGCAATAAGACGAACCTAAAATTGTTCAAAGAAATTGCTTATATAAGTAATGCGGAGTATATATTATTAGATGACTATTATTTACCTATATACTTAATACAACCTAGAAAAGGCACAAATGTAGTGCAATTATGGCATGCTGCAGGGGCATTCAAAAAGTTTGGATATAGTACTGTTAATACCAAATTTGGCCCTAGTAGTGACTATCTAAAAGCTATTCCAGTACATTCCCATTACACACATGTATTCGTATCATCTGAGAATATGATTCCTTATTATGCAGAGGCTTTTAATATGTCGCAAAATAATATTTTCCCAATAGGTGTTCCGAGAATCGATTTTTTTACAGATGAGCAACTTGTAAAACAAACGAAGCAGAAAATCTTTAATACACTGACGTTAGAACAGCAGCATATGGTGAAAGTTTTGGTTGCTCCAACATATAGAGCGGATAGCCATTATAGGGAATCAGATATGGATATGATGGAAGAATTAATAACCATATCAAAGACAATTGCAAAAGATAAACTGATTATTTTTGTAGGGCATCCATACATTGATAAAGATAAATTTCAAAAGCTTCAGGAAACAGGTAATGTTTTCCTTGGTAATCAATTTTCTACAAATGAATGGATGTTAGTAGCAGATGCTTTTATAACAGATTATTCTTCGGCGATTTTTGAATTCGCACTTCTCCATAAGCCACTGGCTCATTATGTTCCGGATTTAGAAGAATATAAAAAAAGTCGCGGTCTATACAACGACATCGAGGTTATTTCAGACGGTACCGTTTTACAAAGCCGAAAGCAACTTTTAGAATGGATTAACCAAAGAAAAGCTGGAGAAAGTTTCGATACGAGTAAAATGATCCACTATAACTTCTCTCAAACAGAGGATATTGCGAAGGGTATTGTGGAGCAATTAATGAAATAGACGACAAGATAGACAGGAAATTTAAAAGGGAATCCGAATCCCTTTTAAGTTTTCTGTCTATTTTTTTTAGGTTCTTTATAATTATCGTAATACAAAAACTCTTATGTATAATAAAAAACGCTATGTATGTGGTCATTGTCAAAAGAGTAAGACCAAAAAAGCCCCAAAATATTGTTATTAAGCAAATGAGTCAATTTCATAATTCAAAGTTTTGTTAAAAAACACGAACATTAAATATAGACCATTGTCATATGCCATATCTATTAAAAGCATTGTCTATAGAGCGGAAGATGGCGACTCCTGCGGGAAAGCGAGACAGGTGAGACCCCGCAGGTAGCGAAGCGAACGAGGAGGCTCAACGCTCGCCCGCGGAAAGCGCCATCTGCAGCGGCATAATATGTAAATAATACGAATAAAATAGAATTCGAATTATTAAAAAGTATATTCAGAAAAATAAGCATTTATGAAATTGATTCAAATATAAAGAAATAGTGATTCATATAGGTCAAGTTGAATTAAAAGTTCATCCCGACATTTATCTTAGAACCAAAAAATAATTGAAAAAATAAGCAATAAAATATTTCATTTTTCTGATTTATGAGTATAATTATTACAATAACTAAAATTCAAATATTACGAAAGAAGGATTTTTTCCATGTCTTTATCAATGAATCCACATATGGATGAACTAGGCTTGCCTGGTATTCGTAAATTTTCAAATCAGTTAGTCAACTATCCAGATGCGATTAACCTAACCATTGGTCAACCGGATTTCCCGACACCTGAAGCAGTGAAGCAAGCGGGTATTCGAGCGATTGAGAACAATTTAACAACTTACTCATCAAATCCAGGTTTAATCGAATTACGTAAAGCAGTGGCCGCCTTCTTCGAAGAAAAATATAATTGTCACTACAAACCTGAAGATGAGATTCTAGTAACAAATGGTGCAACACAAGCGATTGATTCTGTTTTCCGTTCCATCTTGGAAGTAGGGGACGAAATCATCTTACCAGCACCAATTTATTCAGGATATGAACCAATCATTACGTATTGCGGTGCAAAATCAGTTTACTTAGACACAACAGATACAGACTTTCAGCCATCTGCTGAGCGCTTAGAAAAATTAATCACACCAAAAACAAAAGCGGTATTATTTAACTTTCCGTCGAACCCAACAGGTGCTACTATTTCACATGAACAAATGGATGCTCTTGCTGAAGTGTTAAAAAAACATGATGTCTATGTAATTTCAGATGAAATATACAGTGAAAATACATTTGTTGGAGAGCACCGCTCATTTGGTTCTTACGAAGAGTTAAAAGATAAATTATTCCTAATCCATGGTTTATCAAAATCTCATTCAATGACTGGCTGGCGTATCGGCTTCTTAATGGCAGATGCAAGATTAATAGGAGAAGTTGCGAAGATTCATTCATTCAATGCTATCTGTGCAGCACTTCCTAGCCAATATGCAGCCATTGAAGCATTAACCAATTGTAAAGATACACCACAAGAGATGAATAAGAGCTATATTAAGCGCCGCGATTATGTTTATGATCGTCTCATCCAAATGGGCATTGAAGTGAAAAAACCAAATGGTGCATTCTACATTTTCCCATCTATCAAAAAATTCGGCTTAACATCTGAAGAATTTGCACTTCGCTTGATGAAACGAAAAGAGGGAGGCGTTGGTGTCATCCCAGGTTCCGTCTTCACACCATATGGTGAAGGCTACCTACGAATTACGTATGCATATTCGGATGAAGAATTAAAAGAGGGAATGGACCGTCTAGAAGCGTTTATTCAAGCATTGTAATAGAATTATCTCAAAAGCCCCGATTCTGATGTAATGGAATCGGGGTTTTAGTTTCTCATTTAACCTACTCAAGTTCAAAACAGAAATTGCGAAGAAGATGTAAAGTGAATGACATGTCGATTAAATACGTATAAATGACTTAAGGTACATAGTATCCCTTGCATCAAATTTTAAGAAGATTATTATTAAGATGAAATGAAAAAACTGTATCCACAAGGAGGTTTTATAATGAAAGTAACTGTAGCAATCCCTGCGTATAATGTAGAAAATTATATAAACAAGTGTCTAGAATCTGTAATTCACCAATCTTTAGGACAAGAAGAATATGAAATTATTATCGTGGACGATGGTTCAGACGATAATACAAAAGCAATCATAGCATCCTATTATGAGCAATACCCGAAACTTATTAAGCCAGTTTATCGAAATGTAAATTCAGGTGGAGCAAGTATCCCTCGAAATGATGCTATGGCATTAGCGAAAGGTGAATATATATTTTTCTTAGATGCAGACGACTATTTGGCTGAAGAAACTTTGGAGAGAATGTATCATTACGGAAAACAACATAATTCAGATATTATCATTGGTAAATATGTTGGAGTGAATGGACGAAAAGTGCCGAAAGCAATTTTTGAAAATGGAAATGTACCAAATGCCGAAATTATTCAAAATAGCCTTTTCTACGCTTTGTCTGTTTTAAAAATGTTCAAGTTAGAAAAAATTAAACAACTAAGTTTAACTTTTTCTAAGGAAGCGATTGTTGCAGAGGATCAGGCTTTTACCGTCACAATGTTATGCAATACAGATCGAATCTCAGTATTAGCAGACTATGACTGTTATTTCATCACAAAACATGACAAAGGGCATTTATCAGATGTTGAACTGAATGCACCACTATATTTTGAATTGATGTCTAAAATTATCAAAACCATTTACCAAGGATCCGTTGGCGATTTGGAGTATAAACATCGCTTAGTAGGGAAATTTGTAACAAGAATGTTTAGACATGGCCAATTTCAAGACTTTTATAAAGATACAAAAGTGTCAGAAGCTGAAAAAAGAAATCTGTTATCTTTATATTCAACTTTCGTAAATTTACACGTTCCTAAACAAGCTGACCAATATGTAACCGATATTTTTAGTGAGAGATTAAAATATATTCGAGAAAATGATTTATATAAATTAACAATTGGGGAAAAACTAATTGCAATAACAAATGTTATGACAAAATTAAAAAAGGAAAATAAAGAGTTGAAAAAAGAAATAAGGATGTTGAAAAAGAAGGAATATATCAATTAAAAATTGCATGAATAATGGTGGATTTTATTAGTTTTTTGAGTAGAAACTAGTATTTTGTCGTTATATCGATGAAATTCACTGGAATGAAAACTAAAAAAACTTTATAATGGATAAAGTCATGCAACAATAGCAAGTGTAGATACATCACTTTTTATATAAGTTTTCAGTTGTTTAATGATCATTATTTTATATATGATGTTCAAGAAGGTACTATTTTTATGTCTTATGAATTGAAAAAAGTAAAATAATATTCTTTAAATGATTTAAATCGACAAAAACATACTTCCAATCTATGGTAAAAGAGGTACACAGTTTTGAATAAGCTAAACAAAGTGAAAAAAAAGTTTCGAAAAAAACTAGATAGAAAATTCAAAAAAGAAATTTTCCAAATGCTATACAAATTCTTTTGTATATTGCCTATTAATCACAATAAAATCTCTATTCTATCGGACAGTCGTACAACATTAAGTGACAATTTTAGATTCGTATATGATGAATTAGAAAAAAGACATAACTACGAATACTATTTTCTATTAAAAGGCAGTGTACAAACACGTAAACGTTATTTAGAAATTATTAAATTGGCATATAATATTGCAACTTCAAAAGTCATTATGTTAGATGACTTTTATCCAATGATCTATCCATTGAAAATCCGCAAAAATGCTGATCTAGTACAAATTTGGCATGCAGTAGGTGCATTTAAAACATTCGGCTACAGCCGCGTTGGAAAAGTTGGAGGACCAAATCCAAATTCTCTAAACCACAAAAACTATACAAAAGTTATTGTAAGTTCATCAAAAGTCGCGCCTTTCTATGCAGAAGGATTTGGTGTTTCTGTAGATAAAGTTGTTCCTACTGGAGTTCCTCGTACCGATATTTTCTTCGATGAAATCTACAAAAAAGAGAAAAAAGAGCATTTATATGCCAAACATCCAGAGTTAGAAGGAAAAAAAGTTTTCCTATACGCACCAACTTTCCGCGGTAATGGACAAACAAGTGCACATTTTCCAGCGGAGATGCTTGATTTAGATCGCGTGTACGAAAAATTGGATGATAACAGTATCTTTCTTATTAAGATGCATCCATTCGTGAAGAAAAAAGTGCATATACCTGTCGAATACCGGGATAAGATTAAAGACTATACAAAATATCCAAGTGTCAATGATTTACTGTTTATCACAGATGTCCTTATTACCGACTATTCATCTGTTTGTTTTGAATATGCATTATTAAATAAACCAATGATTTTCTATTGCTTTGATTTGGAAGAATATATTGAAACTCGTGACTTCTATATTCCATATCAAGATTTCACACCAGGTCCAATTGTTCGCACATGTGATGACATGATCGATAAAGTAATGGAACTAAAAGATGTTGAAAAAGTAGATTATAAGGCTTTTACAGATAAATTCTTTGAAAGCTTAGATGGTAAATCTACTGAGCATGTTGCTGATTTAATTGATTCTTGTATGACATCTAAATCCTAAGGAGTGTTTACAAATAACATGAAAAAATATTTAATACGATCGGGGACTACCCCTTTTCAAACTTTTAGCGCTGCAGAAATGATTGTAAACAATTCAATCGGCGGAAACGTAGGGAATTTAATTTATGCATACAGTGTATATAGAACGTTGATGACAGATGATGACGTTACATTCGTACCGGACAATTATCAGATTAATCCTAATAAAGCAGATTATATCAACGAAAACTACGATGCATATATCATCCCATTAGCCGATGCTTTCCGAAGTGATTTTATACCGTCTATGAAAAAATATACAAAGCTGATTAAAAAGCTGAAAATTCCTGTTTATGTAATCGGTGTAGGATTACGAACAAAATTTGAGCCAAAACCAGATGATAAATTTGAATTTGATGATGTTGTTCGAGATTTTATCAAGGCAGTATTAGAAAGATCATCAATGGTAGGGGTACGCGGACAAATCACTTCAGATTACCTTTCAGGATTAGGTTTCCGTGAAGGCGTAGATCATATGGCTATCGGTTGTCCATCCATGTATACATTTGGACGAGAACTAACAATTAGAGATACGATTATCACGCCAGAATCAATGGTATGTGTGAATTCTTCACGTTTATCACCTAAAAACGTGCTAGATTTCATCACAAGAAGTATGGACGAACTTCCAAATCATTACTTTATCCCGCAATGGTTAAAAGAAATGAGATTGACTTATTTAGGTTTCCCTAATATTCAAAAGATTACAGATAACAACTATCCTGGTAAAATAACAGACGATGTTTATGTCAATAATCGTGTACGATATTTCTTGAATGTTCCAACATGGTTAGATTTCTTAAGACAAGCTGACTTTTCTTTTGGAGCACGACTACATGGTAATATTACAGCGACAATTGCAGGTACACCAAGTCTATTAATTCCAAAAGATGGTCGTATGCGCGAACTAACAGAGTATCACCACTTAACACATGTTTGGGCAAAAGATATTGATGAGAATACAAATATTTTGGATCTCATTGAAAAAGTGGACTTCCATCAAGTATCGAAATACCAAGGTGCAAATTTCGATCGCTATATTGATTTCTTAAACTTAAACAATATCGATCATATTTATAAAGACGGAAATCAACCAGCACGTGTTCCATTTGACGATGCATTGGCGAAAATCGATTTGCAACCACCGCTTGAACCAATCACAAGCTGTAATATTCAAGAGGCCATTAAGCGTTTTGAAACATTAACAACACTTGAAGAAGCCAAATTGGGCAATATAGGTATAGATACATCAGGTCACCACAAAAAACTTGCTGAAAAAGATAAACAAATTAAACATTTGCAAGGTACATTGAATCGTAAATCAGTTCGTGCAGTATTGAAAGTTGCCGATATGTTTGCATCTATAAAATCATAGTTTAATAGTTTAATATAAAAAAGGCTAACGAATTCGTTAGCCTTTTTCTTTAAGTGATATTTCATTGTTGAAATCAAGAAAACTATTTTGACATTAAATCTTTTTTTATCTGTGTAGTTGAAATACCTTCTGTCCGGGGTAGGTAAATGACTTCGCAGTAGTCTTTTAGAAAATCGAATTCACCTGTCCAATCATACCCCATTACAAAAATATCAATATCATGGTCTTTGACATCTTGTACTTTTTGTTCCCAAGTTTTCTCTGGAATTACTTCATCTACATATTTGACAGCTTCTAAAATCGTTTTACGGTCTTCGTAGCTATAGTATGCTTTTTTTCCTTTTAAAGCGTTAAATTCGTCATTTGAAATGGCAACAACAAGATAATCGCCAAGTGCTTTGGCACGACGGAGAATATTGATATGTCCTACATGCAGAAGGTCGAACGTGCCATAAGTAATTACTCTTTTCATAATGTGTGCCTCCATAAATGTACTAGTGCGTATTATAGTACATCTTATACAAAAATAAAAAGTGTTCCATTATCAAAATAATTTAAAGCTTATTTAATAAATAATCCACTAATTTACTGCTTGCATGGCCATCCGAGTACTTATTCCATGAAGCAGAGAATGCTTTAATTCGCTCTATATCAAAATCCTCTTTTTGTAGAACATATACAAGCTCATCATCTGTTGATACTACGGGGCCAGGTACTAATTCATTGTAATCTGTCCAGAAACCACGTTCCATTTTATATTCTTGTAAATCATATGGATAGAATATTTGCGGTTTAGAAAGTATAGAAAATTCAAATGGAATAGATGAATAATCGCTAATGACATAATCTGTTATACATAATAGATTATTTATGGAAACATCATTTGCAACAGACACGATATTCGGATGATTATAGTTCGGCATCTTGTGTGCAACAGCAGGATGCAATTTAATCATTAGTACATAGTTTTTGCCAAGATGGTCAATTATATCCTCGAAATTCAAAGGAACACTTTGTGCCTCAAGTTGTTGATCTCGAAAAGTTGGTGCATATAAAACGACATGTTTACCTTCCACCACTGGATATTTTGCCAGTACTTCTAATCTTGCAGATTCCATGGCAACTGTATCATAAAAGAAATCAGTACGAGGAATACCTAAACGTAAAAACTGATGACTTTGCATCTCGAATGCTGCTTTGAAAATTGGGATCATTTCATCCGAACCAACTACAACTTTGTCCATACGTTTATAAACGCTTTTAAATCGACGAATAGCAACTGGTGAACGAAAAACAACACTAGGATCTTGCATACCAAATTTTTTGACTGCTCCCGCCGCATGCCATAGTTGAATACATTCGACATCTGGGCGAAAGTTGGTTACACTCAAAACCGGAAAATAGTTATCGACCAGTATGATCGGAGCTGTTGCCAAATGGTAAAGTCCTTTTATATAATCCACAAAGTTTGTAGGTTTAAATGATAATACAGCATGTAAATCAGATTTGTTAAAACTTTCCTTACATTTGCCTGTTTTTAAAACCACAACATCCTTAAAATCACGTTTTACAAGTTCTTCTACAACATATCGCGCATTATCGCCAAAATCACACAATAATACGATTTTTTTCTTTAGAGGAAATATATTAAAAATAGAAAAAATGCATTTATTTATAAATAAAAATAGTTCAATTACCCATTCTTTTCTCATTCATTCACCCAATCTAGAAATTCTCATCTACAGATTATATCATATTTCATAAAATTTTTTCTGAAAAGAAGCCAAATACAAGTCGAAATGTATCGTATTTTATCGATAATGAAAATTTTGTAACTCGTTATTTAACAAAGGAATTAGCTTAGAAAAGTAATATAGGGAAAATTATCACGTGTGTTAATTATCCAGTTTTATCCATCGTGAAATGGAGAATCAACCGATACCCGCTACGGATTGCTCGCTTTCCTGCGGGCGTGCACTGAGCCGCTTCGGGGCAACAGGATGTTGGTCACGGAGTCGTTGCCACAGGACGTGGCGTTCTTAGACTCCGTTCCTTTACCGCTACGTGCAGGGTCTCAGCTGTCACGCTTTTCCCGCGGGAGTCGAGCAATCCTCCGCTACAATTAATAAACAATAAGACACAAGCATCTTGAAAGTAAGATTACAGTAGAATATTTTTCCTATTTTATCCTACTCAACACGCTTGGAAAATTATATTTTAAATGGACAAAGTATTTTAGGAACAGGAGCAGAAGGATATATCGATATGCATCGGGTGACGAGAAAAACAAATCAGTTTTTGTGGCTTTTTTATAAAAAAAGATTCTACTTTTCCTAATTTCTATAGCCAATCACCCACGTTTCATCCCCAAAATCTATTTCTGATAACTATAAAAAATCCCAGCATCCTTTCGGAATATTTCCCATTATTATGTTATAATTATCAAGTGTTTTTCTATGGATATAAAGAAACAATTTATGTAAAATTATTACTGGAAAACGAATAATCACCTATATATGAAACATTTAATTTCCGAGTAACGTTTTATGTTAGAAGTTCAACCAATTAGGAAGTTCACCAAAAACACATTATCTAAATTCAGGAATTTTAATATTTCAATCAATAATCCATGAGTAATAGAAAAGGTTATGAAAAATCACCAAATTAGCTATACTTATAAGAAAAACAAAATTCTACTAGTTCACACCAAATTCAATATATGAAATTGAGGAAAAAATCGAAATGAGAGCACTTATAAAAATTATAAAAGAACAAGTAAATTCTTTTTATTTGATTATGCGCTTAGCAAGTTTCCAATTGCGCATTGACAATCAGAATAACTATTTGGGCTTTGCATGGGAGATTCTCAACCCAGCAATTCAAATGGCGATGTATTGGTTCGTCTTTGGTTTCGGTGTACGAGGAACCCAAGAACTAAACGGAGTGCCATATATCTTCTGGATGTTAGCTGGAATCTCGTTCTGGTTCTTTATCCAAAAAGCAATTTTAAATGGTTCCAAATCCATATACCAAAGATATTCAATGGTCGCCAAGATGGACTTTCCGCTATCGGTACTACCTAGCTACATTATTATGAGCAAATATTACGGACACCTAATATTAGTCGGCATCATCATGGTCGTCTTTTGGATTAATGGATACTATCCAAGTGTATATTACATACAGCTAATATACTTCTTGGCCATGAGTTACATTCTTGCATTTGCAATTACACTTTTAACATCTACCATAACTGTTGTAGTTCGAGATATTCAAATGATAATTCAATCACTACTACAAGCAATGTTCTTCCTATCACCAATTCTTTGGGATCGTTCAACGCATATGCCTGAATGGATTCAACACATCTTAATGTTGAACCCATTCTATTATCTAGCAAATGGCTATCGTGCGTCATTGCTATACAATGATTGGTATATCGTGTCACATTGGGAACTAACACTATACAACTGGGGGCTCATTTTATTTTTACTATTAATTGGTTCAACAGCACACTATAAGTTCAGAAACCGCTTCTCTGACTTTATCTAATAACCGTATGGAGGAGAGTATTCATGGCGGAATCAGTTATTATCAAAAATGTAACAAAAACGTATCGTATGTATAAAACTAAGGGTGAGCAGCTAGGCGATTTAATTTTCCCTGGCAAAAAGGGAAGTAACTTCAATGCTGTCGAAGACATTTCCTTTGCAGTAGAAAAAGGGGATGTCGTTGGTCTTGTTGGTATCAATGGTTCAGGGAAATCAACCCTTTCCAATATAATCGGTGGCCTTGTTCCACCAACTTCAGGCGAGGTCATCGTCAATGGCGAAGTAAATGTTATCGCTATTAACGCGGGACTTAGCAACCAACTAACAGGTATTGAAAATATAGAGTTCAAATGCTTACTCATGGGCTATAGTAAAGAAAAAATTGCCAAAGTTATGCCTGATATTATTGAATTCTCAGAGCTCGGTGACTTTATCTACCAACCCGTAAAAAAATACTCAAGCGGTATGAAATCCAAACTCGGCTTTGCCATCAGCGTCACAGCCGACCCGGATATTCTGATCATCGACGAAGCTCTTTCCGTTGGGGACCAAACCTTTGCGGACAAGTCACTTGCTAAGATGAACGAATACAAGAAACGTGGCAAAACAATTTTCTTCGTCAGCCATAACTTAAACCAAGTACGTAGCTTCTGTACGAAAATTGCTTGGATTGAAGGTGGCCATCTAAGAGAATTTGGACCGACAAACGTAGTTATGAAAAACTATTCGGATTTTATCAAAAAATATCACAAATTACCTGCATCAGAGCAAAAAGCATTCCGAGACAAGCTTGCAGATAGACGCAAACATATCAAGAAGTAACTGGATGAATAGTGAAGATTAAATACGAGAATTCAGGGTCAAGATGTACTCGAAGAAACTCGCCTGTAAAACAGGACTATCCAACTTACTTAGAAGCAAATCACGGGTTGATTCTCTATCAATCCGTGATTCACTCTTTTTTCTTACATATCACAAAAGGATGTGACTCTCTAATGAAAAGAACAATATTTATGACAGCATGGGACATGGATGTTGAAAAAGGCGGCATCAATAAAGTAATGCTTCAGCGTTCAGCTCTATTCTCAAACAAGGACTACCGTTCCGTTTTGCTTACAATGGACTTTAAGATGAACTACCATGAAATTGCATCAGAACTACGTGCTACTGGACAACTAAGTAAAGATGTAGACATCATCAATGTCAACGATTACTATCGTGAAAAATTCGCTTCAAAAGAAGTATCAAGCGAACAAAAAGAACGTTACGAACAAGCTATTAAAAAATATGAAGGCGACTACTGGGTACAGGATGCAGGCTCTTACGCTCGATATTTCATGAACGGTACCTATATCAAATATAAGCAATGGGATGATGATGGCGTCCTGAAATTCATTGACTATTTTGATGAAAATCGTGTTCGAATAAGAAAAGAAGAATTTCATCGTGATGGCTATAAAATTAGGGAAACATTGTATCATCCAGCCAACAACAAAAAGAACCAAGAACGCTACTTCACACCTGATGGTTTCTGTTTTTTAACCATGTGGTTTAATCACGAAAATGGAAAACAACAACGCATCTACTTATTCGACCCATCGCACAAAAAAGTAGAGGATTTTAATAATCGTGTAGAATTCCATAGGTACTGGCTTGAAGAACTTTGCCGCACCGAAGTAGTCAAACCAGTCGTAATCGTAGACGAAGCAGCAACAGCAGAACGTGTCATTAAGATGGATGACGACCTAGCATACAAAATCTATATGCTTCACTCAAACCATTTTGAAGAACCATATACACTCGGTAGTCCATATCGCAATGCAGTAAAACCGATTTTGGACATTATTCCGAAAGGCTACCCAGTTGTCGTTTTAACCGAACAGCAACAAATGGATTTACACAAAGAAATAGGTAACCGTGGCAACGTCCTTGTCATTCCAAACTGCGTTGAGCTACCAGTAGCAAAAGTAGAAAAAGATCCACTACTTGTTTCACTTGTAGCACGCTACACAAAAGACAAACGTATCGACCAAGCAATCGAAGCATTCCTAGAGGTAGCACGTGATGTTCCAGGTGCCAAACTCGAAATCTACGGAGCAGGCGATGAAGAAGACGAACTAAAAAAATTAATAAAAAAATTAAAAGTGCACCATAGCGTCAAACTAAAAGACTACACAAATCGCATGGACGAAGTATTTGCTAAATCAGCAGTCTCACTTGTCACTTCGAAAGCAGAAGGATTGAGCCTTGCCATGCTTGAATCATTAGCCAACCGTACGCCGGTGGTCAGCTACGAAATCAACTACGGACCAGCCCAAGTCATCAAAGACGGCGAAACTGGTTATCTCGTACCAGACGGAGACATCGAAGCACTAGCAGACCGCATCAAAAAGCTATTAGAAAACCCAGACGACGCCAAACGAATGGGCGACAACGCCTTCAACCTAATCAAAGAATCATACACACCAGAAATTTACTACGATAAATGGCGTGACCTAATCGAACAAACAATTGCTGAAGATAAACAAAAACCACTTTTATAAATAAGCAAAACCAGCCTCAGAATCAATTGAGGCTGGTTTTTGTTTAGAGATTCCACACGTGGCCGATTCGGAGAAGGTATAAAATGCTCCCATTGTCCGTGACAAGAAATCCAATCACAACCAGAATCCAAGCCGCGTAATGGAGTTAAGTAGTGCAAGAGGGAGGCCGAGTGGTGCAAGCTAACCTCTGAGTAGTGCAAGTCTGACTCTGAGTGGTGCAAGTCATTGAATGAGTGGTGCAAAAGCAGTTGAGTGGTGCAAGTTAACTTTTGAGTAGTGTAAGATTGACTCCGAGTGGTGCAAAAGCAGCTGAGTAGTGCAAGCTAGCCTCTGAGTAGTGCAAGTCTGACTCCGAGTGGTGCAAGTCACCGAGTGAGTAGTGCAAAAGCAATTGAGTAGTGCAAGCTAATTTCTGAGTAGTGCAAGTCTGACTCCGAGTAGTGCAAGTCATTGATTGAGTGGTGCAAGAGCAGTTGAGTAGTGCAAGCTAGCCTCTGAGTGGTGCAAGCGTGACTCCGAGTGATGCAAGTCATTGATTGAGTAGTGCAAAAGGAGTTGAGTAGTGCAAGTTAACCTTTGAGTAGAGCAAGTCTGACTCCGAGTAGTGCAAGTCCCATCCAGCGTAGTATTCAACTAAACACCCCCCTCCCCTCGACAACTTCCGATATAAAATGGCATCCCATGTTTAAATCACTCCCAATTTAGGTTACAATAACCATATATAACAATCCCTCGAAAGGAGAGCACAATGAATAGGACTATTAAAATAATTTGCATGATTCTAACAATCCTACTATCCACGGTCTTTATCGCACACGGACAAGCCTCTGCAGAAGAATCGAAATCTTTCGTCAAAACAGAGGTCAACGAGATTGCCCACATCAAATCTAAAACCGACAAAATCTACAAAAGCCCTGACAACAAAGATGACTTCCAATTAGCCGAAACCACCTACACCAGCAGAGCTTATTACGTCAAAAGCAAAACGACAATTAACAAAAAAACGTATTATCAACTATTCCAAGGTTCCAAAGAAATCGGCTGGGTAGCATCAGGTGACTTAAAACGCAATACACGTACACTGCTAAATACGACAAAATCCACTGTATACATAGCAGGTTCAGGACAAGCCTACAACATGCCTTGGGGTGGTACGAAAAACAAAGTCTTCACATTAAGTGATTATCGTGCGAAAGCATTTAAAATCACTCGTACCGAAACAATTGGCACAACAACATGGCACCAAGGTACACTAAACGGTAAATCAGTATGGATCTCAGCAACAGATGTAGAAACAAATCCATACATCGCACTAAACTTAAGAAAACCATCCGACATCACGGCAAATGAAATGCGCGCTTTCTTATTAAGTAAAGGGAAATTACCAAACAATATCCTTTATAAACTAGCACCAACATTCGTCACATTACAAAAAGAAGCAGGCATAAACGCACAATTTATGTTCGCACATGCCATTTTAGAAACAGGGTGGGGCAGTTCCACCATCTCACAATACAAAAACAATTATTTTGGCTATCAAGCATATGATACTTGCGCACTTACTTGTGCAAAATACTTCCCAACAGGTAAAGACGGTTTAACTGCATATGCCTACAAAATTTATCGTGATTATTTAACAACAACAGGTCCATATTATAACGGCCCTACACTGCTTGGCATGAATGTCAAATATGCAACAGACAAAGGGTGGAGTGAGAAAATCGCTAATTTGATGGCGCAAATGAAACCTTATAGCAGCTCTGATTATAATGACAAAGAAGCAAGCACTAAGGTATTCCCAGCACCTCAAGAATACGATAACGTCATTCCAGATACAAAAACTCAACCAGAGCAATATCGTGCCATGCCATCAAGCATTACAGCAAAAGTCGATGTATCAGCAGGAGCAACTGTCTATAGCCTGCCATACATTTACTCAGCACAATATGGCACCTACCAAAAGGGTAAGAACATTACACTAAAGGCGTATCATACAGACGTCCGGGATTTCAAAAATGCAAGTGGCCAACCAGTCCGCTGGTACCGCATCCAGTATAGCGGTAAACAAGCATGGGTTCGCAGCGACCAAATCGCAGTCTCAAACTTAGGCTTTACAAGCGACACTGCAAACCTAAGAGACGGCGCGGATACAAAATATACAAAAGTAGCATCAGTCAACAAAAACATGCCAATCAAATTCGTCAAAAAAGACAACAAATACGTCACTAAAAAAGATAAGAACAAAACCACTTGGTATCAAATCTACAAACCAGGCACCACCAAAAAAGTATGGATCAGTGGTTCGCTTATTCAAATGTATAACTAACAAAAACGAGATTACCTTTAATATGAGGTGATCTCTTTTTTTAGTTGGATTTAGTCATGGTCAGATAAGGAATGCAGCTGAACGTACACACGAATAGAACATCAGCAAGAGTAAACAATGGGAGACAAACTTATACACATCTTATCCAAAGTGTTGATATCTAGTTACAACGAAGTTCTACAGAGCGACCATTTTGTTGCAACACTTCTACGTGTTTTTCACCCCAGCTGCATAAAAGGTCCAACAAATCCCCTAAGCTATTGCCATAATCACTTAAACAGTACTCTACTTTTGGTGGAACTTGATTATAGACCTTACGTAGGATAATGCCATCAACTTCTAGTTCTCTCAACTGCTGTGTAAGCATTTTTTGCGTAATATCAGGAATTGCTCGTTTTAATTCGCTCGTTCGCATTTTTTGGTGACGTAGATTACATAAAATGATGGGCTTCCATTTACCACCGATAACATCCATTGTAGCTTCAACGCCGATATTATAAATACGTGTATCGGGAGGGGGATTACTTTGCATGAAATAAAACTCCTTCAGTTTTAAAAATTTTCCTCCACTTTAGCATATTTTTTTTAGTTTGTCCGTTGAACAGCACTTTCACCCTAAAAAGATAATTACGCTCATCCCTTACTAGCCACAATTATTACTTTTTGGTGCCTATAGCACTTTAAAGTACTTACTTGTTTATAAGTACCGTGAGCGTATACTTAAAAACATCAAACGAGAAGGAGACAACAAAATGAAAAATATTATGTTAAACAATTCATATAAAGTACCGCAAATGGGACTAGGAGTATTTTTAGTAGAGGACGAAAAAGTACTGACTGATGCTGTCAATTGGGCATATGAAGCAGGCTATCGCCATTTCGATACTGCGCAAATTTATAACAATGAGGCAATTTTAGGTAAAGCCCTAGCACCAAAAGAACGTTCAAGCTATTTCTTAACAACAAAAGTATGGAACAGTAACACAACTTATGAGGAAACATTAAATAGTTTTGAGGAATCGCTACAAAAATTACAAACAGATTTTGTGGATTTATTGCTTATTCACTGGCCAAGCGAAGGGTATGTTGAAAAATGGCGTGCATTAGAAACGTTATACCAACAAGGAAAAGCAAAAGCCATTGGCGTATCAAACTTTGAAATCCATCAATTACAAGCATTAATGGAAACAGCTACAATTAAACCGATGATTAATCAAATTGAAACGCATCCATACTTCCAACAGAACGAGTTACGTGAGTTCATGGAGAAAGAAGGAATTTTCCATCAATCATGGGCACCACTAGGTCAGGGATTAAAGGATTTATTTGAAGAGCCTGTTCTACAAGCTTTAGCCAACAAATATCAAAAATCTGTTCCACAAATCATTTTACGTTGGCATCTTGACCGAAACTCTATTGTTATTCCGAAATCTGTTCATAAAGAACGTTTAGAAGAAAACATTAATGTTTTTGATTTTACTTTAACCGAGAAGGAATTAGAAGAGATTGCTTCACTTGATCGTGGATTACGAGTAGGACCAAATCCAGCAGATGAAGCTTGGTTAAAGGAGACTACAGGAAAGTAAGGGAGCAACCATGAAACAAAAAAATGTCTCACCGTCATTGACGCTATTGGCTTTAGCCATCAGTGCATTTGCTATCGGTTCGACAGAATTTATTAGTGTTGGGCTTTTACCGATGATTGTTGAAACGTTTAATGTTAGCTTAGCACAAGCTGGCTTAACCGTTTCAATATATGCACTAGGCGTCACTGTAGGAGCACCACTATTAACCATTTTAACAGGTCAAATCAATCGTAAAAAACTAATGATTGGTATAATGATCACCTTTATGATAGGAAATATTTTGGCAGCAGTAGCAATCAATTTTCCAATGCTATTAGCTGGGCGAATTATTTCCGCATTAGCACATGGTATATTTATGTCCGTATCTACCGTTATAGCAGCTGAAGTCGTTGCTCCCTCAAAACGAGCGAGTGCTATCGCCATCATGTTTACAGGATTAACTGTAGCAACTGTAACAGGTGTACCACTTGGAACCTTTATCGGTCAACATATGGGATGGCATTTTTCATTTTGGTTCATTACCATAGTGGGTGGTATCGGCTTAATTGCAGATGCTTGGCTCATTCCTAAAGAATTGCCTATCCCAGGTCGCATAACTGGTAAAGGCATTTTACGAATTTTGCGCAGTAAAGAGCTAATGTTTGCGCTATTAGCCACCGCCTTCGGATATGGAGGGACCTTTGCTGCATATACCTACCTTAGCCCACTATTAGAAAAATATGTTGGCTATTCAGCTAGTGGCGTAGTAGTACTACTAATTGTCTATGGCATCATGGTAGCGATCGGGAACACTGTCGGTGGTAAACTGGCCAATCGAAATCCTCTTTCAGCGCTACTCAAAATGTTCATTGGACTATTGGGTGCATTGATCTTTTTATTCTTTACTGTTCAAAATCTTTATCTGGGCACGCTTGCAGTACTCATCATGGGCATCTTTGCATTTATGAATGTTCCTGGTCTTCAATTATATATCGTTCAGCTCGCTGAAGAAAAAACGCCATCCGATGTTCTATTGGCGTCAGCCTTAAACATTTCAGCATTTAATATTGGCATCACACTCGGTGCTTCAGTGGGTGGACAAATCACTAGTAGCGTAGGTCTACTGTATACTCCACTCGGTGGTGTAGTCATGGTTTTCCTAGCTATCTTGTTGATACTACAATTACAGCGTTGGAATAAAACGAATGCCAATCTATAAGCAAATGTGACTGGCAAGCATGCTCAAATCATAAGTATACAGATAGGCTAACAATGGTAGTACAAATCAAAATCAAGATTTGTGCTACTATTTTTTTTGAATATCAGGTTTCAAGAGTATATAAAGAGGACGTAAATTTTCGAAAGGGCAAATAAATTTTGCAAATGAGCGAATAAACTACTCCCGAAAGTGAATAAACCAACCAATCTAGCGAATAAATCCTATCTATCTCCTGACAACCTCATTTCCAAATATCTCGATTTCAAAAGAGTTATCTGTTGACGACCCTACCTTCTCACACTACAATGGGTAATGTAACAATGTGAGGTGGCCAATCATGAGAATACGTAAATTTAAAATGCACGAAAGTGGATTGAATCGCTTCTTTGGACCGCTTGAAGCCAAAATCATGGATATTTTATGGAACAGTGATGAAATGACTATTAAAGAAGTCCAACACCATCTTGAAAAAGAAAAAGCGACTAACTTTAACACGGTTATGACTGTCATGAATCGGTTAGTTGAAAAGGGAATTCTACAAAAGAGGGCAGAAGGAAGATCCTCTATGTACAAGCCCATTCAATCGAGAAATGAGTTTGTGGATACGCAGTCCAAAGAGATGACAAATGAACTGATGGATGAATTCGGCAATGTGGTTGTAAGTCATATGCTTGATGCACTTGAAGACGTAGATGATGAGTTAGTCAAAAAGCTTGAGATGAAGATTAAAGAACTGAAAAAGGATCGATAGCATATGGAAAAACGCCAATCAACGACTATGTTAATCGTGTCACTTTTCATTTCTGGAACCATTTTTGTCCAAATGGCTTTATATGCTATTGCATTTTTTGCCGGTTGGGACATGAAATTTAACCTCGTCGATGTATGTCATAGTGCCTTAAAAGCAATCGGTATGTCTTCACTTGAATATGCCCTCGACGCACTTGTAATCTATACATTACTATTCTCGTTATGGAAATTGGGATCACAATTGATTCACACGATGAATATGAAAAGAAAATTTCAGCAATATAGAGAGAACAAGCTAACAATCGAATTAAATGAGCAATACAGCACCAAAAAGGGATCCATTTTAGTTATTTCCTACCCTGTGCCACTTGCGATCACAATGGGATTTATTTCTCCTAAAATCATGGTTTCAACAGGATTGATAAATCTGTTAAATGATGAAGAATTAGATGCGGTTATTTATCATGAAATGTATCACCAAAAAAACTATGACCCGCTTAAACTATTTTTGCTATCACTCTGCGCCTCGTCCATGTCGTATATTCCGATATTAAAATGGTTCAATCAAAAGTATAGAATCATACAGGAAGTATTGGCGGATAACTTGGCGATTGAAAAACAAGCAACATCAATGCATATAGGTAGCGCATTGTTGAAAATGTTAAAAGCAGGAAAGTTAGATTCAATGCCGTTTGTTTATGCGTCTTTTGCAGATACATCTGTAAATTACAGAATTGAATATATGCTAAATCCTTTAAACGATAGTCAAATAAAGATTCCAGTGAATATAGCGTTCAAATCATTTATGATTTTTAGCTTAATCTGTATCTTTTTTATTTACGCGCTTGCGTAAATTTTTTACCTCATTACACTACATAATGTAGTTTTAAAAGGAGAAATTTTATGTCTAAGAAAATATTTTGGATTATCGGCATTTTGGCCGTATGTATTATTGCTGTTATTGTGTTAAATGGAAAAAGTGGGAAGTCATCAGCAACGATTGACTACAAGGATCAACCGTTTTTAGGTGAAAAATCTGCACCAGTTGAGATCGTTGAATTTGGTGACTATAAATGTCCACATTGCGGTGAATTCAATAAAAATGTTTTACCTTATATTGATCAGCAGTTCGTACAAACTGGGAAGGCTAAGCTTTACTTTATGAATTACGCATTTATTGCCCCTGATTCTAAAACAGCAGCGCTATTTGCAGAAACAGTTTATCAACAACTTGGTAACGAAAAGTTCTGGAAATTCCACGAGCTATTATTTGCAAATCAAACAACAAAAGATGGCAAAGAAAACTTAATGACCGAAGATTTCCTAAAAACAGTGTTAAGCAAAGTTGCAAGCAAAGATGAAACAGAAAAAGTAGCGAAAGCCTTTGAAGAAAACAAAGCAGAGGCTGCTTTTGACCAAGATATGAAAACTGCAAACAAATTGAAAGTCCAAGGAACACCGGCAATCTTCATTGGTGGTAAAGAATTCAAAGGAAAAACGATGGATGACTTCGCGAAAATGGTAGATGAGGCTGCAAATGATAAGTAAACCTTTACTATTCGCGTGGATTACATCGATTATCGCGATGGGGGGAAGCCTGTTTTTTAGTGAATATATGGGCTTCATCCCATGTACACTTTGCTGGTATCAACGAATTTTGATGTATCCACTTGTTATTTTCTTAGGCATCGCCTTTTATCATAACGACAGAAATATTTATAAATACATTCTACCGATATCAGTGATTGGTATGATTATGGCTGGTTACCACTATGCACTACAAAAAATTCCGTCCATGCATGAGTTTGCCACATGTACAAGTGGCGTACCTTGCTCTGGACAGTATATAAATTGGCTCGGCTTCATTACGATTCCATTTCTTTCATTGATAGCTTTTACAATAATTACAGTTTTGATGGTTGTACTGTGGAAGCGTAAATAATATTTCTATTCTTGAAGGAAGGACGATAAAATCTGTGAATCATAAAAAGAAAATAAGATTTTACTCACGTCTGATTATTTTGGTCGTACTGTTTGGGGCGATCGTATTTACCATTTACAATACGGCAACTAAAGAGAAAGCAGACATGTTGCAAGTAGGTGATAAGGCTCCTGATTTCGTACTGGTTGATATGAATGGGAAAAAGCATCAATTATCGGAATACAAAGGCCAAGGCGTCTTTCTCAATTTCTGGGGAACTTGGTGTAAACCTTGCGAAAGGGAATTTCCCTTGATCGACAAGCAATATCAGGCACATAAAGGTCAAGACCTACAAGTATTAGCTGTCAATATTGCTGAACCTGAGCTCTCTGTTCAAAAATATATTGACCGAAAAGGATTAACTTTCCCTGTCCTAATCGATCATACGAAATCAGTTATGAGAGCATATAATATCGATCCATTACCAACAACACTCCTCATTAACCCAGAAGGAAAAATAGAAAAAATCATCACCGGACAAATGGATGAATCTTACATCAAAGCGAACATGGAGTCGATCATGCCGAAGTAAGTGGAATTGAGTATACCAGGAATGTTGTATATACAGCATTTCTGGTTTTTATATTTACAGGGGTAAAAACCACATTATTACCCAAAACCCTTATACGCGGTAGAAATCTCTCTATTACCCAAAATTCCAACCGCGCCCAATCAGAGCAATCCAGAATCTTCTATGAAAAATCGTTAGCGAAAACCTAAATTGTTGCAAGCGCGAGTAAATTTCCAAAAGTCGCGAGTAAATCTATCAACCACGCGAGTAAATCGCTCCAAACCGCGAGTAAATGATCGAATTCCGAGAGTAAACAAAAAAACCAATTACTCAAAACCATTATCCGCGGCAAAACCGGTATACCCCCAATATTCATAGCCGCGCCAAATCAGAGCAATCCAAAATCTTCTATGAAAAATCGTTAGCGAAAACCTAAATTGTTGCAAGCGCGAGTAAATTTCCAAAAGTCGCGAGTAAATCTATCAAACACGCAAGTAAATCGCCCCAAACCGCAAGTAAACTCATCAAACACGCAAGTAAATCGCCCAAAGTCGCAAGTAAACCATCCAAACTCGCAAGTAAGTCCCCCCAACTCGCAAGTAATCACTAAACCCACCATCAAGCTATCAATATTTCAATAAAACGCCAAATTCACCTTATACAAATCACTTAAAATCATGCTATAGTTAGTAAAAATCCATCATTTTCATAGAAAGGAAGGATCAACATGTCTTCACAACAAAAGGCAACAAGAAAACTAACAACAGCAGTCATCTCAGCAGCTATGCTTGCATCAACAATATCGATGTCACTACCTGCGCTAAAAGTAGATGCAAAGACAACTGTTACTCAACCTACAAAAACAGTAAAGCAAACAGATACTAGTAAACTAGGCCAAATCAAAAGTGAAAAAGCCATTATTTATAAATCACCTAACGCAACAAAAGGAACAAAAGCAGGCATTCAGAAACTGAAGCTCACTTATTACATAAACAAAACAGCAGTATACAACAAGACAACCTATTACCAAGTGAGCAATTACAAAAGTACAACTCAACCATCAATTGGTTGGGTGAAAGCACAAGACCTCACAACTAAAACGCATATGATTACCAAAAACAGCACGACACCCAGATATATAACAGGAACTGGTAAAGGCTACACAAGACCATGGGGCGGAGAGCGCAACGTCCTCTTCACATCCCTTAACACAGACAAAGGGACACAATTTAAAACAAAAACAACTGAAAAAGTCGGTGATGAAACATGGTACAGCGGTACGCAAAATAAACAAACAATCTGGCTAAAATCTGACCAACTTACAACGAAAAAACCAACAAGTGTAGTCAAGCCGGTACTTAAATCAGTAAACAGACTTGGGCGCATCAACACCCAAATCGCCAAAGTCTATCCAGATATCAACAATCTAAAAAAGTCAGCGCAAGCAACGGAAAAGAATCTAGGTAAAACCTATTACATTACCCAACAAGCAACCATTGGCAAAGATATCTATTTCCAACTAAGCACGCACCCAACAAGCAGTACAGCTAAAATTGGGTGGATTAAAAGTTCAGATGTAAAATCGGTGACGCAATCAACAGCTCAAAAACCAACAACGCAGCAAGTACTAACAGGAACAGGAGAAGGCTACGGTATCCCATGGGGCGGCAAAAACGATATTGTAGAAAAATCACTAGAAAAAGACGGAAAATTCACAATTAACAAAGCGATTAAAGCAGGTGATGAAATCTGGTACCAAGGAACAACAACGAACAACAAAAACATCTGGGTATCTTCAGCACAAGTGAAAAACTATAAAGAACCAAGCAAACCAAAACCTGAAGAACCAACTGATCCTTCAAAACCAACAGATCCGACAAAACCGACGGATCCATCAAAACCAGATACACCGCAACAACCAGAAGCAACAGCCATTACAAAAGTCGGCACACTAAAAGATACAACAACGAAAATCTATCAAGACCTAACGGATTTAACAAAAACAATCGATGGCTCGAACTATACAAATGAAAATTTCTATGTGTACAAACAAGCAACCGTCGATAATAAAACCTACTACGAAATCAGCCGAACAGACGGTACAAAAACCAAAGCAGTAGGATGGGTAGAAAAAGGCCAGATCACCTTAACAGATATCACATCATCTACCACAACAAACCTAAAGCTTTACTTAACAGGTTTCGGCAAAGCATATAACATCTCAAGTGGAACTACAAACAACGTTGTCTATAGTTCACTAGATAAATACCGAGCAAATGCCTTCACAGCTAAGAAAACAGAAGTCATCAATAATAAAACTTATTATCAAGGCAGTATCGGTGGCAAAACAGTCTGGATCACACCAGAGCAAGTCGGGAACAACTATCTAGCAGAGAACTTAAGAAAAACATCGGATATCACACAAGACGAAATGCAAGACTATCTTATAGAGAAAAAAGGTAATGGTATCAAAACAAACAATCTATATAAAATGATTCCAGCATTTCTTAAAGTTCAAGAGAAATACGGCATCAATGCCCAATTCATGTTTGCCCATGCAATTTGGGAAACTGGGTGGGGAGGTTCATTAATCTCACAATACAAAAATAATTTCTTCGGCTATCAAGCGTATGATTCTGCACCATTTACATGTGCCTTATACTTCCCATCTGGACAAGCAGGCCTTGAATATTATGCAGATGCCATCTATAACAAATATTTAAAAGCGGGTGCCATTTATAACAACGGTGTCAACATTGCAGGAATGAATACCAAATATGCAACAGACCAAAATTGGGGTCGCAACATTTCAAGGCTTATGGAAGATATGAAACCTTATGACAGCAAATACTATGCTGCTCAGCCAATAAGCACACTGGACCCAGCACCAATAAAGACTATCTATGACCATATTATCCCAGCAGGCAAGCCACAGCCTGATACATTCTTTACATTTGATGAAGGGATCACAGCTACTGCAACACTACTAACACCGGTCTACTCGATGCCTTATGCAACAACAGCTAGACAAATTGGAACATTATCATTAGGACAACAGGTTGCTATTTTAGGACACAACAAAGATATCTGGGATTATGAAGATAGTAAAGGTAATCTAAAAGGTCGCTGGTTCCGTGTCAGCTACAATGGCAATGACCAAGCATGGATTCGAAGTGATTACTTAAACATCCAAAATTTAGCGGTCACAAACGTAGATGGATCCAACGTCCGAGACAAAGCAACATCAAAAGATTCTAATATCGTGGCAACACTTAACAAAGATAAATATCTAAAACTAGTAACAGACTCAAAAGGTACAGTCGTAATAGCAAAAGACGAAAACAACAAAACTTGGTACCAAATCTACATCCCAGACACAACCACAAAAGCCTGGATCAGCGCATCCATCGTCACGAAATTCTAAAATACCATAATAATTTACCGAAGGCCCTAACCTCAAATGAGATTAGGGCTTTTGTATTTATAAAATGAATAGGGATAATGAAGCTGAGTAGTGTCAAACACTCGCTGAGTAGTGTAAAAAAACATCCGAGTGAAGCTAATCACTCGTTGAGTAGAGCAAGTGAGAGCCTGAGTGGAGCAAGTAAACCATGGAGTAGTGCAAGCCGAGCTGAGTAGTGCAAACCAAGTCGCGAGAAGTGCAAGTTGATGTGCGAGTAGAGCAAGTGAGGGCTTGAGTGGGGCAAGTAAACCATCGAGAAGTGCAAGCTGAGATGAGTAGTGCAAACTAAGTCGCGAGAAGTGCAAGTTGATGTATGAGTAGAGCAAGTGAGAGCCTGAGTGGGGCAAGTAAACCATGGAGTGGTGCAAACCAAGTCCTGAGTAGAGCAAGTTGATGTGTGAGTAGTGCAAGTGAGAACTTGAGTGATGCAAGTGAACCATCGAGAAGTGCAAGCTGAGCTGAGTAGTGCAAACCAAGTCGTGAGTAGTGCAAAATCATCTGGTCTGTTAACTAGTGCCAATCACCCGCCAAGTAGTCCCAATCCCATCCACCCCCATCAATAAGTAATACTAAACCCTCAACAATCATATACTTCCCTTTAGCTCTTCATGGATACACAACGAATATTATTCTGTAAATCAGGATAAACTTTGTCCGTCCCTACAAACGAATCCCAATACTGAGAAGCGTTCAGCAACCAACAAATTAACTAAAGGATGTTTTTATGAGAAAAAGCTACTTTGCACTATTCATCGCCATTATATGGCTCATCGTAATCTACAATATCACAGCCTCTCCCTCCGCAACTGGATCAAATACTTTGAATATAATCCACACATCATTAGGAATAAGTGAACCAGCAGCGGAAAACCTGAATTATCTAATTCGAAAGCTAGCACATATCACTGTGTTCGGCTTTTTAGCAACTATTTTCTATTTTGTCTTTAAAAAGAACAGAGTTTTCAAGGCATGGCTTTGCACAACCCTCTACGCGGGAACAGATGAGTTTCATCAATTATTAGTAAGTGGAAGAACATCGTTAATCTCAGATGTAATGATAGATTCCTTTGGTGCCATTGCAGCTTTAACCGTACTTACCTATGCAATAAAAAGAAATAAACAAAGAAGCCAGAGAAATGTAGTAACCAATTAACACCGGCCGACTACAATCACTCATATAATTCAATACTACAAAAAATCGCCTGATCCAATAAACGGTCAGGCGATTTTTTCTGTGAATAATAATATTCATGATTCGAATGTGATAATAAAGCACTTGAATGCTCTTATTATACAAATCATTAAAATAATGAGTGACATTAACACTATCTAAAAAGTTTTTTTCTATAGGTCATTTAATCTGCAAATGGCTAAAAAAATTAAACACTTCCACCTAGTACAAAAAGAACTCACTTCATTTTGCTACTTACTTCAAGACAATTTCACTATCAACTTCAGCACAAATTCTCCAATTCCCTCGAATTAACGTATTTTTCAGTCATAGCTAATAATAAAGCACCATATAATAAATCAGCTTTATAGTAGGTTCAAATTTGAGATGAAGGAGGGTTCGAAGTGCCATACAACAAACGACTGCCGTTACTAATGCTATTAGACTCTATCATAGTTTTCTCAGCAATATTTTTTGGGTATTTTTTATTAGATCCTGTCATGAAGACTTATACAATGCCCCCGCTTTGGGTTAGTTCTATTACCTTATTAATAAGCCATCATCTATTTGCAACGATATACCGCATGTATCAAAATGCTTGGGAATATGCGAGCATTAGAGAATTGCTAGCCATTGTAAAGGCTGTTACATTCTCAATCCTAACAACCGCCATCATTCAACTAATCGTTTTCCAACATGTCAATATACGTGTACTAGCGATTACTTGGATGATGCATGTGATTTTAATCGGAGGCTCAAGATTTTCATGGAGAGTATATCGAGATCGTTTTATCTCACCAAATCCCGATAAAAAGCGCACGTTAATCGTTGGTGCTGGATCTGCAGGTACAATGGTCGTTCGACAATTATTAAAAAATATAGAAACTGACCTTTATCCAATTGCATTTGTAGACGATGACCCGACAAAAACAAAGCTACAAATGTATGGAGTAGAGGTAAAAGGGACAATTCAAGACATTCCACAACTAGTAGAAAAATTGAAAATCGAAAATATCGTGATCGCAATTCCTTCTCTCACAAAATCAGAATTAAATAGAATTTACGAGGAAAGTGCAAAAACAGAAGCAAAGACGAAGATCATGCCATCTATTGAAGACCTGGTCTCGGGGAAAATTTCAGTCAATCAATTTAGAGATGTTCAAGTGGAAGATTTATTGGGCAGGGAACCAGTGGAATTAGATATGACGAGTATATCTGGAGAAATAACAGGGAAAACCGTATTAGTGACAGGTGCTGGTGGTTCAATTGGATCTGAAATTTGCCGACAACTATGCAAATTTTATCCCAAACAGTTAATACTCTTAGGTCATGGCGAAAATAGTATTTACACAATTGATATGGAGCTAAGAAAAGCCTATCAAGATGATATTGAATTAATTCCTCTTATCGCAGATATTCAAGATCAAGGGAGAATCTTAGAAATAATGGATAAGTATTTGCCAAATGTGGTTTATCATGCAGCAGCACATAAGCATGTACCATTAATGGAATATAACCCAATCGAAGCGGTAAAGAATAACATTTTCGGAACAAAAAATGTAGCAGAAGCAGCACACACATTTGGTGTTGCTAGTTTTGTCATGGTCTCTACAGATAAAGCAGTAAATCCGCCTAATATCATGGGTGCAACAAAACGTTTTGCTGAGATGATCGTACAAAACTTAGCAAAAGAGAGCACAACAAAATTCGTAGCGGTTCGCTTTGGAAATGTCTTAGGAAGCCGCGGAAGTGTCATCCCTCTCTTTAAAAAGCAAATCGCAGCTGGAGGTCCTGTAACAGTAACCCATCCAGACATGACCAGGTATTTTATGACGATTCCAGAAGCATCTCGACTTGTGCTTCAGGCCGGGGCGTTGGCAAGGGGTGGGGAGGTATTTGTTTTAAATATGGGTGACCCCGTCAAAATTGTGGACTTGGCTCGAAATTTAATCACCCTATCAGGCTATAAAGAAGAAGAAATCGGAATAGAGTTTTCTGGGATTAGACCTGGCGAAAAGCTGTTTGAAGAGTTGTTGAATGACAATGAAGTTCAGAAGAAGCAGGTATTTCCGAAGATCTTCATCGGGAAGGCTGAGCCAATCGACAAACAAAAGCTATACAAGATGATGGAAACGCTACTAGATCAAAACACGGAAGACCTAAAAAAGACGATTATTGAAATTGCCAATACGAAGAAGGGCGGGAAGTCTAAGTATAGTAAGGCTAGTGTCTAGCTCACAATCAATGTACGCAGTTTAGTTATATCCGGTGCTAGTTCCAAAAACAATCATAAAAACTTAAACAAAGGCCCCCTAATCTAGGGGACCCTTCTTTTTTTACGAGAGTTTAACAATACGTAACGGAAGAATTAGCGAGATCCAATAATACTTGTTATGAATACCCATAGATTAAAAAATATTAGTATATATCTTGGAGGTAGGGACTGCATGAATTCCAAAGAAGAGCAAGAAGAATTTAAACAAATATTATTATACGGTTACCAAAGAGGAAATGATGATCACAAACTATCAGCTGTTACTCTTGTTAAAGAACTATCAGAAATGATGAAAGACATGATAGAAAAAGATGAGGATCAAAATAACGCCGACAAAGGGAGCATGATGAATCTTGCCGAGTTGAATGAATGACTTAAAACGTATGATACGTGGATACAATTAGATTTTCCGCGAGTAAATCATTCGAATCCGTGAGTAAAAGGACCGAATCCGCGAGTAAACTTCGACAAAACGCGAGTAAACCAAACATTATCTGCCGCAATCCTTGTTAAGGAATTATCAGAAATGATGAAAGAAACGATAGCAAAAGAGGAGAAGCAGCAAGGGAAATAGAAGGTTCCTGATAGATATCATATGGAATCGAAGAGAAAGCCTCAAAAGTAAAAAAATCACCTAGTTCACCGCCATCATGATGAGTTATACAAGCAAAATTTCAGCAGCGAACAGCGTAGTTAATCATTTCACTAGCATCAAAGACATAATTTACAAAGAACACAAATATAATTAACAAAAGAGCAAGTAAATGACCAAAATCCACAAGAAAAATACGCCTATCTGGTCTTGATCACGAATAGTCACTCATCTATGGTGTTTAGTTAATTGTAAATAAACTTTAAGGGGGCTGCTAAAGATGAAACATTTCATAGATACCCAGTTTGATCTTGCAATTTTAATAGCACTTGAAGAAATGGGAGAACCAATTAGTAAAGAGAGAATTGTTCATAAAACAAAATCATTTTGGCAAAGGTGGAAAAAACACAGTCAAAAGCAAGAAGTGACAAGAATAAGAGGACGTCTATCTGATTTGACTACAAAAGGTATTATTTTATGTAGAAAAGAAAATGGAAGAGAATACTATTACTTAAACAGAGATTATAAACCGAAGGACATCATCGGTAAGTGCATGGGCGAGTTATTTCAATATGTTCCTATATCATTTTGGAGTGATGAGGTACTTTTCGATTATGAAGAAGTAAAAGGGAATTCTCTTATTTTCACATTACAAGAGATTAGAGAAATTGTATTGAAATACGATATATCCGAGTATGTCTGAGACTAAGTAAAACATCCAGGAGCTTTTAGTTCCTATTCTTAAATATCAGGAATTGATATACAAAAATAATATGCTAAGTAAATGACAAGGAGGGTTATAGTGAATATATTAGTAACTGGAGGAGCCGGATATATAGGTTCTCATACTTGTGTTGCATTACTTAAATCCGGATATTCAGTGGTCATTGCGGATAATATGAGCAATAGTAAACTTGAAACAATCGACAAGATAAAACAAATTACATCAAAAGACGTCGTATTTTATGAAGTTGATGTAACGGATGAATCGTCAGTTGATCACATCTTCTCAGAAAATAAACTAGATGGTGTAATTCATTTTGCTGGTTTTAAAGCAGTAGGGGAATCTGTCGAAAAGCCAATAAAGTATTATTTTAATAATCTTGTGAGCACAATGATTCTTTCTAAAACCTGTCAAAGGTACGGAGTGAATCGCTTTGTTTTTAGTTCATCTGCCACCGTTTATGGAGATAACAAGGTACCGTTTGTAGAAACAATGGACCTTTTGCCAACTACGAATCCGTATGGTGAGACAAAAGCAATGAGTGAACGTATTCTAATGGATATTGCAAATGCTAATCCATCATTCACTGTTTCACTTCTTCGTTATTTCAATCCAGTAGGAGCTCATGAAAGTGGGCTAATTGGTGAAGTACCCAATGGAATCCCCAATAATCTAATGCCGTATGTAACACAAGTGGCGAAAGGTAAACGAGAAAAGTTAAACGTTTTCGGTGATGACTATCCAACTGTCGATGGTACAGGAGTTCGTGACTATATCCATGTAATGGATTTGGCAGAAGGGCATGTAGCTGCATTAAAACACTTGTCTGAAGGTGTACATATCTATAATTTAGGGACTGGCAAAGGTACAAGTGTTTTAGAATTAGTGAAAGCTTTTGAGGAAGCAAATGATATTGAAATACCATATGAAATAGGAAATCGTCGCCCTGGTGATATTGCCATTTGTTATGCAGATACTATTAAAGCGGAGAAGGAAATTGGGTGGGTTGCAAAGCGTGATATTGTTACGATGTGCAAGGATGCTTGGCGATTTGAAAAGAATTATGGAGAATTGAACATGCGGGCGAGTTTGGATCACTTTAAGGTAATATAACCTTGTCTGTAATTCAAAAACAATTGAATTAAAAATGTTGAGGAAACAAGAATTGATAGTAATCACAATTTTCATATCCATTAAAAAAACATAACTTCACTTGAAATTAGAGAATTCAGGTGGGGTTATGTTTTTTTATGCCCTTCTCATTTTTGGGTATAAGATTCGATACCTTTAAAGTAGTGTGTCTTGGGGTGGCTAACTATAGCACTAAAAAAATGCTAGACTCTGTTCAAATACGTTGCACAGATCTACACTTTTATTTTGCAAGATTTAAAGGTTTTCTAACAAAACTAGTAAAAAGGATATATGAAATAGTACGATTTTATATAATTCTATGCAGGATATTCTAAAAAACGAAATAGATATTATTACAAAAAAGGTTATTTTCGTAATACTTGTAACATTTGTGCCGAACGATTGTCTATCTACTAATTGGATCTAACAGAGTGATGGTATTTCTCTTATATTGTTGATTGATAAAAAACACATATATAAAGGAAGAAACACAAAATTTCATCTTGAAATTGATCTTTTAGTAAGTGCTTTTATGTTAATAACACTTATATGATTTTTTTTTAAAATATTACAAATGAAATTTATTGTCAAAAATAATATGTAAATTAAAATATGAAGCTATAAAATAACCTTATATACCCATTAATTAATCGTGCATTGCAATTATCCCGCTTATTTTGTAAAAATGATGTAATTTGAGATAAATTGTATAATATGTTTCTTCCTTTTATATTAAAATTATGACATAAGACTTATTATGTTGAATATTTTTACAGAAAAAAGGGTGGAAATTATCCCGTTAATAGTCGATAATTAGGCTAAGCATGGTTAGTTGATGAAAAATTTAACCAGCATAAATGCTAATCATATCCAAGGGAGGATTTCAATTCATGAAGAAATTCAAATTAGTTAAAACTGCCGCTGCCCTAGCTCTAGGTGCATCAGTAGTAACTTCTGCTGTAGTTCCAGGCGCAATGGACGCATCTGCAGCTTCTAAGTACAAGGTATCAAACGGTAAATTACTAAACGCTAAAACTGGTAAAGCAGTTAATGGTTATGTAGTTTACAAATCAAAACTTTACTACAATGGTAAATTAAAACAAGGTTACAAAACTGTTGGTACTGGTAAATCTATTAAACTTTACTACAACGGTTCTCTTAAAAAAGGTTACAAAACAGCTCGCGACAACAAATTACTTTTCTTCAACGGATCTCTTAAAAAAGGTTACTCTGCTAACGGCGAACGCCTTTACAAAGACGGTTTCCTAAACAAAGGTTACAAAGTATACGGAGATGTGGCTAAAAGCCCAGTTCTTTACTACAATGGTGAACTTAAATCAGGTTACAAAACTGCTAACAACGCAACTCTATTATTCTACAACGGTAAACTTAAATCAGGTTACAAAACAGCTAAAGGTGACACAGTTCTTTACAAAGACGGTCGCTTAACTAAAGGTTTAGTAGAATTCAACGGTAAATTCTACAACGATAGCAAACTTGCTAACGGCGAAGTAGATGGCACATTCTACAAAGACGGTAAAGCTGTAGTAGCTCTTGAAGGCGTAAAAGCTATTAACAACACAACTGTTGAAGTAACATTCAAAAACGCTCAAGTTGCTCAAGATATCAAAGCTTCTCGCTTTGCAATCGAAGGTCTTGAAGTGAAAAACGCTGCTGTAAAACAAACTAACGATAAAGTTGTATTATTAACTACTTCTGCTCAAGAAGCTGGTAAAACTTACACACTTTCAGTTGATGGCGTAAAAGCTAAATCATTCACAGCTGTTTCTACAGTTGTTCCTACTGCAGTTGAATTATCAACTCCAACATTACAAGGTGTACTTGGTAAAGAAGTAACTGTTACTTCTAAAGTAACTGTTCCAGATGGTCAATCTAAAGCTGGTATCGCTGTAACATTCAACGTTGCTGCTGATAATACATTCAACAAAGATAAAGTAATTGAAGCATTCACAGACGAAAACGGTGTTGCTAAAATTTCTTACACTCAATACAGCAAAGGTCAAGACACAGTTTATGCATACCCAACAGGTGCTGCAAATGTGAAAACGACTGTAGGTAAAGTTTACTGGGGTAACACTGAACGTTTATCTGTTATTGATGTGACAGCGGGTACTTCATTAGCTAACCAATCTAAAAAAGTTTATAAAGTAACTTCTGAAGAAAATGCTGGAAAAACTATTAACGTTACATTCAAAGAAAACGTAAATGTAACTCCTGATAAACTAGTTCGTACTGTTAAAGTTGTTGATGCTACTAACTATAGCTCATCTGATAAAGTTCCTTACCAAGTAACTACTGGTGGCTTTGAATATGTACAAATTAAACTTGATTCTAAAGGTGAAGCAACATTCACAGTACAAGGATCAAACGCAACAGTAACACCAATCGTATTTGCTGATGGTTCAACAGATGCTTACGATAAAGCTGCTGTTAATAACAAATTAGAAGCTACAGAACTTCAAGCTCAAGCTTCTTCTGTAACATTCGATAAGATCTTCTCACAAGGTCTAAAAGTTGAAGCAGTTGGTACTCAAAACGCTGCATATGACAAATCATCTACAGCATCTGATGCAGATGATGTAAATAGCGGTGGTCGTGAGTATACAGCAACAATTACTGATAAAGATGGTAAATTAGCTCCAGCTGGTACTAAAGCTTACGTAACATTCAAAAAAGGTGATGTATCTGCATACGGTGATGTTCGAGTTAACGGACAAACAGTTACTTCAGCAACTGATGAAGTGTTATTAACTGTTGGTAAAGATGGTAAAGTAACATTCAAAGTAACAGGTGCTAAAGATGCATACGTTGCTCCAACTGTATTTATCGAAAATGGTACAACTAGCGTTGAATTAGATGATGCTGATCTATCATTCACAGCTGAAAAAACTTACTTCATAGCTCCAGTTGTTAAAGATGCAACATTAACTGTTGATGATGCAGACAAAAAAGTTAAAACTAATGCTACTGCTAAATTTACTTACCAATCAGTAGATCAAAATGGATTTGATTATGCTTCAGATTATAACAGTGGTAAATACCAAGTTTCATTTGAAGTATCAGCTAAATTTGCTGATGTAACAGTAACTGGTACTGGTATTTCAACTACTACAGTTAAAGCTGGTACAACTGGTACAGTAACAGTACCTGCAAATGCTCAAGGTGAAGCTTTCATTAATGTAACTTCTGCAGACGCTGCAGATGTAACTGTTAACGCTTCAGCTTCTCAAGCAAGTCTTCCAAACAAATCTGAATCTATCGAATTTGTTAAAGACTCAACTACTATCGTGCCTGCTGATGTATTAGCTGCAATCAATGCTGCTGTAAACGAAGACGCTATTAAAACTGCATTATCTTCAGTAGATAATTATAAGAATCTATCTGCAAGCGCTAAAGATTATGTAGTAAGTAATATCTTAACAGAACGTAAAGCTAATAAAACTGTAAGCTCAGTTTATGTAGCTAAACTTATTGATGAAGCAACATCATATGCAGCTTCATTCAAAGCTTTAGATGATGCAGCAACTGCAATCGGTACTTCAGTATTACTTCCATTTGGTTCAGCTGATAACATTACAACTGTAAAAGCAGCATTAGATGGAAAAGTGGATACTAGCAAAGTAACTTTAACAGTAGCAGCTGCAGCAGCTCCAGGAACATACACAGTTAAAATTTCTGATAAAGCTGGTTTAGTTGCTGATAAAACTGTAACTGTAACTTCTTCAGTTTCTACTGACGATGTTGTAGGTAATGCAAAAACTGCAATTGGTACTACATTAACTCTTGCGTATGGTAAAACAAATAACGAAGCAGCAGTAAAAGCAGCTCTAGAAGCTAAAACTGGTGTAGATACATCAAAAGTAACTTTAAATGTAGTTGAAACTACAACTGCAGGAACATACACAGTAGTTATTACAAATAAAAATAATTCTACTGATGTTGCTCGTGTATCATTAGTAGTAACAGTAGATAATCCTGTAGCTACTGCAAAAACAGCAATCGATAAACCATTAGTATTACCAGCACTTTCAACAAATAACGAAGCAACAGTAAAAGCAGCTCTAGAAGCTACAACTGGTGTGGATACAACAAAAGTTACATTAACAGTAACTCAAACTGCAACTGCAGGAACATACACAGTTGTTATTACAAACAAAGTTGATGCAACTGACAAAGCAACTGCTGATATTTTAGTTACTGTTGCACCTTAATTAAGTTTGAGGTGCCAGTCACCTGAACAATTAAGACAATAGTCTACGAATTAAGTCCTTAATCTCTTCGGAGGTTAAGGGCTTTTTCTATATATTGCTGTATCAAACGGAAAAATAAATAGATATTATAATCATGATAAACATCTTAAGCCCTAAATCCATTCGTGGAGTTAGGGCTATTTCTACTTAGGAGGGAATATCATGAGTGAAAGTAATAAGGCAGCTAAGCGAATTGATATTGTGCATGTTGAATTAGTAAAAGAGAAATCACTATTGTACAGTAATCGGAAAGTACGATCGCCACAAGATGGTGCAGAGTTGTTTAGAGAATTTTTAGGAGAAGTAGATCGTGAACATTTTCTAGTGATGTGCTTGAATACTAAGAATGAGCCAACTCATTTGAATGTATGTCACATAGGTTCGTTGAATGCATCCATCGTACATCCGAGAGAGGTACTAAAACCTGCCATTCTATCCAACGCAGCATCTATTATGGTTTGTCATAATCACCCATCAGGAGAATGTACGCCATCACCAGAGGATATAGAAGTAACGGAGCGTCTAAAGGAAGCTAGTCAAATAATTGGTGTGCAGTTGTTAGATCATATCATTTTAGGTGATGATTGCTTCCTATCATTAAAGGAAAAAGGTCACCTTTAAAAAATGTTATTCAATGAAGGGAGTAAGAATAGATGACATATAGTTATGAGCGATTTTTAAATGGTATGGCTTTGAGGACGAAAGATCAAATCACATTAAATGATATTGGCTATGAAACGATAGAACTTTACCATGAGGAAATGGATGAACGCTTCTTTACCGAAAAAGAGTGGAGTACATTACCGGAAGTATGCATGGTAACAGCTATTAGTTATTTCACAAGTACAAATGTTGAATATCTAATGATGGATGTTTTTGACGAAACGTATAAAGAGCATTTAAAAACAATTTGGATTAAAAACGGTGAGCTTGAACCAGAGAACGATTAAACTTACGACAATACTAAGCCGAATCTTACGACAAAATTAAAATTGAAGGATGTTAAAGGGGAGAAGTCTATGTGTATCATGCACTAGGCTTATTTTTGTGAATTAAAATCTGACGACATTATTATATAACTGTCGTGAGCCATGCTTTAAAGGAGGTGAAATAAATGCTGGAGAAAATCATATTACCAGTAGTCATTGCAGTGGTAACTGAAGTTGCAAAAGAAATTGCTAAAAGTAGTGATTCAAATTATTAAGGAATAGGAGAGAAGAAATTGAAGGTGTTACCCTATTGCTTTTGCCATCAATTATGCACTACTTGCATAGTTGAAAAAATCAATAAAAGAAGGTGCCATGAATTCCAAATAAGTACTCAAGCCTCTTTTAGTTTAGTGAGACTCATATGAATGACTTAGCAAAAACTTTTGGACAATGGCTTTTTGAAGAAGGACGATCGCCCAAAACCATTGAATCATATGTTGGTGATATAAAGGGATTCCAAATATATTTAGGCGAGAAGGCAACTAATGAGCAAACCCCGCTTTCTCGCTTTTCATTTGCACATTACAAGCAACATTTGATTGACAATCATTTTGCCATCTCAACTATCAATAAGAAAATCAATAGCTTAAAGGTCTACAATGATTTTCTACAAAATAAAGGCTTGGTTGATAGCAACTATATTCAATTAAAGCGAGATCGTGTTCAAATCGCTGTAGGGAGTGAACATGTCGTTACTGCAATGTCTGAAGAAGAGGTTGAAAGATTATTATTCTATCTTGAGGATCGCACAAGAGTAAGCATTCGAAATAAATTGATTACCTATTTACTTCTTTATACAGGTGTTAGGATTTCAGAGCTTGTGAGCATAAGACTCGAAAATATTGATTTACTCACTGCAACGCTTACTGTAAGGGGCAAAGGAGGTAAAGTAAGAGAAATTAGTTTGCGACAAGACGTAATTCAATTAATTAAAGAATATCAACTAGGAGAACGAAAACAATCTCGTTTCTGTAAAAGCGAATATCTTTTGGTTAGTCAAAGAGCTGAAAAAGTGCATCGAGATGCCATTCGAAGTTGGTTAGCAAATAAATCAGATGATGTTGGAATCAAGTTACACCCTCACCTGTTTCGCCATACCTTCGCAACAAGATTACTCCGTAAAGGAGTAGATATTACAACTGTTAGTAAATTGACAGGGCACTCAACGGTTTCTATGACAGCAAAATTCTATATCCAAACAACAAGGGAAGAAAAACAAAATGCAGTAGATCGTTTGTAGTGAGAAGGAAGTCGCAAATCCTTCATCCTTTCCAGAAAAAATTTTCTCAAAAAAAGTTCTATTTGAAATTTTCTAGTGGGATAGTCCAAACTGTAAGAAGTAATAGAAAGAAAGTAGGGGAGATAAAAATCTTATACTTTGTAGATTTTAAAATAAACGTATTAATAAACAATCAATTAATCTTACAAATCTACATGTTGAAAAGGATGAAATGAAATGATAACCCCTACAATCCCTGAAGAAATGAAACAACTGCTCAAACGCCCAGTAAAGCAAGAAGATATTCGTATCACAACCTACCTTGAGGCAGAACTGTATGATGAAGTTATGCGCCTAAAACGTGCAGGTATCAGTGTCAAGAAAGTAGTTAATGAAGCTGTGGCAGATTTACTAAAGAAATACGATTTATTCTAATTAATATTAATTATTATTTATTTGTATTAATTCACCACATCTATCTCCTAACCTTCCAACTATGGAGGTTGGGGGATTTGTCCCGGATTTGTCGACAGTATCGGCAATAACGGCAGTTGTCAGTGTTGTCGATACTGTCGGTAAAAACGAGTGTAAGCAGGGCAATATTTTTTTTTGCTCTATTTTTCGAAGATGATAAACTAAATGTAATAGCGTATTTGCATGATTAACTGTTATTGTAGATACCCAACTCTTAGAAGGAAGTGAATACAAATGCTATATGAAAGGGTCAAACAGGCTCTTGAACGTGCACGAAAGAAGAATCCAGGTGCCAATTTTTACATACCATTAGAAGATTTCATTGAATATGTGACATTTCATTTGATTGCTACCAGTGAGATGAGAAACACGATGACAAGTAAGCAAATGAGCATGAGTCAATATCTTCAACAAGATAAAACATATAAGGAATTCTATGAGAGGAAAGCCTTTACAGAGGAAGCGGAATATAAAGCGTTTCATAATAAGCTTAGAAATGCGATTAATCGATTTAATTCGCTTAATCATAAAACAGAAGAGGAAGCTAACCAAAGAAAGCGATCTGAAGCTGAAACAGGTTCAAGGAAAGCGCGTTTTGAAAACACAATCACAATTCATGATTTCCAAGCTCAGAGTGAAATGCCAATCTTGATGGATATCAAGGAAGCAAAAGGTGAACAGAATACGGTTTATCAAAGAATACTAAAAAACAATTTACAAAATGTTAATTTCACCAATTATAAGTTGTTTGAAGAGTATTTGAATCAAGAAATTCAAAAGCAGAGTCTGTCAGCGGATGAAAAACAGCTTCATCAATACTTAATTGAAAAGCATTTGAAATTGCATACCCTCAAGGAAATATGTAGATGTTATGAAAGTATTGTCAAGAACACAAGCAATCAGAAGCAAATACTCGAAGTAGATTTGAAAACTCGTTTACAACTAATGTTATATGCTACATCAATGCCGATGGTACAACAGTGGCAAGCATATATTAATTTAATAACCAGACTGGAAAGTTGCAAATTTGGTAGATTTATTCAAGAAATTGATTCCATTACAAACTTTATTAAATGGATCTTAATGGAGTACTGTAATAAGCATGAAGATATCGTATTTGATGAAAGTGATATGGAATGTTTCAGAAAATATATAGACCCAAAAAGGTTTCAAAATGATTTGAGTATAAGAAAAGGCTTCTCAAGTAGTACATTTTCCATCGTGATGGAGGAAATCAAACGAGGGAATGAGCAAGTAAATGAATAATCACTTTAGAGCAAACGAAAATTTTCGTTTGCTTTTTTTCTTTTTACTATGAAATACCCGGTTTTTTTTCCAGAGGGGAAGTCTCTATCTTGTTTTATACTAGGGAACAAGATTACTGAAATGGTAATCGATTGTATTTTGTAAACAGTACAGTCAGTACAAATGATCTCGAGTGAACGACTGTCGTAACTGTTTGATGGAGAAAATAACCATAGGAACGGAGTGATTGATAATGATTCAACAAATCGAAGCAAGCAACGCAACAAAACAACGGTGGGATGTGTTAGGAGGAATTGATCCGAGTCATATCGATACAACATATTTACCAGAAGTCATTATACAAATTGGTAAACGTAGCTTAGTAGACTTACTAAATGCGAAATTAAATAACCCTCGTTTTGAAGTGAAATTCAATTTTGACAAAGTAAAACGTACTCTAATGGAAGAGAAATTTTCAGACATAGCCCTTTTCTATCATGATTTTACTATTCCAAAACCAACACGAGTACTGTCAACAACAGAAGCAATCAAAGAAGTATTCGATGTGATTCAAGTCACTGAAGGTGATACGACAATAACGTATACAGTCTACTTAGACGAAGGTCCATATGCCAATACAATAGAGGAAATTGTCTACAATATCAATCGAGTGCTTGGTCCTAGAGTTGAAACAAGAGCGAAGCAACTTATACACAACGATTATCATATGACCTTTAATATTTCGTTAGCATATTAATCTGAATTGATGAAGGACATGTTCCCTCTATGCAAGTGATTAGCGGCAACTAGTCACTTGCCTTCACAATAACATGAATACCTAACCTTGTGGTAAAAAAATAAAATCTACTATCATTTCTCAAGTATTGAGTAAGAACTAGGTTCACAAGGAACTAGTTACTTCCAAAATCCCCTTTCCCGCTTAAATACCGACAGTGCTGACAATCTCAAACTGTTGCTACTGTCAGTACTGACGGTAAAAAAGGATGATGGGATACCAAATGAATGGAGGCAAAATGAAAATGAAAATTGAAGAATTGCAACATACGAATGTACTTGCTCGACCAGAAGCCAACAAACGAACCATCCCAGATGGAGCCTACAACGGTGAAACGACAAAAGCAGAATTTCTTGAGCGTGATAGCCAATACTCTGAAGATGGCAAACGTGTAGTACTGAACATCAAAATTGAAGTGGAAGACGATGCAGAGGAAGTAATAGATCTTTACATCGCCCCTAACTATTCATGGAGTAAACAAGGCAATATGATGAAAATCCTTGAAAAGCTCGATGTATTGCCAGCTCCAGGCGAATCAATTGATCTTGATGAATTAGTTGGCATTCCTGTTCAAGTCATCGTTGAAAATGTTGAAAAAGATGGTGAGACGTACTCGAACATCGTCAGCATCAAACGAATCAAAGCCAACCAACCACAAAGAACAATCAAGAAGAAACCAATTGCTAAAAAAACTGTAGCACCAAAGCGTAGAGTAATAAAAAAACGATTGTTTGGTGAACAGTCCACATCGACTGATGAGTTTGACATTCCTTTTGATCTAGATGAGTCCATCGAAACAGATGATGACTTTGATAACGTTGATAACACATATGAACAATACGAGGATGAGGATTAATCACCATCTCGTCATAATATTCCACTCTGTAGATATGATTGCAATTTCTACAGAGTATTCCCTACAAAATACCAAAGGAGCTACTAGTCATGACAAATCTTACATCTAATGAAACAATCACACAAACAATTGAGATATTGAAACAACCAGAAGAAGTTGTTGAAATTCGTATTTTGAAAACAGATAAAGGGACAATTTCGGGTTACTTTGATGATGTTGAAAAGTTGATAATTGATGTTCAGAAATATGTTGGTAAGTACGATATCTACGTCACACTCAATCCACCAAAAGATGAGTTGCTTGCCCGTTGCAGCAACCGTCTACAAACGTATGCTAAAAACACAAGTAGCGACCAAGATATCAAAGAAATTCGTTATGTAATGATTGACATTGATCCGATTCGAACAAGCGGAATTTCGTCAACAAATGAGGAGAAGAAATCTGCTTATGAACTCATCAAGAATATTCGCAAAGACCTTTTACAAGCAGGCTTCCCAGGACCAATTGTCGCTGACAGTGGCAATGGTTATCATATGTTGCTACCAGTTGAATTAGACAATACGAAAGAAAATGTTGCAATCGTCAAAGATTTTTTAGGTACACTTGATTTTCTTTACTCGAATGACCAAGCACAAGTGGATGTGACAACCTATAATCCATCTCGTATTGTCAAACTCTATGGCACGAAGGCATGTAAAGGTGATGATACAGAAGAGCGTCCTCATCGCTGGTCGGGTTTTGTAAAAGTACCTAAAGAGCTTATGCTAACTGAAATAGAACAGCTTAAGGCATTTATTAATAAAAAGCCGAAGTTAGAGGCAACTTCAAAGTCGAAAGCTAAGGGTAAAAACAAAGGGAAACCAATTGATGTTCCTGAATTTATTGAAAAGTATGGATTAGACCTAGACTATTCTGCATCTTACGCAGGTAATGCGACAAAGTATATTTTGCGTACATGTCCTTGGAACAGTGACCATACGAATAGTGCTGCTTATATCATTCAATTTGCGGATGGCGGTGTAGCAGCTGGCTGTCTTCATAATGGGTGTAGTGGAGAGGATTGGAGAACATTACGATCATTACTAGCAGAAGATTCCCAAATATCCGATGTAGTGGAAGAAGATAAGCAAGCAGATACCATTATTAAACTCACTGAAAACTTTCAATACTTCATCAATGAATTAGAGGAGCCATTTGCGGCTGTTAAAAAAGAAAACCATTGGGAAGTCCTTGATATGAAAAGTCAGAAGTTCAAATTGTATTTAACGAAGTTATTCTTTGACAATCAACGTTCAGCTCCTGGCGCTGAAGGGTTGAATCAAGCGTTAAAAGTATTAGAGATGAAAGCCATCTTCTCTGACAGTGAACATAAGCTACAAAGACGAATTGCTGAAAATCAAGGTAGTTACTACTACGATTTATGTGATACAGAATGGCGAGTTGTACAAGTGAGTATTGATGGTTGTCGTCTTGAATCTCATCCACCTATTCTTTTCACTCGGAATAAAAACATGGAACAACAGGTTGAGCCCGATTTATCCGTTGATTCAACAAAACTAATACCACTGGTGAAGAAACATTTCCGCTTCAAAAAAGAATCAGATACAGTACTTTTTGCAACGTATCTAGTAACGTGCTTTCTCCCGCAAATTGCACATGTCATTCTTGTTTTGTTTGGCGAAAAAGGCGCAGCTAAATCAACGACTATGCGTATGGTGAAGCGTATTGTCGATCCTGCAAAACAAGATTTACTATCTATGCCGACATCAAAGTCAGATTTAGCCATTTCCCTTTCCAATAGCTATATGCCTTGCTTTGACAATCTTGATTCCCTTTCGGCTGAGAAAAGTGACATGCTATGTATGGCAGCTACTGGTGGTGCATTTACAAAACGTACACTTTATTCGGATAGTGATGAAACGATTCTTCAATTCAAACGATGCGTTGGTCTGAATGGCATCAATATTGTGGCTACTAGACCAGACTTATTAGATCGTTCAATCTTACTGGAATTAGAACGCATTCCAAAGGATGAACGAAAAACAGAACATGCCATATGGAGAGCATTCGAAGCTGACATTCCTAAATTCTTAGGGGCGATTTTCAATACAATCTCTGCAGCAATACCACTTTATGATGATATAGATCTTCAAGAAGTTGGACGTATGGCAGATTTCACTTACTGGGGCTATGCCATTGCGGATGTTCTAGGAGTAGGTGGAGAAGAATTTTTACAAGCGTATCTAAATAATCAAGATACTGCAAATGAAGAAGCACTAAGTTCTCACCCAGTTGCTGCAGCTGTCATTGCCTTTATGAAAAATCGTAGTACATGGTCAGCAAGTGTTTCTGAACTTTTGAAGGAGTTAGAAGATGTTGCAGAACGTGAACGTATTAACACCAACGTCAAAACTTGGGCGAAAGATGCTAATGTGCTCAGTAAACGTCTCAAAGAAGTGAAATCAAATCTTGAAGAAATCGGAATAACCTATGATATTCGCCATGCAGGGAACTACAAAAAAATTACATTACAGAAAAAAGGAAATGCTTCTGTAGTGAAACAAACTGGTTCCAAAAAGTTGCAGCGTCCTGTTATAGAAGAGGATTACTTGAAACTCGATGAAGAGTTTGAACACTGCAATTGATGCATTCCCATTATCTTCGTTTTTGTCGTCAGTACCTACAGTGTCGTCAGTTTTGTCGATACGGACGATACTGACGGTAGAAACGGGGCAAAAGAGGTTGGTAAAATCGAATCAGCGATGAATATAGACATATATTATTTCTTTGGAACATCAAAGAATAAAAAAACAAAAGGAGAAACAAACCATGGATATTTTAGCAGCATCAAAAGCTAGTCAAAAACAACTGGAACAAACCAACACAAGCAAAGAGACCCAACGTAGCTATCGATACCAGCAACAAGAATTCGCGAAGTATATGAATGAGCGTTACAATGCTCCTATTATGCTGATTGATATTACACTTGATGATGCTGAAGCATACTTTCACTATCTCCAACATGAGCGAGGGTGGACAGTTGCTAGTGTCAATATCTCCATCAGTGCTGTTCGTAAACTGTTCCACTTTGCAGAGCGTAAAGGATGGATACAAAACAACATCATGTTACACATCGACACACTGAAAAAGCAAACGGTAGAACGGGATTTTCTCACTGAAATTGAGATGAAGAAACTGATATTGGCGATTGAACATCCGCTGATTCAGCTAGTGGTGCGTACATTAGCCTACTCAGGACTTCGCATCAGTGAATGCTTGAACCTTACCCTTACAGATGTTGATTTTGACAAAAACGTCATTCGTGTCATCAATGGAAAAGGTGGGAAGAATCGTATTGTTCCTCTTGCAGAGAATCTTGCTGAAGAATTACTACTTTACCGCGACACGAAACGTCCAAAGGTAAAGTCAGAAAAGTTCTTCGCGCTTAAGAAAACAGGTAGTATCTCTGACAAATACATCAATCGTGTGCTAAAAGTGGCTACTAAAAAGGCGGGTATCGACAAAAAAGTAAGTTGTCACACTCTTCGCCACAGCTTCGCTTCCTCACTTATCCGTCATGGAACTGATTTGCCGACAGTGGCTAAACTGCTTGGTCATTCTGATTTCCGAACAGTGACAAGTATCTATGTCCACAAGGATCAATCGGAATTAACAAGTGCAGTTAATCAGCTATCAATCTAAAGAGGAAGTGAACAGGACATGACAGAGCAAATGGATGATACAAATGTTCTACTAGATGAACGCGTTCAGGAAATATTGAGAGGATTGACCCAAGGAAAAACCCGTGAGGAGTTAGCTAAGAAATTCGGTCATAAATCCTACAAGACACTCGATATGTACATGCGTAGGCGTAACTTTGAATGGGGTAGTGCCAAGGAGAACTATAAGTTAGCGATATCCAAAAAGGAAACAGCAGTTGTCGATACTAGCAAAGCCTATCGAATTATCCAGCTAATTGACCAACAAGAGGAATTGGATCTACAGCGGGTTGCCTTACTAAATGGCTTTGACAGCTACAAAGAGCTAGCTGCATACATGGGAGCCAATCACTACAGCTGGTCTAGCGAACATAGTAATTATGTGAAACAAACCGTTTTCGAAAATCAATTACTTGAGGGCAATCCCCCTAACGTATCGTCAGAACCGTCAATGTCGACACTGCCAACAATGACGATTAATACGAAGGAAGTAGGTTGGGCTGAGTATTTGCCTCTGTTGAAGATGCTAAAGAACAATGAACTACGATTGTTGAATTTGTTACAGCCATATGGAACGGGAGGGCAGATTCCACGCTACACAATTCCAGGTGTAGCCAAAACAAAGACGGTACAAATGATTCATTCATTGGATCAGATGGTAACTGACTTTGCGAAGGAAAAAAACATGACGCAACGTGATGTGTTCGAAGTAGCGCTAATTGATTTCTTCAAACGCTACGGGTACGAGAAACAAGTGGAAGTATTACTGAAATGACAAGGAAAATATGAAAGTGTAGCCTATCTGAACGGCTACACTTTTTTAGTCTTACTATATTTGTATCAGTATAAGGTTTTATCACTACAAATTATCGAGTTTCTTCCTATTATAATATTCTCTTCTATTGCTTTTCTTTTTTTGCTTTAGTATTGATATCCTATTTATTGCAACTTTTATCTTTGATTATCTATTGAGCAACAATTGGAGATGGTAGAGATCATTGGTTTTATTGGGTTTATATAAATGGGAAATTATGGTTATATTAAAGCTATTAACAACACAACTGTTGAAGTAACATTCAAAGAAGCTCAAGTTGCTCAAGATATCAAAGCTTCTCGCTTTGCAATCGAAGGTCTTGAAGTGAAAAACGCTGCTGTAAAACAAACTGACTCTAAAGTGGTTGTATTAACTACTTCTGCTCAAGAAGCTGGTAAAACTTACACACTTGCAGTTGATGGCGTAAAAGCTAAATCATTCACAGCTGTTTCTTCAGTAGTTCCTACTGCAGTTGAATTATCAACTCCATCTATCCAAGGTGTACTTGGTAAAGAAGTAACTGTTACTTCTAAAGTAACTGTTCCAGATGGTCAATCTAAAGCTGGTATCGCTGTAACATTCAACGTTGCTGCTAATAATACTTTCAACAAAGATAAAGTAATTGAAGCATTCACAGACGAAAACGGTGTTGCTAAAATTTCTTACACTCAATACAGCAAAGGTGAAGACACAGTTTATGCATACCCAACAGGTGCTGCAAATGTGAAAACAACTGTAGGTAAAGTATACTGGGGTAACACTGAACGTCTATCTGTTATTGATGTGACTGCTGGTACTACATTAGCTAACGATTCTAAAAAAGTTTATAAAGTAACTTCTGAAGAAAATAAAAATAGCTATATCAACGTTGCATTCAAAGAAAACGTTAATGTAACTCCTGATAAATTAGTACGTACAGTAAAAGTTGTTGATGCTACAGGTGATTCTTATCCATACCAAGTAACAACTGGTGGCGTACAATATGTACAAGTGAAACTTGATTCTAAAGGTGAAGCAACATTCACATTACAAGGTTCTAATGCAACTGTAACACCAATCGTATTTGCTGATGGTTCAGATGATGATTACAAAACAGCTACTAAGAATAACAAATTAGAAGCTACAGAACTTCAAGCTCAAGCTTCTTCTGTGAAATTCGATAAAATTTACTCACAAGGTCTAAAAGTTGAAGCAGTTGGTACTCAAAATGCTGCATACGACCAATCAACTAATAAAGCAGATTCAGAGTCTATTAATAGCGGTGGTCGTGAATACACAGTTACAATCACTGATAAAGATGGTAAATTAGCTCCAAAAGGTACTAAAGCTTACGTAACATTCAAAAAAGGCGATGTATCTTCATACAATGATGTTCGAATTAACGGACAACTTATTAATTCAGCAACTGATGAAGTGCTAATCACTGTTGATAAAGATGGTAAAGCAACATTCAAATTAACAGGTGCTAAAGATGCATACGCTGCTCCAACTGTATTTATTGAAAACGGTACAGATAAAACTGAATTAGATGATGCAGATTTATCATTCACAGCTGATAAAACTTTCTTCTTAGCTCCATCTGTTAAAGATGCAACTTTAGAAGCTAGCAAAGAAACTACATCTGCTGCTAACCCTGTAACATTCACTTACCAATCAGTAGATCAAAATGGTTTCCCATATGCTTCTGATTATAACAATGGTAAAGGTGGATACACAGTATCATTTGAAGTTTCTGCAACATTTGCTGATGTAACAGTAACAGGTAATGGTATTTCAACTGCTAACGATAACAATGTAGTAAAAGCTGGAACAACAAATACATTCAAAGTTATTGCTAATGCAAATGGCGAAGCAACAATTGATGTACAACCAAAAGACGGTCTAGCTGCAAACGTAACAGTTAACGCTTCAGCATCTCAAGCTAGTCTACCAAACAAATCTGCTTCAGTAGCATTTACTAAAGCTTCAGTTATCCCAGATACATTCACTGGTACAGTAACTGATATCGATCTAACAAAGAAAACTATTAAACTTGCTACTTATGATGCAGTAAGCTATGCAAAAGCTACATTTAAAAATTCTAACGGTGTTGCAATCAACCAAGCTGAATTCGAAGCTGCTATTTCTAAAAACAGCTCTAAAGTAACATACAAAAAAGATGGCGATAATGTAACATTTGAAATCGTTGCTGCAAATGCTTCTGAAGATAAAGCTCTTGTAGCTGTAAATGATGCTACAAGCAATGCAGATGCAGTAAAAGCAATTGAAGATAACAAAGCTTTATTTGCTGATTGGGATAAACTATCTGCTACTCAAAAATCAAATGTAGCAGCTGCTATTTTAGCTAACCGTGGTCCTGGATATGGCAAATTCTCTGGTGTGAAAGCTGCTTATACAACTGCATATAATAATGTAGTATCTACTGCTTTAAATACTGCTAAATTAGCGGCTGCAGCAGTAACACCAGCACAATTAAAAGCAGTACCAGGTATTGATACAACAGAATTAGAAAAATTATCAACAGCACTACCTGTAGCTCCAGCAGATTCATACCAAGTGGCTGCAACAAAAGCAATCGGTGGTACTGCTACAAACTTTGATTCAGTTGCAACATTGCAAACTGCTATTGACAATGCTGTAAAAGCACAAAATGATTTAAAAGCTAATGCTGATAAAACAGCTGTTGCTACAAGTCTTACAACTGCATTAGATTCAGCTGATGGCTCATACACTCTTGCTGGTGCAGTAAAAGCATTAGAAGACAATCAAAAGGTACTTGGATATAACCTTTATAACTTTGCTACTCTAAATCAAGCACAAAAAGAAGCTGTAGCTACTCAGTTAGATGGAGTAACTGTAGATTCAACTAAGATTGCAGCATTTAATAAATCAATTAAAGAAGCAATCGACTTTGTAACTGATGCTGAAAAACCAACAATAACAACAGCTAAATTAACAAACAACACAACATTAACATTAACTCTTAGCGAAAATGTTACACCTGGAGTAACAGCTGCTGGAGTAGTTAAATTTTTAGCTGCTGATGGAAAAACATTAAGTACAGCAGATTATACTGCTTTTACAGCAGGTGCTACTGCTAATGAAGTTGTAATTACATTAAGTGACGCTGCTGCTGATGCATTTGAAGCAGGTGCTACAATCACTGAAATTACTAATTTAGTTGTTAAAGATAATTCTGCCAAAACTAATGCTTTAGATATTACTGGATTAAATATCTTAGTAAAATAGAATAGTTTGAGGTGCTAGTCACCCAAACAATTCAGACAATAGTCTACAGATTAAGTCCTTAATCTCTTCGGAGGTTAAGGGCTTTTTCTTTATATTGCTGTATCAAACGGAAAGATAAATAGATATTATAATCATGATAAACATCTTAAGCCCTAACCCATTCGTGGAGATAGGGCTATTTCTATTTAGGAGGGAATATCATGAGCGAAAGTAATAAGGTAGCTAAACGAATTGAAATTGTGCATGTTGAATTAGTGAAGTTTCTTGTCTCAGGCACCTGAACAATTATCTTGTAAGTAAGACTTTAACTATTCTGTATATTATTAAGTAAAGGGGGATTATTCCCTTTTTGTTCTTTAGGAACAGTGTTCCAAAAGCACAATAGTTGATAAATATAAGTTTTTTAAAAATTTATGTTTAAAATTTATATCAATGTCTATAATGTTAATGTTAGTCTTTCAACTAAAGCCAAAATTTAGTTGAAAGTAAACGAGTGATTGCAGAATAGATCAGTCACCGAAATAATTTTGACACAGAATCGGTATCAGTCCTCCATACAATTCAAGTCTTTTTTTATATAGAACGATAAGAGAAAATCCCTGATTATTTTTTAGTCAGGGATTTTGTTATGTCTATGGTTTTTCTATGCAGTGTAGTTTTTTGTGTTGCTTCTTTCTTCCAACCTGATGTGTATACACATTTTGTCTTGAGGCGGTAAAATAACTGATATAGCAAACAGATATGGGATATCTATCATGGTAGTTTTCTGAAACACTCAAATTCTTTACCTTGCCTTTTAAATTATGTCAATATATAAAATAAAAGGCCAATGTGTCAATCTAAATAATAATTATATAGAAGAAAATCAAGATTACACTCGATATTCAAAAATGATAAAAGTGTATGAAGATATATAGTTTTATGGGTTCTGAAGGTTTATCGAAGTCTATCTATAGATATAGATTATAATTATAATTTGTTTGTAATTTCTTTAGTAATAGAAGATATTAATAAAATTATAAAATATAATAAAAATATATTGACGCAATAAAAATATCGTGATATATTATTTAAGTCGCTAAGAGATATAGCGAAAAAAGAAATTCAAAAATAATTAAATCAAAAAAGTTGTTGACATCGATTTCGAGATTTGATATAATAAAGAAGTCGCTGAAACAAACGACCTTGAATATGAACCTTGAAAACTGAACAAGCAAGACGTTAATCAATAAACTTTGATCACTAACTTCTGTTAGTGACAAGGACAAACAATAGATATCATCTTATAGATGATACGCTAGCAAAGCTAATGAGCTTTCAAACTTTACTTTTATGGAGAGTTTGATCCTGGCTCAGGACGAACGCTGGCGGCGTGCCTAATACATGCAAGTCGAGCGAATGAAGAGGAGCTTGCTCCTCTGATTTAGCGGCGGACGGGTGAGTAACACGTGGGCAACCTGCCCTGTAGACTGGGATAACTTCGGGAAACCGGAGCTAATACCGGATAATCCATTTTACCTCATGGTGAAATGTTGAAAGGCGCTTCGGCGTCACTACAGGATGGGCCCGCGGTGCATTAGCTAGTTGGTGGGGTAACGGCCTACCAAGGCAACGATGCATAGCC
>NZ_JBIWGZ010000004.1:0-476506 GCF_044763875.1 Rummeliibacillus sp. NPDC094406 | reverse complement strand
AAAATCGCATCTATCTTCTGTTCAAAAGTAATTCGTGCCATAAAAAAGGCACCTCCAAATGTTAGATTTGTGTCTAACATTTGGGGTGCAGATCAGTTACAGAAAAGCGCCCTTTAATGGAATAACTAATCATGATTTCATCAAAAAATCAATTAATTCTTCTTTCACTAATGCTCCCCTAAGCCTTGTATATCCATGCTAATTCAAAACGACTTTTTTTATATGAATAAGTTCTGCTAAACTTTTGGTATTCTCAGGATCTTTAAAGTTAAATCGGAGTGTAACTTTACTTTCTTCTTCAACTATACTCTCCTGTTTATACAATAACTCCAACAAAAAAAGCGTTAAATTCTTATTGAATTAACGTTTCCATTTGTTAATACTATTTCATCTATTGGATAATTCTGTATAAACACATAGAGAGATAGGTACAAAACCAAGGCAGTCTTAATTTTTTACATATTTATATTACATCAGCATCATTACCCTAATGAATGGGGAGAAAGGAGCCTATGAATAGAAAAGGAGAAATATTATGCAAATAGTGGATATTATAACTATATTAACCTTCTTTGTTACTCTTGCTTTTATTTTTTGGAGACCTAGAAATATGAATGAAGCTATTCCTGCATCGGTAGGTGCGATTATTGTAATACTTTGCGGTAGTGTAACCATGTCGGATCTCGTCACAATTTCACAAACGATCAGTGATGCCGCTATTACTATTATGGCTACAATTGTCATGGCGATTGTATTGGAAAGTTTTGGGTTCTTTAGTTGGGTTGCTGAGAAGCTTGCTGAAAAAGCAAAAGGGTCTGGCGTTCGATTATTCTTTTACGTCAATCTCTTATGCTTTCTCATGACACTCTTCTTTAATAATGACGGTAGTATTTTAATCGCAATACCCATCCTTATTATGTTATTAAATAATATGGGATTGGAAAACTATCAAAAAGTCCCGTATCTAATTTCTGGAGGCTTAATTGCAACAGCATCAAGTGCTCCCATCGGGGTAAGTAACATCGTAAACCTCATTGCATTAAAAATTGTCGGTATGAGTTTGTATTCACATACAGCAATGATGTTTATTCCAGCAACAATTGGTTTGTTACTTCTAGTTGGTTTGCTGTTTTTATATTTTAAAAAGACCTTACCAGAAACTGTTCCTATAAATGTATCGGGGATGTCGCTTCCACCAAATCATCCTCTGAAACAAGTTTTAGAAAGTTCGAAGCAAAATCGATCAAAATTTATGATTAAAATACTTCTTTTTGTATTGGTAATTAGAATAAGTTTATTCTTCGCCTCGTTTTTGGGAATCCCACTTTCTGTAATGGCAGTATTGGGGTCCATCGTCCTTTTAGGCTGGAGATGGGCTTACTTGAAAATACATCCAGGTGATATGTTGAAAAAAACACCTTGGTATATCATAATTTTCGCCTTTGGTATGTATGTCATTATCTATGGACTCAACAATCTCGGCTTAACAGAATGGTTGATCCAATTTATGCATCCACTGGTTTCAGAAAATTTACTTAACACAAGTGTGTTAATGGGAACACTGCTTACAATACTATCAAATATCTTCAATAACCATCCTGCGCTTATGGTTGGAACGATTACATTAACCAATATGGGGCTTGATCCTATTTCCTTAAAAGTTGCCTATTTAGCCAACATTATTGGAAGTGATATCGGTTCATTATTACTTCCAATGGGTACCCTTGCAACGCTAATGTGGATGCACATCGTAAGAAGGGGTAAGGTAAGAATTACATGGTGGGAATACATTAAGGTTACTGTAGTTGTAATTCCACCAACAGTTCTCTTTACATTAGTCATTTTATATTATTGGGTAACATGGATCTTTTATTAATAATGTGGAATCGGGAACCCTGATTTAATATATGATTATCCAAGAAAATTGTTCTAACAGGATTCAATTTATTTGTTATTAACCAATAAAGTAATTCATTTATTAGTTTGGGGAGATATTCTTTTCGAACTGTAAACTAACGAGACTTTAGAACAAACTTTTTAAGCTCTTACAATTCTGGTAAAAAGTTGACTTTTAATCATTCATTAGGTGCTGAATATTAAAAAAGAGAGTCTACGGAAATTGTAGACTCTCTTCCTACATAGCTTCAACTCTCCTATACCTTGGGCTACTAAACGAATAAACTCATTCCTAAATAGAATATTGTAAAGAAATTACTGTATTTTTATTTTGAATGCAGCCGTTTGAAACCATTATCTTTCTCATTGGAATATTGTCAACTTGAGTCATTCCTAAATAAGACGTAGCTTTAAATTCATTTTTCAATCTGTATAATCCTATTGAATGTAAGTTCTTTCCCAATCCTGTCCCCCGAAAATTAGGATGAATGCCTATCCAAAAAATGCGTCCTTCATTATCTGTATTTGGTTCTATATGAGGAAAAACTACACCAACTGGTTCATTGTTAACTATATACACTGTAAACATTTCCTTTACTTGTGACGGGAGTTCGGTCCTCATTCCAGTTAAAAACTTCTCTGCATCAATAAAACTTGTACCCATCACTTCAGATAAAAAAAAGATAGAGTTATTCTCAGAAAATGACCATACTTCATAATCTGGTATTGCAACATTTAATGGTGTCATTAAAGATCTATTATAAATAACTCTCTCACCAATAATTTCCAGTTTAGTCCTGGTACAATTTAAGCTATCTAAAAGAATTTTAGGACATTCAAACCTAACTTTTTTCAGTTTACTACTTTGTAATTTATCTAAAAGTTCATTTATAAGTACATCTATTTCAGAAGCAAGATGAAGTCTATTCTCTAAAATTTCTAAAATAACTATACTATCACTTTTTATGTAATTTACGCCAACTCTTCGTAAATGTTGAAGCAGTTTATCCACGAATTTTCACCTCTTTTTACTTATAAAATTCTTCACTTTTCATCAATTTCCTTCTTCCACTATCCTCCCAGTTAGTTTAAGTGAAAATCTTAACAATCTCTTTACCCTTACCAATTTTCTCTAAACGTCTTGCTCCACAATCTGGCCCTTAAATGAAAACGGACGCATTTCTTAAGAAACGCGCCCGTTTTGTTGATTATTGAAAAATGCGAAAGAGCTGCATAATAGACTCAGCAATTATTTTATTAAGCACCCGTTAGCCATCCATGAAGCGCAAAAATCAGCACTTCTCCACAAAGAATGAAAATGGATACCCCTGTCTATACTGTTTCTACGGCTGGCTAAGAAGGTCGATACACTATGTATGGTGCCATAGAGTCATCCGTTAGTCTGACTCCAACAATCTCGGTGCATCACAGACTGTACGCACTAAATGGGTAGCACTTATGGGAGATCAATCCTTTTTGATTGGTTGATCAGCCTTGCCTTTTATCTAATAGAAGGATGATGCTTTCATTTTTCAATCCAACTTAATAATGATATTACTCTGAGGCTCAGCTTTTTTTTAAAAGTGTTTTAGCGGGTCTATTTTATCATTTTCAGTTTATAAGCTTTTTTAATTTGCATGGGAGTATGGATTGTTGCTGCTGTCATTAATTATGATGTCTTTTTAAGAATAACTGAAGAATATTTAGAAAACACTACTTAAATGGGGACAATTTGTAATTTTCAGGAGGGCTACCTTGTTCAATCAGATAACAAAAGCTTTACCCAATTTATTTACGATTGGAAATTTATTATGCGGTGTTATTTCAATTACCTTTATTGTGAGTGGCTTTTTAGAAGTAGCCTCCATTTTAATATTCCTTTCGGCCGGTTTTGATTTTCTTGACGGAAGGGTTGCGAGAAAATTAAAAGTGAACAGTGAATTAGGTGTAGAATTGGATTCCTTAGCTGATATTGTTAGTTTCGGAGTTGCTCCTGCACTTCTATTTCATTCGATAGCAGCACCATCAATTTTAACTTCTCTGGCATTTATCCTTTTCCCCACGATGGGTGCATTAAGATTAGCTAAGTTTAGTGTTAAACCAACGATTGGGTATTTTAATGGATTACCCATACCAGCTGCTGGACTAGTATTAGCTGGTATGGGCATGTTTTTGTATAGCAATGCATGGATAACCCTAATCCTCGCACTCTTAATGGTAAGTCCAATTAGGGTTAAAAAACTTTAATTTTATTATCTATTGTAAAAAAGCGTAACCTTTTCGAAAAGGGAATGAAAAATGAGCGCTTATCCTCATTTCTTCAAGGATAGCGCCCTATTATGTAACAAATAAAATTTGATTTCATAAAATCACTTAATTATTCTTTCATAAAGCACCGTTAGTGAAATAAACTAAGACTTTATTCTTCACAAAAACTCTTTAAGCCTAAATTAAGAAATTTCATTTTGACTTTACCTATTAAATATTAGTACGACTTATGCGAATAATTAACAACTTCCCATTTTCTCTATTTCAAGTCGAGAGTTTTCATTTTATCCAGTTCCTTTTTTGTTTTTTCGTGAAGATGCTTTCTACCTCCATTCCATTCTATACATAGGAAAAGGATCCCTAATAATAGATAGAGGATAAAGCCCAGATTACTTTTAATATGATTCGTTACAAACAGCCATATCAAAAATACAATATATGCTACTGGTAAAATTGCTCCCCAATAGATATTGTTCCTAGTTGAAAAGAAGAATTGAACAGCTAATATACCAGCAATAATTAAAACCCCATAAATACCAAATGACATTACTTCTCATCTCTTTCTTGTTTATATTTATCAATAATTAATTTTGCATCTGCTACACTTATCCGATCATCAATCGACAGGCTCTTGATAAATTTAATAAATTCCTCGTTTTCTACGGCATCATTCATTTTTATTTTATTGATTAATCTATCAAGTTTAAGTCTTACTGTTGGATACGATACCTCATAAACCTTTGCAATCTCTTTTAAAGAACCTGAATGAAGTACTAAGTTTTTAACAAACTCTAAATCCTCATTTTCCAAGACTAAAATCCAGTTTGGAATATTGTTAATATCCATGGCTATGTCCTCCTTTCACTTTTATTAATATAAATTTAACATAATTATAAATAATGTAAAAGTATTTTTTAATTTTATTAAAAATAATATGTTGTTTTTGTTTAATTATTTGTAAAATAAAAAGAATCCATTTTGAATTAAACTTCTCAAATGGACTCTTTCCTTATCAATTCAACTATGGCTTTTTATAAATTTAAATTACTTTTTCGGGATTATTTTCTTAATAATTTTAGACATTGTAGAGTAAATGATTTATCTAACCTATGATTAAATTATTAATGAATAAAAAAACTCTCCAAAATTAAGCTGCATCCCATTTAATGGACGTACAATCTACCATAAAAGTGTTGCAGCTCATTAAAGACGATTTTTTCTTGGTTTCATACATCTTAAAACGGAGCCACCAATGCACATATATTTTAAGCTTATATTCTACCTTGCATTGAATTATCCTTCTTCAACTATCCTGCTCCTATAACTTAAGTACATTTCTTCACATTCTCTTCGCATACAGTCTAACCTGTTATTCAAGAACATGGCCCGATAATGAAATTCAGGGCGCTTCTTTTTTTCCGTTAAAGCGACCGACTGTGGTAGATACATTATCCTCAATTACTTCTTTGAATTAAAAAAAGTTGATAATTAACCTCCTCGCATTATTTTTCTTTTAACATTGAATACTTTCGATAAGATTTATAGAAACTACTCCCAAAGAAAACAACCATAAGTGCGGGAAGCGACCTCAAAAGGGCAAATGGAGTTTCAAATAAAAATGCTTTCCAAAATAATGCACCTTCCATACTCCAAAGACCTTCAGCTAAATATAAACCTGAATCCTTGTAAAGCATATAAGAAAAAGACAATAACAGTATACCTAAACCAGATGAGTAACCCATCAATCTTTTATAATAATTACTCTTCGATTGGCGATCCGAGAAGATTTCATTTTGATCATCATCTTCTTTTTGCCAATATCGAATTCCACCAAGCCAGGAGCCATTTATATAAATCCAACCGAAGTCTTCATATATCCCTTTGTAATCTTTGAACTTTTTCTTTGATATATAATCTTGATAATCCAGTCGCATCACATATCTCTTGTCGGCTTTTTCGAAAGTGTATATTCCTAATCCACTAATATTTGTACAACGATAGCCTTTTTGTAATTGCTCGTTCAGCCATTGCTCCTCTTTTTCAATATCAAAAAACATCTTAAATTTCTTCATTCGATTCACTTCCTTCATATAGAGATAAAATATGCAATAGCCTGTTTTGTTCCATTTTCAAAATGGCGCTTCCTTCTGCAGTTATCATATAAACTTTTCTCCGGCCTGACTCTCCAACAGGTTCAATCCAACCATGCTTATTCAAGTTTTCAATCGCACCGTATAATGTACCAGCTGCTAAAATAACAGTACCGTTACTTATCTCTTCTATCTTCTGCATTACGGCATAGCCATGGAGTGGCTCACGCATAGCTAATAAAATATAATGCATGGTTTCAGACAACGGTAATAATTTATGTTTCATATCCTCACCTCTATTCAGTTCGACTATATAGTTCAACTTAATAATAACATAGTACAGTTCAACTGAATAGTCAACATTATTTTCAAAATTAGTCAAAGGAACTTAAAGTAAAGAGCTTGATAACAAGGGAAAAAACAAACTAAAAAGCCGCTTTCCTTACGTACGGGAAAGCGACTTTTTGTGTTGTCTTATTCAATTAAATGGACCTTAAATGGACTAACGTAAATGATATAGGCTTGCAAATCAGCTTATTTTCATGAACTAATGATCTTCGTCCGTTGAGCTGTATAACTTAGAAAGTTGGCTTGTTTGTTAAAGTTAAAATGACTGAGCAAGACGGAATCCAAGGTCATCTATACAAAATGACGGATGGCTACGGCGACGACACGAAGCCCCACAACCCCTGCCCTCTTCAGCCCAGCTACCTCCTCGAAAAATTCGGTAGGAGCCGTACACTTGTTCATCATATAAATCCCAACACCACTCCCAAACATTCCCTAACATATCATACAGACCCCATGCATTCGGTTCCTTTCTTCCTACTTCATGGATTTTGCCTCCTGAATTATCATTATACCAAGCAATTTTATCAAGCTCTCCGTATCTATAACCAGTAGTCCCTGCTTTACATGCATATTGCCACTCTGCTTCTGAAGGAAGTCGATAGCCGTCTGATTCCCAATCACAAATAACGTTTTCACCATCATTGCTTATAGAATAACACTCTTTCAGCCCCACTTTCTGTGAAAGTAGATTACAAAAAGAAATTGCATCATTCCAAGAAATATTCACAACCGGTTTAAGATCTCTGTCAAAAGAATTAGGTGATTTATTTGTTATAGCATTGTATAGACCCATAGTGACAGGATATCTGGCAAGAAGAAACGGTCTTATTTCAGCTTTCCATTTATTTTTTATTCTATCGTCTCTTAATTCTATTTCTCCTCCTGGAATTTTCACCATTGGATAGTCAATGTAATTCTTTGTTTCATTTGACACTCAACCTACCTCCTAATGAAATAGATATGTTTTTCAAAGTGAAGGTAGAATCATTCTAATAATTGCGTTTAGGATACTAAGAAACCTTGTAGAAACAAAAAGAGCCAGACTACTTACTCAATTCCAAGAAAGTAAGTGAACTAAAAATATCTTCTTTCTCCGAATTGATGATATTTCTGATAAATCTATAGTCGCTTTTAGACATGATTATCCCTATGTCAAACTGCAATTGTGATATATCTCTACTCCTTATAAACGAGCATAGGAGTGACCCGCCCTTTTTGAGGAGCCTACTCGTTTGTACAAGAGAAAATAAAAGGCCGATACATTTTACTTAGGTGTCGGTCCAATTTACATTATTTACAAAGTAGCTTTTTCTAATTTATATTAGTAATACTTAAATACAAATTAAAGCTTTTAATTTTATTTAAGTATAATTTATCTGTAGAATCAAAAATAGAAATGATTAAATATTCCAAAGTCTAACTTTCGAGTTTAGTCTTTTTCAGTTAAAACAAAACAGGAGGTTGAACTATGGACTTAAAGTTATCTGGAAAAAAAGCACTTATTGTTGGAGGAAGCCGGGGGATTGGTAAAGCTACTGCCCGTCAATTAGCTCTGGAAGGTGTAGATTGTACGATTTGTTCAAGAAACGAATCCTCATTAAAAATGGCTGCAGAGGAATTAGCTCAAGAAACAAACAGAAATATCTATCCAATTGTCGCAGATACCACTGATTCCAATTCTATTCTAAATTTAGTTGAAAAATCAGCAGCAGCGATGGGAAGCATTGATATTTTAATCAACAGTGGAGCCCGTGTTGGCGGTTTTGAGCCAGAGGATTTTAATAGTATTAAAGATGAACTTATTTTGAAAGATTTTGAAGAAAAATATATGGGCTATTTTCGTTGTATCCGAGCTGTAGCTCCTTATATGATAGAAAATAATTGGGGACGTATTATAAATATAAGTGGTCTAGCTGCCAGAATGGGTGGCAATTATTTTAGTTCCGGTCCGCGTAATGCTTCTGTTGTCCATTTAACGAAATCCGCATCAATGGAATTAGGAAAGCACGGAATTAACGTCAATGCTGTCTATCCAGGGATTGTTGATACGGAAATGTTTAGAAACCGAGTCACTAACGAAGAGGCTGTGCGTAAAATGGCATCACTCAATTCACTCGGCCGCTTGATTACAGTGGAAGAAATCGCCAATGTCATTACCTTCCTAGCTTCACCTTTGGCTGCATCGATTACTGGCGATGTCATTTCGGTAACTGGCGGAATTGGAGATACCGTTTTTTACTAAAAAGCTAGAAGATCTTAAAAAGAAATTAAAAATATACGACATACAATAACAATTTCAGGTACCAATAGAACTTAAAGAAGATGATTCCTGTACTATCCAGAAATCATCTTCTCCATATGGCATAACCTTTTTCAAAATGCTATTACACAGGTTACAATTCACAAAATATGTCTGTTCTTTTCTGTTACTGTCTATGATCCGATTATTTTTTCTCCCCTAGGCTGACTGCTGTTGGCATCTGGTTCGACTGTAATACCGATTTGATCAAAAGTCTGCCCTTCGGCGAGTTGGTAGGTCAGTATTCCGGATCCTTTTTCGTCCGGCTTGAATATGCCTCCATTTTTCCTCATGCCGTTTTTCAGCAACCAAACCTGGTAAACCTGTGAACCTTTGACGCCAGGCAATTCGTGAACCTGCACCACCAAATTTTTCTCTGATCCCTGCTGGACAATATAAGCGATGCCGTTTGTTCCTGGGTGGCTTTGATTGGCTGCTTTTAAGGGAATGGCCGATAAAATTTCAATGGGTATATTTTCGGCATGGTGATTTTTTTCCTGTACATTCGCTATTCCAAGGACAATAATAGCGAGCAACAAGGTGCCAACAATACTGGCTGAAACTGGAGTGAACTGGTTTTTGAGCATCATGATAAGCTTGCTCATCTTAGCCATGAATGTTTCCGTACCACTTTGCTTTTTGTGATCAAAAACAAACTCCATTACCTCGCCTTTTAACGATTCAGGTACCTCGATTTCGGTATTATCAAATGGCAAAGTATGCCAAACTTCTGACAATTCCTCATATTCTTTTTTACATTCATTACAATTCTTTAAATGTTTAACAAAGGCCATGTGTTCGCTCTCCTTGAGCTCATTTGCTATAAATGGAATCAAATGATCACAATCTCTTCTCATTTTATATCCTCCAGTTCTAGATGCTTCCTCAATCCTTTCAGAGCCTGGTGAAGCCTGCTTTTAATCGTGCCGATTGGCTCCTGCTCCAGCTTGGCGATTTCTGAGAGAGAATACCCTTTCCAATAAAGCAAATCGATTAATTTTCTTTGCGCCGTCGGCAATTTGTTTTTTGCTGTTGCAATATCATTCATATTTACTCGTTGATCAATTGCATTGGCAGGGTCGGCAATCTCTACATGTTCCTCTTGATGGTGCTCAGTATGTCTCTTCTCTTTCCGGAGATAATCAATGCAAATATTACGGGTAATCGTGAGGAGCCAATTTACAAAGTTGCCTTGAGCGGGATTGTAATGACTGTTTGTTGTCCAAAGCCTCAAAAAGACCAACTGAATAATTTCTTTCGTCTTATCCTCATTCCCATTGCAAAACTTCATAACGAAGCTGTAGACAAGCTTTATATATCGATCATAAAGCTCCTCTAATGCTTGACGGTTATTTTCGTTTACCAATCTCATTAATTCCGCATCGTGTTTTTCTTTCATGTGGCACTCCCTGTTATTGGATAAAAATATATTGCCATTATACTATTTTAAAAGTAAGAATGGGAACGACCGCGCTGATCGTTCCCTGGACAGGCTTACTTAAATTCTGTTTTACTATTTACGATATACCATACATCTTTTACTCCTTGCCCGTTTACATCCCCTTTTTGCTGGTCTTTAGCAAAATAATAAAGAGGATAGCCTTTGTACGTGACCTGCTTCTTACCGTTGTCTGCTCTTGTAATCGTACCGAAATCTGTTTTGTCAAAACCTTCTGGAACGGCGAAATCTTCCTGAGAAAATGCCGGCCAATTTGCTAGACAGTCTCCGCTACAATTGCTTTTTCCTGCTTCGTCATTCGTAAAGTAATACAGTGTTTTTCCCTCTGAATCTGCTAAGTAATCTCCAACTTTGTCATTCTTCAAAAGCTGAAGACTGTCAGCCGGTTCTTGTTTTGTTTGAACTTGACTAGTTTGCTTCGTCTCTACTTTTTCTTCCTTGTTTGTACCGCAGGCAGCCAAAACAATAAAAATCGATAGTATTGCGAGGGTAAAAATTCCTTTTTTCATGTTTGTTCCTCCTAGTTTTTTATGTGATTCAAGATTCATCCTTACTTCCAGCCCCATTTTTGAAAGATTTGGTGACCTTCTTCCGTTTTTAAATAATCAATAAATTGCTGTGCCTCTTTTTTCTGATCAGTAATGTTCGTCAAGGCAATCGGTGTTCCACGATAGAGCTTCTCTTCTTCAGGCAGTTCAACCAGATCTGTCACATCTTGGAGCCGGTAATGCCATGATTCATAGGTAATCCAAGCGTCTAGGCTAGAATTCGATTTCCATCGTTCAATGCCTTCAGCACTCGACCTTACAGAAAGGCTAATATTTTGAGCAATACCTTCGATTAGCCCTTGTCTGCCTGCCATGTCTTCCCACAAGCCGAGCTGTCCAGCCCCATTCACATCGAGTATTTTGACTCCATTTTTCGTTAAATCCTTCAGACTTTCAATTTTCTTAGGATTTCCTTTTCTCACCAATATTCCTGCAGCACGAGGGTAAAGCTCCTTTCGTGATTTAGTGTCGATCATTTCAGGATGGTTGAAGACGAAGTCCTGCAGCATATACTCGGAACCACCGAAAATAATATCTGCATCTTGCTTTGCCTGACCAATCCAATTACCCTCTGGTCCAGCTGTTACTTCTACTTTGATTCCTGTTTTAGCTGAAAAACGTTCAGAAGCTTCCTTGATTGGTCCAAGTGGTCCACCCGGTCCGTACACCCGGATAACATGATCACTTTTGCTAGAATTTGGTGTCACCTGGGACACCGGATTATGGTTCATTTTTGCATAGGCTGACAATCCGACAGCCGTAATGACAAAGAGTAGTAGAGCTGATAGAAACACAGTCTTCTTCATGATTCTTCCTCCATTTCATATTTGCTTTTTACCGGTACTATTAAAGGAAACGAATGGATTCTGTAAACGGTTTGGTAATAATTTAAAATAGTTAGAAAGTTCCATAAATTTATTGAGGATTAGTATGGTGAAGAGCAAATTAAGGTGTTTCTTCGCAGATACCCAGCTTGTAGAGGAACAAGCTATTTATAATTTCATTTAAAATAATTAGATAAATCATTAGGGTCAATTCAGTTTATCGAGGGAAAAACCCAAAAAAGAGAAAAAGCTACTGAATAGGTTCAGTAGCTTTTGCCATAAGAAATAAAATTTTATATAGGAAACTTTTTAGCATTTTAGTAGTGTGCTCAAAATATCCGTTAGTTTATATGTTCCAATATAAGTTCGAGTATTACAGTCAAAAAAGAAATCTCTTTCACTTTTTTGGGCGTATTAAATTTTATATAATAAACCATAACGTAAAAAAAGTCTATAATTTCTTTGATTTTTATTTTATAGTTTGATTACTGAATTCAGTAACATCCATGGATAAATATAATATTGAGAGGAAAATGTTTATGAAGCACAAGCATGTCCCAGTTTTAATTGTTGGGGGAGGACTTACTGGACTCACCTCTGCCCTATTTCTTGCACGACATAACATTGATTATTTACTCGTTGAAAAGCATGCTGATACAGCTATCCATCCAAAAGCAGGAGGGATAACTTTTCGTACGATGGAATTATTTCGCCAAATAGGATTAGAGGAAGCTATCCGTACTACTAGTAAGCCATTAGATAATATTCGTGGACGAATTGCTGTAGAATCGATCAAAGACATAGACCTAGCAGAATTAAAACAAGGAGAGGATACTCAGAAGGAAATCGACAAAAAAATAGTTAAAATGATTGAAAAGATTAGCCCTTCAAAAGCAGCATCTTGTTATCAAATGAATTTAGAACCTATCCTTCTTCAAGCTGCGGAAAAAGGGAAAGGACATATACGCTTTAATACCGAGCTTGTGACGTATCAACAAGATGATTTAGGAGTAACAGCGACTATAATTGATCGAGACTCAGGAACGGAAGAAATCATTCGAAGTGATTATATAATTGCTGCAGATGGAGCCAAAAGTGCAATTTGTGAACATATAGGAATTCCAACTACAGGAAGAGGCGTCATAGGAGGACATTATATCAACATCTATTTCCAAGCGGACTTAAGTACTTTTCTGCAAGGTAGCCAGTTTGGTTTTTATCAAATTTTGAATCCGGAAGTATTTGGAGCACTTATCACAGTGAATAATCGAGATCAATGGATTTACCACGTCGCTTATGATCCTTCGAAGGGAGATCGTCCTGAAGATTTCACTGAAGATAGATGCCGTGAGATTATTAAAAAAGCTATAGGAATGCCAGATCTTGATTTTGTCATCTTGAGTACTTTACCTTGGGCAGCTGTAGAAAGGACCGCAACTAGATTTCAAGAGAATCGAGTTTTTCTAGTTGGAGATGCAGCTCATCTCATGCCACCTACAGGAGGATTTGGTTCGAATACAGGTATTCAAGATGCTCATAATTTAGCTTGGAAATTGGCAGCAGTGATACACAAAAAAGCTCATCCAAGATTGCTCGAAACTTATCATGATGAAAGACACCATGCTGTGCAGGTAACAACGAAATATGCCAGTGATTTGTTATTTAGTGCAGTAAATAAAGGGATAAGCACCCTCAATAACATGGATCATCTTGCAGTTACTGTAGGGTATAAATATGCCTCGAAAGCCGTTATCGAACAAGAACCAACTACTCATAGAATGGATCGGTTAGAACTAAACGGAAGTCCCGGTACACGTGCACCGCATCTGTGGGTGAATTATCAAGGTAATTGTATATCTACGCTAGATGTAATAGATGGAGATTTTGTCTTGTTTACGGGGGAAAATAATAATCTTTGGCACACTGCTGCTCAGAATGTATCTTCTCTCTTAGGTATCACTATCAATGTTTATAGTATCGGTTCACAGGGAGATTTGATTGAGCGTGAAGATAGATGGGAAACATTGTACGATGTTACGCCTCAAGGAGCTGTATTAATAAGACCAGATGGTTTTGTAGCATGGCGTACAAAAGATGGAGAATCAAATCCTAATCTAATTCTTAAACAGGTCATGAATAGCATACTATGGTAAATCTGTTTAAACTAACACTTAGGTGTGATTTAAAGTTGATTAAATAATAAAAAAGGTGTACAAAGTGAGATATACCCTTTTTAAAGAACATTTTGAAAAAAATTTAGGCAACATCAAGAAGATGATTTCTGTATTAAACAGGAGTCATCTTCTTTAAATTCCATTGATATCTATAAAGTGTATCTCTTAGATAAGAAAAAGAAAGAGCTAAGTTAATACATATGATAATGCACTTTAGGTGCCTGTCCCCAACACAAAAAAGCCTAATTTCTCAATTGATTGTAGAGAAATTAGACTTTCATCACTCCATTAAAGCGCCTTATAGTTTAATGACTTGATTTACTGATGATATCTTATAGATATAGTTTTTGTTGCAACTGTTTCTTGAAATGCCTTATCGTGCTCAACAAAAACCATTGTAGGATTAAATCGTTGAATAAGCCCTTCAATCTGCATACGCGAATAAATATCAATAAAATTTAATGGTTCATCCCATATATATAAATGAGCTTTTTCACATAAACTTTTAGCGATAAGCAGCTTTTTCTTTTGTCCACCAGAATAGTAAGCAATATCTTTCTCAAATTGAATTCGTTCAAAATCCATCTTACGTAGGATGGATTTAAATAACGTCTCATCAATCTCATGCTCTTCAATAAATTCTGATAACGATCCCTTCAAATGAGAAGTATCTTGTTGGACGTAGGAAATGATGAGTCCTGCACCTAAATTAACTGATCCTGTATGCTGAATTTGATTTCCTAGAATTAGTTTTAGGATACTACTTTTCCCGCTTCCATTCTTTCCATCAAGTATAATTCGGTCCCCTTGTTTAACTATGAAGCTAATTGGTTCATTTACTGCCCATGAACATTAAATTCAAACCATATTCAGTTTCCATCGTGATACTCTCCAAGAGCTTTTTCGATATCAGATTTTGTCCAAATTTCTTCACGTTGTAGGACGTAAAACAAAAAGTATTGAATATAAATTAGTTTTTTTCTAATTCTACATATGGATAAATAGGGTCTTTTAATTCAAATTCATAAGTAACTCCGTCTACTATTCCTACTACCTTTTCACTATCATAAAGCTCGAGCATAAATCCTGCCATTTCTTTAGCAGTATGATACCTTGGTAAAATACCCGCTAGTTTAACATCCTCTTGGAGATTATAAGAACGTTTGGTAAATTCTGTTTCAGTTGCAGCTGGAGCTAAAACTTTTGCTTGCATGCTTGCCCCTTGCGCTTTTAGTTCATGTGAAAGCCCTTCTGTAAACGCACTTACATAAAACTTAGTTGAGCAATAGGTAACAGCATCTGCAACAATTCTATATCCTCCTCCTGATGAAACATTGATTAATTGAGTTCCTTCAATAGTCGAGTAATCTCGTACGAAAAGTGATGACAATATTGTTAGAGCTTCGATATTTAAGTGTAACATTGTCTCGATTTTATTTAAATTTTGTTCTCCGACAGATGCGAAATTTCCAAATCCTGCATTGTTTATCCAAGTCTCAATTTGATAATTTTTAAGCCCTTCATAAAGCTTATATACATTTTTACTAACTGATAAATCAGTTGTTCGAATAATAACGTCTAAATCTGAATTAATCTTCGCTATTTCTGATTTTAATTTCTCAAGCTCATCAGTTCTGCGAGCAACTAGGACTAAGTTTTTTCCACGTAATGCAAAAGCTAAAGCAGTTTCATAACCAATACCTGAACTTGCACCTGTAATAACTGTATATTTCACTTATATTCCTCCTAAATGATATTCTTAATTTGTACAGTAGTTATTATATTACTTAGAGTTAACTCTAAGTCAAATCCTTTTTGACCCTTAGTATTTCTATAAAAGAGGAGGCAAATATGTACACGATCGGTGAAATAGCTCAAATATTAAGTGTTAGTACACACACATTACGATATTACGAAAAAGAGAGTATCATTCTCCCAGATCGAAATGAAAATGGAGAAAGACGATATACTGATTCTCATCTAAAATGGTTAACCTTTGTTCTTAAATTAAAAGAAACTCAAATGCCCATAACACAAATTAAAGAATATACTCGTTTATTTAAAAAAGGGGAACAAACTACTGTAGCAAGGTTAAAACTTTTAGAAGATCATAAAAGTTCTATTGAAGTCCAATTAAAAACATTACAAGAAACAAATAAGATGCTAGAGAAAAAAATATCAGCATATAGAGAATTTATTCAAAATGGAAAATAGTTTCCACGACAACAAAAGTATAATTAAGGCAGTGATGGAAAACGCAAAACTCTTCATTGATGCTGGGTAGCACGGCGAGCTCCGGCATATCTGAGCATGAAGTCGGCCGGAAGAGGAAACGCGAGAACGTCGAGAAAAAAGAAAGCAATCAGTAGCTCGTAGCCGTACCGATTGCCCGTTATCCCCCTCATATCCGCAAGCCTGCTCTAAGAAAACTAAGAAAAGCAAAAAGCCCGAACCGGGTTCGGGTTTCTTCTAAATCCTCTTTAACGAAATGGTCGGAACGCCATGCGGAGCTCCTCGGAGAACAGCATCGGCACTTGCCACGCGGCGAAGTGTCCCCCCCTATCAGCCCGGTTGAAATAGAACAACTTCGGATACGCTTCCTTTGCCCAACTAAGAGGAGCCTGATAGAGTTCGTCGGGAAAAACGCTGATGGCGACCGGGATATTATTGACGCCTTTGACCGAGAAGAACGGGAGCTTGTTTTCCCAATAGAGGCGTGCCGCAGAGACAGGCGTGTTCGTCAGCCAATAGAGCGTGATATTATCGAGAAAATCGTCTCGCGAAATACCCCCAGGGTGCCCGAAGAAAGCTCCCGAAATGAGATCCAGGCTTTTCGCGTCATGGTCGAGATTGAATGCCGCGAGACCCGTCGGCGAATCCGCCAGCCCGGTCAGCGTTTGCGGGCGCCTCCCCATGATCTGGGAGTAACCGACATGCTGATAGAAGGAATCCAGCTGCATCCAGGCGTTCTTCTGCTCTTGCGTTAAATCGGGGGGCATCGGATCCCCGTTAATGATCGCCGTTTCGTAGGCGGGAGGAACCGTGCCCGGCATGTTGCTGTGAATTGCGAACAACCCCGGAACCTGTTGCACCCCCATCATGTCCGAGACGAGCGCGCCCCAATCGCCCCCTTGGGCCACGTATTTCGTATAGCCTAACCGGTTCATCAGCACTGCCCAGGCCCGGGCGATTCGAGGAATATCCCAACCGGGCTTGGTCGGTTTGCCGGAGAATCCGTAACTCGGTAGCGAAGGGATTACGACGTGGAATGCGTCCGTGGCCGACGCTCCGTACGCAGTCGGCCGGGTCAGCGGATCGATGATTTTCAGCAGTTCGACGATCGAGCCCGACCATCCGTGCGTCAGAATCATTGGGATTGCTCCCTCGTGACTCGACCGAACGTGAATGAATTGAATGTCCAAGCCGTCTATTTCCGTCACGAATTGCGGGATGGCGTTCAACCATGCTTCGAATTTGCGCCAATCGTATTCGGTTGCCCAATAGCGCGCGATGGTTTGAATTGTCTCAAGGGGCACGCCTTGCGACTGACCCGGGGCGGTTTCCTTGTCGGGCCATCTCGTCGTGGCGACTCGCCAGCGCAGGTCCATAAGCGCCGACTCCGGAGCGACTCCGGGTCGAAACGGTCGAACGGCGGTATTGTCTCTCATCAGCAATCTCCTTTTTTCCAATGGTAGCCTTTCCCCTATTGATATGATGGTAAAACCCGTATTATTCTCGATATCCGGTTATAAGTCGATTAAGAAGTCTACGAGTTCGCCATTGTCGTTTATGATGATGTTTTAAAATCGGGTATAGGTTTGCCGGGATAAACACTCTACGAGCTCTGAGTACGGTCCTGGGAGCATCATTTACTGTTGACCACCTTCCAGTGGAGAATAAATAAACTCACCAGCACTCTCACTCACATAGTGTATTCACCTCAACTGGAAATAGCGAAAACTATGCAGTTTATTGAAATGGTCTTTTATAATTAAAAATCTGTGTGAAAAATTGATTCTAATTGATTTTCTTGAATTTTTGACGGCAACATTCTCATGTTAAATTTCACTCTTCTCTGTAACCTCAAATAACCTCACCTTCATTATAACTATCGAAAGTTAAATGAAAGTGAGGTCATCTTTAAGTTCTGTTTAAATTTATCGAGATACACATTTCTAGAAAAATTTGGCCACAATTATTAGTAGGAAAACATTGGTCTTATATCACATTCCCATTTATGAATGCATTCGGTTAATATGTATCCTACTTTTTATATTAAAAAGCCTAATTTCTCAATTGATTGTAGAGAAATAAGGCTTTTTTCATAGCTCCATTAAAGTGCCTTACTGTTTAATGACTTCATTTACTGATTAGATCTTATAGATATACTTTTCGTTGCAACTGTTTGTTGAAATGCCTTATCATGCTCAACAATAACCATTGTAGGATTAAATTGTTGAATAAGCTCTTCAATCTGCATACGCGAATAAATATCAATAAAATTTAATGGTTCATCCCATATATATAAATGAGCTTTTTCACATAAACTTTTAGCGATAAGCAGCTTTTTCTTTTGTCCACCAGAATAGTTAGATATATCTTTCTCAAATTGAATTCGTTCAAAATCCATCTTACGTAGAATGGATTTAAATAACGTCTCATCAATCTCATGCTCTTCAATAAAATCCGATAACGATCCCTTCAAATGAGAAGTATCTTGTTGGACATAGGAAATGATGAGCCCTGAACCTAAATTAACGGTGCCTGTATGCTGTATTTGATTTCCTAGAATTAGTTTTAGGATACTACTTTTCCCGCTTCCATTCTTTCCATCAAGTATAATTCGGTCCCCTTGTTTAACTATGAAGCTAATTGGTTCATTTACTATTTGGTCATCATACTTAACAGACGCATCAGTCAAAACAACCAATTCATTTGACTGAAATTTTAATGGTTCTAATTTTAACGACTCCGTTTTCTCCACATTTTTTAGTAATTTTGACTTTTCTTCAATTGCTTTTTGTTGCCTTGCTTCAAGGTTTTTCGCTCTCTTCATCATCTTGGAAGCTTTATGTCCTACAAAACCCTTATCTAACTTAGATCCTGAATTTGTTGTTCCATTTTTGGAAGCTTCCACTTGATGAGACCAACCTGCTGACGACTTTGCAGACTGTTGTAATCTCCCTATGTCTTTTTGTAGACGCTCGTTTGTAGCCTCTTCGTGTTCCTGCTGTCTATCAAAATTTAACTTCCAAGAAGAAAAGTTACCACTTTGAACTTCAATATTTGCCCTATTTATAGATAAGATATGGTCAACGCATCCATCTAAAAAGATTCTGTCATGTGAAATCAAAATAAACCCTTTTTTCTTCCTTAGATAATCAGAGACCAGCTTTCGTGTATCAGTATCTAGATGATTTGTTGGCTCATCAATTAATAGAAATTGACCCTCATTCAAAAACAGTGCAGCAAGCAACACCTTTGTTTGTTCTCCATTTGATAATGTTTTAAATGGTCGATACATAGCCTCGGCATCAACATTTAAATAGGATATTTCACGCAGAAATTCCCAATCTTCTGCTTGAGGACAAATTTCTTCAAGGATTTCATGAGTGAACTTGTTCTTATCCGAAACTAGGTAAGGGAAATAATTAAATTCTACCGAAGAAGTGATTTTCCCATTATACTCATAGTTACTTAATAATAAATTAAAGAATGTCGTTTTACCTCGTCCGTTTCTACCTATAAACCCTAGTTTCCAATCCGTATCTATTTGAAAGTTTACACCTTCAAAAATATTATCAAAGCTACTTGGGTATGAAAAAGTTAAGTCTTGAACATTTATCATTGACATAATAATTCCTCCTTTATATATCAAAACATTTCATATAAAGTCGGAATATCCATCATTTTTTAATTCCTCTATATAAGTTTGATGGATATTAACGACTTATATAGAGCATTACATGTGTAACAATAGTGTCTGAATCGCTCATTTTTCCCTCTCCTTTATCTGTTAGTTACGGTTACGGTTACGGTTACGGTTTGATCAATAAGTATTAACTTACCTATAGGAGAATAAAAAAATCCTCCCAATTTGTAATCGGAAGGATTAGTATTTCACACTTAATAAGTTCTTATTAATCATTGGAATCATGACAAATAAAGTATGAACTGATTTATAAAAATGGATAGACTAACCCTATATTTTGTATTTTGAAGTTATTAATTTCAAATTTTTAAATACAGATTAGTTAATCATTATTCATCCATCAGTCCTCTCATTATTCTATTTTTAGAGTAACATTCTTTTTTATGGAATGCAATTTCCACAATCATCTTTACTTCAAATTACTGCTAACAACTTCTTTAGAATCAACAAACTACTCAATAATTCAGATAACATTTCATTTCCAGTTTTCACTTGCACATCGCTCCAGATGGCGCTTTCCGCGGGCGAGCGATGAGCCTCCTCGGAAGCCCGTACCGTGCTTCACTGCGGGGTCTCACCTGTCTCGCTTTCCCGCAGGAGGCGCCATCTTCCGCTTGATAGACAATGCTCTAATATATGGCATATAACAATTAATAATCCTATCCAATTTTTCTGTGACAGGGGGCATTGTTGTAGAAGAAATGGGTTATTTTCACATTTTATTTCAGATTTTAACTGGACTTTAGAATTTTCGATCGGTTTCTGTCTTTTTTAGGATATGCACCACCGATAAAGTTGGCTTCAACTTTTTGCCTCAATGGAAAGATTGTAAGACACCGCTCTAGTATCAACTGGAGCGGTACTGGACATATTCAGCAATTACAATATTTCGATATATCCTTCTGTTCCATGCACGCGAATTCGTTGCCCATCTTTTATCAGTTTGGTAGCATTCTCCACTCCGACAACTGCTGGTAATCCATATTCACGTGCGATAACTGCTCCATGGGTCATCAGTCCACCAACTTCGGTGACTAGGCCTTTTATGGATACAAACAATGGTGTCCAGCTAGGGTCAGTAAAGGAGGTGACTAATATATCTCCATCTTCTAAATTAGCATCTTCTATGTTTAAGATGACACGTGCTCTACCCTCTATAACTCCGGCAGAAACAGGTAGACCTACAATCGCTTCGGCTGGGAGATTTTCTCGTTTGTACTCCCCTACAGTGATTTCACCATCAGATGTGATAACACGTGGTGGAGTTAGTTTTTCATATAATTTATACTCGTCTTTTCGTTTGCTGATCATCTGGAAATCTAGTTTATTTGTGCGTACGACTTCGTGAAGTTCTTCAAAAGTGAGATAGTATATATCTTCTTTATCTTGAATAACACCCGCTTGTACGAGTTGTTCGGCTTCTTTCAGTAAAGCCTGCTTATAAACGAAGTAGCGATTTATCATGCCGTATTTTGGATATTCACGATACCCGATGAAATTCCGGATTAGATCGATCATTCGTTTTGTTTCTTTGGCTTTTCGTTCACCATCCGGTAATTGCTTCAATCGATTTAATAACTCTTGTTCTTTTTTCAAAGCAACACGTAGACCTTGCTCAAATTTCCGATTGCTAGCATTCGGCTCAAAGTTTTTGATATTACCCAGAATCATGGGGACAAGTGTAGTTGGTTTTTCGCTCCAACGAGTTCTGGTAATATCGATTTCTCCGGCACATCGCATTCCGTATTTGTTGAGATAAGCTATTATTGCGTCTCGGGTAACGTGCCCGCCATCAAACTTAATCAGTTCATCCAAAAAGTTATCATCTTTTACTTGTTGTAAATAATCAATTACTTCTGGATAAGGACGAATCACATCTGCGACATCCAATAGCTGCAGACCCATTTCCGAAGTAATATTGTTTGGAACAGACTGAGAAAGCGTATCTGCTACGTTTTTCTCACCTAACCAATTATTCATTTTTTCATTGATCCATGATGAAGCATCCATAGCAGACATAAATACAGCTGTACTTTGTGGGTCAAATAAAATCTTCTTTAATTCCTGAATATCTTCTAGAATAAATTCAAATAAATCTGATCCTGATTTCGTTTGGATGTTTTGTTTTAACTCTTCAATGGATGTTTGATTACACTTAATCAATTCAGAAACGATTGATGGATTTTTTTCGATTTGTGCCCCCGAATCCGCATGTAACACACCTTTATTGCTTTTACGGGGACTCTGTTCTTGCTTATCAGTTGGTAACAATTTAATAAAATCTCGCTCTATTATGGTCATGAGTGCGTCTTTCATGAGCGGATCGTGTTGTCCCATGTTATTTAATAACCCTTTTCTGCTATCAGAAGAAGCCAACATATGTGTGACATCAACAAACAACCTTCCACCAGCTTTACGCATAGGTGCAGGAGTCGTTAACAGGAAAAAAGACAATCCTAGTGGTTTCATGGGATCTGTCATCATTTGTTGGTGACCAACAGATACATAGACGTGATTTTCTTGATCATTCGCTTCAGGGATGGGGTATAAAGTAGTGATTGGCCGACTTTGAACAATATAAAATGTATCATCAACCAAACACCATTCGATGTCTTGTGGGCTACCAAAATAAGCTTCGATCTGTCTTCCGATGCGTGCTAGTTGTAAAATCTGTTGTTCAGTAAGTGTTTGAGTTTTTTGCTGATCAGGATCGATCGACACGGTCTCTGTTCCGCCTTCTTTTAGTGCATAGATAGCCAATTTTTTGATCGCTATCATCTTATCGATGATTTTATCTTCCTGTACTTTATAACAATCGGCAGAGACCAATCCAGAAACCAGTGCTTCTCCGAGTCCAAAACTGGCATTGATTGATAGCAGCTTTCGGTTAGAAGTAATCGGATCAGCGGTAAATAAAATCCCTGATGCCTTTGGGAAGACCATCCGTTGTATGATAACGGATAAATACACTTGACTGTGGCCAAATCCATTTTGCATACGGTAGATTACCGCGCGATCCGTAAATAGTGAAGCCCAACATTTGCGAATATGCTGCAAGATGGCTTCTTTTCCGATGATATTTAAATAGGTGTCTTGTTGACCAGCAAAAGAGGCATGTGGCAAATCTTCAGCGGTCGCACTAGAACGCACTGCATAAGCATGTTCATCGCCAAATCGGGAGAGATAGTCAGCAACTGCGCACGCTACATCGGAAGGAATTTCTACTTCCATAATGATTTCTCGAATCTTCTTGCTGATTTCACCAATTTGATCTCGATCTTCTACTTTTAGCGTTGATAGTTGATCCAACAATATTTGAAACGTTTCGTTTTGTTCGATGGCTTTTTGATAACCCACTGTTGTAACACAAAATCCTTCTGGTACTTGTATTCCTTCAATTTTTGATAATTCCCCTAAATTTAATCCTTTTCCCCCAACGAGCAAAAGCTGTGTTTTTTCTATCTCCTGAAAATCGATAACCAAAGAACTCATCTACATCTCTCCTAACCATAAGTGTGTTATTGATTTTAGCAGTAGTAAATGGGAATAAACAGTCTATATTAACTTTTTTTAAAATGATATAATTAAATTAGGGAGGGTACAAAAAACTAAGCCTTACCCTACAGTAGTAAACTGATGCCTCGGTTCATCCACTCAAAAGTGGGAAAGAAGCAAGAGCGTGTAAATCATTCGCACGTGTCAACTCCTTAATGCTCCTTCGCTTAACATATTTGTAAACAAAATATTGCACAAAAAATAAGTATTATTATTTTTTCTTTAAGAAGTAAATAAGCATTTTATTTTCCAAGTATGTTCCCTCCATTATGGTACATATACACTTAGGTATGTCATATCGAATGATAGGAAAGTATAATCAGTTATTATGTATTATTTTCAAATTAAAAAGAAGTGCCCTAGAGGCACCAATAAATTACCAAATCATTCATCTAGTATTTGAATATACTTGTTGTATTTGTTGCTTTAAAATAAAGTTAATAATTTATAACAAAGTCTAATCGTTTATAAAAAAGTTTGATAAAAAAGCCTATTAGCTGTTAGCTCAAAAAGACAAATTTGAAAATCTTTAATTTTGAAGATTTTTCCTCATAAGGGATGCTACTTGTATATTTTCTTGATTAGAAGTCTTTTCTAATTGTTCGATAATTAACTTCTGTCTTTCCAGAGGATGATTCTGGCTTAATTTAGCTTTTGCTTCAATTTTTGTAATAATAATTTTGAATGCTACAATCCCCTTATTCATTCCCTCAATAAAACTAGGTTCAATTGCGCCCAAATTGTATGGACTACCAGGATTTTCATATTTATTTACTAAGTCGTTTAAAGAATCAAATATCGCTTTGTCATCTTCGAGTATCTCCATCTTTCCATATAAATGTACAGCTACATAATTCCAAGTAGGTACGGCTTTAGCTGTTTCGTACCAAGAAGGTGAAATATAACAGTGTGGACCTTGAAAAACCACAAGAACTTGTTGGTCTTCTGCATCCTTCCATTGTCCGTTCGTTCTTGCAAAATGACCATATAAAGCACTTTCATCTTTATTTAATATCATTGGAAGATGAGTAGCGTAGGGTTCTCCTTTATGCTGAGAAAATAAAGTCGCGAAGCTGAACCTTTCAATAAAGTCATAAATAATATCTTTATTTTTGATTTCAAAATGTTTAGGTATAAACATAGTTACGCTACCTCGTTTCAATTTAATTTGAAGAGGGGTTCATCCTAAATATAAATGAACCTGTTAGTACAGCAAGCAAAAAATAATTAAACTCCCAAAATTGTTTTTATACGGTCATTTTCTTCTTTCTTATCCAAATACTCAAATAGTCCAAGTCGATTCCCCCAAGGGTCAGTGAAAGTTCCCCATTTTGCAGAAACTTCTTCACGGGAGTATATCTCAAATTCGTGAATTCCCAACTCTTTAACTAGTCTATCTCTTTCAGCTATTATATCAGTTACCCCTAAACGTAAAGGGCCACTTTCTTCTGATTGTGTTCCTTCAGCAACTTGCAACCAGCAACCAGGAATTATTTCCCATTCAGCGAATCCGTCATGTGGTATGAAATCAGCTTTTTTGCTTAGTAGTGCTTCATACCACTTAAGTCCTTCTTTAAAATCAGTTACACGAACTTGATTGGTTATTTCAAAAATCATTTATTTACCTCCTAAGATAGTACATATTATATGTATTCTATAAAGTATGAAGCTATCCTTCTTATTAAACTAACCTGGCCATTTAATAAAAAAATGAGCGCATATCATTGTTTTTCAATGATAGCGCCCGTTAGTTGAATATAATCATAAATTAAACATTTCCGTTGTTATATTTTTTTATTACAGTTACCAAAATTGCAATAATAAAAACGATTACACTATTTGCTATTAAATACTGTCCCAGTTGCATGCCATAAAACATTGCAAAAGGATCACGAATAATAAAAATTGCTAGTGTACCACCAATTCCACCAAATAAAACTGCCAATAGTAATATTGTAAATGCAGCGAAATATAGATTTTTCTTTTTTTTGTAGGATATAAATCCAATAATATTTGCAATAACGATAAAGAAGCCCATGAGTATTAAGAAAAAATTAGTCATTTAACACCCTCTTTTCAAATCCATCTTTAACCATTATATAATAAATATAATCTAGTTGTTAATTTATGTATATATACCGGTAAACCTTACAATATCCACTTTGCTTTTAAATTGTTATTAAACTGGTTTAAAAGGTAAATGGAAATTTTATGTTAAAATAACTATATAGATAAAGTATGCGAATACTTGTAATTTCACTACATAACACGAAGGAGAGTTTGAATGACGGTAGGAGCACATAACAAAGAAATCCAAATTCATTTTAAATCTTACCTACTATATGTTGGATTTGGATTGGTTGCGGGCATTATAACTAGATTATCGGATTTTTTCCCAAATGATGACTTATGGAGTTTTAGTTCAATAGCCACTTTATTTGGCTTTTGGATGTTAACAGTGACATTAATTATATATTATAGTTCTTCAAATAAAAATGCTGCTATTAACGTTCTATTATACCTATTCGTTATGAGTTTTAGTTTTTACTTTTTGAAATATGTACTCGGCTTTTTTATTCCTAGGTTTTACACTGAGGGATTTCAATGGTATCTATTTATACTGTATAGTATTTTTGCCTTAGTATGTAGTGCTATTAGTTATGTACTTTACTTTTGGAACAAAGAGAACAAACTGAGCAACTTTTTGTATGCATTGCCAGTAAGCGGATTAGCTGCGGAAACAATTGGTGTAAGTATCTATTTATATAACAACCATACTTTTTTGTTTCAATTCATTTTTGATTCCCTAAGTTTAATATTATTAGGCTGTTGGTTCTATCAAAAAGTAAATAATAAGCTGATTTATATAGCGACCATAGTCACTACCACTTTAATAGGTTATTTTCTGATTTACCGTCCTTTTCTCTAACTGTAGGTGCCTATCCCTAAAACAAATGCAGTCTTTTTCAACTATTTTCATCAAGCAATTTTTTATTTGATAAATTTCTATAATATTATAATTGAAAGACATTAATTGAATGAGGGACTAGCAACCTCTCTATGATTACCTTGAAAAAATAACAATCTCCACGTATACTAAAGTTATTAAAAGCATAAATTAAAAAGACCGCCGATGTTGTCGCATCGAACGGTCAATTAGATAGTTGATTCCCTTAAGGGGATTGGCTAAAATGTGCAGATAACCCATTCGAGCCTTTAACTCAAGGATGGGTTATTTTTTATGGTTAAATGACAGGATTGTGATCACTAACGTTGCAAACGCTATAGCAAACATTAATGCCTCGAATACTGACATGGCATCACCTCCGGGCCCACACGATGTGGGTCATGCAGACGTTACCACAGGATGTGGTGCTTTTAGTCTGCGTTCCTTGATCAGAGAGTGCCAACCACCCTTGAGTACAAACTATCTTAAATACATTATAACAAACGTACGTTCTGTTTTACCATAAAAATTAGGTAAGCTCATTAGTTTAACAAAGTATTGATAGAAATCGATGCCATTCGCTTTTGCGGTTTCAGCCAGACTAAAGCAGATTGCATTCGCTTTAGCACCACGAGGCGTGATTGAAACAGCGAAAGAAAACGGATTGAATCCATTCAAATATCTCCAATATCTTTTCGAAAAGATGTCAAAGCCATCCGATCCGAAAGATCCGGAAAAACTGGATCGGTTACTGCCGTTGACCTGCCGCGTATTTTATTCATAAATCAGCATAAATTAGCCCTCACCTATTTAAGGTGGGGGGCTATTTGAACTTAGGAATTAATTGGCGACGGTGTTGCTATTCCGAGTCGTTATGCAAAAGAAGATAATAATTGGTTGAATCTATCGCGCTCCTCTAAAAAAGCGCAATGGCCGCTGTAATGGAACGGAACTAGCTTCGAATTTTTGATCAGCTTATTTGTTTCCTCAGCTTGGGTAAATGGAACGACTTTATCATGAATTCCGTGAATAATTAATGTGGGTACATCGATCTGACCGAGATCGTTGTAAACATTTTCATCTCTAAGCGTGACCATAATGGCGGAAGTCGCCCAATTCGCCGCTTGTAATCCCATTAATACGAACCAATCGGATTTCGGTTCGGAAATATACTGAAAGAAAAAAATCCTCGTTTGGTCTTGCAGCATTTGCGGTCGGTCATGATTTGTATCTTCGATGATTTTATTTGTAAATTCTTTTGGAACGCTAGATGGAGAGGCAGCGTCGATCAGGACGAGTTTAGATACCCCATACCCTTTGTAACGAGCCATATAACGAATCGCGATCGCGCCTCCTGTAGAGTGTCCTGCCAGTGTGATGTTACTTAACTGTAATGCCTCGATGACCATGCGGACATCATCTGCTAATCTATCGAAACTGTACCCGCTAAAAGGTTTATCCGAATTACCATATCCCCTCCAGTCCATTCCGATACAACGATATCCAAGCGTTGGAAGGTAGTTGAACTGATATTCGAACTGGTTATGGTTTAGCGGCCATCCATGAATAAAAAGTATCGTTTTATTTCCCTTTGGATTGATGTCCTCTATAAATACGTTGACGCCTGTTTCGACAGTTACAAAGTATCCCAAGTGTATCACCCCAATTATTTAAAAGTAATTTCCCATTAAGATATTCAACCAAGGCATTGTGTATGCCTAATTTCGGCGTTAAACTTTGTTGAAATAGTGCTGCCCCTCCAGTGGTTTGATTTTGACTGCCTGCCTTTCAATTACTTCGGACGGAGTAATTTCCTGTTTCAATGGTCTGCCCGAACCCGTTTTCCTTGAATCTGTCAGACCGATTAACCCATTCTTTTCATAAGCTTTCTTCCACCTATAAGCGGATTGTTCAATTCGCTTTATTCCTATAACATCCTCGTCGAAGCCGTTTTCTATAAAAATTTGTCAAGGGAGTTTACCCACTAAATATTCAACCATAAATCTATTTTTATAGGAGTCCGTATATGTAATAGCTCGCTCACTAACCCGTTGTACATTTGGATTCTTTTGAAGTGTCGATCTCTTTGATTGAAAATGTTATCTCCTAAACCTCATATCTTGAAATTCAAGTATATAAAAAATACCTGTAGATAAAACACTCTTTTTCAAGTGTCCTAACTACAGGTACCATATTATTTACAGTCCTTTTCATTATTCATTAACCTTTACACGAATTTTCCCTGTAAAGAGTAGTTGCATTCAACCTTTTTAAGTACAAACTATCCAAATATCAAACTTTCGCTTATAAATTAATCTTAAATCTATTTCTTATATAAAACTTTCGCAAAAGAATGATATAAATCAAGTCATATATGAAAGTAGCGATTGAAAGTATCGTAATCAGATCTGTTCGGAAATAAATAAAGAATGCAATACCAGCAAATAAGCTTCCTAGCATTTTAAAAATCGCGATGTTGCTAGATTGGCCGCTTGTGTTACCTCTACTTAATAATAGAGAAATAAATAGCCCGGACATCATTAAATTTTGTGAAAAAGCAGCATATTTCCCTTCAACATCATTAAACTCATATGTCATAGCTACTATGATGAGAAAACTGAGTGCGAGAGTTATGAAAAATGACAAGTAAAAATACTCTACAGAAGTACCCTTCTTGATTTCTTTTAGTCCATAAATTAGATATTGAAATAGAATTATAATATCCAGTAAAAACCATATGAATGTAATGATTATTTGTGGCCCTTGGTTAGGGAAAATGAAAGTAAAAATAAATTCCCATGATATATTTGCACAAATGGCTACCATCGGCATTCCATAATTTTTATCTTGAAATCCACGTTTTATTATTAGAATATAAGCAAAAATCCAAAATAGACCAGTGCCTAATTGTAAAATAGAAAGAAGGTCTCCCTGATTGAGCAAACACATCCCCCTCTATAAACAATCTTGATAATAAAAAATTTATTCATTATCTAGATACTTTATGAGTAGAAATCTGTTTTATGTTCAAACACATTATCGATACTTCTCCTATCTGATACTTACGAGGGACTGGCACCAATTCATTAGCTTGATGAATTCTTTAAATCCTTCTATGTTCAGATAAAACTGTAGTACGTTGTAGAAGGAAAATGCGAAGTAGTTGTTATGAAAAAAAGCCCCTTTTATTGACGGAGCTCATTTTTCTTTATGATTTCTATAATTCTAATTAACAAAGTAATTACTATTGACAACATTAAAAGTAGAACGAAACTTAGTGTCAGGATAAAAGTTTCATCTTGAATGCTATATAGAGTTAAGAATAAAAGAATAATACTACCAAAAAATATTAATAAAGTCATTGAAAAGTATCTCATAAAAGCCTCCCTCTTTACACAATCTTATTATAGATGGGAGTGTAATGGTAGTATGTTTAATATTTCATACGTCACAGTTCGTAGAAAATGTGACTCTTAACCCTCTTGTTCAGATAAATGTCCAGCTTCTTTCCAATTTTTTAATCTTTCTCAATCCACAATCACCGATGATTCTTCAACCACAACTTCCTGTTTCTTCGGTTTCCACACAGATAATACACTCAAGATTAAACTCACACCTGCAATCCACGCCAATACTATAGTAGATGTATTCCAACGTATTGCATCATCAAAGAAGAACAGTTCACGTAATCCTTCTGTCATAAAGCGCATTGGCAGCCAAGGATAGATCAAATCCTTATAAAAGGCTGGCATTACTTCTGGTGTCATTTGTAATAAAGGGATACCGAAGAACAAAAGCAATACAAAAATCGGAATACCCGCAAATCCAATCCAGCTTAAAACAGCGAAAATCATTAATGTGAAGCTCCAGCTTGTTAAAGTTAAGAATAGTGCTGTATCTATAAAACTTGGAAAATCGTAATCAAGTATAGATGTGGCAAACCAACTTAGTCCGAAGCCTGCTACAACCCCAATGATGAGGCTAACGAAGAGCTGAAGTAAACGTGTCATCAGTTCTTCCCTTTGATTGTTGAAGATTCGTTTTCTTACAGAAAGGAAGATCAAGACAGCGCCTATTAGGCTACCAAACCATAATGGTTGGAATAAAGATAATGGTGCATTACCTAATGTACCCGTTGGATGAATCATTACGGTATTTTTCGTAATCGGTGCTGTTAAAATTTTAGCCTGTTCTACCGATAGCTTCACATTCTTGGCTTGTAAAGCACCTAATATTTCTCCGCTCATTTTCCCGTTGAGTTGGTCAACGATACCGTTTAGAGCTTGATTTACTATATTTGCAATATTAGCGTTTTTCCCTTGATTGACTACTAGTTTCATTTCTGGAGAAACAGGTGATGGTGATTGTAAAGACATGTACTTTTTACTAAAATCAGCTGGAATGACAATGGCTCCATAATAGCTTTGATCATCCATTCCCTTTTGCATTTCATCTTGATTTTTTAGGTTCACCCATTTAATCATTGGTTCATCATTCGTTTTTTGCTTTTCAGAAGCCTGTTGAATCCCCTTCGAAATGGTTTCGCCCATATTATTCTTTCCTACTCCTTGATCTTCGTTGACAAGAGCTATTTTCAAGTTTTTAGGTGCCTGATGAGCAGTTGGAATTTGCGTGCAACTAAAGATAAATATCAAAACCAAAGCAACAATCGGCGCAAGTATTAAAAATTTATAGTTCTTCATAAAATCTCTCCTTTTCAGATAATGAACACGTTGTTCATTTTTAATCACATTGTTTATTATATTCAATATAGTGTAAGATACAATAAACAATAAAAATCACCTTGTTGATTTTTAAACACTTATTTAATATATGTTCATTATCTTTTGATTTAGGAGATGTATTTATGACTCAATCCAAACAAGATCGTCGAATACTGAAAACAAAAAGTGAAATTAAACAAGCATTAACTGAGCTAATGGAGGAGAAGCGTTTTGAAGCAATAACCGTTCGAGATTTAACGGAAAGAGCTAACATTAACCGAGGTACGTTTTACTTACACTATCTAGACAAATATGACTTATTAGAAAAATGTGAAGACGAAGTCATAAAAAACATTTTGGCGAATGTACGTGATGTGCAGGTATACGATTTAGAAGTATTAATCGCAAACGAAAAACCTTTTCCTTTTATCGTTACAATTTTAGAATATATGCGAGAAAATGCTGACTTTTTACGAGCTATTCTTGGGCCAAATGGGGACCCCTCATTTCAGGAAAAATTAAAAGAAGTCATGATTCAAAACTTCTTCTTTAAAAAATTAAATAATCCTTCAACAACTGTACCTATTGAAATCTTAACAACTTATATTTCATCCGCTCATTTAGGAGTGATCCAACAATGGCTAAATACCGGGATGAAGCAATCACCAGAAGAAATGGCCTCGATTCTTTATAGAATTATTACGAAAGGACCCATTGAAGTAATCGGTCTTGGTAATCATGTACATGAAAAGTAAATGTTATATTTCTTATATAGTGGATATTAGGAAATATGTATGGTTTCAAATGGCTTGGGATTGAAATAAGTTTCCAACTTAAATTGACTTTATCAATGCAATTACAAATCCTTTATCTAAAGACCCTGTTTCATAACCCAAAAGGCTATCCTTGTAGGATGCCTTTTTTCTCATCCTTCGTGAGTGCACCTGCCACCCTGGAATACAAATTCATCTATATAGCATACTTTCACTCATAAATTGACCTTAAATCTATTTTTTCTATAAAACTTTTGTAATAGGAAGATATAAATCCAGTCATAGATGAAAGTCGCAATTGAAAGAATCGTAATCAGATGAGTTCTGAAATAGATAAAAAATGCAAGAGCAGCAAATAAGGTTCCTAGCATTTTAAAAATCGCGATAGGTATAGATTGACCACTTAAATTGCCTCTACTTAATAATAGAGAAATAAATAGCCCAGACATCATTAAATTTTGTGAAAAAGCAGCATATTTCCCTAAGATATCATTAAACTCAATTGTCATCGCCATTATAATGAGAAAACTGAATGCAAGAGTTATGAAAAATGATAAGTAAAAATAATCTACTGAAGTACCCTTCTTGATTTCCTTTCGACCATACTTTAAATATTGCACCAAAATTATTATATCAAGTAAAAACCAAATGAATGTAATGATTTTTTGTATTTCAAAGTTAGGGAAAATGAATGTAAAAATAAATTCCCACGATATATTTGCACAAATCGCTACCATGGGCATTCCATAATTTTTATCTAGATACCCTCGTATAATTATTAAAATATAAGTAACAATCCAAAATAGACCAGAACCTAAAAGTAAAATATAAAGAAGTAAGTTTTCCTGATTAAACAAATACATCCCCCTATTTAAACAATCTTGATAATAAAAAGTTATTCATTATCTAGATACTATATGAGAAGAAATCTTGTTTAAGTTGGAACAATTGTAATAGCGTTAGTAATCGCTGCTTCAAACATTCATTCGGATCAAGGTTGGCATTACCAAATGAAACAATACTCTCATGCATTAAAACAAAATGGTATTACCCAAAGTATATCTCGTAAAGGTAACTGTTTAGATAATGCAGTAATTGAAAATTTTTTTGGTCTATTAAAATCTGAATTATTATTTATACAAGAATTTGAGAATATGGTTCACTTTAAGCGTGAGCTTGAACTGTATATCGATTACTACAACCACAAACGTATTAAAGGGAAATTAAAAGGATTGAGTCCGGTACAATACCGAATTCAATCCTCTATAGCTGCTTAACTTAATATAATGTCTAACTTTTTGGGGTCACTTCATGTTACAGAATAGCGCCCCTTTTTTGAATAATCATTTAACTTATATTAACTGGTATTAGTTGAATAAATTCCTTAGATAAGGTTGAGGTCTCCTTTTAAGATTGAGAACATATATAAATCATCAAATTTACCACAAGTATATTCATAATGTCTTAGCAACCCCTCTCTTGTAAACCCTTGCTTTTCTACTAATTTTTGTGACGGTAGATTCGCAGGCTCTATTAAAGCCTCAATTCTTTCTAACAGATAGTGATGGTACCCAAATTTAATAACGGCTCCTAATGCTTCGCTAGCAATTCCTTTCCCCCAGTAATCTTTGCTTAATTCAAATCCAACTTCAGCTCGATGATGTTTGGTAACCATATTAAGAAAGCCACAACTGCCAATAATATTTCCAAAATCTTTTAATGTAATTCCCCATCTAATGCCAGTGCCTTCTTCGATAATAGAGTTATACCAATTAATTTCATCCCCGATATCTTTAACTGTTTGGAAAGGTGCTAAACCCATATGCTTCACAACATCTTTATCAGATAAATATTTAAACATATCATTAGCATCCTCTGTTGTAACTTCTCTTAAAATTAATCTTTCAGTTTCAATTATCGGAAATTCTTTTTTCATTTATTTTCCTACTCTCTATTAAGATTAGATTATTTTATATACTCTGTTTATTCCATTAAACTGAACCCCTTAACTTAATAACAATTATTTCAATATTCCATGATCTAAGCAATCACTTTATTCTAGAATATGGCCCTTAAATAGAAATAAGCGCAATCCTTATTCAAGAATTGCGCCCGATTGCAGTATAAATATTATATTTTTGCTAAGACAGAGTTAACAAAATCGGTTTTTTCTTCTTTATATTTGTGTTTATTATGGGTCGAGACGTTGATAGCTTACATTTCTTTACGAGAGATCCTATTCTACTAAGGATTCTGTTATTTTCCCATCTAGATTTTTAATCGCCAACATCGAATTATCCTGAATGATTCCTGTATCTACGAAACCAAATGAAGCGTATAATGTTTTAGCTATGACATTACTTGTTCGATAAAAGAGGGTTACATATTCTGCTTCCCCATATGGCATATTTTCAATATCCATCAACATTTTTTCAAAGGCAAGTTTGCCATATCCTTTCCCCTGATAACTCTTTTCAATCATAATATGCCATATAAAATAGCTCTTCTTCCCGTAAAAAACTTCATTTTCAAATGATTCATGATCCAACGTATCATAAATATACATCAAAAATCCAACAGCAACTCCATCGGCATAAATGGCAATGGGAGTCGCTGGTATCCCGTCTGCGTTCAACATATGAGCGTCTGCAAAGCTTCTGAGGTTAGTAGTTTGTATAAAGTCTTTCTGGTTTTCTCCAACTTCAAGTGCTATTACTTCATCTATGTTATCCCCGGTTATCTTTCGTAATTCAATCATTTTTTTATCTCCTCTCCTAAAACAAGCCACTTCCACACATGGCCTAAAACATTCCAAATATCATTTCCATAATTCTCAAAATAGGGTACACAAAATATTCATCAATGCTAACTCTTTTTCCCCTGTGATTTCTAATCCTTGTTCCGCAAAATGGCCCTTTAACTAAAGAAGGAACAATTCTTTTTCAAGAAAAACGCCCGATTGTTGAATATCAAGATAGTGATTTCTCCTTTTTACAATATACTTTTATGATTTCGGAAGAGGAGAAAAACCCCTTTTCATTTGTTTAAATGTCTCATTCATCCTTCCAACTACGTAAAAGTTCTTCGAAAAAGAGTTTCGGCGCAGAGGACTGGTCATCTTGTAGATAGCTTTTTGCCACAGCCATAATATTTAGCTTCGGAACAATAAATATATATTGCCCGTATAAGCCATTCGCATAGTAATATTCAATTTTCTTGTTACTATTAGCAATTTCACAAGTCCATAGCTGATAACCATAACCAAATGTCCTGTCCTCTTCTGGTTCAAATTGTTTATATGGTTTTCTTGCCTCGTGGATCCAGTTAGATGAAACGACTTGTTTTGATTTAAATTGCCCTTCGTTTAATAATAAAAACCCAAACTTCACCATGTCCTCTAAATTTAATGAAAGACTAAAGCCACCCTCGTAAACACCTTGAGGGTCTTTTACCCAGATGTATTTTTTTATCCCTAATGGATGGAATAAAAATTCTTCTGCAAATGAGGCGGTAGAACGTCCAGAAATTTTTTGAATGATCGCGCTTAGTAAATGAGAGTTTCCGCTATTATATTCTAAGGTTGAACCTGGTTTATGTATAACTGGTTGTTCTAGTATGAATTTAACCCAGTTTTTTGAACTTTGGTATCTACCTACCTGTAACCCCGAAGTCATCGTTAGCAAATGAAATAGTGTAATTTCCTCCTTCATTGGGTCATTGAACTCTAATATTTCTGGGAAGTAGCGATGAAGAGGTTCATGAATATTTTTTATTAGCCCTTTATCGACCATAATTCCAATTAATATAGAAATAATACTCTTTGTAATCGAATAAACCTTAGTCGGATTTTGTACGACTTTTTTATTCTTTAAATATTCAAAGATCTGTGTATTTCCTTTATAAATGACAAAACCTTCAATTTTAATCTTCTTCACTTTCTTCTCTAACTTATTAAAAGATATTTCACTCATACATATAATCCCTCCTCCACTATATTGAGTCATTAGTTTATGTACATCAGTTTATAATTTAACCTAAATTTTAACCTAAATTCATTAATTTAACCAAAGGCGTTATTCAATTAAAGCACCCGTTAGTTGAACAAGTATCATAAATTTTATGACACATCATTATCCTACTAAGACAAAAGGCAGCAATAATGCTGGCATTTTCATTTTTCACATTTCATTTATTTAAATATTATTTCCTTTCACATCATTTTTTTGAGGTATGGAATCTTTCGCCATACAAAATGACTTAGCAAAAAGCTTAGAATGATTCCTAAAAATGCCGTTATAAGGAATTTAATCCAGACTGATATTGGTAGGTCATTTAATGTATATTGAAGGAAGACAACTACTGGGACATGGATGAAATAAACAACAAATACATTGTTCGATAACATTTTAGACCAACGATTAGTGCCGTTAAATTTTTCTCTAAATAATATTAGAAGACCGATTACAAGCGAAATACACAGTAACGTCTCAATTAATGATCGAGTCAACGAACCAAAGTTTTGTCCACCCTTTAAAAGAAAAGAATCTACCGTATTCCCTCCAAAATACAAAATAGTTACTATTAATACGCCAATAATAAGCCAGATGTATCCTACTCTCGCACTCAAATTTAAAAACCATTTCCGATGATAAGTCATAATGCCTAAACAAAAGAAACTCACATACTGTGGTACATGTGCAAATTCTGTTTGAATAAATCCTACGAAAGCTGTCCAATGATCAATAGGAAACCATATCCTTGTAATGAAAGTCACTAAGCTAACGATCAACCACAGGGAGAGAATCTGATAAACCTTAATGTTTCCATCTAATTTTTTTGTGGATTTCTTGGATGTAAAGAAGGTCCAGATTGAAAACAGAACCGCATACACAAGTAAATGCTCTAAAAACCATAAATGGCCAAATTGCATATCAGGCCATGATGGTCCAGACCAATTCGTGGGTTCACTACCAAGTCCAAAAAATATATTAACATAGTAAGAAAAAAATGAGATAGGTTCATAATCTCTGAAATTAATGTAATATAAATACATCAGAATAGGAATTATCACGAGAAATCCCAGTAGTAATGGAATACCAATTCTAATAAGCCGATCTTTTAAAAACCGTTTCGGCCCTTTTCTCGCGATTGATTGAGGGAGAAAATAGGCTGATAAAAAGAAAAACAGACTCATAAAAAATGCTGCATTTACAGAGAAAAACCGGCCTAACCAGTTGATAGATTCATCATCTAAAAAATACCACCAACCACCTGGCCCATAGGCTTGTCCAGCATGGTGAGCTACTACAAGCATAATTAATGCTATTTTTATATTATCGATGAAATATAAATGATCACTCTCTTTTTTCACCTTTAAAACTCCTTTCCCATTAAAAGTTATACTTTAAATAATAGTAACGTATTTTCACTGTTACTTAAAAAATACATTTATGGTAAATAATACACTATTCTTGATCAATCATTTTTTTGCATTATCGACCTTCTGTGATATTGATAATAAGTTAATTCCTACTTCTACTAACCTGCCCCATTAGTTTAAGTACATTTCTTCACAATCTCACCTAAATATTAACATAAATATCCAGTTATTAAAAAAGGTGTTGTTCAATTATATGGCCCTTTAATGAAAACAGACGCATTTCTTAGAGAAACGCGCCCGATTGTTGAAGATCGTTATTTAACTAAAGCCCTCGTTAGTTAAATATGACAAATACTAAATGTTAATTAATAGCTTTGAGCATATTTATCCCCGCTATTTCAAATCCTAGTCCCTCTTTTCACATCATTGTTCCTTTAACACTCTGGTTTGTTTCTATTTATAGTTCTCAAAGTATTTTCCTTTTTCGATGATTTCTTGTGTACTTAGACCAGTCCACTCTTCTGGTGTTTTGCCGGGATTTAAATCAAGATAGGATTTAATCATCTTATATCCTTCACTGTAACCATAGGACCTCGGCAAATCTTTTCCGCCAACTAAAATTTCTAACGCACGATTCAAGTCCTTTTTGTTTAAATCAGGTTCAATTTTAGACCATAATTCTTTGTCGTAAGTTAAATACACTGGGGTGCTTTCAAGATTATTAGGATAAACGGTTTTCTCGAACATGACCGCTTTTCCTTCAAATATAAGATTATCTAAAACAGTTCCAGAAAAATTACTTAAATACTTTTCTTCCCAAACACTGTGAAGATATTCATGGGCAACACTGACCTTGATAAAATCATCCTTATAATATCCAGTATATGGGATAAAAATTTTCCCAGCCCCAACCGTAAGCATCGGCATATTTACACGGCTAATAGGAAATACACACACCGCTGTATCCTTTTGAGAGGGTAGTAGTGCTGCAGATTTCAAAAGTGATTCTTGAATGAGTTCATTCATTTCTAGATTACGAGTTTCTAGTTCTTCGTTTATTAATTCTAATTCTGCTATATTATCAGGGGCCGAGTGGAGAAGCTCTTCTACCATATAAAGGGATTCTCCATTTTCGAAACAATCCTTGTAAACAGGCTGAATGACTTCCTCTTTATACATTTCCAAGGCTGATTTGCTTGGATTCCTCTTAACTTCTTCAAAATACCGGTCAAATAGTTGACTGACTTGAATAATTTTAAACTTTTGTTTGGTTTGAGGGTCTTCGAATTTATACATAATTTCTGTGTAATCAGTATTTTGCTCTTTTTTATGAGGTAGTTCCTCACTTGTTTCAGTTCGCGTACAGGAAGTGAGCATTAAAAGTATTAGAAATAGAATTAAAGTTGCGCTTGTTTTTAGAGTGTATTTCAATTTTATCCCCCTAAATAAAGAAACTTTTTTAATTTTAATTACTTATATAAAAATACTACATTCAATTCTTTTTCTTACATTTTCTTTAACGAAATATTCCTAATATTTTCATAATTATAACTATATTTTACCATTAATATTAATTCATTTGTGTAGTATTACTCCACAATCTAGCCCTAAAACGGAAATGGGCGCAATCCTTATTCAAGAATTGCGCCAGATTGTTGAAGATTATTTCGAAGACCATATTAAGGTAAGTCATCCCTCAGTCAAAATCAGAAGGATATTTTTATCGGGCCAGACCCCAATAATTCATTCAAAAAACTGCTGTTTTTTCTTTAATTCCCCTCTGCGCCCAATTATTTTTATAATAGGAAATGCTATAAGCAATGCAGTATGCGGCTTATGATTAACAAGAGACTATATTTTTTCATTTGATTTGCCCCTTGCACCAAAATAGTTTGTACCAACAACACCGATAATAATGATAATAGATCCTACTATGTGATATAAATGAACTTCCTCTTTTAAAAAAATGACCCCTGCTAAAATGGTAATGAGCGTAGCAAAATTACTGAAAACACTCATTTTCGATGCATCTATTTTTGATAAAGCATAGTTGGAAAGATAGGACGTTCCTAAAGACGATAGGATACCTAAATATAATATGGCAAGAACAAATTTCCAGTGACCAAAAGGTTGCATAAATTGATGGACTGTTCCATTCATTACATGGTTTGTCAGTGCCAGTCCATTAAAAGCTATAAACCCAAACAAGGTCATGATATATGTGATAGTGAATAACGAATAACGTTGTGTTAACCTTCTAGCAAATACGTTATATAGTGAGGCAGTAAGTGCTGAAAGTAAAATTAAACCAGTCCCGATGAGACTTGTATTTGTGCCCCCTGCCCCGTTCATGTACATAATATACATCACACCGAGTACAGATAAACCAATCGCTATTTTTTGACTACGTGTAGATGTTTCCTTTAAGATGATACTTGCAAAAATTAACGTGAAAATTGGTATTGTTGCTTGAATAATACCAGCTTCCGATGAAGATGTATGCATTAACCCAAATACTTGAAAAGCAAAAAAGAGTGTCGGATATAAGATGGCTAACAAGGCAATCCGCAGTACATCTTTTTTTGTTACTTTGACTTTGATCGATTCCTTTTTCAACACGAACAACACTGTGGCAGCGATCCCTGCAATGGTAAACCGATGAGCCAATGTATCTAACGGTGTTGCAACCGTTAATGTAACTTTAACAAACATAAATGACAATCCGATAATGATTGCATAAATGGTTGCTGCGATATATGCATTTCTATTTTCAATCATTTCGATTTCCCCCTTATCTTGATCCGGCCGGTACCATTATCGTAAGAGATAATAATAACCTTTACGATATAAAAAATACACATCTGTACCGATACAGATGTGCAAGGAGGTTTATGATGCTTAAATATGAATCAATCTATCAATCACTTCTGATGCAAATTCAGTCCAGTAAATTTTCGACCGGTGGAAAATTACCATCCATTCGAAATTTAACACAACAATTTTCTTGTAGTAAAAGCACGGTATTGACTGCTTTAAAAAAATTGGAGGAGCAACATATTATTTATGCTCTACCGAAAAGTGGTTATTATGTTGTGGATAATCAGGTCTTCAAACCCCCATTGTCCACTGATATAATTGACTTTGCAAGCGCATCTCCTGCTTGGCATGCATTTCCTTATAAAGAATTTCAACACTGCATAAATAAAGCAATTGATACTTATCAAGAAGAATTATTTCTCTACGGAACGCCAAAAGGTTGGCCGCCACTCATAGCAGAAGCTAAAAAACTGTTAGAATCTTACCAAGTATTCACGCATAAAGAACAGATTTTCATCACTACAGGTGTTCAACAGGCTCTTTCTTTATTAAGTATTATACCCTTTCCAAATAATCGTTCCACCATTCTAGTTGAACAACCTAGCTATCATTTATATATGGATCTGCTGAAAAACCTACAGCTGCCAGCAATAGGAATTCAACGTACCGCGAAAGGTATTGATTTAGGTCGACTAGAACAAATATTTCAAGAAGAAGATATTAAATTTTTTTATACAATGCCACGCTTCCATAATCCTTTAGGATCTTCATACGGTAAAAAAGAAAAAGAGGCTATTTTACAATTAGCACACCAATATAATGTATACATTTTAGAAGATGATTATTTAGCAGATTTTGAATACAATCCGAAGAACGATCCTCTTTTTGCTGATGATTACCATGATAAAGTCATCTATTTAAAAAGTTTTTCAAAAATTATGTTTCCTGGGTTAAGAGTTGGATTGGCGGTTCTTCCTCCTTCAATTATTGACATTTTTCAAAAATACAAAATGACATCGGATATCGACAGCTCTATGATTTCACAAGCCGCATTATATCTCTATTTGAGAAATGGTATGTTTGAACATAATAAAACGAAAGTCAGTAACATCTATCATGCACGTGCGAAAATTCTGCATCAATCAATACTAGATCATTTACCTACCTACGAATCTACATCAGAAATTGTAATGCATAGTCATATTGTGTTGCCCAAGCGTGTGAATTTGAAATCATTTGATTATCATTTACAAGAAGAAGGCATATATCTGGATTCAGTTGAAAGAAATTATTTAGATGACTTTTACCACGAGCGGATTTTGAAGTTGAATGTTTCAAATATTGACGCCAATCGAATTGATGAAGGAATTAGGAAAATTGCAAGTGCATTAAAAAATCCTCAAAACCACTTTTTGTAATCTTTCAGTAAGTTAGAATTATCCTTGTTTCAAAAGTATAAAGGGGTGAGGGATATTAAACATGACTAATATCCTTCACCTCTTTACTCTTGTCTGATACATTCATCTTTATTTTTTGTCTCACGGCTCCTATAGTATTCCTTCTTCGAAATTAGATTAACTTTATCATCGTCTGATAGATTTTCACATTAAAAAATCCACTTACATTCGTATATTATTCTAATTTCTTATTTCATAAAATGGCCCTTTAGCTAAAGAAGCCACAATTCTTTTTCAAGTGTAGCTTTATAAAAAAGACTGATTAAAAAGTTCTTCTCAATCCCTATTTAATAACAAATACAAATAATCCATTTTGAAAAAAGATTGATCAAAATGGATTTTCTTTTAATAATTAGGTTCGATTTTTTATAGAAAAGTTTGATTATTTTAAAGCTCCTTGTTAAACAAACGCACCCGTTAGTTCAATAAGACAATGCCGTAGACTTTTTTTTGAAGGTTTTTTCTCATTAGAGATGCGATCTCGATATTATCTTGATTAGAAGTTTTTTCTAACTGCTCAATAATTAACTTTTGTCGTTCCATAGGGTGGCTTTGACTTAATTTAGCTTTTGCTTCAACTTTTGTGATTTTGACTTTGAACGCTACAATACCGTTAGTCATTCCCTCAATAAAACGGGGTTCTACTTCATTCAAACTGTATGGACTTTCAGGACTTTCATATTTGTTAACTGATTCATTTGGTTGTTTACGTCAGTGGTCAAAAACGGAGCTAGGCTGCCGATCCATGTCGGCAGCTTAGTCTTAATTGTTACCAGAACAACGCAAAGATACTATTGCTGATTTCTCGCCTGTTCCTGCTTCGCGGTAATAAATGATTGGTTTCCTTTTTTCTTAAGACCCCGTCAGAGTCGCTGGGGGCTATTTAATGTAAATAATTCCGACATTTTCGCATAATAGGGCCCCGAGAGACGACCTACCGGCTTAAGGTTGGCCAAATCTATTTTCCCATCCTTGTAGAGTGCATCTTCGATGTGTATTTTAACGACACGACCAATAACGAGGTTTGATGATCCGGCTCCTTCCCCAAATGTCAGCATGTTCTCCAACACACATTCCATTTGTATGGGACTTTCTTTAACTCGATACGGCATCACTTTCGAGCTGGGAATAGGTGTTAAGCCGGTCTCTTGAAACTCATCTATGTCAGGGGCAAATTCTATGGATGTTTCGTTCACTTTCGTTACAATGTCCTCTGTAACGATATTGACAACAAATTGTCCCGTCTCTTCAATGTTGAGTGTGGTATCTTTCTTCGTACCATCTTCGGGTCGAATCAGGGGGGCAAAAGCTACCATAAATGGCCAAGGACATACGCCGCAAAAATTACTGAAAGGCGCAAGATTGGGAATACCTCCCTTTGAGATAGTAGAGACCAAAGCAATCGGCCTAGGCAAAATAGAGCCTGTATATAATTTGTAACTGTCTTTCCACGTAAGGTTTTCAGGAATAATTTCCACGTTGATTTCATCCTTTCTTGATTAGCTCATATATAATATTGATTGATCAATGACCTATACATTCAGATATCATGGCAATTCCTCCTAGACTGTTATGACTGCAGTATACAAATTAGAGCCGGCTCGAAGTCAAGGGGGGATTTTATAAGAAATGGGATTCTAAATACTTGACTTCGAGTCGGCTCTAAGGTGTACGATAATCTCAAACCAAGATTACAAAGGAGGATGCATCCCTTGCTCACCATTAGCCAAGTGTCAGAAAGGACGGGTTTAACCCCTTATACATTGCGTTATTACGAAAAAATTGGAGTTCTGAAGAGCCCGAGTCGAAGAAAAGGAGGGGCACGGACCTACACCGAAAGCGAGGTTTCATATATTCAGTGTTTAAATCATTTAAAAAAGTTAGGTCTATCACTTGAGGAGATCACAGAGTTTACTCGCGACGGTTGTGTGATGGAAAAAGTACAGTTGGGGGAAGACCCTGCCAAGTTTACTCCCACATTAAATAAGCGAACCGAAATACTTTCGAAATATCTGTTGGATTTGGAAGCCAAGCAGCAGGAATTAGATCAGATGATTTTACTTACAAAAGAAAAGCTAGCCGTTTATCACGAGCTTTCCAAAGGAAGTTACGAAGCTCCAAAATAAATATGGCTTTGAGCTTAATGAATTGCTCTGCCTTGAAAACTTGCCGACACATAAGTTGCGACACACTCTGATGACTTGGCTCAGAAAGCGGGGCATCTAAGTGCACTCTGTTTTCTGTATATTGTTGTCAAGCCAAAGCTTTCGTTCGTGTTTTTTAAAGTCTTTCGAGGAAATATTAAATATTTCTACTTTATTAAATGTAATCCATATCGTTTGTGGTTCTCCATAGAAGTGTTATAGCTTTTTGCATATTATTGTTTATGTTTTTTTGAGACTTTTGCAGAGACAACTTTCTATTTTTAAAAGTTTATACAAGACTAAAGATTATTTCTTTGTCATAGAAACCCTACTTTATGTATACTTCTTTCTTCAATTACTTTAATGTTATTTGCTGATTCTAGTTTTTCCTTCTTCCACTATCCTGTCCCGATAGTTTAAGTGTATTTAATCACATTCTCTATCTGATTTTGTTAAAAAAACAAGCCTTAGAGAAATGATCTAAGGCAATACTATCGCATCTTTTTTACAAACGGTATGACTTTTTTTTAAACGGTACATCTTTTTTATATACGGTACGACTTTATTTCAAATCTATATCAAGAATTGCGCCCGTTAGTTGAACAAAGACCTTTCTATTCAGTTATTTTTTGGCCTTAAGAATAGTGATTTATCAATAACATTAGATAAATCAATAGTTGGGTACTCACTTTGTATTAATTGATAAATTTCCTGTGTAATTACTTCTAATTCTCTTACACTATTTTTAGGGTGTCCCAATAAAATCGACGTAAGACGGTTCGATAAATTTTTGGGAGCAATTTTCATATTCTTTAAAGAATGTTTTTGCCATTTGAAAGCTGGATGATGAACATATAATCGATTTATTCCAAAAAGAATTCCCATTATATTTGTCTGTACTGAAACAATTACCTTATAGAGCATTAGCCAATCTTCGCGTGCAAGCAGAGCCTCACGATTATTCCACCGGTTACCCAAATTGAAATGATTTCTTATCATTGCCTCACTCAATTCTCGTGGATAAACCACTACTTTTTCCTTTAGTTGACTAATAACTTTCTCGCCACCAAGCGATATACCATAGTAAATTGAAGCTACAAGACATTGTTTATCTAAATTAGTATCAAAAGCCAAAGTTACGTCATTAATAATTTTTTGGATAGTAGATGTTAAAAAGTTACTTATTTCTAATTTAACTCCTTGAGTTATATATGTTTCAGACCATTCCTCTTCCTCATAAGGATGAAAATCAATAATACTTCCATTAACTGTATTAATAGAAGCTTGTCTATCCTCTTCCGTTGGACTATCTTTCCAAAATATAAATAACTCTATATCAGAATATTCATCGTGCCAATTACGTGAAATAGCCCCCCCAAGTAGTACAGCCTCAACCTTAGAATTTTGCATATAAATTTTAGAAATTTCTGATGCCAATGACTTTAAATTCAAATTTATACCCCCTATATATCTTTGTATTTATAACAAACTCCAACAATTCTTTTATTCAACTAACCTGCCCCGTTAGTGTAAGTACATTTGTTCACAATCTCAATTCCATTATATTGGAATATGTTATTTTCCCTCAACAATATGACCCGATTGTGGAATAAGAAAAATCCTACATACACAGGATTTTATAAATGATCAGTGTTTAAACTACTTAATATAAAATGAACCATAAAATTTCCTAAAACAAAAGGAACCATAAAGTTTCCAAACGGAAATTTTATAATTCCTGTCACATGACGCTCATTGAAACCATATGATTTCGAAATATGGAGACGGTGAGAGTCTAACTCGTTTATCTATAAAATTGTTTATCTATAAAATACAGTATTAGCAGTTATTATTAGGGGGGTAACTACAGTTTCTGAATTCTTTAAGCCTTCGATTTCTTTATTCCATATTAGGCTGATAGTGTACAATAACTGTTAATGATATTTTCTGTTCAATAGTGTTTTTGTACGTATGAGGTCTATCACTTTTAAAGCGAATAGCTTGATGTTTTTTGACAACGTGCCATTCCCCATCAATTAACAGCTTTAGCTCTCCTTCATTTACTAGAATATATTCCTCTGATTGCTGATGATGTCCTTCTGAAAGAATTTCACTTTGTCCATCAAACTCCATCATAAACATTTCAAACCCTTTTTTCTCATCGAAAGGAAAATATGGATATATCTTTACTCGGTCATTTTCTGTATCAATTGCCTGTAAATCCGCTCGATCAATACAATTAACTTTTTCTTCATTTTCAGTTGTTAAAGCAGATAAAGGGATTCGTAGGCCCGAAGCAATCTTCCATAAAATTGTAATGGTTGGGTTCGAATCTGCTTTTTCAATTTGACTTAACATAGTTTTACTAACGCCTGTTAATTTAGACACTTTATCTAAACTTAATCCTTGATTTCCGCGATAGTTTGCTAAGTTTTGTGCTACTACTTCATGAATTGGTCTCAATTCTAAACAACCTCCTTTTCAATATAAAGAACATATTGTACAATATAAAGAACAAGTTCGCTATATTGTATTTTTAATGCATTATAACAAACTTTTATATTGAAAGGAGTCTTTTTTATGCCAACAAAGCATTTTAATTGGTTACTATTTATCACCATTTTATTAATAGCAGCAAATCTACGTGCACCTATTACATCAGTAGGTGTAGCATTGCCCTCAATCAAATCAACCTTACATCTTTCAACAAATGAAGTAAGTTTAATCACGATACTTCCATTGCTTGCTTTTTCAGTTATTTCATTTTATGTGGCAAAAGTAAGTACACGATTTGGAATTGAAAAAACACTTTTTACATCTTTGTTAATTCTTCTAACAGGGATTTTATTAAGAGCAATTTCTGATGTTTCATGGCTTTATATCGGTACATTATTCATAGGCATTGGCATTGCCTTTGGAAATGTCCTGGCGCCAAGTATGATTAAAACCTATTTTCCATCCAGGATTGGTATAGTGACAGGCTACTATACCGTGGTCATGAACGTCTTCGGTGGTCTTTCTTCATATACTACTGCCCTATTGACAACACACTATTCTTATATGGTTGCGTTGAGTTTAATAGGCGTAATCACAATCTTGACAATCATTATTTTTTCATTCCAATTGAGAAATAATCTAATCGTTTCTTCCTCTGTCAAAGAAAAAGCAATCAATGTATGGAAATCTCCTTTAGCATGGCAAATCACTTTATTAATGGGCGGGCAATCACTTATTTTTTATACGCTCATCAATTGGTTGCCTGAAATGCTTTTAGAAAAAGGAATTTCTACGAATAAGTCTGGATTTTATTTGTTACTATTACAACTAGCAATCCTACCATTTACTTTTATCGTCCCTATTATTGCTGCAAAAAGAGCTTCACAAGTCTCGATCATGATTATGACAGGTATACTGTTTGTCTTAGGTACATTGGGACTAATATGTCTCCCAGCAAAATATATTGTAATTTCTATTATTATTCTAGGAATTGCTAGTGGATTTGCGTTTGGGCTGGTCAATACGCTGTTCTCATTACGTACAGAAAGTGCACAAACAGCTACAAAATTAGCTGGTATGGCACAATCATTAGGCTACTTACTAGCTGCAGTTGGTCCGTTACTATTTGGTGTAGTACATGATGTAACACACAACTGGTCTGCTTCTCTCTTTATCTTACTAATCATGGCTTTTGTTATTTTATTTTTCGCTTCTGGTGCAGGGCGCAATCAAACTGTGGAGGAAACTTTACAAAAATAATAAAAGAAATTGTGAAGCGTATACACAATGTGGTGTTCAAGGTTAGCAAATTGACCATAAGGTTCATGTTTTAAAGATAGTCGAGCGTCTGGATTCGTTGGCTAATAAAAGTTTAATAATTCATAATAAAGATTGATAAAATTATTAATTCAAATAAGACTTGTGTTTGTATAAGGGGCTATTTTTAATTATTCGTAATCTAAAATAATCAAATTATATTTTAAAGTTACAATAAAACACTTTTATTGACCAATCGGTACAAAATGTGTATTCTACTATTGTTATCTTAAAAATGAAAGGAGAATAAGATTGAATAATCGAGGTAGGCCCAGAGAGTTTAATTATTCCTCAATTGTAGATGCTGCAATGAAAACTTTTTGGATAAGGGGATATGAGGGGTGTTCTACACAAGATTTATGCAGTGATACAGGCCTTGGAAAAGGAAGTTTATACAATACTTTCGGTAGTAAACATGAACTGTATAAACAAGTATTAGAACGCTACCATGAAATTGGAATCAGGGAACAAAAGAAAATGTTAGATACTCCAATTTCAGTTAAAGAACGATTAAGTAATTTTTTTGAATGGGCATTGAAAGAAGACTTTGAGAATATTGATCAAAAAGGATGTTTATTGATTAATGCCAGTGTAGAACGTGCTAAAAACGATTTAATGGTACAAGAAATTTTCTCAAAACATGTTGAGCTTCTTAAACAAGCTATTGAAACAGTGATGGAGGAAGGATTGCAAACAGGTGAAATTTCAAAGAAGCAATCAGCTGAGGAATTAGCTAGTCTGCTTTTAAGCAGTTATTACGGATTCCGTGTTCTTAATGTATCGATGCAAAATCGGATGTTAGCTGAACAGGTTATCAAAGGAACAATGGAGTCTATTTTTGGCGCTTAGTGCGCTCTTTTTTCGCACTATTTTTGTACCAATCGTTACAATAATGTATTAGGAGTGTTTTTATGCCATCGATTATTTATTTATTAGCTTTAGCTATCTTTTGTATGACTACATCAGAATTTATGGTTGCAGGTATGATGAACGAACTTGCTCTTGCATTCCAGGTTTCTGTATCATCTATTGGGTATTTAATTACAGCTTATGCAGGAGCAATGGTGGTAGGCGGCCCTATTTTAACTGCAATTCTCTTACGAATGCGCAGCAAACAAGCCTTATTGTTTTTAATGTTTGTATTTTTAATTGGTCAATCGCTCGGAGCAATTGCTTGGAACTATAATATTATGATGATTTCACGTATTATAACTGGTATTGCTTCAGCTTCAGCTTTTGGAGTTGCGATTTCCTTTTCTGCAACATTGGTTCACTCTGATTTAAGGGGAAAAGCTGCATCAATTGTACTCGCAGGTTTAATGATTGCAACTGTCTTAGGATTACCTATAACAACCTTTATTTCGCAATATTATGGCTGGCGTATTAGCTTTGGGGCTGTTTCTGTTCTTGTTCTAGTATCAGGAATTATGATCCAATGGCTGTTACCATCATCTTCAAATAAAGAGCAAGTAAATTGGCAAGACGAACTTTTGCGATTTAAGAATATTCATCTTTGGGCAGCGTACGTAACAAGTATGTTTATTATTGGAGGTACGTTTGCAGCATTTAGTTATTTCACTCCTATCTTTACAAATGTTACAGGCTTTTCAAGCGCAAGTATTCCATATTTACTTGCTCTCTATGGTAGTGCGACGGTAATTGGAAATATAATAATTGGCAAGTTCGCTGATAAATTTACAATGAAAATACTTATGGGTGGATTAATTATTTTAATCGTATCGTTGTCTTTATTTGCTTTAGGTGCAGAGAATAAATACATTGCGGTTATTTCTACGATTTTTATTGGTTTAACTGGTGTAGCATTGAATCCGGCCATGGTTGCGAGGGTAATGAAAACAGCTGGTAATGGAACAATGATAAATACCGTTCATAGTTCTTTTATTACTCTGGGTATTGTTATTGGTTCGTCACTAGGTGGTCTTGGAATCAGTAAAGGATATGGTTATGTATCTCCGCTGTGGATTGGATCTTGTTTAGCTATCCTTGGGGTAATTTCATTACTACCATATTTACATAAGAGAAAGACGGATTAAGTGGTTTAAAGTTTCTTTACATCTTTATTCCCTTTTCGCTAAATTTACTTTTTGATTATGCATTGATAATGATAGTTTTTTGCTAGGTATCTAGTCGATAATCCGGTAGCTATATTATTCTTATAAAGAAAGCATCTTAGCTTAGATTACAAAAAAGATGTAGTGTTTATAAAAAATTGTAAAACAAACTTTGTATTAAAAATGAATTATATAGAAAAACGTAGTCCTCTTATTTTGATCAATCTTTTTTCAAAATAAAAGGGCTTATTCTATTACAAAATCAACGTTCGTGACACTTTCTTAATCAAACTTTGTTTTAAACAAGCATATGCGAAATATTAACGAACTCAAATAAGTTCTCACTTAAATACGCCTTATAATATTCAAACGTTTAAATGACTTGTCAATACTAGATCCTAAAATAATTCTGTGAGTGCCTAGAACCTTCTTCTAAGCTCACATATATCCTCTTATAGTTCCACTGTTTTTTCCGGTCCTTCCCTTCCCTGCTTGGAAATGCATCAGATAATACAAAAGATTTTTATCGCTACCTTCCGCTTCAATTATTACTACATGGGTAACATTAGGTTCATATCTTCTGCAATCAACCTTTTTACAGTATTTCAGTAGTATTTTCATAACATTTGACAATGAAATTTATTTGATTTAACATAAACTTAAAATATTTTAATTAAATTTTTTTAACTTTATTACAGAAAGGAGAAAATAATGTGTTGGATGAACTCTTTGAAGATTTGTATATGAAAATTACTATGAATTTTTATAAAAAAACCGCTCATGGCCAAGTTGAGATTGAAAATTTAAGCGCTGTAGAAATGGCATGCCTTGAAGTTGTATATTTCTTAAAAAAACCTACCTATAGCGAGCTTGCAGAGTTTTTTAATATATCACAGCCGAATGCAACATATAGAATCAACAAATTGATTAAAAAAGGGTATCTTACAAAATTCAATGACGAAAAAGATAAACGTGTATATTACCTCCAAGTAACAGATAAATTTATGGAGTATTACTCTCTTAATGATAATTTTATTAATAAAATTATTACAAATTTGAAAAACAGATGTACCGCAGAGGAAATAGAACAATTTGAAAAAATGTTAAAAATACTAACAAAAGAAGCTATTGAATAATTACAAATGGAATTAAAATTTGCAAAATAGAATGAACTATATTTAAACAGTGGTGCAGTTCTAGAAAATAAACCTTTACCATGTGACTTGCAAACGTTTAGATATTGAAGTATCTATTTCAGATTTCGATCGTGATGAATGGGAAACACCAAATACGATTGTTAAGAAATTGGAAGTTCTACGATAAAAAAAGGAACCTTTGGAGTGATAACATGGAATGGATTTATGAACTATTTCAACAGCATGGATATTTTATTGTATTAGTTGGATTGATGTTAGAATATATCGCTCTTCCATTTCCAGGGGAGCCAACATTAGTTTATGCAGGGTATTTAGTACATACAGGAGACTTAAACTTACTGTTATTAATTCTACTATCGTGTATTGGGACATGTGTTGGAATGACTATTCAGTACTTTCTAGGTAATAAACTTGGTATGCCGTTTATACAAAAGTATGGAAAGTATGTGTTTTTAACACAGAGAAAAATCGATTTAACGAAAATGTGGTTTGATAAATATGGATATTTCCTCCTTTTTATTGCATTCTTCATACCAGGCGTAAGGCATTTTACGGGATATTTTGTAGGAATAATCAATTTATCATTTCGCCGTTTTGCAATAATAATTTTTTCAGGGGCTCTGTTTTGGGTATCGTTCTTCTTAATTGGTGGTTACTGGTTAGGTGATAAAATGCAGTATGTCTTTAGTATGATTGGACAACACATCGGGAAGATTGTTTTTGGCGGTATCATAATTGTAGCTATTATCCGATTCCGTAAACAATTGAAACGTTTATTTGTACAAAGCTCAAATTAATTTGGAACCCATTCTATGTAAAAAATTAGAAGCCTCTTTGACAGTATTTTGGAGAGGTATTTCACATCAATTATTCTAATAGAAAGAGATGTTAATACATGAAAAAAACAATAAAAGAACAAAAGTCGATATTAATTATTCTTCTAAGCAATATATTCATTGCATTTCTCGGAGTTGGTCTCATCATTCCAGTTATGCCATCATTTATGAATATCATGCATTTATCAGGAAAAACGATGGGTAATCTTGTCGCCGTATTTGCGGTGGCACAACTACTTATGTCACCACTCGCAGGTCGTTGGGTTGACCGTTATGGCAGGAAGAAAATCATCACAATTGGTTTATTCCTTTTTGGTATTTCAGAACTTATCTTTGGTTTAGGCACGCATGTATCGGTGCTTTATCTATCAAGAATGTTAGGGGGAATTAGTGCCGCCTTTATTATGCCAGGTGTTACTGCATATGTTGCAGATATTACATCAGTTCAGGAACGACCAAAAGCGATGGGTTATATTTCTGCCGCCATTAGTACTGGCTTTATTATAGGACCTGGCTTTGGTGGCTTTATTGCTGAATACGGTATACGCATGCCCTTCTTCTTTGCGGCTGCCATTGCCTTTTTAGCATGCATTTCATCAATATTCATTTTAAAAGAGCCGCTAACGAAGGAACAGCTTGCAGAGATTTCTGCTAAAACCAAGCAAACAAGCTTTATAAACGATTTAAAAAAATCACTTAATCCACTTTATTTCATTCCATTTATCATTGTATTTGTACTCGCCTTCGGTTTATCTGCATATGAAACTGTTTTCAGCCTATTTTCTGATCATAAATTCGGCTTCACGCCGAAGGACATTGCAGCCATTATTACAATAAGCTCAATCTTCGGTGTTATTGTACAAATATTTATGTTTGGAAAAATGGTCGATAAACTCGGTGAAAAGAAATTGATCCAATTATGTTTAATTGCAGGTGCAATATTAGCGGTTACGTCCACCGTAATCTCTGGCTTTTGGGCAGTGTTGGTGGTAACTTGCTTTATCTTCCTCGCATTTGACTTGCTTCGTCCGGCATTGACGACATTTTTATCAAAAACTGCCGGTAACGAACAAGGATTTATTGCTGGAATGAACTCAACCTATACGAGCTTAGGAAATATCATCGGACCAATGTTAGGCGGAATACTATTTGACGTAAACATCCACTACCCTTACCTTTTCGCAGCTGTTATTATGGTCATTGGCCTCGGTATTACATTCGTGTGGAAAGAAAAACAATTGACAGAAAACTTAGTAGAATAATTTGAAAAGTGCGGGAAGCCTTTGGAACAATAAAAACCCAAATTATTCCTTTGGTCATTCAAAGTAGCTCTCTTTGTGGACCTAGACAAACCCATATTTCACGATAAATTTGAAAAATCCCTTTTGAAAAAAGATTGATCAAAAGGGATTCTTATTCAACAGATTTAAGTTTGATATTCATAAAAAAGTTTGATTATTTTCTATCTTTAGGAAATATTTATAAATTGATTGTGAAATAGGATCACTGATAAGGACAACCGAATTGTATCCAATCACTTTTGGTTAAAACGGCATTGTTCCGGGTCCCCGGACTATTCAACATATGCCAAGATGTATACTGTTCGGCATAAGGATTAAATGCTGAAATTCCGTCAACAGGAACAATGACATGATATCCCCGAAAAGCAGCGCTTGTCGCTGTATGCAGGACTGCACCATTTGCGGCATAACCGGTAACGATTACGGTTTTTATGCCGTTCTCTTTTAGGATTTGATCGAGATCGGTTTCATAAAATTTATCAACGTTTGATTTCACAACAGGTTCATTGGGCAAGGGAGAAAGCTGAGGAACAATATCTGAGGCATTTCCATTATGTGTAAGACTATAGACAACTAACATGCCCCGTTCACGGCTTTTCGTCAGTAACGGTTTGATATTTGAGATGGATGCAATACAGCGAGGATTATTACATATCGTCGCTTCCATATCTAAAACGAGCAGTGCGCTTGTTTTCGGGTCAACAGTGACAAATTGCAGCTTAGGCGGAGGCGGAGCAAGAACGCAATTCCATTCATCAATGATCGTCGTGTTATTTCTTGTTGCATAGTCGATCAATTGAATACAGTAAGGACAATAATAAATCATCTTCATCCACCCCTAAGCTCTTATATGTTACCTAATTTATTCAGTCAAATTGAAAAGGTGAGGATAGGTAAATGATAAACTTAAAAAGTATTCCTGATTAAACAATCACATCCCCTTGGTCGAATTTTTAAATAACAATCTCTCTAAACAAGATAGACAGCATTATAAAATTGCTATTACAATAGTTCCTCCAGATATGGTTGAATCCCCTAAAGATAAAGAATAGAAAGAGAAAGTTTGAAAAAGAGTTAACGAAAAACTTATCTTTTCGTTAACTCTTCTATCCATTAAAACTTATAACAATAATAATTTTACTGATACTTATTTAATCTGCTTTGCAAAAAATCTTAGAAAGTCTTCAGAATGATCACATGCACGGCTTTTTCTTCATTAGTTAAAGACATGCCTCTATAGTTCCTGGCACTATCCTCAAACAATCGCCTGACTTAAAAATAGCTGATAGTTTCTAGTACATACTTTCCATTTGATAATTGGTTAAATTTCAAATAAACATAGATTCTGTTCATTGGGCTATAGTTTTTTGGTTGGAAAGAAAACTCAAAAGTTGCAAATCCAGTACCAACATAAGAATCTTCATTTCTTATTTGAGATGTTGTGACTTTTTTTACAGCCTTTGAATAGTTTGCAATTTCTGCTTTTGAATTCGCTTTACGAGTCCCTTTTACTTTAGATTTGTACTTATCCAACGAATAACCATATCCAAGCATATAGTTAGTATGTGTTTTGGCTACTAAGTGTTTTTTCGCATATGCTTTAAAATTATCTGTGTTTCCGTCACCTAAAGAAGTACCGTAAATTTTGATTAGTTTTGCAGCTTCTGGTTTTAATTCGCTCTTAACTGTTTTTGTACTAAATTTCTTAGGTAAAGTGATTACTCCTTTTTTTGAAACTACCGGTGTAGTACTTGCTGTTTTAACCGCTTTACTTGTGGATGTAGCGTTACTTGCCGCTGAAGCTCCTACTGTCCCATATACTAAGGTACATGCAAGGACCATTGACATAACGATACTTTTTGTGAATTTCTTACTTCGTTGTTTCATAAACTTTTTATCATCCTTTTCTCATCAATATTATCCAATATTTATCATTGAGATTTTATATTACCATAATAAACCCAACAAGTTACTTAACATCACTAAAACAGGAAAAATTTACTGAATACGGATTATAAAATAGAAATATCCTCCTATTCACTTTTAAATCCGAAATTTAAATTTAGTTTTTTCGTATTATATATTAACTAAAAAATCCTGCTAAATCCCTAATTAGCATTGTAGGAATTTGGTTAGCTCATTAATCAAGTGAAGATTGGAAACTTCTCCCCTTCATTTTCATACTGTGACACATACCCTTCACAGTTCTCAGTTTAGGATATGTTTCTTTAAATTAGGTAAATTGTTGTAGTATTTATACATAAAAAAATAAGGCCTAAATATACAGTGTTGGCGTATACTTAGACCTTATCAATTATAAATTTCTTAAAACTATTTTTACTTCATTAATTTGATCTTCCTTGTATATAAATAAACCATGGAAAATATAAAATTGTAGTTAGTGCAACTTGTATGTCTGATAAAAAAGACGCTATCTAAATCAAAAATCATTTAGACAGCATCGTCTACACCAATTACCCTTCCCACGCAACAGTAAATCATGTACCAATAAGAATATAAATTAAGTTCATTACATACAAGAATTTACTCTGGAAATTCTTGGCGTAATGCATCCAAGAATATCTCGGCTATTCCATTAGGGTTTCCATTTTTCGTTGTTTCTTCTGATAACCAAGAATATTCCAAATCGTGAATAATTATGGGCAGTTCTCTATTAAAAGTATTAATTATAACTTTATTGTCGTGTAATTTTTTCGCTACATTAGAAACTACCTGTAATAGCTCATAATAACCGTTTGGTCCTTTTCCTATGTAATTTTGATCCTCATCATACATTAATGATTCGTCCTCGTACCCAATATCCTTTATGCCATTTTCCTTAAACCATTGTAATAAAATGTTTGTTGATTCTTCATCACCAATAATCTCATTTTCATCTTGTCTCCAAAAGGCGTAATTCCATCTCTCCTCACTGAGCTGTGAACTATACTCACAATCTTCCTCAGTATTATAACTGATTGCAAAAGTAGGGATATTATCTGAAACTTCATTTGTATATACAAAAAAAGATAATGCATATATTCCTTCCTCATTCCAACTTTCAATAATCGGTTTTATCTTTTCGTACAGATATTCTGTTAAGTTTACCATAGTAGTCCTCCTACAAAAGTAGTTAATCTATTATCCATTTTATTAAATAATTGTTCATTTGTCTTACTAATGGGCTATTTTAAATAATTGTTGTTAATTGGGCTAAAAATAGAGTGATTTTCCGAAATCACTCTAACACTCATTGATTTATATTGTTATTAACCTCAATTTGTGGATTAATACTTTTTAGCAAAGATGCAAATTTTTGTTTATCCTTTGGAGAAACGAGTGCCATTCCAAAATCAGAGCCATAAGTTATTTCAAGCCTATCAATCGAAAGTGCGGAAGATGCTAACGGATTTTGTGTTTTTGTAATTTTTTTAATATCTTTTATTGGAATTTTCTTTTTTATCGGGCCATTTCGGATAATTAGTAATTCGTTATTAACTTTATATCCTGTTGTAAACCAACTCCAAACTAACAGGATTGCAAAAGGTATAGTGAAAAAAAGTGCTCCATAGTCTCTTCCTATAAAAAATGGAGTAAAGCAAGCAATTATACAACCCCAATTGATAGGATATATCCATAAATCTTTTTTTGATGGAAAATACATTCCAATCCCCTTCCTTTCTCTAATAATTGTACGTTCTTAATGACCTATAAGTTTCATTAATTGGCAATAACTAACTTTCTATAATCGTTTTAGTTATAGATACATTGTCACTTCGATGTTTCACAACTTGATGTATCGGATGATGGTTTTGCACGTCTCAATAATATATTGAAGACTAAATATTATAAATTTGTTGATAAAAAGTTTTTTTTACTATTAACCATTAGCCGGGAACATGATCAGTTGCTGTATTGTATTGGATAACTTCCCCTTTACCAGAGACAATTGTTTAAATGTCGCCAGATTCTATAAACATTGAATCGAGGAATATACAAAAATAAAACTGAATTCCTGGATCAGAAAAATTAAATAAAAAGAGTACTATTAATCCTTATTCTCAAAAGCATAAAGGTGCCAGATACTCAAACAGATAAATGACGTAAATTCTGTGAGTGCCTGGCACCATACTTTTTAATTATTTAGGAGTGTTTTTTATTAAAATCTTGAAAACTATCAAAAATATTACTAATCCTACAAAAGAGTCAATAATAGAAGTTAATAATTCTCTTTGTAAAACAATATAAAATCCCAAAAATGAAATAACTAGATATTTTCACAATTAGTCTAGTATTATAAACAAGATTCCATGTCAGACATAGTAATATCCATTGTTACTAAGTCGGATTTTACCTTTTTGTAGTTTTCGACTGCTTCCTTTCCATTCGAAGCTTCAGATACTACTGTATGACCTGCTTTTGTTAAGTCTTTTAACAGTATACGCATGAATAAAGCATCATCTACAATGATTATACTAGCCATTGTCTTATCTTCTTTCTTTGTTCTAGGTAAACGATTTAAAAGTATGTTTCTTGTACTCTTAGTACTCTACCGTTGTAAAAATCCAGGGATATATCTTTGTTATGCACAGACTTATGATTCATTGAACCAGTAAGTTTCTTACCGTTTAAGTATGTTACCCCACCTTTTACAACAATGCTGTTACTTACTAACTTATCCTCGAAAAACACTTTATTTGTATTTTTCATAACCTTGCTGACTTTCTTAGTCTGACCTGGGGTTACAAAGTAACCATCTTTAACTGATACCTTTACCCCTTGTAGAGTTACTGTTTGGTTCTTTTTCAAAACAACATAACCTGAACCATAAATACGTTTATTACTAGCATAAAAACGTTTTTCATACTTTGAATCGGATGAAATTCTTGCAGATGTGTAATTCTTTTGCGCCTTCATTTCTCTTATGATGTAATCAGATGTTGTTTTATGCTTATACTCGAAGTCAAGATTCTTTGCTTGTACTTCTGAAGATTGTACTGTTGCTAGAGTCATGGTTGCTAGAAAGGCAGTTAAAGCAAAAATTAAGAATTTTTTCAATTTCATGATTAGTTACCCCTTTTCGTTTAATATCTTGCTAGATACGAAAGTATTGATTAGTAATACATTTCTTTCACTTAAATACCCTTTTCTTCATAAACTACAAAAGATCAATTGGTATGTGCTTTAAATTTATGTGTGATAGACCCTGTTAGTTTCTTATTTTTATAATAGATTAAACCATAACTCACTTTGGAATTATTACCTAAATCTTGCGTTACTTTCTGCTGAAACTCCTACTGTCCGATATACTAAGCTACATGCAAGAATCATTGACATAGCGATACTTTTTTTAATTTCTTACTTAGTTGTTTCATTAAAGTTTCCCCATCCTTTTTCTTGTAATATTTTATCCAGCATTTATCATTTATTATTTATTTTACCATAAAAAAACCAACAAATTACTTAACATCGCTAAAACAGGATAAATTCACTAAATATGGATTATCAAATAGAAACATCCTCCTATCCACAGTTTTTTCGTATTATATATTAACTAAAAAATCCCGCTGAATCCCCAAGTAGCATTGTAGGTATTTGGTTAGCTCAATAATCAATTGAAGATTGGCAACTTCGCCATTTCATTTTCATACTGTGACACATACCCTTCTCATTTCTCTGTTTAGGTTAAGTTTCTTTAAATAAGGTAAGTTGTTGTAGTATTTAAACATAAATAAAAGGCAATCCACGGCTTTAAGTGTTAACGGAATGGGCCATTCAAATATAGCCCTTATAAGAAGCTGTTAAAAGTTATAGTTCCCACTTCGTGATATAATTTTAAATATAATAGATAACTTATAGTAAAAAAATGGGGGAATTATATAATGAAAAAACAAAAGACAGGTTCTTGTACAACACTTTTAGTCGGAAAAAAGGCATCGATTGACGGCTCTACCATGATTGCGCGAAACGAAGATAGTAGTAGTGCTGCATCTAATCCACAACGATTTGTAGTAATGAATCCAGAAGATCAACCGAAAATTTATAAATCTGTTCAAAGTACGTTTGAAATCGAGCTCCCTGAAAATCCTTTGCGCTATACGTCAACACCAGATGCAAGTGATGAAGGTGGAATCTGGGGAGAATCAGGCATCAATAGTGAAAATGTGGCGATGACGGCAACCGAAACGATTACCACAAATTCACGTATTTTAGGTGTTGACCCACTCATTAAAAGTGGGATTGGCGAAGAAGATATGTTAACGATTGTTCTACCTTACATTCGTTCTGCAAAAGAAGGTGTACTTCGTTTAGGTGAAATTTTAGAAAAGTACGGTACATACGAATCAAATGGTGTAGCGTTCTCAGATAAAGACGAAATCTGGTATTTCGAAACAATTGGTGGTCATCACTGGGCAGCGATTCGTATTCCAGATGATGCATATGTCATTGCACCGAACCGCTTCAACATCGATTATTTTGATTTTGAGTCTCCTGATACACTTTACTCAGAGGATCTACCAGAGTTAATCGAAAAATACCACTTAAATCCAGATACAGATCAAGTGAACTTACGCCACATCTTCGGCAGTGCATCTGTAAAAGATACACGTTATAACAACCCACGCGCATGGTATGTTCAAAAATTCTTTAATCCAGAAATTGAACAACAACCGATGGATCATGATCTGCCATTTATATGTCGTGCAAATCGCAAAATCACTGTAGAAGATGTGAAATGGGCATTAAGCTCACACTTCCAAAACACACCTTTTGACCCTTACGGTGAAGGTGATGAAAAATCGAAGAGCATCTATCGCACAATCGGCATTAACCGCAACCAAGAGTCGCATATTTTACAAATTCGTAACGATGTACCTTCTGAAATTGCAGGTGTGCATTGGTTAGCATTCGGACCAAATACATTTAACTCTGTTGTGCCATTTTATGCGAATGTAACGGATACTCCTGCATGCTACCGCGATACGACAACGACGTTCGATATTAGCAAAATCCATTGGTTAAGCCACACTATCGCTTTACTTGGCGATACGGATTTCAATCTTTATAGCGATTTCCAACGTGCATTTGAACAAAATACCGTTGCAAGTTGCCGCAACGTTCAAATGAATGCAGATAAAGAAGCCATAGGACAAGATAATATTCAATCTTATTTAGAACAAGTGAATGAACAATTCGCGGATATTTGTTTTAAAAACACGAATAAGCTGTTAGGCGACATGGTTGGTGTTGGTACGAAGAAAATGAAACTAAACTTTTCATTAAATGATTAACAGATGAAAAAGCTGTGCAAAATTGCACAGCTTTTTTTCGTATATTTTTATTTAGGCGAGTGTTTTCCAGAAGATGTCACTAAAAGTTCTTCTTTTGGGTGGTCAGATGGCCATACACTTATGCCACTTAATTTTACTTTACCAAGTTCAAAGAATAAATAAATCAATGTAATTCAAGTACCTTTATCATAGGGAATATCCACTTCCTTTTAGATCAATTAGAGCCAGAGGCACTGAGAGAATGCTTCGCAGTTAACTTAAAATAATAGGATTTAGCCCGGAGGAGACTACTGGAAAAACCAAATACATACGAGACCCCCGAACAAAGCAAATCGAAAGAGGTGGCTCTACTCGGCCGTAGAATTTGAATACCTAAGCACTAAATTCTATTAGAAAATTTTTTAGTTAGAGAATTTATTAGAACTACAGTTTTTCAATGCCCTCCTTCAGACTTTACGATGTACATGAGGGTTCTGTTTTAACGTTGTTTTTGAATCCAGTGTGGAATATTATACACGGTAATTGCTTGTTTAAAGCAGTGCTCTAGCGTCCAATTATTTGGTAGTGAAATCTTTTGATGACGATTTAATAACCCCAGTACGAGGTAACCTTCCATATCTTCCTTCATTGCTAAGTCTGTCCACCATTTCTTGACATTATCTAACTCATCTAGTTTCGTAAACATGGCATCCACTTCACGCCATGTTTGATCATTTGTGCTTAATGAAAGTAAATAGAGCGCGTAATTCACACGTGCAAGGGGCATATCTGAATTTTTCACCATGTCTAGTAATTGATTAAAGTCGAATTGTCCGTCGATAGAAGCCTTGTCATGACGAACCAAGTAGAATAAGTCACTTGACGCTCCTTTATACCCACGCTTTATGAGCTCGAGATAACATTCAACAGTCTTTTGAATATTATGCTCGTTTTTATAATAATGTGTAGCTAATATTCCATAGGCTTCATACTCTTCTGCCTCAAGCAGTTTATCGAGAAGTAGCAATCCTTTTTCGAAATCTTTCGGTAATGTATCCATCACCATTAACGACGCGGCATAAGATAAATATGCCGCCGTATACTCTAGTGAGCACGCATTTTCAAACAAACTAATGGCAGTATCAATATCTTGCGGTAAATATTTTCCTTCTTCCAAATATTCAGCGAGAATCAACATTGCTTCTGGCACACCTTTTTCAATTTCACGCAAAAGAAGTGCATGTATATCTTCAGCTGTTTCATCAAATGCATTTTCTATTACTGAATATTGACATCTTAGCGGTAATGCATTTTCAAATCTGACTTCTATTAATTCCTCAAAAAGCTGCTTTGATTCCTCTACCCTTTTCTTAATTTTATCCCCATTGACTAGTTCGATGGCTAAATTAATTTTTGCGACATTACAGCCCTTTTCTATACCTTGTCGTAAAATTTTCTCCCCTTCAATCCGTTTTCTAGAAGAACCATTACCGTCTAAATAAGCCATTCCAAGCCTACTATAAGCAATTACAAACTCATTTTCCACTGCCATTTGCAAGTAGTTGATACCTAAATTATAATTTCGTTTAAAGCCTGTACCATATACTAGTGCCTCCCCCAACAACAAGCAAGCTTCACTTGAACCTTCTTCAATTGCCATTTGTAACCACTTCAACGCTTCATCATTGTCTTGGGGAAATCCCCCCAAGTGATATAAATATGCTCTACCTAATGAAAACATTGCTGAAATCGAACGCATTTTAACGGCCTCTAACAGCCATAGCTTTCCTTGTTCAAAATCTACCTCTACATGTTCACCTTTTAGATAGTATTCAGCTAACAGCAAACAAGAATCTTCATGCTCCAAATCAATCGCTTTTTCAAGCCATTCAATGCCTTCATCTATATGTTGCGGTAGATATTTACCTTCGATTAATTCCATGCCTAAAAAGTGCATCGCTTGCACAAATTCTTTTTCAGCTGCCCGTCTTAACCATCGCTCGCCTTCTTGTACGTTCTTCGTTAGTCTCTTACCAACGATGAGATTTACTCCTAACATAAACATTGCTGAGATATTTCCTCTTTCTTCAGCTAGCATGATCAATAATTGATAAGCTTTTTCAGGATTCGCTTCTGGCTGATCCGTCTTCAATAAAAAATAAACCAATCTGAGGATACCCTTTTCATGCCCCTCTTCCACAAGACCCTCCAGTAATTCATAGCCCTCATTTTTATTAACAGCTAAACCCTTTCCTTCAATCAAACGACTACCTAACATCATCTTCCCAGGCTGGTATCCTTGTTCAATTGCTTGACGTAGGTATTGCTCGCCTTCTTGTCGTAGCTGTTCCTCTTTTTTATGATCAATCAAAAAATTCCCTAAAAAACACAATATTTCGGGTTCAGCATTGTCAGCAGACTTGCGAAGCCACTCTTCAGCTTCCCTTTTTTCCTGCTCTTTGCTACTTTTCCCCATCAATATTAATTTTGCGTAATTCACAACTGCCTTGGGTTTGCCTAGTGATGCCAACTCTCGCATGCAATATTTATAACCTAGGGGAATCTTCTTAACGGATGTAATCATATGAAAAGCTAATTCTTCCACTTTCTCGAGCTCTTCGTCTACAATTAACTCATCGATGATTTTTTTGACAATCTCAATTTCTTTTCGAGACCCCTCGCTCATCCAATAATTCACAAAGTCAGCAACTAGTTTCGACTCTATGTCTTCATCGTCTTTCATCCACTCAGTATAGTCCTCTAAATGTCTTTTTAAATCGCGTTTGCCAATGCCTTTTTTCACATTATCCGCATACGCCTTAATGCCTAGCTTAATATTTTTCTTGGCTGTTTCAAGACCTTGAATCTGATAAGAGACTGGCTTCAGTAAATCAATAATTTTATCTAAATTAAGCCGTTCGTCAAATTTCCCTTCTAGATAGCCTTGTACATCATCTAAGCTAATTGCCGAAATCGGCTCGAAAATCGCGAGTAAATGTAGCACTTCTTTTAAATATTCACTGCGGTCATCCTCATACGCGCGCAGCCATTCATCCTTTTGACGGTCAAAATATTTCCCAAGCTCATCTTCCACATCGACTTGTGTGAAATCGCCGTTGACGTCCTTTAGTTTACGAGCAATTGCGGCAATTTGTAAGGACCACCCTTTACTATTGCGATAAATCTGATCATTGAACTTTTTCTCCTCTTTTCCGGCGAAATCGTCAATACCTGTAAAGAGCGGAATTTCACTGCGTTCGATATAGCCGACTTGATCCAGATAAACCAATGCGCTACTATAATTTGTCAGCCATTTTTCAATTCCAATATTCGGACGGACCGTCAATAGTGCGGATACGCCTGGCGGTAATTGACGTGGTAAAAATTCTAAATTATCAGCAAAGGTAGTGATTTCATCAAGCGCATCAATAATTATGACGACAGGACCGTATTGCTTCGTAAGCTTTCGGAGAGCACGACTGAGTATGGCTTTGTGTATTTCGAGCTCACTCTTATCTTTTGTAGAGTGGTTCATCACATTTGTATTAAACGGTAGTGATACAACATTCTCCAGATTGGATGAATTAGAATAATTATTCGCTGGTGAAAATATTTGTTTGGAATAATTGCCAAAGTGTTCACCTGAGACCGCCTTTTTCATTTGCGACTGGCTATTAAAAAAACTCATTTTGTCTAATTCTTGTAAGGCATGCTTATTATTCGGTAAATCTTCTGGCTCGAGTAACATCGTATTCGCTTGTGCAATAAGCGAGCGTAAAATACGAACAGGGTCAGATTCCCACTTACCAAAATGTATAAGTTGACCAGGCAACCACGGTGCAGCCTGTTTGATGTTGACGTCTGGCTCAATCAAGCTATTTTGCTTCGCGATTAATTGCTCAGATACCTTTGCACAAAGCGCCGTCTTCCCAATACCTTCGATCCCTGTTAGTAAATAATAGCCACCACTTTCTCGTAGCTCTCCTGTTAGCTTACAAACGATTTTCTCCACTAAATCATGTCTTGCTTTAAAACCTTTGATTTCTTCCTTACGCGATACACGGATTGAAGCCATTAGATCCTCTACTTCTGCATCAATCTGACGACATAACAGCCCCTCTAAATTGGATCTGATGAGGTCATAATTTCGGTATAAAGGAACTAAAATAATTGTCATAGCACAGCGTAAATAGTTCAATCGCAGTTCACTAGATGAAAGTGCAGTATTATGCGTTTCGTAGTTTCTTGAATTAATCGCAATCCACATATACTTTTTCCCGACATCTTCGATGGCATCGGGCGTCTCTGCTTCCATCTCTTGTTGGTTTAAAAGCTGTAACTGTGTAACAGTGGGCTTTAAGGTGAAGTGATGTTTCTTTTGATTGAGCTTATCCCACTTTTCCCTATCGCTAAAATACAACACAGGTTTAATCCATTTCTCAACATTCAGCAATACCTGTGAGGCTTGGTCCGCATCATTTGGATCGGTAAATGCTCTATCAATATTTTTTAAAAAAGAGGATATATTCGTAAAATACGGATGATTTTGACAAGAAATTGCGAGTCGGTCAGCTAAAGTTACAAGTTTCTCTAGATCATCAAACATACCACAATATGTACTTTTCGATAAATCATTTTTGAGCAGATCTTCGATATCATTTATATAATTTGAAAAAAACAGTTGTGACACTTCTACCCCTCCATTTTTTGATATGAATCAATTGTACCATTTTTATATTTTAATAATATAGGCATAAAAAATGAAAATATGGATATAAAGTAATGATAAAGTAGAAATATATAGGCTGGTCGTAATGGTTATCGTCCGATTCCCAAAGAACTGAAAAAATACAGCTTACATCATGATCCTAAAACGATTAACCGTTTCATGAATACCGTTGGCGTAAAATGTAAATTCTTTATAAAGAAATATCGTTCGTATAAAGGAAACACCAAGGAAATTATCCCAAATATATTACAACGTGATTTTACTTCGGAAAAAATAAACGAGAAATGGGGACAGAATTCCATCTTTAGCTTATTAAAATCGAACTCCTATACTACAAGAATTTAAATCAATGGAACATTTTTAACAAGAACTTAAAGACTATATTAACTATTACAATCACAAACGAATGAAGGCAAAATTAAAAGACCTAAGCCCGGTGTCGCGGGGAAGAAACTATTGAATATTTTATTGATTCACCTTTACCGTTTCAACTTGCAGACCCCAATATAGCCTTCAGCTATGGAACTGAAGGATTATTTGTAATAACTTCCGACAATAAAAGAATACTGTATAAAAATATGATTACTAATGCTTCATCAAAAGAAGTGTATGTACAATTAATGGAGATAAATATGATTTACGGATAACCAATCTTTTGAAATACCCTATTGGGCGTTGGCCTTTACAAAAATCATTAATTGAAGAAAAAAAGCCTTTTGTAAAACCCTTAGTAATTGAACTTTTCAAACAAGGAGAAGTAGATGGAATTAGGTGGAGAATTTCTATAGATGCCTTTACCAAAGATACCTACATACTTTACAATTTATCAAATGGAAAAGAATATCGACTTCCCAAAAGCTTTAATGATGAAGAAATTCATGATATAACTCTTAAGTTAACTAGAACCCCCTAATATTAAATAAAAAACCCCTTACTAAATGACAGATAGCATAGAATCCCCATACTACCTTCTTGAAGTATGGCACCCTTTAATGCAACAGCAAATCATAGTGTTATATATTAAGCAGGGAATGATCGAGTTCAATCCTCATCCTAAAATGGTTCATTATTCTTAACTGTTCTTCTGTTAACTTTTCTTTATTCCAGTACATATGCATTAAGCTGTATTCAAATATTTCTTTTAATTTAATAAATAGGGGAAGTTTATCTAACATTTCCGGGGATAGTTCATTTTCCTCTTGGTATCCTTCGATAATTGCTTTTGTAATACCCCGTTCATATTCTACAATGTTACCTCCACCCACAAACGAATATTCCAACGCACTATATATTGGAACTACTAAATCATAAATATAAAAATGTTTCTCACAATCTTGAAAATCAACCATTGCTAAATTCAAATCATTATCAACTAATACATTTTCTAACCATAAATCGCCATATAACAATCCATAATTCGAATGATTTTTTGGCAATTTTTTAATTGTTGATAAAACCTTTTGTGCAGTATCTCTAATTGTATATTCATCTTTAGGAATATATTTGAGGAAAGCGTATTCCTCATTATCATGCCAATCGTTAATATATTTTATTGGATGTATCTCTTCAAATTTTTTTGAAAAACGATGTAATCTACCTATTTGCCGACCTAATTCTTTTAATATATTGGCATTCCATTGGTTTCTTGGTAAGTGTACACCAGATGCTGATTTATAAAGAACGGTTAATACTTCATTGTTGTTAAGAGTAATCTTTTCGACAACTTCCCCATTTAATGAGGAAATTGTTGGTGATACTCCTAATCCTTCGTTATATAAGAAGTTTGTATAATTTACTTCCTCTAACTGTTCATCATAATTTTTATAGTTGGTAATTCTAGCAAAGTAATCACCATCTTTCGCAGTACACCGAAACATCTCATCTGTTACTGATTCAACTTTAATGAAATCCAATGGATATATCTCGTTAAGTAATTCAAGAATCTTTTGTTCCATAACTCCCCTCCCCCTTCGTATTGAAAAGACATCAATTGAATGAGGGACTGGCACCCTCCCGTTTTAAATTTTGAAACATTATTACAAAGGAGCAATGCTACATTACTCAACTTCTCTATTAGACATCACTGAACTAATTCTACAGTAAGTGTAGTAATACCAATTGGTGCTGTATCTCGCATCGTGCCATCATAACCGACTTTTACTTTATCACCAACATGAAATGTTTCGTCGGGATTCTTCGCAAGATTTACAGCAATTATTCCTGTAACTACATTATTTTCATCTTCTTCTTCAGTTACATAAACTATGGCAGTCTGTCCATCTATCTCTTCGATTACTCCTGTAAAAGTTGCTTTTACTTTACTCTCTGTAAAAATAAAAAATAAACCGCAGCATAGTAGAAATGTAAATATCAAAACAAACTTCTTTTTCAAAATAAAGTCATCCTTTAATATAAGACTTAGCAATAATCCCTTTAATAACAATTTTTAGGGAGTAGAGATAATGCTACCATTTCTGTTTGATATATTATTCCTGCAATTGATAAATGGTCCCTTTTTTAAATTTCTTACTTCGTTGTTTCATAAAGTTTCCCCATCCTTATTTGCATTTATAAAATATCCAATATTTATCATATCTATTTTATTTTACCACAATAAAACCCAATAATTGTTTTATCTAATTAAAACAGTATTAAATTACTAAAAATGGGTTATTGATTGGAAACATCTTCCTATTAATATTTTAAATAATCTCTTACTACTTTTTACATATTTTCACCTTAAGCATTACCCTATTGAAGTATCTCCCCTTTAATAGTTAGAAAAGCTACACAATCAATTGAATATATTAACTCCTCTTAATAACCAAAAAAAGGCTGTCCTTAGACGCCTTTTTTCTTCGCTTATCGTTGACACTTTCCCAAACTAATTAATATTTCAACCGATATATTTTATTAATTTCTTTATACTCTTTTTTAAATAATCATCATATTTACTATCTGTAATAAAATTTCTTAATTCAATAAATTCATTACCTGCTTTATAAAATTCTTTTAAAAAAATATCTATATCACACACTAAAATTTGATCTTCTAAAGATAAAATTAATTCCTTCTTTGATTTCTTTTCTAACTTAATTTCCAATGGCAAATCGGGATAATAAACCTGTCCGTATCCTTCATCTAAAAATTCAAAAAGAGCATTCGAATAATAATGCCAAAGGGTATTAATATCGTCCAAATTTTCGAAATCTGCTATACTATCATTTTTGTGTTTAAAGGTAATCGTTCCATCTAATGCCAATAAATCCTCTACAATTAAACCCTCTTTACTATCTGCAAAACGCTTTATTTCATCTTGTTCAACCAAAGGAACACAAATATCTTTATCTTCTAGTAAAATATATGTTTCTATTTTCATTTATTCATCCCCCTTATTCTATTTAGTTCTGGGATATAATTGATGCAAATGTCCTTTATTAATTCCTAAAACATAAGTTACGCCATCATAGTGGTTAGAACAAAGATAAAGGCGCATTACTTAATGTATCCGTTGGATGAACGATTATCATTTTTTTCGTAATCGGTGTTGTTATAATTTTAGCCTCTTCAACTGATAATTTTAAATTTCCCTTATGGGATTTAACAAAAGAGCAAAATCTTGAACGTTAAATCGTTCAAGATTTTGCTTAAGAATACTTTATAGACTTTTTCAGTGGACACTCTTATAAAACACCTTTTTTCTTCGCTTATCTATATTAGATTTTCATTCCAATTTTTTATTACTGCTAATTCTTCTTTTAAATCATCATAATACTGCCCTTCACTTATATAATCAGTGAATTCAATGAATTTGATCGCAGCATTATAAAATTCTTCTAGAAATTCTTTTTGATCACAAATTAAAATTTGATTTTCTAAGGATAACATTAACTCATTTTTTGATTTTTTTTCAAATTTTATTTCTAATGGTGCATTTGGATAATAAACTTCCCCATATCCTTCATTTAAATAATCTATTAAAGCATTTTTATAATAATGCCAGAGAGGTGAAATTTCATCTGATTCATCAAAATCGATAATCTCTCCCTTTTCCCCATTTTTAAATGTTATAGTTCCGTCTAAATTTAAAAATCCATCTTCCATAAAGTCTTCTTTTCGACTAACAAAACCTTTAATTTTCTCTTTTTCACTCAAACTAACATATTTGTCCTCATTTTCTAAATAAATATAAGTTTCTATTTTCATAGAATTCTCCTTCTTAATCAACCTCTATCTCTATAGTCTTACGCTTTCCCAGGTATTCTGTAAATAGTTGGGGAAATTAAAGAACCTAACCATGTATATAAGCTGATTATAGAGAGCCCGACTTCAGATTATATTTAGAAATTACAGCTACCAAACCTCAATGATGATTAATGAAAGAACTTATTAACTAATAAATCTCCATTTGTAAATGAAATGAATTGTTAAGTCAATTTCAAATACAAATGGGGATTTTGTAATTACGGGCATAAGGGTTTTAGGTAATACAGGCGACTGGGGAAAGGGGGAGATTTTCAGCGTTCCTTAGCTGAAAATACAGAAATCATCTTTTTCTATTTCTTACAATACAGTTTCATTGATAAGGCGTATCCCCCTTGATTTCCTTCTTTTATTTATTTTTTTCTTTCTCTTTCTTTTTAAATATTACATTTTCAAAAAGGAAACTCAAACCAGTCCCTAATAACAAAAAGTAGAATCCTTGAGCATTGTGTTTCATAATAATATAATATAATCCAATTGGATATAATAAACTAATTATTATCCAAACTATTATTGAATTACCTAAAAATTTTTTTGATAAAAAGTTCATAAATTGTACCCCTTTCAACTTTTTTAACGGATTTATTTTTGTTGTACAAGAGTGATTCCATTTGTACATCATCGTCACTAATATAATCTTCATAAAACTCAATACTGAAGCCTGTGTTGAACAATCCACATCAAGCTCTGCACCTATTTTATGTGTATACCCTAACTCACTAATCGATTAATAAACGGTAACTCCACCGTTCAAATTTATACTGTGACAAGTTGCCATCTCATTTCATAAATTCATTCTCTTTATGATACAAAATATTAGAAATAATGGAAAGAACTGAAATTACAACCATTTTCATTATTCATCGGATTTTTACTACAAAAGTTATATTTATCCAATTCTAATCCGAATAAGTTCAATTGGCTTTGACAACACTTAGTACCTATTACAACTTTTGTTTTACTTATAAAACAAAAGATAGAATTGGAACACTATTGGTTCCATCTAATGCCAATAAATCTTCTACAATAAAATCCTCTTTGCTATCTGTAAAACGCTTTATTTCATCTTTTTCATCCAAAGGAACACAAATATCAATATATGTTTCTATTTTCATTTATACATTCTTCTATCAGCTTTCTCCATTATTAATAAAAAGAATTCTCACATTTCTTATGGTGCTATTTGATACGTTATTATTTATTATGTGTTTATATTTTTATAATTTTGGATAATGATATTTTCTCCTACCAATTACATGCTATGATAGAAACATCAATCTTTTTTAAATTTTATTTATATTGAATTTATACAGAGCGTTTAATTACGCCCTAATTAGAAAGGATTTGATTGATGATGAAAAATATTAATGAAACATTCGAAGAAATTGGAAAAGAAATTAACAAATTAGAACCTGAAGCAAGGTGTATTCTTTTGAATAGAATATCAATTGAATATTTCGGCATTGATAGACGTTCTAAAGCAGAAAAATTAAGAGAAGAACAATATCTAAAAAATCATATGTAATTCTTAAAGGGTAGCTTATTAGCTGCCTTTTTAAGTACTTGTATAGATATAATCTTGTCGATTTTTGTCGGATAACACCTTCTAAATATTTACAGTATTTAGAAGGTAATAAATATAAAGTTTTCTTTTTCTAAAATATGTTTACATCATATTCCCTTTTAGATAGGCTTTTATAAAAAATAAAAGCCGATGCTCGGATAGCATTAGGGTAGTAAAACTTTTAAAAAAGTACTAAAAGATAAAGTAGTGAAAACATTAAAGGGGAACTATTAAATGAAAATCAAAACTTTTATATATTTTCGAGAAGAAGATAAGTTTATAAATATTAAGAAAAAAGAAGAAATAAAAGAAATTATTGCTATAAAAAAAGATGTTTTTGAAGATGGGCTATTCAATTTAGATGGTGTTATTGTATTTGAAAACGGTGTTCATGGAAAAATTGAAGATTTTGAAGCATATGATGATATTGATTCTTTATGGTATTTTTATAAAAATGCATTAGAAAATTTCTTAGAAAATGGAGAAGGTGAAATTTATTTCCCTAATACACCTATCGAAATTAAGTTTGAAAAGAAAAATAAAAGTAATTTACTCTTATCAGTAGATGAACAGCTATTAGTTAGCGATACTAAAGAATTTATTGAATCATTTTATGAAAAAGGAAATGAGTTTGCGGATTTTCTAGATTATATTTCAGATTACACTTATAAAAGTGATTTTAGAAAAGATTTAGAAAAGCTAAAAAAATATAGATAGTATTGTAAGAAGAGAACGCTCATTAATTTGAGTGTTTTTTTCTTCTAAAATTCTGGGGAAATTAAAGAGCCTAACCCAGTATATAAGTTGACTATAGAAAGCACTACTTCAGATCATATCTTTTAAACTTGAGCTTAAAGAGTAGCTTATCTCACAATTTGATAAAAAAATGGCAACCCTGTAGCTCCCCATCTCATTTCATAAATATGTAATCTCCTTATGATACAAAATATTGGAAATAATAAAAAGCCCTATTTTTATTTAAATATTCTCTTACTACTTTTTACATATTTTCACCTTAAGCATTACCCTATATGTATTCTCATTTCATTAACAACCTGTGAAAGACACTTATACAGCCATCGCTCAGTAGGTCCTTGTGCTAGTCCTTTTACATTAAATTTATTATAAGATTCATTTTTATGGGGCGATTCTAAAATAACTAAAATAGAGCTATTTTTTTCACACTTTTCATAGATATATCTTCATAATTGTAGTTAGGTGAAAATACACACGAATTCTCTTCCAATGTAATTTTATTTACTTAAATAATTAATGTGTATCTATAGACATTCGATACTTTATGCTTATCACTAAAATATTTTTTATCAACCACTATTTCTTGATTATTATATTTAATCCTTTCTAAAAATACCTTTGACTCCTTCATCTGGACTTCAAGGCAAGCAAAAATATCATTAGTTATTTTTATAGGATATTTGTTATTGATAAATTCAATTGTAAATAAATAGTAAATACTCCGTATATTTTTACCCACCCTCCCTATCCCCGTCTATTATTAATTGTCTAAACCAAAAGATCTAACTTCTTTTTTCAGTTTCATCTAAGTTAAATAGGTCCATAACAAATTCATTTATTTGATCTTTTAATGGAAAATATAGTATAAATTGTTCTTTGGTAATTATTTTCACTATGCTATTCTTTATTGTATAAAAATTGAATAGGCAAACCTAAAGAAATTTAGGGACGCAAAGCTATAGGGACTAAGGTTTATAACTATGTCAGCCAGTTGCCAAAGAGTACATAATACTTTTTGTTTAATAAGGTCGTAAAAAATATTGCATTTATCTGCAATCCACCGAAAAATGATTTTTTAATATAATTTCTAAAAGACGAATTTTTCATCTTTTAGCGTTTTTCAGTGCTCTCATTTTTTATGTGGGATTTTTTTATGATTTCCTTATTTGAAATTAAGCTACTCTTCTTTGAGTAGCTTTTTTATGTGCTCCTTAGGAAAAAAATTCATTAGGAGGAATTATGTATGAAAGTAGTAAAAATTGTAACAGTGTCTGCCTTGGCATTGAATTTAGTCGGCGGTCCATTGAATGTTTTAGCAAGTGAAAATCCGAATGGAAGCATTGTCAAAACTTCAGCTGAAGCTAGTACTAATCCTACGATCGCTTCGGTGAAAATATTTGATTTGTATGAAAAAGAGATTTTAAAAGCATACGATGACGTATTTAAAATGGCGAACACGAACATTAAATCAATCACTAACAACGGTGGAAAATATGCTGATTCTACTATTGATAAAGCGATTGATGGCGACATGAATACATATTGGGAAACTGGAAAACCGAATAGTGCATCATTTACAAATGAAGTCGTGATCCAGTTCGATGAAGCGTCTACGTTAAATAGAATTGTCTACGCTGCCCGTCAATCTTCTGCGAAAGGTAAAGGTTTTGCCCAGCAGTTTAAAATTTATAGCTCCACTACAGATACAGGCAATGATTTTACACTCGTTTCATCTGGTGAATATACAGGTTCTACTGGAGATATCGTGGAAATTCAGTTCAAGCCTACAGAATTTAAACGAGTAAAATTTGTTTTCACTAAAGCAAATCAAGACTGGGCAAGTGCATCAGAGTTAGCCTTTTATAAAGAAGATACGTTAAACGATAAAATGGCGAAGTTATTTACTGACGGTACAATGAACAAAGTTTCACCTGAATTCAATAGTATCGAGCAAATTAACGCACTAGAAGCAGAAGTAAAAACTCATCCACTATATCCTACTTATAAAGAGAATATAGAGTTAGCTAAAAAAGTGATTAATGGTGAAGTCGTTACAGAAGGAAGAATAATAGTAGCCGAGCAACATGGGGATATGGTAAAGCATGCGAATGAAAAATTAAAGTTCGGCTTCGGCAACAATTTGCAACCAACTGGACTTGCTGCTCAGCCGGGCGATCAAATTATCGTTTACGTTGATGCATCGACAACTGGGCCATTACCACGCTTAGCTTTTGCACAACAAGAAGGTGCTTGGAATAGTTGGAGACAAAGTGTAAGCTTAAAAGTCGGTAAAAACGTCATCACTGTTCCTGCAATCACTAAAACTTCTTATAATAAAAAGGAAGTCACACCGGGTGGAACAATTTATATTGAAAATCCATATACAGCTGAACAGCAAGGTAAAGCACCTACATTAAGATTTGAAGGTGTTGATCGCATTCCTTTTGCAACGAAGTCTATAAATGTCGATGAGTTCAAACAATTTTTAATCGACTATAAGAAAAAAATTGATGAAGATATAGCAAAACATCCTAATGTTGAAGATCGCGAAGTGCTAGATATCGTAGAAATCGTTAGTGACCATTTATTCTGGACAGGTACTGCAACAGGTGCTTACAAAACGTATATAGAAAATGGCTACAGCCCACTACAAACAATTGAATCGTATAATCGTCTAATGGACGAATTATTTAAGTATTACGGTTTAGATGGACGAAATGAAAAAAATGACCCTAAATTAATTAGAGAAAACGTACGACTTGCACAGCCTTATGCGTATATGTATGCGGCTGGCGATCATATCGGTACACTGGATGATGTCGTATCCAATATCTTAGTTCCATTTGAAGAAAAAGGTGGCTCATGGGGCGTTATCCATGAAATCGGTCATCGCATGGATATTGGAGTACGAACTATCGGTGAAGTAACAAACAATATGCTTCCGCAGCATATGTCAGCATTTTACGGCAAAATCGATGGACGTATCCCTTATGAAGCGAACGTCTATAAAAACGTACTGAAAGAAAATTCAAAAGATTATAACAATCAAGGTTTATTTGAAAAACTAGCTGTTTATTGGCAACTTGAAATGTATAGCCCAGGATATTGGGGTAAATTAAATTCTTTATACCGCGAACGAGATGTGACACTTTCAGATGGTGATCGATCTAAACAACAATATTTAGTTGAATTCTCTTCGGAAGCACTTGGTTTAGATTTAAGTGAACATTTTGCTCGTCATGGCTTTGTCGTAACTGACGAAACAAAAGCAAAAACGAGCAAATATCCAAAACCAGATAAAAAAATATGGTATTTAAATAATAGTGCAGCAGGCTATAAAGGAAATGGTATGAAAGGTAAAGAAGTAAACGTAAAATTTGCTTCAAACCACGCTGACGAAACAAATACGCTATATTTATCGGTTGATAAAGCGGATCAAGATGATTTCTTAGGTTATGAAATTTTTAGAGATAATGAATTAATCGGCTTTACTAGTACCGGACAATTTATCGATGAAAATGTAGATACAACAAAAAATTATACGTACAAAGTCGTTGGCTATGATAAAAAATTAAATACGCTAAAACCAGTAGAAGTAAAGGCATTTACCCCTACCCTATCTGCTGAAGAGAATGTCACAGTTAAACTACATCAAGCATTTGATCCAATGGATTATGTTAAAGCGATTTCTCATAGTGGCCAAGATATAACAAAAACAGTCGTCATCAAATCGAATACGGTCGATGTAGCGAAAAAAGGAAGCTATGAAGTTGTTTATGAAATAAACGATGAAGGCATCCAAGAAACAAAAACAATGAACGTAAATGTAATAAGTGACATGCAATATATTTCTGATATGACAGCTAAATCTGCAAAAGTAGGTTGGGGCTCATTACAAAAAGATAAATCAATTGCTGGTGATACAATTACATTACTAAGACAAGGTGTTGATACAACGTATGCAAAAGGACTCGGTGCACACGCGAACTCTGAAGTAGTGTATGACATTGAAGGAAAAAGCTTTAATTTCTTTGAAAGTTATATTGGGATCGATCAAGTAGCAAAAGGAAAAGAATCTTCAGCTACATTTGAAGTATGGGTAGATGGTGAACAAAAATTTGCAAGTGATGTATTCAAGGCCCACACAGATCATGGCTATGTCAACATCCCTGTTACAGGTGCAAAAGAAGTGAAGTTAATCACAACAGATGCTAACGATAGCGGTAATTCCTCAGACCATACGATATGGGCTGATGCTAAATTTGGAAAAAACTAAAGTCTCCCTACCTTAACACTATTGGAAGACTTGACGATGGTGAAGTTAAACAGGATTTTGACCTTCTCAAAGATGAAACAGCATCTGATATCGAGGATGGCGATTTAAGTAAGCAAATCCAAGTAACAGCGAATGGCTTCAACACGAAGAAAACGGGTACTTACCAAATCGAGTAAACTATAACGGATAGTGATAAAAATGTCGTAACAGACGAACCTACTAGTCTACAGAAGATAATTAGATTATTTGTTGAGGTACTTTTGTTAAAGGGCCTTGCTTGGAAAGTTTTCCTGAAGACTTTAAATAGGCTATCCAATGTATAGATTATTCAAGGAACTAATTCTCTAATTAAATATATCAGTATTATATAATGAACCGCTTCAGCAAAAGTACTGAAGCGGTTCTCTATTAATTAGAATGATATATTGAACTAGTAGGTGATGGAATTAAAAAGTACACCAAGACTCAACTAATTTTAAGCTTGAGAATGAGCATTTTGAAGTTTCGTATTACACAAATCAGAATGGTTAAGAGTCATTTTACGAGGACATAAAATGCTAAGAGAGAGAATACAATTCAAAAAAAAGCGAATAAAGCACTAGAAGAAGCGAATAAATCTATTGAAAGAGCGAACAACTCCTTTCAAAGAGCGAATAAACTCTCAAATTCTGTGAGCGCCTGGCACCATACTCTAAAACAAACATATCCCCCCATGTCCTCTTTCAACGCCTAAAACCTACTCTATGCCATCAACTTTCCCTTTCACTTGCTTCGAATTGTTAGAAGAAACTTTAGCAAGCGTTTGTAAGATTCTTATTTATTTCAATACCATTTGATTAGTATAATGTAAATAGATAAAAAAGGAGGGAGAATTGGTGTTAACAGGAATCTATTGGTTGTTGGCTGTTGTAATTATTATTGCATTGATTTTTACGCTGACGAATGGATTGCATGATGCGAGTTCGGTTGTTGCTACGATGATTGCTTGCAAAGCTGCTAGTCCAGTTCAGGCGGTACTGATTGTTGCAATTTTTGGATCGCTAGGGGTTCTTTTTAGTGGAAATCAAGTTGCTGATACTGTGTCAGCAATCGTTAAAATCTCTCCGGGGATTCATCTTATACATATATTAATCGCATCCATTTTCGGTGCGGTAGTTTGGAATCTCATTACTTGGAAAATCGGGATTCCATCCAGTTCCACCCATGCTCTTATTGGAGGTCTTGTTGGGGCTGCGTGGATTGCAAATGGGCCTAACAGCATTTTATGGGGAGTTTCGGAGCTCTTTTCAGGTAATCACCAGTTAGTAGGGATTATGAAAGTGATCGTTTCACTGATTCTTTCCCCTGTCCTGGGCTTCGTCATTGCATTTGTGATTCAAAAAATATCTGCTCTGCTGTTAAGAAATGCTAAATTCAGCATTAATGGTACGATCAATAAGCTGCAGTGGATTGTGGCGGCTGCTCTGGCATTTAGCCACGGATCAAATGATTCTCAGAAAATAACCGGGTTGATTTCACTGGCACTTATATCTGCCGGTATCGTGAATTCACATGGTGTTCCACTTTTTATTAAATTAGCAGTAGGCTTGGTCATGTTTATCGGTACTGCTTTAGGTGGATGGAAAATCATGAAGACGATTGGAAACAAAATATATGATTTAAGACCAATTCACAGCTTGAATTCAATGCTCTCTTCAGGAACTTCAATCCTACTCGCTACTTTTACTGGCGCACCCGTTTCTACAACACATGTGGTTGTAGGTGGTATTATGGGGGTTGGTTCAGCAGACGAATATCGAATGGTAAACTGGAAAATTGGTAAAGAAATAGTTACAGCTTGGTTTATCACCATGCCATGTTCTGCCATAGCTGCTGCTATTGTCTACTTTTTAATGAATGGGAGGATTTTTTAATGAGTGATAATAATTTTTTGGATAAAATATTCCCTAAAAAGTATGATTTCTATTCCATGCTTTTGAATCAGAGCAAAACAAATTATGAAATCATTGATTCTTTGGACAATTGGATTAAGGTCAAAGGTGAATCTGATGATTTACTTAATAAGAAAAAAGAAGCTGATAACATACGGTTTCAGCTTGAACATGACCTTGTGGAAGCATTTGCAACCCCATTTGACAGACAAGATCTCTATTCCATTTCTGTTGCGATGAACAAAATTAGTGACTGCTCCATATCTATATTTAAGACCATTAAGGCTTTAAACATCGAAGCGGACTCTACAATCATAGAAATGACAAGTTTATTAAGTCAGGGCGCGTTAGAACTTAGTGACGCAATATTAATTTTGGAGAAAAAACCTGATGAATGCCAAAGCAGAATTGCAAAAATTAGAATAGCTCAACAATCGATGGAAGATATCTACATTTCAGGACTGGCAGAGCTCTTTACAAACAATGATTCTATTACCATTTTAAAATATAAAGAAGTATATGATGTTTTAAAAGAAGCAGCTATATTATTGGGTGATACGGTGGATATTTACCATAGAATCTGCGTTAGGATGATATAAGAAGGAATTTTTTTACCAAAGCAAAGAAGATGCTGTTCTGTATTTTGCAGGCAGCATCTTTTTTGAATTCTATCGGCTACGATAATGATTATTTCTCGATTCACATCTTCTATTGCCTCACAGTTTCTCTAATCCTTTTTTTCGAGGACTTAAAATGCTTAGAGGGCGAATACAATTACAAAAAGAGCGAATAAAGCACTTGAAGAAGCGAATGAATCTGTTGAAAGAGAGAATAAACCCCTTTAAAGAGCGAATAAACTCTCAAATCCCAAAGAACACATGCCCTCCCGCTGTTGTTTTGAAACAGTGTTGTGCTTTTTCTCTTATCATCATTCCTTCATATCCTCAAATCGAATAGAACGTGTATGGACTGTATGGTGCCAAGCTTTATTCTTACTTGTGAATACTCCTATTAAAGTAATCGGGAACCATGAGAATTGGAACACTGGAAAAAGTATGAGCCCCCAATAAGATTTCAAAGGTCTTTTCTCTAACAGCATGACTAAGGGGAATTGCAAAAATAAGGCGATGTTTAACGCAATCCAAGCCCAGTCGGGAACTATTTTTAAAAAGGGAAAGTGAGTATATAAAGGAGTTCCTAATTGCAAATAGGTCATGACCCACACCGCTGCAACGAACAAGAACCGAATAGGCTGGAATAAGTACAAAGCCGCATCAAATTCAGAAAAATTACGTGTTCTAACAGCATGGCTTAAAAGCGGCTTCATATATCTCATTGCGCATTCAGTATGTCCCCTAATCCAACGTACCCGCTGCCTAAATGAGCTCCTAAGTGTGATGGGCTTTTCATCATAAATAATCGCATCATTAGCCCATGTGGGATAGATTCCTTTGAGAACGCAACGCGCCGTAAATTCTACATCCTCCGTAAGTGATGTTGCATTCCACCCCATCTCCTTGAGTAAATCAGAATCGAAGCACATTCCTGTTCCAGCCAAGGTGTTCGGCATCCCCCAATTTTGCCTAGCCTGTTGCCACATCTTATTCATGAACCAATAACTAATCGCATACGAAAGTGTAACCCATGAATCATATGGGTTTTTCGTTTCTACGTAGCCTTGTATCACTCTATAACCATTTAGTAACTTGTTATTCATCTCATGTAAAAAGTTTCCGCTAACTAAATTGTCAGCATCAAATATGACAACAGCATCGAACTGTCGCTCCCTTTTCCATAGTTGATTTAGCATCCACTCAACTGCGAATCCTTTTCCCTTTTGAACATCATCAAACCTCTCCATTGCATGAACTCCATGCTCAATCGAAATCTGTGCGGTGCGGTCTGTACAGTTATCACAGATGACGAATACCTCATACAATTCTTTCGGGTAGTCCAAGTTGTTGAGGTTATCTAGGAGTGGGGCAATCACCTTCTCCTCATTATGTGCCGCAACAAGGATGGCAAATGACTTTTCTGGTGAGTGCTTCACTTCTGTATCCTCTTTCCCCTTTTTATAACCAGCTAAACTGATTATAAATTGAAAAATAGTAATGGAAAAAATAATCACTTGCAATATGTCAGCAATTATTATGAAAAATAGATGCATAAGTTCTTCCTTTCGATATTAAGGATTCTCACTTTCGAAAAGACAGAGCGATGTCTAATAATTGCCCTGTATAATCGTAGGATCCAATATCTGTTTTTCCATTGCCATCAAAGTCGGCAACAAATCCGATTCGCCCACTTCCATGAGCCCATGGACCAAAGCTATTATCTAGCGGAACAAACCGACTATTCCCCTTGTTCTCGTACACTTGCCATACACCAGTCTCCGAATTATAAACGATTAAATCGCTTTTTCCATCTCCATTCGGATCGCCTACAAGTAATTGATCTCTTGGGTTTAAGCTAATCCCTTTGATTGGTTTAGACTTCGTATATTGGCCATTCCCCTGATAATAGCGAATAGATACTTGTTGGTCTTTACTTGATACACAAAGGATGTCGTTTTGATAAGAGCTCTCAAACCGTCCTATGTATAAATTCGAATCCTTAGGAAAAGGAGACTGTACCGTACTTAAGACAAGTTTATTATTTACAAGATGAATAAGTTTAATATGCCCTTTTTGTGTGGCAATCATCCCTTTTCCTTTTTCTGATTGGATTTCCTCTAAGGATTGAAGCCCAGAAGGCAGCTTACCAAGTAATATAGGAGCTAAAAACTGACCTTCCCCTGCAAAAAAAATCCGGAGCTCTCCTGTTTTTTTGTTGTAGCTAATCAAGTCCCGCTTTCCATCACTGTTCCAATCAGAAAGGATAAGCTCTTCTTCATCTGTAAAGGTGTGCTTCAACCATACTTGAGAGGCATGCTGAGGACGATTACGGGGAAGTTTATATGATTGAGGTATCACCAGCACACGATGCTTTTCGACTACAATCACATCCGCATGCCCATGTCCGGTTACATCTCCCAATAATACTTTCTGAGGTGATGTACTGGGAGGCATCGTCACACGATGAGCCGGAGTATACGGCACAATATCATGGAGTGACATCCAGCGATAGCCCTCTTTTTCGAAACCATCCAACAGCCGATGAAGATTCGATCTTGGGCCATCATCCTTATATTTGAAAACTGGTAACCCATCCCTTATCAACTGCTTTCCATCCGCTCCCAGCTGTTCCTCCAAATAAGGGAACTCCAAAAATGGATGAAAGTATAAAGAAGCTAGACCATCGTCATTAGCCGCTTTTGCTAAGATCCGGTCCACTGATTTTTCGTCCTTAACATAACTGTAAGGTGCAGGCACATAAATAGACCCTAAACTGCTCTGACCATAAGAATTCGTAGTATCGTAAACATTTATATCCTTAAGAGAACGAAGGGAAAATAAATCAGGCTGATACAGGATACCTATGAAGGAACGGAACACCTTCTCCTGAACTCTGGTGTCATGATAATGGGGAGTTTCCCAAAACTTCGGTTGTAAGCCAACTTGATCAAACGCAGCAATACTTTTAGTAATTCGTTCAGCTGCATACGAACTTTCCTTCGTTTCAGGTGCCCCATTCACTTTAAACTCATTGCCAATTCCAGAATTCTGATTGTCATTAGGCTTGGTGGAATCTCCAAATTGATGACTGTAGCCATGCATCCCCAGGATAGCGCCCCGTTTCTCACCTTCTTGTAGTAATCTGATAAAATTACTCACAACGGTATCGGGATTAGGGTCATCTATTCCTCTTTCTCTCCATGTTCCATCCACTTCAACACTTATCCATCTTGGAATAACGGCCATATGATAAGGTATATCCTTCGTCTGAATGTATTCCATAACGGCTCTTAATTTTCCTAAACCTTCCAAACTACCATATACACCACCAGGCCCGATATCTTCTAGTCGAATCATCGCATGTCGCTTTTTTGTGTTTGGATAGATGTTCGCTCCTGTAAAAGTAATTTGGTATAGTAGCACAGAAACTGCAACAATTACGGAAGCCGCAATAATGCCTACCCATTTCCAAAACTTACTCTTCAAGCCTTATTCTCCTCCAGCTCCATATATTTCAAACATTCTTACATTAAGTACTATTCCCTCATTTGAATAAATTAATCATTCTAAAGTGCAATACTCTTAAATTCGTGAAGTGATCAAAATAAAAATACGACTTAACAAAAACTATGTGAAAATAACACATAATTTCGATTAAGTCGTATCGAAAAATACCTATTTTATTGAATCAATTTGATAAATCTATTTTCGTTTTTTAAATACGAACATTTCAACATAATAACTTTTCACTATTCAGATGTGGATGTTCCGCTACAGACGGCGCTAATCAGTGGGAGTTTTCTTCATCCCCCACTGATTATTAGTTGAGGCTCACAGGATGTGAGTCACACAGACATTGCCCACAGGACGTGGCAATGTCTGTGTTCATTAATTCTGGCTTTTAAGGGCAGTTTATCTCCCACCAAACTTCTTTGCTTTCACTGAATTTTGTGGTGAGAGTAATACTGCCCGTTAATGCGGGATTAATTACAGATTAAATGGAATCTATTAATGTCAAATTACGTTCATGCTTCATTTCTAAACGTTTATGAATATTTTTATCTAGACTAAAAAACTCCCTTACAATAGGTAGAGAAGGTATATTGGTACCTCATGTCGACAAATTGTAAAAATCTTGCTTTCAGAGCTAGAAAAGAAATTGAGTAATTATTTCTTTTTCCGAACACATTCATCTTATTTAATACCACTATAAAATTAACCGGTATTGAATTAGAAAAGTTTGTTACGTCTTTTATCATTGAGATAAGCGGAACAAGTCACCCAGTAAACATAAATAACATGAAGTTAAAAATATCTCATTACTTAATACACTTTAAGAAAGAAGGATTGAATTATGATTGCTATTGCTAAAAAAGAATTTATCGAGATGACGAAAAGTTTTAAATCATTATTTATCATTTCACTATTAGTTCTAACGTCGTATTTTATGAGTAAATTTGTTTCAAGAAACCTCGTTGGTTTCGGTGCGGATACAAATAATTATGTGTCTGCCACAAGACTTCTTATTTTAGTATTTGGATTTCTATTTGTTCTCATGCTATCCCATGATTTAATGAGTCGTGAAACATCTACGAAAACAATTCGATTTCTTATAACCAAAACTTCACGTACAAATATTATTTTAGGTAAGTTTTTAGGTGTTGCAGCTTTTTGGTTATTTTCTCTTGGAATTTCAATCACTATTGTGTCTTTTTTTGCGAAGGACTTTCTTTGGTTTACATTCTTACAGTTGTATAGCTTCCTTATTTTTGCCATTGGGCTTTGCTTATTAATTTCTACATTGGCAAAAACAACGAGTATGTCAATGCTACTTGGACTAGCAGTTAGCTTTGTAATACCTATTATTGGGATGTGGAGCATGTTCTCAGAAAAAACTTGGTTAAAACCATTTAAACTATTGCTTCCCTACCAATATCAAATAAAAGAAAATGGCCTTGTGCTTATTCCGCTGATCATGGGTCTTATTTTTGTATCCGTTAGTATATGGCATTTTAAACGAGGTGATTATTAATGAGTAACGTTTTAGTAATGACAGATATAACAAAATCATTTGGACCTATAGATGTCTTAAAAGGAGTTTCTTTCTCTATTAATAAAGGAGAAATCTTCGGCTTTCTCGGGAGAAATGGTGCCGGAAAAAGTACGTTGATTAATATTTTAACAGGAGTTATTCATCAAACAAATGGCGATTTCCGCATTCTTGGAAAACCCTTAGATAAAGTCAAACATAAAATAGGCGTTTTCCCAGATGTAGATAATTTCTATGGAGACTGGAGTGCTAATCAACATTTAAAATTCTTTGCAAAAATACAAAAAATCAAAATTCAACAAAAGGATATCGATGAAAAACTTGCATTAGTAGGACTTTTAAAGGATAAAGGAAAAAAGGTGAAAAACTTTTCGTTTGGCATGAAAAAGAAGCTTGGAGTTGCACAAGCACTAATCGCCGATCCTGAATTTATTATTTTAGATGAACCCACATCTGGGCTAGACGCTGAATCAGCAATTCATATGCGAGATCTCGTAAAAAAATTGGCAAGTCAAGGAAAGACCATCTTCATCACATCGCATAATTTAAATGAACTAGAAATGCTAAGTCATCGTATTGCAATTTTAAAAGATGGACGAATTAGTGTCATTGGAACGATGGAAGAGCTGCGTGCACAATCACAAAATAAAATTCAAGTTGAAATAACATTAAACCACCCTCTTAAAAAAGAAGACTTGGCCACAATTACATTACCTCCACATCAAATAGATAAGCAACATTTACGTATTTTCGTAAAACAACAAGAGGAAATTGGGCATTGTATTCGTCAACTCGTACTTAAAGGCTATGATATTTATAGCGTCATACAGCACGAGAAAACATTAGAAGATATATTCTTACAAAATGAGGTGGCACAGTAGTGGGAAAATATCTTATCTTAACAGTCGCAATTATATTCGGCTACTTTTACTTAGCATGGAAAATGAACGATAAGATTGGTCCCATTTTTGTTCTTTTGATTCTTTTTGCAGTTAATTACATTGCTAGTCGTGTTATAAATGCACGAAAAATAAGTATATAGCAAAGCGCTCACGAAAAACACGTGGGCGCTATTTGACGCTTACTTTTAAAATGTTACGTTCACAACAACAGTAAATGCATATAAAAGGGCAATATAAATTTATCCTTACTGTTATTAAAATTAGTTGGTCATTCCATATATCATTCCAGATATATAAGGAATTAACCAAATGAACCATACTAATATACTAAACTTATGGAATTTTCTCATCATATTTGAGTCTTTTTTTACCAATACAATAGAGGCCCAAATTGCATGAAATAACATTAATAAGATTGCTAATAAACCTGTTATGCCATGAAAACTAAATAGAGATCCTTCTGTGGCCATTTTTTCCATCATGGTAGTTCCAAGTGTATCGCATATTAAGCCTATCCAAAAAATAATCACATGCCATAACTTTAATGTTTTTTGAATTTTTTCTGCCCATACTCCTACAGAATAAAAAACTAGTGCTGCTGTAATAAATATAGTAGCAAAGATTAGCATTTCAATAATCACCCGATTCATAGCATTATTTAAATGTCTTTTTCCCTTAAAAGTAATACTTTATACTCTAAAAAAATGTATACACCTATTGCTCAGACTTATTATAAAAAAGAAATATGAACAGCAGATGAACAACAACATAGAAATTAACTTCTACATGCTGGAGTCCAGACAACAATAATCTAGTACTTTAATAATGTGAAATTTGGTATTATCTTTTTGCGGTTAATTACATTGCTAGTCGTGTCATTAATGCACGAAAAATGGAAAACTAGTTAAGACTAATATATTAAAAAAGCTACCAACTACGAATTCGCAGTTGGTAGCTAATACTATACAGCCATTCCTTTAAAAATAAGCATCAAATCTTCGTAAGCACAATCCCACCAATTGCAGTTAAAACACCGATGATTTGATAAACTTTCATTTTTTCTTTATAGAGCAAGACACTGCCAAGTACTACGACTAAACAGCTTAGGCTCACGATTGGGAATACAATACTTGCGATCCCTTTGTCTAGTGAGAAAAAGTAGCTACTATAGCCTATGACACTAAAGCATCCAATGACAGAGCCAAATTTCACTTCGGAACGAAGCCATTTTTCTCTCGTGATCAGACTTTGGATGATTAAGTATACAGCTCCACCACCGTACATACAAACTAGCGTATTGATCGAATCGATTTGTAAATGTGAAGAGGTTTTCATCAATACACCAAGAACGCCAAAGCATAGAATTGAAAGTAAAATTCTGTACATCCATGGCTTGTATTTAATTTCACCAGCGCTACCTGGTGCATATTGAATAACCGCCGCAGACCCAAGCATGACGATAATTCCAATCCACTGAATGAGTGTAATATGTTCATGGAAAATAAGTGCTGCGCTCAAAATTGGAATTACCGTATAGGTACTAATAATCGGAGATGTTAGACTCGCAGGTCCCTTTTCAAACGCCTTCGACATTTGAATATTACCATTCGCATTTAAGATACCAATCACTGCGCCAAGTACAATCGTTAATGTATTAAATGGAGCAAATCCTTTGATGACCCCATACCCAAACATTAACAAAAATGCGATCAGGTAAAAGAAAAATTGCATATGTACTTTTGACATACCCTTTCCAGATGTTGCCTTAAAAATGAGATTATTGATACCAAAACAAAACATGGTCAAAATTGCTGCTACAATCCACATAATTATCCTTCTCTCTCGTTGATACTGCTAATTTTAGTATAAAAATTGCGAATATTGAACAATTTTTTTCGATTTTCATCATATCTTGTATGAAAATGGTTAGTGACATGCGTAAAATAGAAAATCCGATTCAATTTGTTGAATCAGCTAATCTACTTTTCAGTAGAATCATTGTTAAACTTTAGCCAGTAATTTAATTATATTTTATTGCCATATTATATTTTCAACTTTAAAAACCCAGTTACTTTTACATATGGTAGAGTAACTGGGCTTACTTATTGACATGTTATCTAATCATTTTTTAACATTCTTACTAATTTATTCTTTGTAAAGACTAAAAAATGTACTTTTACAAAAGTATCTATCCTATCTTCTATTAATCTATTGATCCATTTCCCTCGAATTCGTCAAATTCTCCATCTTCTATTACAAGGGTATGAAGATTATTTTGAATAAATCTGACGCAATTTAACGCAATCATCTGTGCAGGATTTGATGGATTACCATCCGGTAATATAGGCGCTACAGAAAGGTCGGCAACTTTAAGATTTTTAGTACCATGAACATTCAGGAATCCATCAACAACTCCATTTTGAATGTCCTTTCCCATTTTACATTGACCTCCAAAATGATCGAAATTGGTGTAGGAAGCTTTCGCATATTCAGCAAGTAATTTTCTCTTTTCTTTTTCATCGGTTAAATGAAATATTTTTTCTTTAGGATATACAATCTCGTAACTTCCTTTCGGGTCTTTTTTCCGAGCTTTCATAATAATTTTGAATGTTTCAATATACTGATCCACTACATAATTTAAATCATCAAGGTTATCTAGTGGATTAAATTTAATAGATGGATATGCTTCAGGATCACTATGTGCCGCAAGGATGCTACCTCTACTTGTAGGGTTTAGGTCGATGATAGCAATACTCATGACATTCCTACATTTATTCTGATTAAATTGCCAATTATGAATGAATACATCTTGAATCGGTATAAAGTTTGGAATTGGAAATCCTATTAATTGAAGACGACGTCCAGGTCCATCATCCTTTTTAAAAGCACCTAGAACTACTGGCACAGGATCAGTAGAAAGTACTTGTAGCAGGCGATTTGTTTCTACTTTTACTCCCATACCAACATAATATTGAGTTTGGAAGTTGTGCCCAACATGTGGGCTTTCTACTAATGGTTGTATCCCAATTTCGGCTAAATCTTCAAGATTGCCGATTCCTGAGCGTTGTAGAATAACCGATGAGAAAATACCTGCTGAGATAATAACCCCTTTTCGAGAATAAGCTCGTTCTGTCACTCCGTTTTTGATATATTCAACGCCAACTGCAATCTTTTCACTATCTTTATGTTTAAAAAGAATTTTATTTACTGTTGATTTTGCGTATATAATCAACTTTCTAGTTCCAATACCGAACTCATCTGAATTGCTCTCATCTCCTTGTGTTACGACATTTTCATTTAAATATCCAGTTGCAGTCGACGATCGAATGAACTCACCATCTCCTATATCTTCCTGAGTTAATTGTGCTTTAAATGATGTAACATCTCTTATCCCATCATTATAGTCCTCTTTAATTGGAACCTTCAGAACTTTAGATGTTGCCTCAACTAAAGTCTGTATAATCCCATTGCTAGGTATGTTTTGCTGTCTAATAAATATCGGTCCATTCGTTCCTCGTTCATTTGGGCTCTGTGTTTGTCCAGTGTATGTTTCATTGAATTTAAACAAGGAGCTTATATTGTCGTATTTCCATTCATTATTACCGACAATTCTCGCCCATTCATTATATAATTCTCTGCTTCCTCGAACTGCAGCCATAAAATTATGTTGTGAGCTTCCACCTATTACTCTTCCCGCCCTTAATCTAATCTGTCGGACGATATTTTCTGCTATTTGCGATAAAACATTAAATGAAAGTTTATTATCATTTGCCCGAATTTCCGCTGTTTCAATGGAAGGACTTTCATTCTTCATGTTTGTTCCAGCTTCTAGTACAAGTAAAGAAGTTATATTGTCATCAGTTAGCTGTTTAGCAATAACTCCTCCTGTGGTTCCTGCTCCAATGACTATATAATCAAAAACATTCTTTTTTTGCTCATTATTTTCGTGTATTTTTTGTTCCATTAATCTTACTACCTACTTTCTTTTAATATTGGTTTGATCCTTATCAAAATATGTAGACAAATTCTTTTTGTATAGGTATAAGTTCTATGATTTATTAGATTATAAATTTTGATTATTGAACCCTTAAAGTGAATATTCTTTTTTGAACTATGTTAGACTTTAACGTTGATTTTTAAATATTAATTTGGGAAACCCTTGAAATTAAGCGTTCCCCTTTTTGAACACAAGCAAGATTGTATTATTACGTAAAATACACCTTTAGAAGTAAATCATAGTATGTGTCGTTTTCATTTTGCATAACTTTTAATTTTTTCCAAACAGGCTTTCTTGTCTTATAATAGTCATAGGGAATTCTTCCTCCAGTTTGGGAGTTTATATGGAGCTTACTCATTTCGACAATTTCATGTCTTAAAACCACTGGGGCTCTAGGGGTTTAATTTATGAAATTGATTCAGATAATTTAAATATATTGTTATCTATTAATGTTTGTGGGAAAACACTGATTATAATATTCAAGACAAGGGTAGGTGTGAAATAATGGATGATATAATTGGCAATTTAGTGGTTATATTTGTCATAATCGGGTTCACATATGGATTAGTTAAGCAACTTCAACATACAATAACAATCCATAAAACAGTTGGATTTAAATGTAATAGATTACTAATTGGTAATTATCTAAAAAATGCGGCACTATTCGGTTTTATCATTTCTTTTCTTTTAAATGTTTTAGTAGGCCTACAAATAATACAATCAAATAGTATTACAAGTGATACTACTGGTTTTTCATGTACTCTATTTCTTTTAGGATTTTTTATAGCTGAATTTTGGGTTATTCCTAAAAGGAAAGTTTACGAAGATTTATACTAACTTACTTATTTCTTTACAGATCAAAGTATTTAGTAAGATGTTATTTAAACAATCTTAGAATTCCTTTAATTCGAATCTTACTACTTTAAATCATTAAGTGATTACATTTAAGGAGCAATACATTATGAAAAAATCCGTACATGTCGTTGGTGCAATTATTGAAAATGAAAAAAATGAGATTTTCTGTGCTTTAAGAAGTCCTAATATGATACTTGCAAATTACTGGGAATTTCCTGGAGGTAAAATCGAAGCTGGTGAGACACCGCAGCAAGCTTTAAAACGAGAAATTCAAGAAGAATTCAGCTGTGAAATTGAAGTTGGCAAAAAAGTAGAAGATACTACATACGAATATGAAAAAGTCATAGTCCGTTTAGAAACATACATGGCCAAAATTGTACAAGGTGTTCCTTCAATTAGTGAACACGCAGATGCCAAATGGGTTATACGTCAAAGTCTTTCACAACTTGATTTTGCCCCTGCTGATTTGCCGGCTGTTGAAAAACTGGTGCAAAAATAAAAAGAACTTCAAAATTGAAGTTCTTTCTATTTATAGAATATTTTTATTTGCTTTTGGTACTAAATAAGCAGGCATTTCTTCTTCAAGTTTCCATATAATGCTCATTGGTTTACTACCTGAATGACTTACATAATTAGCAGTTCCCAGAAAGATAAATGGTGATGTATAGCCATTTTCTTTTTTAAATTCACGGACAAATAATGCTATTTGATGATTTTCTTTTTTGTGAGTAATATAGCGTCTAGCCGTATTACTTTCTTCTCCTACCCTACTTTGCGTTTGCCAGTGGAAAAGTTTTTCATTGATTGCGTAATCATCGTATAAAGTGGATGGGGAAAAGTCTTTGTCTGATTTATTTAAAGTGACAAAAAAGACATCCAGTTTTTTATCTTTAAAATATTTTACACCTTCTCGGAAAGCTGGACTTTCCGTTTCATTGTAATATCCTAAACCTGCTAATGCTTGAGCAGTATTATATTTACAATGAACACCTAAAGGGGTTTCAAAGTTTAAGTCATTTTCAATCTCCATCATTTCAATGGAACTAAACAAATAGCGAAGTATTTCAAGTATCTCTTCTTTACATTTTGGATTCGATAATATGTTACTAATTCCTTCCTCTATTGAAGGAAAGCCTTCATCCTTGGGATACTTTTTATAAAATGAATAGTAGAAAATTGCAAGCATCGTTTTTTCTTTATTATTATTTGTTTCAGGATTTTCAATGTACTTTATCAAAAAGCTTAGTAACTTCGTTGAATTGAAATGAAATAAATTAGGTAATCGTTTTGTAAATTCCTTTTCTTCAGGAAAATCAAATTCTAAAGCCTTTCCTGCTCTAACTTTCAATCTATTAAAGCTACGATCACCATTTTTACCATAAAAATCGTAAATTGAAAGATGATGATGTGTTAAAAAATTTGAAAGTGTAAGTGGAATACCCGCGTCTTCCTCAAAATACTTTATCTTCGTAATTAAATTATTAGCATTATTTTGGCTGCTTCTAACATTTCTCAAAATATAATCTTTTGCAAGTTTTTCTAATTGGACAAAGCAGCCTTTAGGCAAATGTGAAAATCCATTCTCAAGATAATATTGAACTGAGTGTTTTGTCTTCCCCATTAAAGCTCTAAATTTCTCTTCAAAATTATAATCTTTATGTGCTTGTCCTACAAAATCTAAAACAGTTAAACAATCTTTCTCATCTGCTAATCGCAAACCACGTCCAAGTTGTTGCAAAAATACCGTTAAACTTTCAGTTGGACGTAAGAATAAGATTGTATTGACTTCTGGAATATCAATTCCTTCATTATAAAGATCCACAACGAAAATGAATTTAATGTCACCGTTTAGTAAGCGTTGTTGTACTTTCCCTCGAATTTCCTTATCTACGTTACCGTATAAAGCAACTGCGGGAATTCCTACTTTACAAAAGAAATTTGCCATATATTTTGCGTGTTCAATAGAAACACAGAAACCAAGGCCTTTTACTTGTTCAATATCCGTTACATATTTATAAATACTATCTATAATCTGTCTACTTCGAAGATCGTTTGATATATAAACATTCTCCAATTCTTTTATATCATAACCTTTTCTACTCCATTTTAATTGTTCCAAATCGACTGTATCACTGACACAAAAATATTGGAATGGACATAATAACTTTTTATCAATTGCCTCCGTTAACCGCATTTCTGCAGAAATCGTATCATCAAAATAAGATAATATACTTTTGCCATCATTTCTCTCTGGTGTAGCAGTTAAACCTAACAAAATATTGGGTTCAAAGTGATTGAGTAGTGTTTGATAAGATGTTGCTGCCGCATGATGAAATTCATCTACAATGATAAAATCATAAAAGTCACTTGTTAGTTTTTCATAAAGTTTCTTACTGTTTAAACTTTGGATACTGACAAATAGATGGTCTAAAGAATCTGGTTGATGATTCCCTACTAACATTTCTCCAAAATTCGGATCTCTTAAAATGGCACGAAAGGTTTCTAAGCTTTGTTTAAGTATTTCTTCTCGGTGTGCCACAAATAATAATTTTGCTGACGGATTTTCATTTTTAAATTTTTTATAGTCAAAGGCAGAAATGACAGTCTTCCCTACACCAGTTGCAGCAACAAGTAGATTCTTATACCGACCAAATACTTCTCTTTCGACCTGCAGTTTTTCTAAAATTTCCTTTTGATAAAAATATGGCCGTATCTCAAATAAATAATAATGTGTTTTATCTTCATGTACTTTTTCTTTTGATAAGGCATGTTTTAAATGTTGTTGATCTTGGAAACTATCAGGACAATACTCTTTAAACTCGTTGTCATTCCAATAGCTTTCAAACGTTGCTTCAAATTTCTTTAGAATATCAAAAGAATCCTTCTCTGTTACTTTCACATTCCATTCCAATCCAGATGTTAAAGCAGGGTTAGACAGGTTTGAGGATCCAATATAAGCCGTACTAAAACCAGTTTCCCTCTTAAAAAGGTAAGCTTTTGCATGAAGTCTAGTCCGTTCAACATCATATGAAATCTTCACGCTTGTATTTGGCAATTTACTCAATTCTTGAATTGCTTTGTAATCAGTTGCTTCCATATAAGAGGTCGTAATAACCCTTAACTTATTATTGGGATTTGCAGTAAATGTTCTTAACTCCTCAATAATACATCTCAACCCACTCCATTTGATAAAAGAAACAAGCATATCAATTGAATTAGACGTTATGATTTCTTTCTTGAGTTCACCTAACATATTCGGTTCATAATGCGAACCAGTAAAGAGTGAACTTTGTGCTAAAGGCGTTACTGGACGAATTTCTTCTCCCTTTTTTATACTTCTCACTGAATTTATACGAGAATAGACCGAAGTTAGAACTTCTCCTTCTTCTTCAATATGTAATTGTCGAAACTCCTCTTCCTCTAATCGTTCACTTAATATTGTAATGATGTCATTACAAGTCTCAATTTGTTTGATCAAGGCATCACGATCATTTGTTTCATTGTCACGCACAAACTTTAAAGCTTTTCTAGTTATAAGGGAAATGTAGGAAGCCAGTATTTTCTGTGCTTCTTCCACATCCATTTTCTCTTTTCCCACCACAAAGGTATCTGTATCTAGCTCTAATAGTTCATCTTTTAATTTCTGATTAATAATTTCTTCGTATAGTCCTTGTTTAAGCATGACATTACTCCTTGCAGTTCTCTCTAGTTTCATTCCCTATACTTCTTATACAAAATTTTACCATATAGTAAAATAAAAAACACCAGATCATCAAGGTATGATTAAGCTATAAATTTATGGTTGAGTTTCTACTCTTGAACCAAAAAAGTAAAAAATGCCCCTCACCTAAATTGGTAAGGGGCTTTATCTACTTAGTTCAATTTAATTTTTTGACCAACATAAATTAAGTTTGGATTTTTGATTTTGTTTAGTTTCTGCAACTTTGCAATAGTGGTATTATTTTTTAATGCAATTTTGCTTAAAGTATCACCACTCTTAACAGTGTGAACATTATTAGTAGTTTTTATAGTTGATGTTTTTACTGTCTTAGCTTTCGATATTGCTACTGGTTTGCTGAATTGAGTAATTTTTTCCTCACCAGTAAACCATTTAAGTGATTTGCTACCTGTTAATCGGTTTAAGTCCACTCCAACATTAATCCCTGCAATCGTCCCTCGGTCAGTATATTGATGTAAATCACATGGAAATGCAGGTTGAATAATTGATTTACCTTCTGCAGCATACCGTGGAATCCAAACAAAGTCGGCTTTTGAATAATCCAAGTTAAATGACTCGTATAGATGATGTGCTACATAAATACCAATTTTTCCGGCTCCTAAACGACGAAGTTCAGCAATAAATGCATTGGTTCCTGCTCTCATATCACTCATAGTTTTGACTTCCACATCAGCTACAAAGAACTTCGGTTTGTGTCCGCCAGCTGTTGCACGATTATAGAAGTCTCTAGCTTCAACTTTGGCATCTTCTACTGATATGAAACGTGTAAATGCATATACGCCAAAAGGAATTTTATATTTATCACAACCATTAGCATGTGTTGCATAGACCGAATCTTTTGTTGTGGATCCGTCTTGCACTCTTAAAATTGTTAAGTCACACTCAGTCGCTAAAGCCTTGTAATCAACTTTTGGTTGCCATTTTGAGATATCTACGATTTTACCCAAATTAATTACCGCCTTTCGTTTTAGTATAACCATCACGATAATTACCAATTTCGAATAGTGCTGTTGCACTTAGTGCTGCAAATGCTCCTGCCTATATTCTAACTATCAAGTTTAAAAATAAAGAAGTTGAAGTTGAATACTGTGAAATAAGCAAAAATGAGCGCTAATACACCTATCAAAATAATTTTTAATTCTATTTCTATCGTCATTTGATCACCTCAATTTGTTTATCTATTTATTAGTTATGATATTAAATGGAATCTATTAATATTGTGCTTGAAGAGAAAATTCTGGGGGAATAAGAGACTGGCATCTGGATTCAAATATACTAACCCCCCACCTCCCCCAAATACAAAGGCACCTCAACCACCCTACCCAAAATCTCCTTAAAACTCTCCACCTTCCCCGTCCCAACATCATAAACCTCCCGATACAACCACTGCCGATGCACATTATGTATCCTCTTCGGCTTCCATTTATAAATGACTTCATGCAAATCAACAACCTGTTCAGGAGTTTCAGCAAAATAAAATGCATAGCTGTGAGGTCTATCCGAAACCTTCACCGCGTATAACAGGATTCTCTTCATGCCAAGTTCATCTCGTTCATACATTTCAAAAAATTCTTCCTTCTCCTGCTCCGTTAACTGAATCTCCATCAGCTTTTCTTTGCGATCTTCTTCTTTTATTTTCCCTCGCCCTATCACAAAGAAGATGAAATGAGCTAAAAATGATTCGTCATATTCAATGGCATCTTTTAATAACTCTTTGACAGTCACTATGCTCAACTCCACCTACTTTGCATGTTCATTATTAATATCTCGGATTTGACCTGTTGATTTGGAATAGTTTACAGGGACTGTACCAGTTGGGCCGTTGCGGTTTTTGGTGACGATTAGTTCGAGTACTTCTGAGACTTTGTTATAGTCCATGTTGCCTTCTGCTTCTAGTTTTTCGTAATAGTCTTGTCGGTATAGAAGGATGATGACGTCTGCATCTTGTTCGATATTGCCGGAGTCGCGTAGGTCGCTCATGAGTGGGCGTTTGCTGGCGCGATTTTCGACGCTGCGGTTTAGCTGGGATAGGCAGACGACTGGGCAATCGAATTCTTTTGCCATTTGTTTGAGTGCCCAGCTGATTTGGCCGATGGAAAATACTTGGTTAGTGGTAGCTTCTTCACTGGTGATAATTTGTAAGTAGTCGATGAAGATAATCGGTTTGCGCCCTTGGTTTTGATGGATGATTTTTCTTGCTTGTGCACGAATTTGATTGACGTTTATCCCCCCTCGATCGTCGATATGAATCATTGCTTTTAATAGTTTGTTTAACGTATTCAACCATTCATTCCGCTGTTTTTCTGAAAATAGATTGTAAGGGTCACGCATTTTCAATCTGCTAATTTTGCCACAGTCGGAGATCAATCGCTCGATGAGTATCTTCTTGCTCATTTCGAGTGAAAATACGATTGGTAAATAGCCTGCCCATCCTGCCTGAAGTGCAAAATAGTTCATGACATCCGTTTTCCCCATGGATGGTCTGCCTGCAATAATTGTCAGCTCACTTGGTCTGAATCCCTCAATGAGCTTTTCCAGATCCACTATGTTAGTCGGGACAACTTGTTGTGGTGGCATCGGTTTGAACGGAAGGTGTTCCAATTCAAGAAGGTCCTGTTGAATGTTTGTTTCAGTTGTGTGAAGATCTGTTTGCAAGTTGTCTAAAGCTTTTTGTACGGATTCAATGGTCCAATCGTCTGTATGTGCTTGAAACAAAATAGCGTTCTTTTTCTTTTCACGCCAAGAAGTGATGAGCATTTCACAATAGGCATCGAATTTTGGGCTACATGCAAAGTTGGACAGGCTCGCTAAGTAAGCCGCACCTCCTGAAACATTCGGGTCCAATACTTGAAGTAAAGTGATATAATCAACTGGTTTTCTGTCGCTTGCTAGGTTATACATTTCTTCAAAAATAGCAGCGTGACGATGGATTTGAAACATTTCTCTCCGAATATTGCTATCTGTAACGAGATTATTTTCCTCAAGCATAGTTCCTAAAATACTTTTTTCTAGAAGTTCAGCACTAATGTTTTTTGTCATTTTATTCTTCCCCCGCATTGAGATTGAGTTCGATTGGTTTGTAATGACTTGTCGGTTGATTCATCTGTGTTCCTTGCTCGTTGAGGTAATTTTCAAAGTTGGTTGGTCGAAATAAGGTACTTGGACGTAAATAGTATTTCATTTTCGGGTCATTTATCCATTGCTTAACTTTGTGATCAATGACTTTCCGAAAGTCAGCTAAATAATTGCCTTCGTTGATTCGTGCTTGGATGATTCTTTCATGCTGAGCTGTTACTTTGAATTTTTTTCCTGTTTTTTCATTCAAATAATGGATAACGGCAGCTGTTATCTCTTTTTTCTTCTTCTTTTCTTCTTTTAAATAAGGGGCCATCTCGATCTCTGTAAAGAGCTTCATCTGATCTGTTGACGTGGTTTCTTTTGAAATATTGGAAGAACCAATTTGAACCCCCAGGTCATGATAAAGAAGATCATAATGGATGCGATACCACTTTCGTTGGTCATACTTCGTCGAATTAAACTTCTTCGTAGAGATGATATAGTTCATTTTTTCAAGTTTAAGAAATGCCCGTTTAATCGTTGTGACCGATAAAAACGGAAATTGTTTAGCCCAGCTTTCATAGGTATGCTGATACCAAGTGTGGCCGTCGTCTTTTAGTGGTGAACCATTCAATCGATAATGCAGCTGTTGAAGTATCATGGCTTCATTAGTGCCTAACATAATTGCTAGATCTGGAATAACTAGAAGTGGTGTTTGGTCTATAATTAGTTTCATTTCGAATACCTCCAATTAAGTACACGCAGTAGCACCTGCCACTGCGAGTTAAATTAGTTGTTTTTGAGCTTGCATACATTCCTATTGCCGATTTTCTTCATAAAAGGTAAATACATTTTGCAAATAGGCATCCCATGAGCTGACATCCCTCAGGAATTTAGCTAATAAAAACGCCCCCTCCTCTGTCCATAAATAGAGAATGCATGCGTGCTTGGAATCCCCCAGCTCTTGTTTCACTTTGACAAGTTCATCCCCTGTCACTACAAAAAAATGCTTTCCTTCTATAAATTTGTTGCGCCTACGATCAAATCCCCTGATCAAACTTCTAGGCCCTACGCCCAGTCTTTCTGCTAAGTTCTTTGTTGTTAAAACAGCTAAATCTTTAAATATCATGTTATCTCCTCCTCATCTCTTAAATAGACAGATGTTTTGAAAAGAGGACAGGTTTGATGAAATTTTTTGTACAAAAAAAACACTCGATTTTGTTTTCGAGTGTTTTTGGTCTATTAACTAGTACGATTCTTCATTTATTTTTCTCGTTCTTTTACAATTCATCTATCTAGCTTGCAGTTGTTTTCAAATTTTCTATTTCTGCTTTACTTCCTACTTCATCTAATGATTTATCTTTCTCGATTTTATGCATGTCGAGAACGTGTTGTGAAGGAGGGATGATGAGACTTACAACAACGATTGTAATTCCAGAAATAACAACTCCTGAGAAACCAGGTATTAGCCACAGCTCACTTAACAATCCGATAAAGCCATCCGATTCAATTTTCGGTCCAGGAACATGCGTAAGAGATGTAACAATATAATAGACAAGTCCTACAGAGATACTAGCCCAAACAGCTGGTGTACTTACTCTTTTCCAGAATGGACCTAGGACAATTGGCCAGAATATCGTCACAAATATAATATCCCATGCTAGATAGGCTAAATCGATTACTTTTTGTGCACTGACAGCCAATATGAAACCTAATACAGCACTCACTAGAATCATTATTCTAGAGAATAATAATAACTTTTTTGGATCCGGATTCTTATTTATAAAATCGAGATAAACATTTTTCGTCATTATCCCTGATGTAGCAACGTAACAAGCGGCAACTGTTGACATCCCCATGGCTGCCATCGCTGTTAAGAAAATCGCTGATAACAATGGAGGGAAATAACCTTGTGCAAATGCTAACATCAGTGTTTCAGGATTAGAACTATTTGGGTAAATCGTTTTAAAAGCTTCTCCTAACATACCCGGCATCCAACTGATCGCTATAATGACGATACCTGCAATAATCATACTCTTTTGTGCTACACGCGGACTTTTTGCAGCAGCAACCCTTTGTCCTAAATCCACAGCTGGAATATCACCAAGCGCTAAAACTAAATAGAGTGTCCAAAATTCTACTCCACCCTTATTAAATAATTCACTTATATTCCACCATTCAGGGTTAAAAGTAATGTCAGGATAATAGAACATGATAAATATAGTGATGCCTAGAATCCCAGCGATCGCAAGTGTACCTTGAACCACTTCAGTATATGCAACAGCCCATAATCCACCTATAACGGAATATAACGCTGTTAAAGATACAAACAATATAGCAGCTGGTAAAAAATCGATTTGTAGAAGGGTTTGGATAATATATGTTCCCCCAACAGTTAGTGCACCAGCATTGAAAACGCCAAATGCGATTGCCATCACAATTCCTGTATACGCACCTAATTTTTTACTACCATATCGTAAGCCATAGTAATCTGCTAATGTCCAACCTCTTAATCTTCTAAGAGGTTTAGTCCATATTAAAGCACCTAAAATCATACATGTACCTAGACCACCCATTGTAGCAGATCCCTCAAATCCGCCACTTGTATAGCCTGAACCAACTGCGGCAAAGAAGAATGGAGCCGCTAATAATGCGGCAATCAAACTTCCCGTTACAACAGACAATGGCATACTCCAGCCAGCCACTATTAAGTCCTCAGCTGTCTTGACACGTTGATACCCCTTGAAACCAATATAATATATAAAAATCAAATACAAACTAAAAACGACTATATTCAACAATTCGATTACTCCCTAACTAAACATTATCCATTCATGCATTGAAACTCCGACTGCACCTACAAACCAATTAACCTTAACATCGACATTATCCATTCATAACTCCGCCACCATTAGCACCCAAAATTTGTCCTGTATAAAAATCAGCATTTTCTGATGCTAAAAACAAGACACTTTTGGCGATTTCTTCTGGTTGGGCTAATCTTTTTAATGGGTATTTTGCTGACTCTTCCTCGATGTAATTGTCACCGAAGGCTAACAAAATATCCGTATGTGTTCCACCTGGTGCTACAGCATTAACATTAATATGCGGTGCCAACTCTCTAGCCAATGATTTAGTAAAAGCATTAATACCACCTTTTGCAGCTGAATAATGCGCATATTCTTCACAACCTAAGCTCCCTAAGTCAGAAGAAATGTTAACGATTTTACCTTTATTTCTCTTCTTCATTCTTTTTGCTGCTTCTCGGCAATTATAAAAGCTTCCATAGAGATGAACCTTTATCATTTTGTCCCATTGTTCATCAGTCATTTCTGTTATGGGCGCATTTTGCGCAATTCCCGCATTGTTAACAAGGATATCAATCTCACCTAGCTGACGGTCCATGTACTGAAACAATTCAGTAACTTGTTGTGAATTTGATACATCCGCGTTGAATTTTAACGCTTTTACACCATATTCCTCCGCTTGTATACGAACAGTCTCTGCAACTTGATCGTCTCCTACATAATTGATCAATACATTGGCGCCTTCTTCAGCAAATGCTAATGCGATTGCTTTACCTATCCCCATACTTGAACCTGTTATAAGTACATTTTTTCCTGCAAGTTTTAAGTCCATTATTTTCCATCCTCTAATTCAAATTTCGTAATAAGTTCTTGCAATTCCTCTGCTGTATGACCTAAAGCAGCAGAAGCATCCTTTACTTCCTGCATCGCTACTAATTGCTCTTCAGTTGAATTTGAAACACTCAGTGAAAATTCTGCAGATTTTTGTGACGTCATTTTCATATTATTAAGCGATGCTGCAACTTCTTCAGATGCCGCAGATATTTGTTGTGAAGCAGCTGAGATTTCTTGAATTTGTTCTGCTACATCTTCCGTAGAATTCAATATGTCTTTGAAAATAGAACCTGCTTGCGTTGTATAATCTATTCCGACTTTTACATTTTCTTTTCCTTTTTCCATGACAATTATGGATGCATCTGATTCTGATTGAATCTCATTAATAATCTTGTATATTTCTGAAGCAAAATGAGAAGATTGTTCGGCTAATTTCTTAACCTCACCTGCTACTACAGCAAATCCTTTACCATGCTCACCAGCCCTTGCTGCTTCAATGGCTGCGTTGAGAGCTAATAGATTGGTTTGCTCTGCTATATCGGTGATAAAGTTCACAATTCCACTAATTTTACTTGAGTTATCATTTAGACCACGAATCGTAACATCCATCTGACTAACAGATTCTCTGATTAAATTCATTTGATCAATTATTTGCTGAATCACTTCATTACCTTGTTTCGCGGCATTTGTAGTAAGCTGAGATGATTCTGAAGCGGTATATGCTGACTCGGCAATTTTTTGTATACTTTCTGCTGATTCTCCCATTGCAAGTGCTGTTTCTTCAGTCATTACCAATGAAGTTTCAGCATTTTGGGCGATAAGTTCCATTTCTTTAGAAACTTGAGAAGCATTACTGTACGTTTCATTTGCATTCGCAGTCAGTTGGCTGGCTGATGAAGCCACGTTGTTTGATGTGTTTTTAATATTCGATATGATATGTTGTAAATTTGAAACCATTGTTTTAATGGATTGGGAAAGCTTTCCTACCTCATCATTTGAAGTCTTAAGCTCTACATCTTTTAAATCACCACTTGCCACTTGATTTGCAACGACTACTGCATTATTGAGTGGTTTGAGTAGACGAGTGATTGTGACATATAGGATGCCTAGTAAAATCAATAGACCTAAAACTGCCGTAATTATTTGTTTTGTAATACTTTTAGTAATAATCGTATTAATATAATCAGCTGAATAATCTATCCCTAATACTGCTACTGTCTTTCCACTTTCGTCTTTTAATGGCGCAAAAACAGTTCTCCATGAACCGTATGGATCCTTGAATATATTTGTTACTTCAGGTCGATCATTCTCTATAGCAAGTTTTGCAGCTTTTACATGAGCTGGGGCAAGATCAGTAAATATTTCCCCTGCATTATAAACATCATTTAAATTTTTTGTGTAACCAAGAGTGGTAACCCCATCCGGTTCCATTTTCCATATGTAACTCCAATACATAATTCCTTGTTTTTCTTTTATGTTGTCTAATTTGCTTTGCAAGTCCAGAAATTTCGGATCATTCTCTCCATTTACTGTTAGTAATTCCGATATCTCTTTCGGGCTTAGATTCATAGATGTCAATAAGCCGACACTTTTTAATTCTTGTTTAAGGTTCTTTTCCATTTGGCTTTGTAATTGCGTAATACTTTGAGTTGTAATTACTGCGAAAAGTGCAATTACAATAATTGATACTGTTAATAACAACTTATACTTTAATGAAAGCTTTTTAAAAAAACGCATAGTGACCCCTTACATCTCCTTCTACTTTTTTCTTGTTAGAGTAATATTGAATCAGTACATCTTGAATAACAAGCAAGTTTTTATTACAAATAACAACTTTAGACCCATTATTTTATAAATATCAATATTACAATAAGCCTACATATTATCCTCAAGAAATATAACATAGATTCTAATATATGGCAATAATACGTGTAGTTATATTCATCCATCTTTAATCAATTTCACCCTAAAAACCCATAAATTCATACATTATTTTCGCAAATAATTACATATAAAAAAATAATAGATTATGTCTTTTGTATCAATTTCAATAGAACATCCCATAAACACTATTGTTTTTAGTGGATATGTCTTTTGCTAAAATCCTAGACCCACAACTTATATGATTATTAATTTATACATTTCATTTCCTTCTCCTCAAATCAGTACGGTTCTAAAATGTAAAATTTATTGACTTTTTCCTTATTTTATTTCAAAGTATTGTAATATTTCACAATTAAAGTGGAACAAATACCTAATTTCCGTTAGAATTAAACTGAATATAAAGGCAAAGAAAGGTACTTTATCCATTAAACCCATTTTTTTACACAAATAATCCACTCAACAACGTTTTAGTTGAGGGCGCCATTATACTTAGATATTTTTTGGGTAGGGTCTTTCGATGTTTTCTTATATTCATTTCTTTCCCTAGAGCATCTAAGTCTCAGGTCTTAGAAAAAATAAGTACCAGGGCTGATTTGGGTTATTTTCATATTTATTACAATAAAAGGGAATGAAAATCAAAAGAAAGGGGAAAATGGTTGTATGGATATCACTAAAATTTTTATTTTCTAAAAAGTGTGATATTTCACTATGTATTCTACGTATATTTTATTTCGTGTTTAATTTGTTTTTAGGAGGAGATTTACTTTGTCGATTATTACCAAATGGGCTTTTGGTAACAAGCCCGCAGTCGCTTTTTTGACCGTTCTCATATTAATCATTGGTGTTGTTAGCTATTATAGACTGCCTATGGAGTTTTTACCCTCTGCGGATAATCCGCAAGTTACCATTATTTCGATGGGCCAAGGAACGGACTCCAAAACAATGGAATCTGAAGTCACTGATCCCATTGAGCAGGCCGTTAAAGGGTTAAAAGGAAAAAAATCCGTCTATTCAACGACTGGAGATGGATTTTCAAAAATAGATCTGAATTTCGAATCAGGCTATGATATGAAACAGGCTAAACAAGATGTAACAGAGGCAATTAGTAGAGTCACTTTACCTACCAATATCTCAAAGCCGATCATTTCACAGCTGAATACCTCTATGATTCCAATTGTCAACATTGCCGTTACCTTTAAAGATGGGTTGACGGATAAAAACAAGGAATTTGCACGTGAAGAGCTTCAATCTCGTTATCAAGAAATCAAAGGGGTTTCAAGTGTAGATGTTTACGGGATTACTGATTCTATCGTTTCAGTTCATTTAGATGATAAAAAATTGGCTAAAAACCAAGTCTCACTTCAATCAGTTATGGGTATTCTTCAGGGTCAAAACACCGCTGTAGCTGTTGGTGAAAAAAATATTGATGGCAAAACAAGTAATATCAAAGTCATCGGTGATGTCACAAGCATAAAAAAATTGCAAGATTTAACTGTAGCACCTGGCGTTAAACTTAGCGATATCGCAACAATTAAAGAAACAACGGATGCTAATTTCATCAGCCGTTTTAATGGAAAAGACAGTTTAAACATTAGTATCACTAAAGACAGTCAATCGAATGCGGTAGCGATTAGTAAAGAAGTTGAAAAAGTAACAAAAGAAATCAATAAAGAATATGATCAGCAGGACTCTGTCATTTATGTTTCTTCAGCTGATATGGTACAAAACTCTGTTCATACAATGATTAAAGAAGTGCTTATCGGGGCTTTGTTTGCTACGATTGTCATTATGCTCTTCTTACGTAATATCCGAACTACTATGATCACAATTGTATCGATTCCTTTATCACTTTGTTTCACCCTATTCCTATTATCAAGGTCTGGTGTAACATTGAATATTCTAACTCTCGGCGGTGTTGCTGTTGCCGTTGGACGTCTAGTGGATGATAGTATTGTCGTCATTGAAAATATTTTCCGTAAAATGCAAACAGAGAAATTCTCTGTCAGTATGGTAATTGATGCAACGAAGCAAGTAGGCGTTGCAATTACTGCTTCTACCTTAACAACTGTGGCTGTATTCCTACCTATGAGTCTGTTAAGTGGAAGCCTACAAGAATTCCTTTTGCCATTTGCGTTAACAGTTACCTATTCCTTACTTGCTTCATTGCTCGTTGCATTAACTGTAGTACCGTTAATGAGTGCTGGGCTATTAAAAAATACGAAGCTTCCGGAACATAAACCAGCTGTTCGTTTCCCTAAAATCGTGAATTGGTCCTTAAACCATAAATGGATTATCTTCTCGATTTCCGTGTTCTGTTTTATCGGATCCATCGGCGCTTACTTTATGATCCCAAAAGGTGCAGTTGATAACTCTTCAGCAGATTTTGTTACGGCAACGCTCACTTACCCGACTGATACACCTTTTGAAAAAGTAAAGGAAAATTCATTTGAACTTGAATCATCTATTCAAAAAATGGATAACGTCAAACAAGTATTTACACAGGTAGGCTCTTCTGCTGAAAATGCACAATACGGCGTAGTCGGCTCTTCAACAGAAGCATCCTATAGTATTCTATTGGACGATAAAAAGGACACAGATCAGGTAGTTAAAGCGTTAGAAAAGGAAAAAGGTCAATATCCAGATGCCACTTTAGAAGTTGCTGCATCCTCCTTTATGTCTGGCGGCGCGAGCACAAATATTACCATTGATGTAGTTGGTGATAATGTAGGTGAACTCGAAAGTGTAGCAACCAATATTAAAGATAAAGTACAAAATGTCAAAGGTGTCGAGAAAGTAACAACCAATCAGGAAGAAAAGAAAACTGTGTATTCCTTTAAGGTTAATCCATCAAAAGGAAACACGGAACAAATTGCACAGCAGTTAGGTGTCATGTTAAATAAAACACCAATTGGCACAATTGATTTAAAAGATACACAAAAAACAGTATTCCTAGAACCACTCATAGACACAAAAACACCTAAAGATTTAAAAAATATAAAAGTACAAACCAATTCTGGCCCTGTACCAGTATCATCCATTGCATCTTTACAAAGTGAAGAACGATCAACTAACCAATTCCATAAAGACGGGAAAACATACCTTCGAGTTACAGCAACTGTTGATCCTGCAAAACTATCTGAAATCTCACAAGATGTTAATACAGCGATTTACGGTGATAAAAAAGATAAAAAAGGAATTGATGTACCAGATAATATCAAGGTACTAGTCGGTGGAGCAAGTAGCGATCAAGCGAGTGATTTTGCCGATTTATTCCTTATCATGCTTGTATCAATCGGCATTGTCTTCTTGATTATGGTTATTACATTCAAGTCGATTAAAACACCAATTGCTATTTTGTGCTCTCTTCCACTTGCTGCTATTGGGGCTATTTTAGGCATCCTCATCAGTCGCATTTCAGTGGACATTACTGCACTTTTAGGTGCATTAATGCTAATCGGTATAGTTGTTACCAATGCCATTGTACTATTAGACCGCGTCAAGCAAAACGAACGCACGATGATTATTCGCGACGCACTCATCGAAGCAACAGCTACAAGAATGCGACCTATCTTCATGACCGCAGTAGCAACAATCTGTGCTATGCTTCCACTATTATTGAAAAAATCTGAGGCAGGAAGTTTAGTCTCACAAAGTCTTGCAGTTGTGGTGATCGGTGGATTAGCTATGGCTACCCTACTTACGCTGATCGTGATTCCGTGTGTATATGAATTGCTATACTTTAGAAAATCGAAAAAACAACGCATGAAAAAAGTAACTATAGAAGAAAGCTCAAACGATTCAGAATCAACGATTGCTTAATCACGTTGATATGAAGACGAGAAAAACCAGACTTTAGCTTGAGGGCTAGGTCTGGTTTTTATTTTATCCTTTTGCAATCTTTTTGCCTATAAGAGGATAGTATCTGAGGTTCTAAAATCGGTATAAAATCGCACATACTGGAAGAAAAGCGGAAGATGCAATCCAACCTGTTGGACCATGATAGAATACACATGAAATGCATTACCTAAGTTTCTTCTAAAGAAGAAGTTAATTGGTAATGCATTTTTTCAATGTGTTGGTAAGCTTAGTACGTGAGCTAAACTGTCCTATGAACATTTTTATCAGAAGTATTTTCTTTAGAGGTATTACTCCACATTACCACTTACTTAACTATGCAGACTTCCACTTAACCAAGGACGGTGTCTATACTGACCTACCGGGATTTGGATAAGGTTGGTTTTTTCTTGTGTACTCATCTTGTAAATCTCATCACATATGTTCGCATCAAACCCGAGGAGTGGGTGCCCTCCGAATCCAAGGGCTGACGCTACTAGCAGAAGTCTTTGCACCAGCATACCCGCTTCCATTTGTTGGATGCGATATCCCCTGTATCCCATTTCCGTTTTGAAATGATTTTTGTCCCCTGCCACATGCAGACAAAGCGGTACTTGGAACATATTTACATTACCTCCGGACATTCCGTGCTGTAACCGTAAACGCTGATCTCCGAGTTGTACTTGACGTAACGCATGGGTAGAGCTGTCATAGTGATATGCACCATTCGGAATGCCCTCGACATTATACAAACATCCGAAAAGAGAGACACGGGGCTTCTGTTTCTTTTGTACTCCATCCAAATCATTTTGATAGGAGAATGAATCCATCGCTCCCTTAAACAGTGTGGCAAGCTGCAGTTGACTTACCTTTTCCAAAACGAAATCTATGTCCGGTGAAAATCGCTTTCGACAGGCCGACGCCAAATCATACGATAATTGCTTCACATAAGGCAGAGTCACCGTTTGACCCTCACAATTTATTTGCTCCTCCTTGATCTGTCGAAACGATCTCGTTGATTCCAACAAAGACGCTTCATTCATCTTGGTTAACATCGGAAACTCTGTAACCCTTCGTGATTGGACGTAATGAGTAGACTGAATTGCTGTCAACTCTTGGCATAATTCAGTGGCAGAGTCATCCCCATCTATGTTACTTCTGTTGAAACAGCTTGTTGATTCCTCCGATAGAGGAATCAACGCATACACACTCTCCTCTTGTTCGGAAAGCCCAAGTAGGTGGTTGATGGCTCGATCAAGGAATTGGAAGTATACCCCAGTTTCGAAGCCAAAAGATTTTGCTACTTCCAATAATTGTCCAATCAGTACACCAGCATCCAACCCTTGTAGACGGTAGGCAAAGTTATTGTATTTAAAAAAATTTTTCCAAAACATTGTCGATACAAAAGCAGTACCAAAACAATCGGATATGTTACAGCGATTACCAAGTGCCCGGGATATATATGAATCGAAATTTCCTTCTCGCAGCAGCACTAAGCGATGATGTGCTACATCATAATGGTAAACACCGGCAGGCAAATTCTCTATCTTCAAATAAACGTACAATTCGTTTGGATACAGCGCCCCACCGGAAGGAACAAACCGCCGTTTCGACTGCATTAGGTCTATGGCTTGATCGCTGAAATCCAAGTTCATCACAGACTCGCTAAATTGAGTTAGACCATATACATACCAGAGAAAATGACCGATTCTGCTTAAGTCAGGCTTTACAGTTGCTTCCGGCCTTTTAAGCGTCAACGGTACTTCTAAAGGAAGCGGAATCACAGGTAAGCCACGATAGAGCTTATACGTAAGCGGTGCATCATCCCAATCCACTTCCCTGTTTGGCTCGCTTGCTTTTTCAATATCAAAATGGAGATTGTGCAGAAATGCATCAAGATTCATCCTCCTACCTCCTAACCACTGGTTATGGGAACGGATGCGGATATGGATTTAACTGTCCAAGTGTTAGCGGTTGTTCCTTATATCCGAGTTCCATTGGCACCCGGAGCACCCTCTCAAGCCCTGTTATTCGGGTAAGATGTTGACCGAATGTCATTGGCAGCATCCCCGGAATTAGTACTTTAACGCAAAACAATCCGTTTTTTTTGAGTTCCGGTGTCGTTTGGTCAACCACGATTACATCGAGGTTCAATCCCCTAAACACCTGGAGAATATCCCGCAGATCATCCGTAAGATCTGCATGTACTGCCTCCCATTTAAATTCCTCGTCAAACGTTCGCAATGGCCGACTATCATCCAACAAAAACTGTAGGCGTTCTTGCGCTTCCGGCAACCCATACAACATCCCATGATCATCCATCTTCTGTACCAAGGAAGAGTCTTTCAACATTCGCACATACTCCTCCCGGTTTGTTTCTAAATTCTCATCAAGTATTAGCATCATGCCAGCCAACTCATGAATCGCACTTTTCGCCGCTCGTAATGGATCCAGATGAGCACCGGCCGCACTGATGATATTCAACCCCATTTTTTTCCTGTTTTTCGCCAGCACCAAAACACTTGGAATTCCGTTCTCCATCGTCGAGTTATAAAAATGGAGATCATATCCACCAACCGCCCGCACACGGTCAATCATCAACTTTAATTCTTGATCATTAGTAGAATAAGGGTCAAGACGTGGGAGTGCCAGCTCTGCGTACCAAGTCATCAGGAACGAATCACGCTCTACAACTTCCATAATACCGTAGAAAATTGCCTCCTCTATACTACCGCCTACCGCACATCCATTGGAAGTTTCATAGACAAATCCCTCATCGTAGCCCAAGCTGTAATAAGCAAGTAACTCTGGAATCAGAATAGGACACTCTTGCAAAAACGAATAACCCCAAACCCAATCGATGGATCGATCAGGATTAAACGGTTTGAACGGAAAATTAGGCAGCGCATACTGTTCCTTTGAATGCACACCTACCTTGAGAGGATTAAGCGCTCGGTCTTCCAGATTGCGGAAGCTGTCATGAACCACTGTTTGTTTTCCACTTGGAAAAAGACCACAATACCGCTCTAACCCCTCCAAAATAGCCGTGGCCTCACTAACCTTGTATGAATGAGTTCGGCCTGCCACACCCTCGTCTCCCGTAAACAACGGCAAATTAACACTTACATCGGCAAATGGCAGCATGAGGTTATACATTTTACCATTTAATAAACCAGTCCGCTCATTCAGATAATCATTGCTTAGAATATTTTTCAGGTCATCCATGGAACGACATCGGAAGCTGTCAGTACTGATCTTCAGACTAGATTGCAATGTAATTCGGGCCGCGGCTGGTGAATCATTGGGTAATCGACTACAGACCGGACATAACGGGTGAGGAAGAAACGGATGCCATGAACTCTTTAGCGATTTTAGATTGATTAAACATAAACGACCTTCCGAATAAGCCTGATCTCCATCTAATATGCTCTGTACCTCTGCCTCGAGAAGGTGCGCCATTTGCAATAGTCCCGTACGCGATGCCCAAGCATCACACGAAATTCCACCGTGAACCTTAGCCTTAAGTCTCTGTTCCATCTCCCACATCTCTTTACGGTTTCGTCCTGCCATGATACGTCGCTTATCTGCACACCGGGAGCAGCCTGGTATTTCCGGACGTACTAGTGGCCCAATCACTCCTTCTCCATATGAAACAAATCCTCGCAGCCAAGGTATACCGGTTGGCCTCAATACCTCTTCCGACTTTTTATGAATGGAAGGATTCAAGGTATCGTGTAATACCAGAACCAGATTAATCGTTTCTGGTACTCCCGCCTCGAAATCGTAGCGGCGTATTACTTCGTATTGAGTGGATAGATCCTCCCAAACACGGTCAGCCAATAATCCTTCTCCAACAACCATCACGACCGCACTCACCGGAATCCTCCCTCATCTCGTAATAACACGCCAAATAGCCCTGCGAGTCCCTCTTTCAAAAATGGTTCAAATGCTAGATCAAACACTAAAAGCCGTTTGTGATTCCGTTCTAGGATTTGTATAGCGGACTGTAAAATCTCGGACTGTTTCTTCTCATCATAAACAGAGATAACAAGGCTTAGTGGCACCTTTTCTTCCAGTATAACGGATGAAACTTCCTGCGCTTGCACCAGGTGGGAAGCCGTAGGGCATTGTACCTTCATAAGCGCCTGTTGTAACGCTTTTCGCAACGCCAATGTAATATTCAAATCTACACTACCATACCAGCCGTCATTCGTTCCTACCCAAATGACAGGAAAACCGTTCACTTCCTCTCCTATTCCGATCGTCGGTGAGCCCTGCATTGTGGCCAATGCCTCCAAATAAAACCGGCAGTGTTCATCTTCTACTGTTTCCAAGTGCAACTGAGCAACATGATTTTTTTTATTTATCAGCTGCTTGCTTAGCTCTTTATCCAAACACCTTTGCAATCCCCGGCAAATACCTTCCGTAACTGTTTCCCCCGCTCCAACTCCGATGAATTCCTTTATTTCTACCCCATTCTCCTCTTTTTCCTTATATGATGGTAGGGTAGCAGCGAGTAGTTTGACCGCTTGTGACACATACGATTCTATCCCAGAAAGTCCCGCTTTCCTCCGTGCTTCCTCATGCGTCAGACCTGTACAAACAATGTCTGGTAAAAGCTCAGCGGGTCCCTCAGGTAACATATCAACCGCCTGAACGCGGCACTGAGCTAAAGGCAGCTGCTTTAGATCTCCTTCCTCCCAAATATGAAAAATTCCTGATACTTCCGATGTCAACTGGCTGAAGTAAAGTAATAATCCATTCGTTTCATCTTTGCTTAAGCTTCGTTCAAGACGCACATCTAAATCTGTTATCCATTCGCTAGACACGTGTCCATCCTCCAACGGATGAGGCAAAAACGAATGCCAGTTTCCTTCCAATGTGTCTAGATCAAGCAGATAGAATAGGTTCCTCTGTTCAGATTCGGTCACTCCTGTAATCTCTTTAAACAATTCAAATGTGATTACATTGGCTAACATTGCCCCTGCTGTTGCAGAGAAAGCGGTGTACTGTTGCTCTTTGGAAAGTACATCTCGGTGTATACGCCTCCACGCAGATTCCCAACACCCCTTAGAGTCTGGATGCACTAGCGGACCCGCAAGGCCCACCCCCTGTTGGCTTATAGCAGGGAGAAACACCTTCTTTTCTTCCCTACAAACCTTATGAAGAACTTGGAGTTTCTCAATATCGCCCTCCTGTGACACATACAATATCGAATCATATGGCTGAACAATATCCCGCCAAAATCGTTCCCCTTCCTTCTGCGGACTAACCTCCTCTACCTCTACCTCGATGTCTGTTTTACGGGCATGTGCCACGAGTTCCATCAACCGCCGTCTATTGGTCGACACCGAGTCCGTGATTAGAATATGGAACTTGGGCAATCCGGATTCAAGTAATGAAGAAACCAACGAAACAAAAAAAGGGCCCGCGCCAACTGCCAACACTTTTGCCTGGCGATAGGTTTGAAATCGGTACGCACTCGAATCACCGAAACTGTCCAAAAACTCAATTTGAGAGGCATACTTACTAAGAACCTGATCCGCCAATTGATGAGGAAGATCTTGGCTCACATCCCGAACATACTCATTTTGGTACAGTGCTTCCGCAATCTCATAGACACGATCCCGATATGGACCAGGCAACCCATCTGTCAAATACCCTAACGTGTACTTCCCGTTGAACATCGGTATCAGTTTTTCAATCCACTGAACGATCTCCTGACCTTCCACACGAAAAGAACTTTTATTATTTCGAAAATACACACCACTATTTGAATCGGGGAGAAAAAATGTGTCCCTTTTTACTTTCAGACGCATCATAGGGGTCAAATTTGGCAATACACTCCTCCTTAACCATAGTTATTCCTAAGCGTATATGACTAACATTACATCCTATGCAGCGTAACTTGTTTCATATGTTTAACCCTATTGAGAAAAGTCCCTGCAACAACTGCAGGGACCTTGGCAATCACGGTTTTTGTTAGAAATCTAGAAATATCAAGTGTGGACACGGCTACCTTAGCGACCACCGCAACGGAAACAATTAGAGCAACTAGAACATCTAAAACAATTAGAACAATTAAAACAGGTAAAGAAGCAACTAGAGCATCTAAAACAATTAAAACAGGTAAAGAAGCAACTAGAGCATCTAAAACAATTAGAACAATTAGAACAATTAGAACAATTAGAACAATTAGAACAATTAGAACAACGGCCAAAGCCTCCCATAGGACTGAGCTGCGCAACTGGACCTGAGGATCCATTTGGGTCCAAAGCAACTGCCTCACTCATATGGAAATCACCAACATTCAACATCTGGAGTTCGTTATGGAAATCATTCATTCTTGCCACCTCCTGAAATTAAATTAACAAGATTTGCTAAGATCATAAAAATGGAAACAAATAAAAATGAACTAAATCAGCTGTATAATAGGTGAATCCACTAGTTCAAATACCTCCTAAACAATTTATGAACAATGGGTGGATAATGCTACTGATTTCAATGCCTATTTATATCGCCCAGGCATAGAACATTTCAAATGTATTCTTATAAAGTGAAATAGAAGAAAGCTCAAACGATTCAGAATCAACGATTGCTTAATCACGTTGATATGAAGACGAGAAAAACCAGACTTTAGCTTGAGGGCTAGGTCTGGTTTTTATTTTATAGAAAGATGGTTTATTTTGAGTTGTTCATTATTTGATTTCAATAATTTTTTATGCTCATTCCTCAAAATCAATATTATCAACATCAAAATTTTTCAAATCCACACCTAAATCTTTCAATTGATTTATTATTATGTCTTCTTTCAACTTCCCATTCTCTTGAAATTCTTCAGGAAATTTATCTGGCTTAAAAATTTCCATCCCATTTTCAACCCATTTTTTTCGATATAATTGAAAAACAGCTTCATATAAATGAACAGGTGTAACATAAAACCCTAAATTCACTTCATTATCTTCACTATATCCATATTCAAATCCGCAACACTCACAAATTTCATAAGATCCTCCCCATGTTTCATTATAGGGAGGCTCCTCTAATCCTTTATAACCACAAATTGGGCATGTATATTTATTCTCCATCAAAATACCACTCACTTTTCAATCTTATTGATTATTAAAATAGGCTTTATCCGCTTTTTTATTGGGATTTTTAGGTTTAATTTTGATTAAGCAGTATTACCGTTTCCTATTTTATTGGAATGAGTTTCTTATAGGAAAAAATGGCGTCTCGCTTTTACTACGTTCCACAATAAGTAATAAAAGGACCGTCTTCTTTTGGCGGTGTTTGTAAATACTTATGTTCTTTTTTTACTGTAAATGGTGAACGTAGCGCATCGACTAATTTTTCAACATAGGTTAAATCACCTTGATTAGCAAAATTGAGTGCTTCTTCTACATAATAATTTCGTGAAATAATCGCTGGGTTTATCTTTTGCATAGAGGTCTTTGCAGCTTCTAATGATGTATTTTCTTTCTGTAGTCGTCTATGCCAATTCTGTTGCCACGCTTTAAAATCCTCTGATTCAAAAATTTCTAGCTGTTGGTCAGTACTTAGCCCTCGGAATGTGTTCGTATAATCTGCCTGTTGCTGATGCATCATCGTTAATAGTTGGTCTATTAATGATGCATCTTCTTCCATTGCTACCTGTAGCCCTAACTTTTTACGCATGCCTTCTAACCAATATTGCTGAAATGCTTTTGGATATTCATCAAGCTTATCCTGCATTATTTCTAAAGCTTGCTCCTCATCCTCATGCACAAGTGGTAATAAAGTTTCGGCTAGTCGCGCTAAATTCCAGCCCCCGATTTTCGGCTGGTTTTCATAAGCATAGCGTCCCACTCTATCTATAGAGCTAAAAACTGTCGACGGGTCAAATGTATCCATGAAAGCACACGGTCCAAAATCAATGGCTTCGCCACTAATTGTCATATTATCGGTATTCATCACACCATGAATAAAGCCAATTTGCTGCCAGCTTGCAATCAACTTCGCTTGACGATGAACCACATGACTGAAAAACTCAGCATAACGATTGTCCTGAGTTGCAAGTGAAGGATAGTGACGTTGAATTACATAATCCGCAAGTGCCTTTAAATCTTCATGATCACAAAAATGCCGTGCAAACTGGAATGTACCCACTCGTAAATGGCTTGAAGCGACTCTTGTTAAAATCGCACCATCTAATACACACTCGCGGTAAACATGCTCTCCCGTTTTAACAACAGCTAAGCTTCTCGTCGTCGGAATGTGGAGTGCATGTAAAGCCTCACTAATAATGTACTCTCTTAACATTGGACCGACTGCAGCACGCCCATCTCCCCCACGTGAATAAGGTGTTCTTCCAGATCCCTTTAATTGAAAATCTTTTAGTCCCTGCTTCGTTTCTTGCTCACCAATTAAAAGTGCACGTCCATCTCCAAGCATTGTAAAATGCCCAAACTGATGCCCTGCATAGCTTTGCGCAATTTGAGCCGCTGATTCAGGCATCTCATTACCTGCTAATATTTGCAGTGCTCGTTCACTCTTTAATTTGCTAGCATCAATCCCAAGCTCATCAGCTAATTGTTCATTGATAACTAAAAACGAAGGATTACTCACTGGATTTAATGGTGCAACTTTATAAAAGGAAGCAGGTAGTGACAAATAGCTTTGATTTTCTTGCATATTTTTTCCTCGCTTTTTTATATTCTTATTTACAGTATAAAGGAAATTCATGAGAACAAGTGATACAGACATCTTCCATCTCGAACATAAGATTTATCTATAGAGTATTTGTATTTATCTACATACATATCCATATCAATTTCACACCCGACAACAGCTAAAAAGTTCAAAATGTCTTTATTTAAATAAAAACCAGGTACATTTAAGTAGGTAAATCATTTACACTATAAACGATACAAACTTCAAGATTTCATAAAATATTGGTAGTATAACAAAACTATCGGTATAGTGATAGTCTATAATGAAAGGAAAAGATAGGTGTTGTAATTGAATAATTTTATAATTGATGGTAAACAAGGATTCATTCAAATAGAGTTCAATGAAGTATTCGGTTTTCCAGATGAAACTAGTTTTGACGGTGGATATGATGTTCAAGGAAAATTATCACTTAAAAGCGAAAATTATTATGTAAAAGATGCCGAAGTATGGTTTACTACAGGTCAGATTTATACGTTGTTCAAACAATTGCAAAAGGCCTATAAGCTGTTAAAAGGCGCTATCACTTTTTCAAATAGAGATGAAACCTTTAAATTTGAAATGAAATTTAATCCCTCAGGTCAAATTGAAATAGAAGGATTTTTTCAAGAGTTTTTAGATAAAGAAAATATATTACAATTTGAATTTTTGAGCGACCAGAGCTATTTAATGACAACTCTAGAAGAGTTAAAAAATATCGTTGAGAATTATGGTGATTTAAAAGGGATAAAAAAATGAATTAGGAGAAATATTTTTGAAACTGTCTACCTAATGGGGTGCATCCAAAAGAGTGTGAGTAAGTAAGAATACATAGCAAAAAAGCCCGTACATCAATAATGATGCTTATGTTAAGGAAAAAATATTCTAAGGGGGTTTTTATGAGAAAGACAAGTAAGTTTTTAATTATATTAGGCACTGCGCTTTTAATCGGCATCGTTGCATTTTCATTCTATCAAAAAGAAAAAGCAAATACTGAAACAGATAAATATGTTCCCAAAAGTCATAGCGATACCATTTTCTTTCTATTACCCTAAAAATCGATCAGGAAAACTCTCAATAAACTTATCAATTTTAATTACGAGAATACATACAAGAATAAGAACAACTTCTCTCATCATAATTAATAAATGAACCTTGAATAAACTAATTCAAGGTCCATTTTATTTTTATTTTACTTTTTATTTTTTTCGTTTTGTTCAGTTGCATTTACAGCTCGTTTGAAATCTTTTCGATAAATTACTTCTTGCATCGATGATAGTCCATTATCTTTTGTCGTCAACTGTTGATGTGGTAACTTATGATCTTTCAACGAAAACACTCCTTTCTTTATTACTCTTCCACAGTTTTTCCTATGTAACGATGGATATACCTGAGTTTTTTACGACAAATTAAAAAAATTAAAGAACCACAGTTTCCATTACTGTGGTTCTTTTTATGCTTAATTAAATCCATAAAGGACAGCGACAAATACAAGAAAATATGACCAGTAAAAACGAATTCAGGACAATTAAGACCATTCACATTTGGTCAAAATAATCAATCATTTCTTTTCCAGCTTCTCAATTTGCTGCTCAACACGCTCCCCTAGTTCTGAAGATGCCTTATACAAATAATTTAAGACAATCTTTTGCGTTTTAGATGATATACCGGAAAGATCAATAGCTAGGTTATTGACTAAATTTCCTTGCTGGTCTGGCGGTAAAGATTCGTAATACTCACCAGCTTGTGTAAAGTCATCCTGCTTTGGAATATCAGATCGCACCAGCTCTCCTTCCACATACCTACCACTACCGCTTGTTACGAGTGAAGAAGGTGACCAATCTTTTTGGTGATTAACAGGTATGTCACGGAAATTTGGACCTATGCGACGACGCTGTGAGTCCGAGTAAATATTGGCACGACCTTGCAATATTTTATCATCTGATAATTCAGTACCTTCTAAAAGGTTTGAAGGTGAATAGGCCAATTTTTCTACCTGCTCCATATAGTTATGTGGATTTCTATTCAATACGAGTCGGCCAACTTCTCGCATTGGATATTGTCGTTCATCCCAAAGCTTTGTAGGATCTAACGGATCATAAGGAAGCTTTGCCACATCATTTGGATCCATAAGCTGCACATAAAGTTGATATTCAACAGTCTTTCCGGAGGCAATGGTATCATATAAATCTTGACCTGCTATATCAGGATTTTCTCCTGACAATTTTGCAGCTTCTTGACTGTTTAAATACTCCACACCTGCAAGTGGAAGCCAATGGTATTTGATAAAATAGCGAACACCTTGTGCATTTCTCCAAACATAGGTATTCACACTGTGCCCTGGAATATGACGAAAATTTTTCATTGTACCAGCGTCCGAGAAAAGGCGAACAACAAGATGTGTAGATTCCGGCGCGCTAGCTACAAACGCCCAAAATCTTTCTGGAACAATTAGATTGTTTACTGGTGATGGAGAATTGGCTTTGATAAATTCTGGAAATCGCATGGCATCTCGAATAGGAAATACGGGGATATGGTTGCAAAGCAAGTCAAAAACACCTTCATCTGTGTAAAACTTGGTGGAGAGTCCAACTATATTACGGGAAGTATCTGGAGTACCTTTCGTACTAACAGCAAACGAAAACCTCACAGTAACGGGAACCTGATGTCCTGGATTTTGTAAAAAGCTAAGCTTCGTATAGTCTTTCATAGAGTGCTCAGTCTGAAAGTATCCGAAAGCACCATAACCCTTTACATGTACTGGCCTTTCGATAATTTTGGTATGCACAAAATCCTCCAATGTTTCATGCAAAATTGAATCTTGATGAAGTACAGGCCCTCTATCTCCTACAGTTTGTGAATGAGTTATAACTTTTTTCCAATGTGGTTGAACTTGTTTACTCATTAAATCTGTTTGAGTTTGAGACATTGTGTTTTGGTTCTGAGATTTATTAGAATTTGAATCGTTTTGTACTTTTAACCTATCCAGCGGACCTTTATTGTTTTCTTCCATCATTTACCTCCTGTGTTCAAAGGTCTAATCATTCAGTATTATTTACGTAAACACACACGCAATTATTACTTTTGCTTTTTCTCAAACACTTGTTCAAGAATAATAAAGTTGTTTAAAAATTATAAAGTCTTTTATAAAATAAAATTGATGTTAAAAAATGGTATGGAATTGGTGTGGAATTGGTGTGGATTTATAGTTTGATAATTGGAATAAAGTTTAAATCAAAGATTTTTTCATTTACTTTTTAGTTGCAACGTAGCGTTGCGGCCTTGCTACTATTGGTTTCGTTTGCAACCGAAATAAAATTGGTATGGTGATGATATCAAATGTAAAAAGGAGTGATAAAAATGAAAATCAGCAAATCGATTTTAGATTATCGTAAAAATAATGATTTAAGCCAAGAACAATTAGCAAATAAAATTGGTGTTACTAGACAGGCAATTTCAAAATGGGAACAAGAGAAGGGTGCTCCGGATATTGAAAATTTAATTTTATTAAGCGATGAAATGAATATTAGCTTAGATAATTTGATTAAAGGTGACAGTAATATAAAAAAGCAAATCGTGAATAATGAAAAAACAGTAAAGTTCCATTTCTTAGTCATTTTATTTTTAGTTGCTATTGTAATTTATATAGCGTATTTTGCACTTGTACATGAAATTTTTATGATTGGATTCTTAATTGCAACGCTCTTTATGCTAGGTATTGAACTTTATGCGTACATGAAAAATTTTCGAATTAAAAAATAATTATGTTATTTATCTTTCCTCTTCAAATGAGTACAGCAAATCATTTTAGGACAAAGACTGTAACAAATAAAATTTAATTTTAAATACTAAAAACCACCTACTTGATTAACTTGTAGGTGGTTACTGCATTTCTGGAGTTAGAATTAAACAACTTTATTATCTCTGCACAACACTTACATACTAGAGCTCAAAATTAAATTTATGATGAAGAAAACATTAATACTGGATAATTGCATACAGTTAAACGACGAGTTTATGAAATTTCATAACATCTTAATAGATGGTATTCCAGAACCTATCACTCTTCATATCCTCAACTACTTTTTCAAACGTTTCTAAAATCTCATTAACATTTATATCATAAAATACAATAATTTGAACTGGGGAGATATCTGTAGTGCCTCCATTTTTTGAACAAGGGAAAATCCTTATTTGAGAAATATTATCATGTTTCCAAGCAATCGCCTCAATCAGCCAGTGTGTAGCATAAGGATAATCATAAGTTAATTCATCATTATTCAAATTATACTTATCTCTTTTTCCGATTGGTAAGAACTCATATCTTATAAACTTATTGCCTTTTCGTTTATGACTTTGACGTATTGCATTATTTAATGCATTATATCTATTTTCTATTTTTTTCTTAATTCGCTTTCTCATTTTTCACCTCATATTGATTATTCATTTACCTATTATATTGCTTTTCTTCTTCAAACCTATCATTTTTATTAACAAAATGATTCGCAAAAATATCCATGCTTCATTTTATCAATTGTTAATGTGTCGGGTTTTTACAAGTAATAACGAGCTAAGAAATCGTCGCTTCTTTCTTATGAAGATTTTTAACCACCTATAAGAAACAGTGCCATACAAGTAGTTATCCAAATACTTTGCGGCAACTATGCATTCGTTAATTCAATAGAAATTTAGTTAACCTCAATCTATTATATTAATATATCATTCCTTATTCAACTTTCCTGCCAATTACTTGAATAAGAAAATCAACCAGCCTTATTTGTTAGCAAACTTTCCTAATAATATGGAACGGGTAGATATTATTGCCCTAAATGATAGGTTACTTGAAAGTGAATATTAATAAAGAAAAAAGATAGCAGGAATACTCAATCCTTACTATCTTTACTTCAAATTATTTATATATCTTTAACTATAAGGTTGCTTGTCTTACCAAGAGTGTAAAATTATAGTTTAACTACACTGTGGTCATGAAGCCAAGTTAAACCATTTTACTGTACTGTGTGTCATTATGATAATACCTTCATTATTTAATATGTTCTTTCCTTTTCTCCTACCCCATCAATCCAAAAACCGCGGTTTTCTTTTTTCAATAAATGCTGCAACGCCTTCTTTAATGTCTTCTGTTTGGAACACATGGCCAAAATAGTCAGCTTCGGTAATAAGAGCATCTGATAGGTTTTGTTCATATCCTTCATCGATTGCTTGCTTAACATAGGTTAATGCTTGGCGTGAATGAGTGGCTATTTTTTTTGCCAGTTGGATACCAGTCGTTAAGCCATACCATTTCGGTACAACGGTATTCACTAATCCTATTGCTAGAGCCTGATCTGCTGATAGGGGTTCGCCTGTGAAAATGATTTCTTTGGCTTTCGCCTTTCCTACTAATCTGGCAAGTCTTTGAGTGCCACCAGCACCAGGAAAAAGTCCAAGTTTTATTTCTGGTAATCCTATGGTAGCATGCTTTTCTGCGATACGAATATCACAAGCTAACGCCAATTCACACCCTCCACCAAGCGCAACACCATTTAAAATACAGATGGTTGGGTAAGGCAATGCTTCGATTCGATTGAGTGGGTGTTGTAGCCATTGTGATTTCTCCTTAGCAACATCTACCCCTTTTCCCATCCATTCAGGAAACGACTTTATGTCTCCTCCTGCCATAAACGCCTTTCCCCCATCTCCCGTTATCAGCACAACTTTGATAGTTGATGTTTGTTCTATTATATCTATTTTATGATGTAATTCCTCGACTACATCGGCATCAAGTATATTCACGGGTGGATTTTGGATCATAAGAATGGCTATTTGATTTTCAATTGTTAAACTTACCTTTTCTTTACTATTCATAAAACCCCTCCTTCGATACCATATATATCGCGTAACTCAAACTTCTTTACCTTCCCTGAAGGTGTACGGGGAATGTCGTCTACAAAAACTACTCTTTTAGGCGTTTTATAACTTGCTAAAAACTGCTTACTATATTGGATTAACTCTTTTTCAGATATCTTGGCATCATCTTTCAACACAATCACTGCACATACAGATTCAATATACTTTTTGTCGGGTATCCCAATCACAGAGACGGCTTTTACCGCTTCATGTCGATAAAGCACATCTTCAATTTCAGCTGCATAAATATTTTCTCCACCACTTCGAATCATATCTTTTTTACGGCCCGCTATTGATAAAAAACCATCTTTATCAAACTTACCTAGATCCCCTGTTTTACACCAACCATTACAAAATGTATCTGCTGTTGCTTCAGGCTTTTCCCAGTATCCTTCAGAAACACCTGGACTTTTAATCCAAATTTCTCCAACCTCACCCGGTAATGCCTCACTTCCATCGTCCTTCATCACTCGCATTTCGGTTAATGGAAGTGGTTTTCCAACCGTTTCACTTTTCGTTATGGAGTACTTTGGATCTAAACAAGCAGCAATTGGTTGTCCTTCCGTTAAACCATACACTTGTACAATCCCTACTTGTGGATATAGACGATATATTTCTTCTATAGCCCAAGGCATCAATGGGTCTCCACCAGTAAAGATTGTTTTTAAATGTGCTAACTGATAATCCGACAGATTCGGTATATTTAACATCTCGTAAATCATAAATGGGAATAAGAAACAATCCGTTACCTGTTCTTTTTCAATTACCTTTAGCACACGTTCTATTTCGAATCCTTTACTTTTGGTAATGATGACCGTTCCGCCCATTAATAGAACGGGTAATGCCACATCTTCCATTGCGCCAACATGATACAATGGCCCCGTTGTCATGGCAATTTCATTTCCTGTAAAACCCCATTGCATAATTTGGATTGTTGAAAACCAAAAGGTTGTATTATGTGTCCAAAGTGCTCCTTTTGGTCTGCCGGTTGTCCCAGATGTATACATGAGCATAACCGGGTCATTTAAAGAGATATCGATATTCTCCACTTCCTCGGTCGATCCATTAGAAAGTACATTCCAGTCATCCGCCCAAGATGGTATTTCACCTTTTTTTGAAAGGCAAATAAACTGTTCGGTACAGATTTTTTCATAAATTGGTGTAATTTTTTCGCCAAACTCTTCGTGAAAACAAAGAATTTTAGTTTTAGAATCGTTGAGAATATATTCAAGTTCGCTTGCTGTAAGTCTGAAATTAATGCGAACAGCAATCGCACCAACTTTACCAATGGCAAAATATATCGCAAAATACTCCAAACAATTGTAAAGAAGAATCCCTACACGATCCCCTTTTTTTACACCCATTTTCAAAAGCTGATTGGCATAAGCATTGGATTTTTCGTGTAGTTCTGCAAAACTCCATGAACGGCCTGATTCTTCTTGCACTGCCGTTTTTTGCTTCAATTGTTCATCTGGTGCTCTATAAAGTCTCCTTGTGAAATGACCGATATCCATCTTCAATCTCCTCGTTTCTTATCAATATCTGATGAGAATCTATCTATATCCGCTTTCTAATCATTTATATTAATTTGTAGTCAAAAATATTAATGTTTCATTCTATTTTGTGGTAACTATCAATAGAGAGATGAATTTTTTGGATAATAGTCCATTTCTAGCATTTACTTAGATACCGCTCCAGATGGCGCTTTCCGCTTGATATATGGAATAAAACAACGGACTATTTAATGTTCGTGATTTTTATCAAATCTTTGAATTATGAAATTAATTTACTCAAGTTAACATTTAAACTCTTTTTACTAACTTTAACGTTCTTTCAATACTATTAGATTGAAATGTGGCATATGTATGTCAAAAGGGGGTCGATAGAAATGTTAGGATTTATCGGTGTATTTGGTAGTTTGGCATTATTAATTTATTTAACTGTTAGAGGCGTTAATGTACTTATTGCAGCTCCTTTTGCCGCATTAATTGCTGCAGTTTTCAGTGGAATTACGCTGTTCCCTCAATTAGCAGCAGAAGGAAGTCCCAATCTTCTTACGAGTTATATGAATGGATTTACCGGATTTATCGGATCATGGTGGTTGATGTTTTTAGCAGGTGCTATTTTCGGAAAAGTCATGGAAGATAGCGGTGCTGCGGATAGTGTTTCCAAATGGATTGTTGAAAAAATAGGGGTGAAATATGCTGCGTTATCCGTCGTTATTGCTTGTGCTGTTTTAACCTATGGCGGTGTTAGTTTATTTATCGTTGCTTTCTCTGTGTTCCCAATGGCATTGAGCCTATTCAAACAAGCGGACATCCCTAGACGATTTATACCTGCTACATTAGCTCTTGGCTCTGTTACATTTACAATGACTTCGGCAGGATCTCCTGAAATACAAAACTGGATTCCTATTACTTTTCTTAAAACGACACCGTATGCTGGGTGGGAAGTTAGTTTAGTTGTTTCTATCTTCATGGCTACGTTTGGTTTTTGGTGGTTGAAACGTATGATGTCAAAAGCAATGGAAAAAGGCGAAAGATTTGTAGCAAAAGAGTTTGATAAAATCGGTGAAAATAGCAATCGTCCACTTCCTAATCCTTTGCTAAGTATGACTCCATTACTTGTAGTGCTTGGTTTCTCATTTATTTTCCATGAACGGTTAGGTACATCTGCACTTATTATTGCTTTAATTGGCGGAATATTAACAACGTATTTAGTAAGCTACAAATATATGAAAAATCGTAATAAAGCGATTGCAGATGGAGGACTTGGAGCCGTTATTGCTATAGCTAATACAGCTGCTATCGTTGGATTTGGTGGTGTTGTGAAAGAAACACCTGCATTTTTAGCAGCAGTAGATTTTATGACCCATATCCCTGGTAGTCCATTAGTTGGTGGCGCATTAGCTGTTGCCGTTTTAGCAGGTTTAACTGGTTCCTCTTCTGGTGGCCAAGCTATCGCATTACCATTAATCGCACCGCATTATTTGGATGCAGGTGTTGATCCAGAGGCTTTACACCGTGTAGTAGCTATATCTTCCGGTTCTCTTGATACACTACCTCATAGTGGCTATGTTGTCACAACCATTCATTCGATTGCACAAGAATCATATAAAGGAGCATATCCTGCTTTTGGAGCTTTAACAGTCATTATTCCTCTATTAGGTTCTATACTGGCAATCATATTATTTTCAATCTTTTAATTTTTAGGTTGTGGATGTTGCGCTACAGACGGCGCTTTCCACGGGCTTGGCTTCAATCTCCTCGGGCCAACAGGATGTTGGTCACGAAGCCGTTGCCACAGGACGTGGCGTTCTTAGGCTTTGTTCCTTAAAACCGTTCCTGCGGGGCTTTCAGCTCAAGCTTTTCCCGTAGGACTCGCCGTCTTTCGCTTCACAATGTACAAAATTGGATATCTTTAAATATTCGTATATTTCATATAAATTTTACATTATGAAATTTATTCACAAGGATATATTAAAATAGATATCAAAATCCGAATATAAATAAAGCTATTTAATTTTGTGCCTAGAATTTCAAAAACCTTCTATCAAATTGAATGATAGAAGGTTTTTAAAGATAACTAGCTCCCAATGCTCCTTCAAAAACTCTAACTTCTCTAATAAGGGCTTTTTTCTTTGTTACTGAGGTTTTGGAGCAAGCATCCTCTATAGTAGTGAAGTAATTGAAATCCTATATATTCATCTTTCATAGGAAATTCCTCTCTATAGTAACAATTCCAATAACTTATTATTCTTTGTTCAGTAAGGTGATAAATTCTTTTATTCTCTACCAAATAAGTCCTTATAAAAGTATCATTTAATTGAGGTATGCATTCTTTTAATACGTTTAATATCTCAATTACATACTCTCCGGATAATTTAATAAGATATGGAGTAACCCAGTAATGACAATGGCCACGTTGTAGGAGTTTATATAAATATTTTTCGCGAATAAAACCATTCTTATGCCTTGTATAAATACAATCAACAATCGTTTTTTGTATGGGGGTAAACTCATCATACAGTTCCTTGGAAATTTCTTTAAAATAAATTCTTTCAGGAATATATATTTCTTCCTGATTTAAATTAACTTGAAAAGTATTTGATATTTGAGTCCTACATACTTTTAATGGCAATTTATTTAAAATGACTTTGATTTCCTCAGAATACTTCTTTGGAAACGCATTTTTTAATTTTGAATTAAACATTGAATTACAATCTCCTATAACTTATATATATGAATCAATTTCATAATTCAAAGATTTGATAATAAACACGAACATTAAATAGACCATTGCTATATGCCATATTTATTAGAACTTTGTCCAATAAGCGGAAGATGGCGACTCCTGCGGGAAAGCGAGACAGGTGAGACCCCGCAGGTAGCGAAGCGAACGAGGAGGCTCACCGCTCGCCCGCGGAAAGCGCCATCTGGAGCGGCATACTTAGCGAATACTGGAAATTAAATATTATCCGAATTTTTGAATCGTTTATTTAGAAAATATTCGTATTCTTTAACTAAAAAGCACTTATGAAATTGACTCATATAATAATCATTAATTGTTTTTGTGCGTGTATTTGTTTGTATTATGTATATAATGCACTTTATCTCTTTTACTGTAAGATAACTTCAAGATTGCAGTTTTGAAATATATCAAGACCTAATTCATAAAAAATCATATAAAATAGAGGTTGATACATATTATACAGACTAATATGTATCAACCTCTCACTTCTTTTTCAATAATCGCGCCCTTAAATGAAATACCTAAAATATGATCTTAGCTAAAAATCGATTAATTATTCTCTCACGAAAGCCCCTGATAGTTTAAGTATAATATCTGACAAAAGCAGATTAGTAAGCACGAGCAAACCAAACCGTATGTTTTGCTTCTTTACCACAATGAAGACATGTATGCTTTGTTGTCGGTGGGTTAAATGGAATGTTACGTGTTGTGAATTTTGTTTTTTCTTTTATATTTTCTTCACAAGCATCCTCTCCGCACCAACCAGCTAATATCCAACCAGGAATTGTTCCATTTTGTTCGGATTCTGCTAGATGTTGTTCTAACTGTTCGATTGTATCGATATGTGTGTGTGAATTCTCCGCACGGAAAGCTTTTGCTTTTTCAAATAGACGAGTTTGCATTGTTTCAAGTTCTTTTGTAATGCTTTCAACAATTGATTCTAAAGGTACGGAAACTTTTCCCTCTACATCACGTGCTTTCATTAAACCTTGATTATTTTCTAAATCACGTGGACCCAGTTCAATACGTACAGGTACCCCTTTTAACTCCCATTCATTAAATTTATAGCCTGGTGATTGATCAGAATCATCAAGACGAACACGAATTCCTTGCGCTTTTAAAGCTGCAAAGATTTCATCTAATTTCTCGATAATTGCAGGGTTCTTTTTCCATGGTCCAACTGGAATCAAAACAACTTGAGTCGGTGCGATTTTTGGTGGTAAAACAAGACCTTGTTCATCGCCATGAACCATTATGACTGAACCAATTAAACGTGTGGACGTACCCCAAGATGTTGTATGAACATATGCGTGTTTATTTTCTTTATTTAAATATTTTATATCAAATGCTTCCGCAAATTTTGTACCTAAGTAGTGTGAGGTACCTGCTTGTACGGCTTTTCCATCTTTCATCATTGCTTCTATGGAGAATGTATCAACCGCACCAGCAAAGCGTTCTAATGGTGTCTTTTGCCCATCATAAACCGGAATCGCAAGTAATCCTTCTACGACTTCTTTATAAATAGTTAGCATTTGCATTGTTTCCTTACGTGCATCTACTTCATCCACATGAGCAGTATGACCTTCTTGCCATAAAAATTCAGAGGTACGGATGAATGGTAGAGTTTTCTTCTCCCAACGGAATACATTTGCCCATTGATTAATTAAAACTGGAAGATCTCGATAACTTTTAATCCAATTTGAATACAAATGTCCAATCATTGTTTCTGAAGTTGGACGCAGTGCTAAACGTTCATCTAATTTTTCTCCTGCAGCTTCTGTTACCCAAGGAAGCTCTGGTGAAAATCCTTCAATATGATCCTTTTCCTTTTGGAAGAAGGATTCTGGAATTAACATTGGGAAGTATGCATTTCGATGACCGGTTTCTTTAAACCGTTTATCCATCTCTTCTTGAATATGTTCCCATAATTCATAACCATCTGGCTTAAATGCAATACAACCACGAACTGGAGTGTAATCCATTAAATCCGCTTTTTGAATCGTATCAATATACCATTTTGAAAAATCGTTTGTTTTTTGTGACATCGTCTTTTCCTCCTGAGAAAATGAAATAATAATTTTTAAAAATAAAAAAAGCATAAAGAGTCCTTAGAAAAGGACGTCTTTATGCTAATAGACGTGGTACCACCTTAGTTCGACATTAATAATTAATATTAAGTCCTTTAAACGTTTGTAACGAAACGACTCGGTTAGTCATTATCTAACATCTCCGTGGTAGGGTTCAATAAGGAGGGGTGATATAGCTTTCAGCCAAGGCTATATTTTCTGTTTCACAATCCTTATTTACTTGATCACATCATTGATTACATATTTATAAATTAATATATCAATTTGCTACAAGTAATTCAATTATTTCTTTAACACAAACAAAAGCTACTAAAAAATAACTAAGCAGATAACAATGATAGAAGCATTTTAATAGTTACTCCTTCTAAAACTAAAAAGGAAATATTTTAATTTTTGCTTAATGAATTTACCTGCATTGTATTTACTCGTTCCAACCTACCAAAGATTTGACGAAGCAGGAAGAGACTCTAAAAGAGGAAAAGAATTTAATAAAGCACGGCTTAAAGACTGGTTGTCCTTGTGTAGCCGTGCTCAATCCTATCTTACCAATAGCCAAGTAGCTTCCACCATAAGCCACCGATTACAACAAAAATGAGAATCGTAACGACAGAGACCATAAAGCCTACCGTCCACCATTTATTCTGTTCAATATAACCTGCGCCAAAGAATACAGGAGCAGGACCAGAACCGTAATGAGTTGTGGAACCAAATAAATTACTGAATGCTGCTAATAGGATCGCCGCAAGCATGGCTGGTGCTCCCGCTTGAAGCATAACAGATAGAAACGCGGCATACATGGCACTAATATGCGCTGTAGAACTTGCAAAGAAATAGTGTGAATAGAAATAGACAAGTGCTAATATCAACACCGCTAACATCCAGTTATATCCAGACACTACCGAACTGACCTCTTTACTAAACCACGGAATCAGTCCAAGCGTGTTCATGAAAGAGGCCATCATAAATAGCGTCGCAAACCAAACAAGCGTATCCCAAGCTCCTTGTTCATTTTTAATATCTGACCATGTTAGCACTTCTAATAATAAAAGTAAGGAAAGCCCTATTAAAGCAGCTGTTGTGGCACCAATGCCTAAAGAATCCCCACCAATCCAAAGTCCTAAAATAACGATAAACACTGCAATCATGCGTTTCTCAGAGCTTTTTAATGGACCAAACTCATCTAATTTCTCTTTTGCAATTCGACTTGCTTCTGGAGTTTCTTTAATCTCTGGAGGAAAAATCTTATAGATAATAAATGGAACAACAATCAATGCTACTAATCCTGGAACAATCATAGCAGTTGCCCATCCAAACCACGTTAATGTTACTCCAGCGGTATCACTCGCTAGCTTAACAATTAAAGGATTGGCTGCCATTGCTGTCATAAACATAGCAGATGTAATCAAGTTCCCTTGAAATCCTACCGTCAAAAGAAAGGCTCCCATTTTACGTTCTGTACCATCTTCTGGTTTAGAACCAAATGTACGTGATAAGGATTGGATAATAGGAAAAATCACACCTCCTGCACGTGCCGTATTACTCGGAATTGCAGGCGCCAAAATTAAATCACTTAACAATAAAGAATACGACAAGCTTAACGTTTTCTTTCCAAATAGCCGAACAAATAAATAAGCTATACGCTCACCTAACCCCGTCTTAATAAATCCACGCGAAATAAAGAACGCAATAACAATAAGCCAAATCGTCGAATTACCAAACCCACTTAGCGTTTCTTCAATTGTTAGCGTATTAGTAACCGCGATTACTGCCATAGCAATAATTGAAATAGCTCCCATAGGTAATGGTTTTGAAATAAAACCGACAATTGTTGCAACAAACACAGCAAACAAATGCCAAGCACTTTCTTTTACTCCAGCAGGTGTCGGTATAAACCAAATAATCAAACCAATTGCAATGGTAATGAAAAAAGGAATCCATTTTATATTACTTCCTGATGTTTCTTTCATGCCAACAAACTCCTTTCATGTCTACCTTCTATAACAAGAACGTCCTCCGTCTAAAATTTCCCCATGATTGGTTACTCAAATTGAGTTTAACCAATTTAAATTATTAACTATACACCCATTTCTTTGAAAACTATAATATTATAACTAGCTCATGACCTAATTAAAAGTATTTTTTCGACATTTTATGTATTTTTTTTAGATTTCACCAAAATTCGAAGGTAGAAAGTAATTAAATCAATTTCATATGCTTTTCTGGTTAAAAAATCCGAATATTTTCTAAATAAACAACTCAATAATTCGAATAATTTTCATTCCTAGTATTTACTTAGTATCCGCTTCAGATGGCGCTTTCCGCGGGCGAACTGACGAGCCTCCTCGCTGCGCTCCGGGGTCTCGTCTAGCTCGTTTTCCCGCAGGAGTCGCCATCTTCCGCTTGATAGACAATGTTCTAATAGATATGGCATATAACAATGGCACATTTAATGTTCGTGTTTTTTTCAAATCTTTGAATTATGAAATTGGTTCATTATGTAAATTAGAAAAAAGCCATCGTTTTGATCAATCTTAAAAAAAAGGGTGGCTTTTTATATGCAGTAAAATCAAGGATATAGAATGATTTTTATTCAAACTTCTTTCTAAAGTTGCAAAGTTTCCTAAATCTGATGTATAACAACTTTTTCATTTTTTGCATTCAAACACTTCCCTCTTAGCTAGAATGGATACTACAGAGTTTCCATGAAATGATCCATACGATGCTCCACATAAAAATGATCTTATTTTTAGGGCATACTAATCCTTAATCACCATAAGTTTTATCTGACTTTTCTAAAACTGACACCTTCATTTTTTCTAAAATTGATACTTTTAAAAAGACCAATCCTTTGCTAATGTTATTTGTAATTAAGAAAACTGATTAAACAAGTAGGACTTCAGAGGGCTTGCGATTTGTGCACTATTCCTTGATGTCCATAAAAAAGGAAGGTTTTATTATGCAAAAAACGGTAAGTTATTCTACTAACAAAACACGTACTTTTGATTTAATTTTAAAATCAATGTGTATTGCACTTGTATTCGTTGCAACACTCTTGTTAAATATCAAACTTCCGATTACAGCAAATGGCGGTTTGGTTCACCTTGGTACAGCAATGCTCTTTATCGTATCAATTCTATTTGGTCCTAAAACAGGTGCAATTGCTGGTGCCTTTGGGATGGGGTTATTCGACTTAGTATCTGGTTGGACATTGTGGGCACCCATCTCCTTTGTTTCTCGGGGCTTGCAAGGGTACATAGTGGGGAAAATTGCCTGGTCGAATGGACATAATGGGAACAGTATTGCTTTCAATCTACTAGCTACTATCGTTTCTATGCCCCCTATGATCGCTGTTTATTATATTGGCGAAGGAATTCTATATGGTAATTGGATTGCACCAGCTGCTTCTATTCCTGGAGATCTTGTTCAAAATATTTTGGGGCTTATCATATGCATTCCGGTTTGTGCTTTCTTGAAAAAAATTCCGGCTTTTAAATAAGAATAAAAAAGAAAGTGCCAAAGAATTTGTTCTTTGGCACTTTTTCCTTTTACAATCCTAAGCTACAAGTTGATCCGGGGTATTGTTCTGCTTTCATCCAACATTTTCATTAATTAGTGTAATAGTTCAAACACAATGATTAATCTATGTATGAAAAGGTGTGACTCATTGTTAATTACTTTAATTTTTTGCAAAGATATTTGCTGTCTTTAACGCTAGCTTAACGGATTTACGATTTAATGTCCGTTCCTGATGCTTAATTTTTTTATTAAGATTTGCAATTTTAGTGTGTAATTCCTCTTGAGTTGCTTTTGATTTAACCTTCTCTTCTTCTACAATTTGATGCCATCTATCGATCATTTCTTCCTGTGTACAGTTGATGTATGATTTAACCGATGGCAGAAAATCAATACTTTGAATTTTCTGATCGAATGAAGTGCCTGTAGGATTCGGATTTTCTTTGTAAATGTGATCCAATCCGTTCTGCTCAAGAAATTGAATATAGCGGGCAAAATTGGCCGGTGCGGCTTTTGCGACTTTTTGGAAATCACTTTGTTCTACTATATCTAAGATTTGCGTCTGATCATTTATTTGTTGTGGCCATACACAATTTAAGTTGTGATATTCTGCTAGCTCACGCATTCTACCATCTTTTGGAATAATTATACTTGGTGTCCCCGCAAGAATTGCAGCAATATTTCCATGTAAACGAGCACCAAAACTTAGATCAGCCTTCCCAATAAAATCAAGCCAAGTAGGTACGTTTGTAAAATAGCGTACACGATCTTCTTGATAGAATGAGTGTTCTATATTTGCGGGATAATTACGCTTTTTGGATAAGTTTGGTCCTCCAAGATATATCATACGTAACTCTCGAAGCCATTGTGGGATATAGTAATGATTGTTAAAAACTTTTGCACTTCGTTCAATGAAATCCAAAACATTATTTGGTGATTTAGGGGAATTATTAATTGTTACAAGAGATTGCTCTGTAATGGTTGTTTCTCGAACCTTCAAGTCTCTCCCAAGTCCATACATGGATGGGCAACCAATCGCAATATGATCTACGCCTTCTTTAAATCCTAGTTTCGTTAAATAGCGTGAGGTAATATCTCCCCTCACCCCGATTATGCTTGATTTCTTTAAAACAGCCTTAACGAATGCTTTTACTTCCTCATCAAATGGGTAGGCTTCATCTAAGTTTGGTTCAAAATCCGTACTTAAGCCAACTCCAATTACATAAACTGGGATATTCAACCGATTAATCAATTCTGTATATTTGGCCAACTTCGATGCAAATTTAGGGCGAAAAGCATCTGCTAGCGGAATAATATAGCCATCATAGGTTTTATTAATATAGTCTGCATTTTGGGGTTCAATTTTATAATAATCTGGAGTCAATTTTACATCATCTGTAGAAAGAGTACGGTAAATGCTATATGCATAGACAAGGTTTCCAACATTACTGCCAATTGAGTTATTGACAATTTCATATGCAGGCGTAAAGTTGTCAAATGGTGACAAACCTGCACGTATTAAATAGTGTTTCAAAAAATGATTCTCCTTCCTCGTTTCCAAAAAAATTACAACTTTTACTGTAAAATCACCATAACATCAATAATGAGAATTTGTCTAATAGCCTAAATTAGTATAATACTCCGCATCCGTTAATTAACACATTTTTCCAAAAACACAACTAATAATTATACAAACAACAGTATAAATAGTGAATAAATATTCTTTTTCCTGAATTAATTTTAATGCAATTACATTTACATTACATTTTTATTTCTAATAATAAATTTATTAATTTTTGATGTCATGCTCAACATACCTTAATTAAACTATTAAGAATATGAACATTTTACGGTTATTTTTAAGAATTTCATATGAAATTAAGTATAATAATCATCATCCTATGTACTAATTTACCCAGAGGAGAATCTACTTTTTTACCTCGAGAATTTTACCAGTTTGTTTGATGCCAAGTAAGCCATTCTGTCTATTTCTTTTGGAAAAAAATAAAAATAAAACACCTCTAATTTGGAATCGGGTATAGATGAACTAGTTCCAAATTGAGGTGTATTTTTATAGAGATCCGACTTTCTAATGCTATGAAGTTACTACTTCTACAACAACATTTTCAAATATTTTTCAAAGTTAACGCCTGCTTCTTTCGGCGTTTCCGCCAAGGAAGTGTCATGGATTGCTGCAGTTAGAAAGTTTTCTGCAAGTTGGACGGATTTTCTTAAATCTTCCCCTCGCATCATGCCTCCCATAATGATCGACGCAAATAAATCTCCTGTACCGGAATAGCTTTTACCGTTGTACGGTATTGTACTATAAAATGTACTATCTCCATCCAAATACATATTTCCGATAAACTGTTCATCCGAATGGGATATGGGCAGATTTACTCCCGTTATAATGACTTGGGCACGCGTTTCTTGTTGCAAAGTCTTACCAGCTTCTTCTATTGCTTGAATAAAGTCTTTTTCATTTGAGTAATTATGTAGTTTGTCATAAGATAATCCCGTTAATAGACAACATTCCGTAACGTTGGGAGTAATCACATTAGCACACTTCACAAGTTCCCTCATTCGTAGGAGCAATTCATCTGTAAAAAGCTTATAAGCTTGCCCCATATCTCCCATTACTGGATCAACAAGTAAGCGTGTTTCTTTTGTTTGAAATGTATCTAAAAAACGGAAAATATTATTAATTTGCTCTCGGCCCGTAACGAAGCCTGTGTAGATACCGTCAAACGTTACATCCATCTTGCTCCATTCATCCTCAAAATAGTGCATTTTATCCGTAAAATCCTCGCAAAAAAAGCTTGGATAACCAGTTTGCGCAGACAGTATAGCAGTCGGCAAAGGACATGCCTGCACGCCCATTACCGAAAGAACCGGAATAGCAGCCGTTAATGAGCATCTTCCAAAAGATGATAAATCCTGTATTACCGCAACTTTTTTCATTGTACCAGTACCCTCCAAAAGGTGTATCGTGTTCCAACTTAAACTTTATTTATCGTATCATAAAAAAAGAATGTGGAAAATCCCTAATAAGAGATAAATAAGACGATATCTATTTAGCAAAAAAAAGGGTATTTAATGACACAACTATTACCTTTTTATTTACTCATTTGAGTTAAAATCATCAAAAATAGTATGGCCAGTATATGCATAATGGTCAACATTCCATAAAATAGTCCATCCACATTAATTACAAATAGATGTAAGGCAATAAGTAAAATAGTTTCCAATCCAAATAAGATGATTACAATCCCAATACGTTTTGCCATTAGTTTTTCGTTGTTTATCCTATCTTTCGCATATCCCGCTAAAAATGAAACACTACCTTTTCTCCAAATAAAAATTCCAAGAATGATAAAAAAACTACCAAGAAGAACACCAAAACCAAATTGTGCAAGCATATAATTCTCTCCTATCCTTAAGAAAATGTCTTAAACAGATAAGACTATATTCCAGTAACTAGGAATCACTTATAATTATTATATGTTGATAAAAAAGGGCAATCAATGCTTGAATTATATTTGGTGCTTTTCTACCGTTTTGCCAAAAAAATAACAAATTAGTATTTAAAAACATTTTTATTTTCTATATAATGGCAAATATATATGTGTGTAATAATTCAAAATACTCAGGAAAGGGTGATTATTATTGGATATAAACTCCCGTCAACCAAATAAGTCAATAGGATTATTCTTTATTACCCTTACGGCCTTTTGGTTTATTTTAATTTTTTACACTATCATTGCTGCCATTCCTACATCAGCAATTCCACTTGATTTGGAAAAGAGAACGCTTATCAGAACCATTTTAGATGTATTTAACAGTGAGATTGTAGCGTATTCGATTGGAGATTGTCAGGACACAACATTTGTATTGGATACACTGTCTCAAATCGATAATTTACCCGAAGGATGTATTCTTCATAGCGATCAAGGTTCAGTTTATACGTCATATACGTATCAAAGAGCAGTAAAAGCAAAAGGCATTACCATGAGCATGTCCCGTAAAGGAACGCCCGCTGATAATGCCCCAATTGAATCGTTTCATGCGACGCTAAAGTCAGAAACGTTCTATCTCGACGGATTAACTCGCACTACAACGGCCATTGTAGAGCAAACCGTACGAGAATATATAACTTATTATAACAATACTCGAATCCAAATAAAACTAAACAACCAGTCGCCGATTCATTATCGACAACTGGTTGGATGATGCTTTTTTGAGACTGTCTCATTTAAAGGGTTCAGTTCCACATATCTCTTATCTTTTTGTTTTTATTTGAAAATACACCAATTGTCAAGATAGATTCTTTTGTGAGTTCAATTAATCATTACTTTTAAAATCAAATATCCTTATTTGTATTTACATATTACTTTTCCAATCAAACCAAACAAATTTATGCTTAATCAACTTCTTTGTGGAGATCTTGCATATAGTGTATTACAAAATTAAAAGGAGGGGTCATGATAGTGAAACACGGAAATGCAACACCTGAACAATTTGAAATTCTAAGGGAGATTGGAAAACATCCAGATGGAACAGCACCTGGAATAATTTATAAGCATTTCGATTCACAGACATGGGAAGTTTTAAGAAGAGCAGAACATAACAATCCTGAAGAATTCGGTTCGGGTCAAGTATTTCAATTGTTATGTAAATTGGTGGCAGATCCGAAAATTTTCGAAAAAGTGGCAGAATCAAAAAAACATAAACGAATCACTTCACTGCCTGCCAATATACCTGAAAACGAGTTGGATCAAATTATTGAAGATGCGATTATTACCATGAACGAGGAAATCCAAAGTACAATTGAAGATATTAGTCAAAAAGTATTCAATGAAGTAAAAAATAAAATAAATAACGCCATATCAAATAAATAAAATTTGCAACTCGAATAATATGTCTCCAAATTTCTCGCAAAAGTAGAAAAGTAAAATTTCCGCTTTTGCGAGATTAATATTACTGATCTTCCAACTCTCCAATGACAAGTACTTTCAAAGTAAGATTCCCCTAATTCCCATTTTTTAAACCGAGTGCTAAAATTACATAAAAAAATTTCTATCATAATTTAACACTATACAAAACAGCTAACTGTTCTCACGAATCAGTTAGCTGTTTGAGTACTAATTAGTAATCATCTTTGAAAGGTATTATCTCCTTCTCACATACAAAACCTTAAACCACTGATTCACTAAAAACGGCATAAAGGATAATACATAAATAAAACCTAATTGAAGTCCACTAAGTTTTGCTACTTCAAACACACTTGTGAGCCCTGGCATAAATAATACTAAATGTAAGCACACAACCCCTATTATAAATGCTAGCCAAGTATATTTATTTGAAAATACCCCAATTGTGAAGATAGATTCTTTCGATCTGGAGTTGAAGCCGTGTACTAATCTTGACAAACATAGTGTTGTAAAGGCCATGGTGGTTGCTGTTATCGTATCGCCTGTGGCCAATCCCATTCGAAAAGCAATGATTGTAGAGATGGCAATTAATAAACCTTCGAGAAACACTTGGGTCGTAAATTTTTTATTTAGTAAAGGCATGTGAATATTTCTTGGCTTGTCCTTCATGATTTTTTTACTATGTGGCTCTAATCCTATGGCAATCGCTGGCAAACTATCCGTCAGTAAGTTAATAAATAATAGATGCACCGGTGCAAAAGGAACTGGAAGACCTAACACAGTTGCATATAGAACAACAAAAATCGCACCTGCATTCCCGGATAATAAGAACATGATGGCGTTTTTAATATTCGCATAGAGGCTTCTTCCATTTGAAATTGCTTTAACAATCGTAGAGAAATTATCATCCGTTAAGACCATGGAGGATGCATCTTTTGCTACCTCCGTACCGGCGACTCCCATCGCTACCCCGATATCGGCTTGTTTTAGTGCAGGTCCATCATTGACACCATCACCCGTCATCGCTACAACATTTCCTTTTTCCTGCCATGCTTTCACGATACGTAACTTATGCTCTGGTGATACGCGAGCGTAGACAGAGATATCTTGAACCTTTTCTTGGAGTTGTTCATCCGTTAATTCTTCAATTTCATATCCTTCGATGGCTTCGGATGGATTTTTTAAAATACCGATTTGTTTAGCTATTGCAGTTGCTGTAATTTTGTGATCACCAGTAATCATCACTGGTTTAATCCCCGCTTTTATACAGCTTGCAACGGCTGCCCTTGACTCCTCTCTTGGAGGATCCATCATTGCTATTAAACCAACAAAGGTTAAATCTTTTTCATCTTGTATATCAATTGATTGCTTTGCAATGTTCTTGTACGTAATAGCTAGTACGCGTAAACCGTTCTTAGAGAAGTTACGATTTACTATTTCGATTTTTTTACGATGTTCTTCTGTAAAATTACTAATTCCATTAGATGTCTCAATTTTTACAATTCTTGATAATAGAACATCTAATGCCCCTTTTGTAATCATGATATTTTGCTGATTGATACGATTCAATGTACTCATCAGCTTTCGATCTGAATCAAAAGGAATTTCAGAAATTCTTGGGTTGTTTTCTCTCACTGTTAACTCACTCAATTGAAACGCCCTGCCTAATTTGACAAGTGCCATTTCTGTAGGGTCACCAATTTCTTTTTGATCGCTTGTCACAGCATTATTACACAATAATGCTAATACTATGCATTGTTCCTGGATAGCATTGGATCTATTTAGTCGATCATATGGAATGATTTGTTGATCCACAAATACCTGCTGAACAGCCATTTTGTTTTGAGTGAGTGTCCCTGTTTTATCTGAACAAATAACAGATACACTTCCCAAACTTTCAACAGCGTAGAGCTTTCGTATAATGGCATTTTCTTTTGCCATTTTCTGTGTCCCAAAAGCTAGCACAATGGTAACGATTGAGCTTAAAGCTTCAGGAATTGCTGCAACTGCAAGCGATACAGCAAACATAAACGATTCTACTAACGCACGTCCTCGAACAAGATCAATCGTGAAAATGAATAAACAGATGATAGTTATTGCTAAAGCTAATTTTTCACCAAAATTATCTAAACTTACTTGTAATGGTGTTTTCTTCTCTTTTGCAGTATCTAGTAAATTTGCGATTTTTCCGATTTCGGTATCCATTCCAATTGCCGTAACAATAACAGTACCTCGTCCATTCGTGACAAAGCTTCCAGTGAAAACCATATTATTTTTATCCGCAATAGGTACATTGTCTTCGCTAATTGGATCAGTACTTTTCGCTACAGCTAATGATTCACCTGTCAACGAACTCTCATTTATTTGAAGATTATGGCTTTCTAATAATCTTCCATCAGCACTAACATAATCTCCAGCCTCTAAAAAGAGAATATCTCCTACTACTATTTCTTCCGAAAGAATCTCTATGATTTGATTATTTCGCATCACTTTTGCCACTGGGGAAGTCAATGCTTTCAGGTTATCCAAAGACTTTTCTGCCTTTATATGTTGAACAGTGCCAAGAATTGCGTTTAAAATAACGACAATCATAATGACAATCGTACTTCCCACTTCACCTAATAGAAATGAAATGGAAGCGGCGATTAATAAAATAATGACTAATAAATCTTTAAACTGACCAAAGAAAACGGCTAATATACTTGTTCTTTTACTTTCCTCCAATTCATTAAATCCATATTCTTCTTGTCTTATTTGGACGTCATAATCACTCAAGCCTTCATTTGTCACATCCAACAAATCCATAACTTCGACTGATGATTGTTGATGAAATTCTGACATATACTTCCCCTTTCTTTGTGATCATTAGAATATCTACGAATGAAAGAAAATTACAGCAGATACCCTAGTAGCTATAGATTCTAAAAAAATTCAAATGCATCATGGTGAATTCGCAAATTGATTGGAAGGAAGTTAACTATTAAACGATATACCCAGAGCAGTAGCATGCCAGTCCAATTGATTTAACGAAACCGTATCTTTGTTATTCACCTAAAACTTCACAATATTAAGTTGAAAGAATACTTCGATTAACTAATCTTTCAATTTGTAATCTGGAAGATTTCTATTATGTGGTTTACTTCTCTACCCCCAAATCACTGTAGCTCTTATACTATATTCACTGTATTCTTCCAGTATGATTAGAATAGATATAGATAAGAAATTAATTAAAATTTTGAATTGATATACTCCCATCTAACAAAGGTTTCGTATATTTTGGACACTACATTTTGACGGGGGACTTTTTGAAATGGGGTTAGCGATACATTAGCACATGGGCATTTATGCAAGATTATGTAAATGATTTTTACAACAATAAAAAATCCCCTCTGGATGTAGTGATTCATTCAGAGAGGATTTTTGTATAGAGATTAAATCATAAAGTTTGTACAGGTGATAGTGTGGAATTAAGTTTGATCAAAAATACCTTAGTAAATCATCTAATCTTTATTTACCTTAAGCCGCTTCTAATCTCTATCAATATTATCCCATATCTCCAACATAAGTTATCGATTTCTTATTTCTAAGACCATATTCTATTAAGAACGGTATTATTGCCTTTGGATAAAGATTTGTTTTTGGAAGGTCTTCCAATGGCAACCATTCAAGACTTAGCTGATCAGAATCAAGCTTTGACCCCTGTCCGAAAGAATTATCGTCATCAGGATACGGGCATTCGAAAAGATGAACAACCACATGCACTTGATTATCCCACTTAGCATGTTCATGGTTTTTTCCAATATACTCACTTACAAATAGCAGCTCTCCTACTTGAACTTTTAACCCAGTTTCTTCTATGCATTCTCTAACAACAGCTTCCTTTAAAGTTTCCCCTGGCTCTTGGCCACCACCAGGTAGGATGTTCATGAACTTGTTATAATCATATTTCTTAATCGTTAATATTTTGTTTTCATTAATTATAACTGCCTGTACCGAACTTCTAACTTTCACTTATAACATCCTCTCTTCTGACTTTCTGGATAATGTCTGTTATAAATTATGCGATTGTTTTTCTTTATGTATTTCTATCAGCTTCACTATAAAAAACTTCTTCTATTAGATAACTATATTTAAAGGGGGAAAACGAGGAATTTTTTACAAACAGCATATGGGGCGTCAACCTACACCAAAGCGAAAGGTGTATGGGCTCCATCCAACCTCCATCCACCTTTCGCTTCGCATTTTTAGGATTGGTAGCTTCTGACGGAAAAAGATTAGTAACAGGCATAGCTAATCCGATTATTTATCTAATCATCCATAATCCTTTTATCTTATGCAAAAACGCTTAATTTTTCATTCAATTTTTGGTAGATGATTTTCAAGTATGGTTCGCTGCATTTTTCAACTGCTTCGTCCAACGTCATCCATTGAATGGCGCTATTTTCATCGGGTTTGATTTTCGTTAGTTCGTTTTCATCTGCTTCGATTAAATAGGTCACGTTCAGGTGTACATGTGTAGCTACATGCTTGCCCTTTTTCACATGTCCGTCTACTCCGAGAATTTCCATCGAGTAGATTTCTTCAGATAAAGGTTTGATATTCGTTAAACCCGTTTCTTCTCCCGTTTCCTTTAGGGCAACGTGCAAAAGGTCGGGATCCCCATCCGCATGTCCCCCTATCCAAGACCAGGATTGATAAATATTATGATATGCCATCAAAACTTTTGTATGATTGTGATTCACAATCCAAGCAGAAGCCGTGAAATGGGCAAATTCATTTTCTCTCGTTAAAATATTGGAAAATGAATCGATATACTGCACCATAACTTCCCGTTCTTTTGCTTCTTGCTCATTGTAAGGTTGATAAGTAACTAGTTGATTTCTTAAATTCAAATGTCTCGGCCTCCGTTGATATTTCTTTATTATCGTTTTAATTGTAGCTTTGGAATAATATTTGGTCAAAATCATCTTGCTGAGACTCGTGAACTCGTGAGTACTAAAAAGGTTATCGTGAAACTGATTTAATAACAATAAAGCCCCATACCTTCTAATAAGGTATGAAGCTTTATTATCTATTCATTTGCATATTGCGTATCCAAACATATAATAATATTAAAACAAGATATATTATCATATATCTCTTTCTAAATTTAATTTTTTTAGAATAAAATATATATAAATATATAATAGATAAAATACCTAAAAATAATGGATACAGATCAAATAATTTATTCATTTTTACTGCCTCATTTTATCTGGACTTAACTGAATACACCAAAGCCGCTCTTAATGTTTAAGCTCATTCTCATATATTCATGCCATTCATCCTGAAGACATATAAACTTTTCTATAGTAAAATTACAGTTTTTTTACATATATTGACTTAATATAAAGGGCGCCAAATCCATCAGCTTTTCCTTCTAAATCATGTCCGTCTACATCACAAAAACGGATATTTTTTACTTTCGTCCCTACTTTAATATTCGAAGTTGCACCTTTGACGTTTAAATCTTTCACAACGGTTACGGTGTCGCCTTCTGTTAAAGGATTGCCTACGCTATCGCGAATAATGCTCGCCTCTACTGCTTCTTGTTGCTCATGTGCTGTCCATTCATGTGCACATTCCGGACAAACGAATAATGCTCCATCTTCATAGGTATATGTCGATTGACATTGTGGACAATTTGGAATTTGTTCCATTTACTTTCCTCCAATTGATTCTTTTTCCCCTCTAGCTTGCCATAAAATGCTCATTTCTACAATCTAATTCTTCAAACGTCATAAAAAAGATATAATTTCCGCTAAATAACCTATTTTTTTCAGAGTTCTTTAATAAAAATCATCTACAACATCTAATTTACTTGGCTTATTCATTGGGTAAAAAACTTAAATCTTTGAGTTAGGTAATATATTATTTAGAAATTAGTAAATACAAAAATCAAACTATTAGTCTAAAACAATTTTTTGAAATTTAAAGCATAAAACACAAGAAAACCTCAGTTGGTGAAATTGTCTTATACAACTTAATTAACGGCCTCTTTTATAAAAAAGGTCGAGTAACTCCTGCAATCACATTACAATGTGAATTTATGACTGGCGAGATCATCACTTTTGTTGGCCAAGATTCAATGATTTTGTTGTTACCTAAGTAAATAGCTACGTGCCAGATCGTATGTGTACCTGGTTGATAGTAGAAAATGAGATCACCACGTTGCCGTTGACTATATGGAACATGTTTAAATTGCTTTGATGCAAAAAGTTTACGACTATTCCATTCGTTTCCAGGGTGCGCATGTTGAATACTTGAAACAGGTACTGGATTTATCCCTCCTGCATAGAGTGCTTGAGTGACTAACCCACTGCAGTCAAGACCATAACTTGGGGATGAAGCTGCTCCAACAATATAAGGATTGCCTATATATTTATACGCTTGGCGAATCATGGCTTCGATATGTTCAGAACGGCCATCCCATCCATTGGCTTTTAGCGGTGCAATATAATTGTCTATGTTATACCATGAATTTTCACTAAACCCCAGTTTAATCCATGTTTTTAAATCCACATTTCCTGTAACCGGTAATTTATGCTTTGCTTGAAAGTTTCGAACAGCATAATATGTTGAATTATTATATTTTGCATAGCCATGTGTACCAATTATCCCTAATCTACGCATCACTTTCCATGTTTTTATACCCTCATAACCTCGTGATAAATTATAGCCAACTTTACCTGTTGGTTTGATCTGTTCGTATTGGACTTGGAAATATTGTTTTGGATTTTGATATCCTTTTGTTTTTACGATAAATTGTTTGTTTGCTGTAATATATTGACCGTTTGTTAGCTGTAAACGAGGTGTACCTTTTTCTGTTTCCACTACCCCTTTTACATGTAAATAGCTACCTTTTCTTAATATCTTATCCTTTTCTTTAAGCTCAACATCCTTGAATGAATAAATTCCAGATTTTACTTTTACAATTTTCGGATTACTATTATAATAGGGTGATTCTAATGCTTCTGCATGTACATTTGAGTGAGATATCGTCACACCCAATCCAATGACAGCTATTACTGCTAAACTTTTCATCCATTTGAAACTCATTTGTCTTACCCCTCTGTATTTTTAACTTATTAATATATGAAAAATTAGTATGAAAATATTAAAAGAACTATTTCACTCAAAACTAATATGCTTTCTTTATTCTAATTCTCTCAGAATCATTCTAATAACTAATTGTACGATACTTATCATCTTTACGATGTTGTTCTAAAGCTTTAATAGACATGCTGCTTTTTTTGCCAGTCCATGGATCATTGTAATAAGCCCTAGTGCTTGAATAGCCCGTTATAGTTAAGGCATGATTGATGAAGCCATCTACACCTGCAACCCATACGACAACTGGATGATTACGATTGATTTGTTTTTTTATAGATGTGAAGGATACTCCTGTCATATTAATTGAAGTACCTGCATGTTTTTTTACTAAATTCATCAATGCAGGTGGGAAAATCCACCATCCTGTAGTTTTATAGGGATTGCCCACAAAGCCAAGATTACCATCTAATGTGGCTGTTCTTGGCATTTCTTCTGCCAACTGAATTTTATTTACTTTTGTACCTGCATACTGCAACATCATAGTTACTGCTGTAATTTCACAACCCGTTGGCAATTCTGGACGTTGATTGATTACTTTAACATTTAATTTTTTGTAATTGGAGCTTAACCCGTTCCCTTCAATCCACCCTAGGTATTTTCCTTTATAAGAAATGCGGAACCAAATTTTACCGTTCACTTTTGCTGTGCGACTTACGAATACTTCTTTACTTTTATAATTGAAACTAAAATAACTTGGTTTTAGTGATTTAGCATCTACGTTATAAGGGTTATTTTTATAGATTGGGTAATTCTTCTTTTGGATTGTTTTCACCTGTAAAAAATAGTTTACTTTTTTCTCATTTTTTTTCTTATAGTAAATATGAGACGGTTTTTTATTATTTTTTTTATTATTCTTTTCATTATTATTCTTTTCATTATTATTTGGTTTGCTCTGATCAACTTCTTCGTTTTGAGGTGGTTTGTTGCTTACGTTATCATCCGTTGATTCGTCCTCACTAGACTCTTCATCACTTGTACTATTATCCGTTGAATCATCCTCATTAGACTGTTGATCATTGCTTGTACTATTATCTGCAGTGGCACTTGTTGATGCACGATCTAACAATTCCTTTTGACTACTATTCTTCAAATCCTTAATTGCTTGTGTATTTTGTAAAATCCTCTCTCTTTCTTTGTCACTTTTTGAATAATTAATTTCATTTTTTGTATCAGTTTTGCTAGTTGCTTTTGCCACGTCAACTCCACTGATGAGTGACTGAACTAACATCGCGATACTCAATATTAATGCTGTAAACCATTTCTTATTCACTACAATATCCTCCATAAAACATAATTATTATCTTATTCTTCTGAACTTTACATACATAATTTTTAACTATTAAAATCGGAATATAAATTATATACTTTTAACTTTTTTAGATTAAATTCCATCGCTACTATTCATAACATCGTTAATTATCTTTATGTACAATATATTAATATGTTTTTCAGGGAAAATGCTCTGCCCTGTCAGCGCGGAAAGCGAAACGTCTACCCACAGTAGGAATCACAAGTCTTATTTATCTGAATTATTTGTAAAATAAAAGTATGCAGGATACCTTCTGAATACTTTTGTGTTAAGATAGCTCGATCTAATCCATCAAATACATTATTTGTGATGACAATAACGTTATTGGCTCGTTATTATACTTACTCCAATTATGAGTGAATCCTTGATTCGAAAGGCCTGAAGTATCTATATTAAGCCTTCTTTGTCATGGCCATCGAATATCACAATCAACAAAGTAGATTGCTCCCAACGTTTAAAAATTCTTTTCTTACACTTCCTACTATTAAATTAGTTAAAATGAACCCCTGCCTTTCTACCTAATGATAATGCATATAAACCCCAAATTCCATAGTTTTTTATTGTCACAATTATTGCTACCCTACAATTTCCTTAGTATAACTTACATTTTCAGTATGTTCTCTATAATGTATATAGATGCGTAAATTCATCCCATATTCGATCAAATTTCCTAAATTAGATTACCAAATTTGCTCAGGAACTCTTAAAACCGCAAAAGCTCTGATTCCTCCATCCGGGAATCAGAGCCTTGTCTAATTTTCATTTTCACTTTTATCAACAATCGCGGCACCAACAATATCCCCTGTTACATTACATGTTGTAAAAATCATATCGGTAATTACATTCACGCCAGCAGTTAACCCAACAATTTCAATAGGCAATCCTGCTTGTGTAAATACAATCGAGAGGCCAATCATCCCTGCACCTGGAACTCCTGCAGTTCCAATGGCCGCCAATGTTCCTGCTAAAATGATGCCAATTATGGCACCGACACTAAATTCATAACCAACAACATTCGCAGCAAGAACAACACCGACTCCAAAATGAATGGCGGATCCATTCATATTCACCGTTGCACCAATCGGTAAGGTGAAATTCGCAACTGTATCACTTATACCCGCTTTCTTCGCGGATTTAAGCGTGACTGGCAATGTCCCTAAACTACTACAAGTCACAAAAGCTGTCATCATAGCTTCACGAACATCTTTGAAAAACTTAAAAACGGGAACTTTAAATAAGAGCAGTATGATAGGAAAAATAATCATTATTTGAATACCTACACCTAAATATGAGGCACCAACATATTTAGAAAGCGCATACAACGCTTCAAGACCTTGATTGCCAACTGTAGAAGCTGTGATCCCAAGCACCCCAATTGGAGCATATTGCAAGACTCCATTTAAAATGCGAGAACTCAATTCACTCCCTGCTTCCATCAACTTCAATAAAAGATTGCCCCATTCAGCAACGGTTGTCTCTTTAGAATGTCTCATGAATGAAATGGCAAAACCCGCAATTACCGCAACAAACACAATACTTAAAATCTCACCCTTTGCTAGCGCGTCAAAAATATTGGTCGGTACAATATTCAAAATGACATCGATTAGCGAAGGTGCATCCGGTACCTCAACTTCTGTATCTTTCGGTAACGTTAATCCCTCTCCAGGATTAATGAATATGGCAACCAACAGACCAATCCCCACAGCTAATGCTGTAGTGAGAATGTAGTAAGGAAAAATCTTCCCACCAATACTTCCCAGTTTCTTAGGATCCGTGGTATTGACTGACACCACCAAGGTGAATAAAATTAGCGGAACCACAACCATCTTCAACAGATTTAAAAAGAGTTTACCAAAAGGTGATAAAACACTTGCAGATGGACCAAAGATTAACCCAATAATAATACCGACAATAAATCCAATCGTAATCTTTAATGCAAATGATTTCTTATAATACCATTTCCATAATAATTTTATGGATTGTCCTCCTTTCAATTTCATGATATAAAGCTTTTGTAAATTTTTGTGAGATATCTAAAAATCAAATGAATACAGGATGTGAGATTTTTGTGAATGAGGTAAAGGGTTTAAAGTAATCATATTAAATATGATAGAAATTCATGACAAATTATTGAATATTTCATGAAGAAAAAAACACAGCTGATAGATCATCAGCTGCGTTTTTTTGTAGGTTCAATTATAACCAGTTGTCAAATAACATAGTTTCACTATTTAAGCAACGGATAGTTCATATTAATAATAATGAATATTCTCCAACACATATTGCCCGTTTTTTAATTGTGTAAATCTAAAATAAATTGTGACGGTATTCATTGGACTATAGTTTTCGGGTTGGAAATCGTATGAAAAATTAGCCCATCCATCTCCTTTATGTGCATAACTATTTTTCACTTTAGAAGTAGTTACTTTCATTACAGCTTTCGAGTATTTTGATATGGAATCTTTAGAATTTACTTTTCTGGTTCCTTTTACTTTTTTGCTGTAATCATCTTTTGTATATTGATGTCCAAGTAAATAGTCTGTTTTTGTATGTGGTGCTACGTGTTTGTTAACATATGAATTAAAAGTTGTTGTTTTTCCATCTTTAAGAGAACCACCGTAAATTTTAATCAGTTTTGCAGCTTCCGGTTTTAATTCGTTTTTTACTGTACTCGTTTTAAAATTTTTTGGAAGTGTCAGTACTCCTTTTTTCGAAACAGAAGTCGCTACAGTTTTTGTACTCGTAGATACAGCTGTTGCGTTCACTTTGTTTACTTCGACGGTTTTTGCTTCAGCCCATGTTGTGCCAAATAAAAGGCTACCTGCAACAATCGTAGAAATTAGCATACTTTTTTTGAATAAATTATTCCTTTGTTTAAACATGTTTTAATCACTCCTATTTTCCTTATAAAATCCCATTTCATTAAATATTTATTTATTTTATCACAAAAAATCTATTTTTTTACATTTTTAATAAAATAAGTATAAATTACTCAATTATTTATTTTTTATATGAATCGATGTACTTGTTTTTATTTCATCAAAAAATATATTTTTCAATGTCCATCGTCCAATTTTCTTATCTTCAGTTACTTTTCTACCAACCAGCACTTTATAAACCTAGAATTTTTTGATAAAAATATGAATTTAGTCATAAATTAAAAGTTATTTTTACCATTTCATTATCTTATTTTTACTAAATAATTTATCGAACAAAAGACTTTTTTTCATTTTATTCAATGCAATTCGAGGTATAATATTACTATATATTTCTAAAAAAGGAATGAGTACTTTATGTTAAGAGAACAAACAAGATATTCTCGTCTTGCGAATATAACGAAAATGATCAACACGAAGCTTGATTTACGTGAAGTGCTAAATCAAGTAACGGTCGCCATATCTGAAGAAATTGTTCAATGTCATTCTGTCTGCATCTATTTACCACAACAAGATGGTTCATTTAAGGGGTATGTAAGAAATGGTCATAAAATAGGTCTGCAAATAATTAATCCTGATAGTGATTTACTAGTAAAAGAAGCCATTGTAACAAAGAAAACAATCTATATTCCGGACACATCAAAGGATCATCGACCTGACCCACGAGCATTAGAAGAATTTCAGATTCAATCTTTATTAGTTCTACCTATCGCTTTTGAAGAAGAATTATTTGGTCTCGTTTTCTTATTCGATGATGGAATGCCTATGTGCTTGACTGAAACAGAAATCCAAACGATTGAGGCCTATGTGAATATGGCTGCTGTTGCTATTCAAAATGCAAACAATTTAACTTATAAAGAACATCTTATTAAAGAAAAGCAGTTACTGCTTGATGCAACAAGTGATTTATCAATGTGTTCAACCATGCAAGAGAGTATTGATAAATGTTTTTTCTATTTAGCGCAAGTTTTAGATACAAATAATATCGGTATTCATTTATTTGATCCGGTGTCTAGAAAAAAATTCAAGCCAGCAACCATAAGTAAAGATGGTGACTGGACTGAAGAAGAATGGCTCACTATACATAAAAAAGCAGATGTTGACCTAAGCAACGATGCTGTAATGCAAGAAGTATTTAAAACAAAAAAAGCGCTTTATATTCCTGATGTCTATAAAGATGAAAGGCCGAATCACTATGCTTGTCGTGAATTTGGTATGAAGAGTCTACTAATGCTCCCTTTAAACTCAATGGGTGTGAATTTAGGACAAATATGTGTTGGCATTCTTGAAGAAGAGGAAATTTATTATTCAGAAGCTGAATTTCAACTAGCACAGTCTATTATCGATGCGACAGCATCCACTTTATCAAATCTTCTATATATGGAGAAGCAAGCGGTAATTATCGAGGAAAGTACATCGGAAATAATTGTGAAAAATCAAGAACTTGAAAGTGTTGTAGCAGAATTACAACGACTAAGTCGAGAGAAAGAATTACTACTCAACTCTGCAGGTGAAGGAATCTTCGGATTAGACCTTAACCGAAATATTACATTCTGCAATCCAGCAGGAGCACATATGTTAGGTTACGAAACAGAAATCGAATTAATCGGAAAATCTGTACGCACTATTCAGGGAAATCAATCAGAAAGACCCAAAAGTATTTTAAAGCTTAACCCGAATAGTTGTATGAAAGAAGGGAAATTTTTTAGAAAAGACAATTCCAGCTTTCCTGTTGAATATGTTGTCTCTTTAATCAAGGAAAAAGGTGAAATTGTAGGCGAAGTTGTTACATTTAAAGATATCACGCGAAGAAAGCAATTAGAAAAAGAGATCACGTACCAGGCACATTTTGATAGCTTAACAGATTTACCTAACAGAATTCTATTAACAGAAAGATTAACGCAAGGAATACTGTATGCACAAGAGAACGCGGAAAAAGTAGCCGTGTTGTATCTTGATTTAGACCGTTTTAAATATATAAATGATTCGCTTGGTCATAGTTTTGGAGATCTATTACTAAGTGAAGTCGCTAGTCGTCTACGCGAATGCGTACCGAACTCAGCAACATTATCGCGTCAAGGTGGAGACGAATTTGCTATCTGTTTACCCCATATTCAAAGTGAAAATGATATTTTACAAGTTGTTAATCGGATTATAGCTACTTTTTCTAAGCCCTTTAATTTACTAAACAATGAAATATATATAAAAACGAGTATTGGTATCAGTCTATACCCTGATCATGGCGAAACGACTGAAATTCTAATCAAAAATGCCGACACAGCTATGTACAAATCAAAAGAAACAACAGGGACTAGTTATCATTTCTTTAGTAAAACAATGGATATGAAAACCTTTGAAAATATTAAATTAGAAAATGATCTTTACAAAGCTTTGCAACAAGATGAACTTGTTCTCTTTTATCAGCCACAAATTAACTATAAAACAAATCATCTTGAAGGCGTTGAAGCTTTAGTAAGATGGAATCATCCAGAACAAGGAATAATTTCACCAGATAAGTTTATTCCAATTGCGGAAGAAACAGGTTTAATCGTTCCAATTGGTGAATGGGTTCTTACAGAAGCTTGCAAACAGATAAAAGCATGGCATAATCAAGGTTTTCTATTAAAAAGTATGTCAGTAAACTTATCAGTACGTCAGTTTGAACAAAACAATCTATTTTCTATCGTTAAAAACGTATTAGACAAGGTGGGACTTTCACCTGAGCATTTACATCTAGAGCTCACAGAAAATCTGATTGTTAAAAATACAGTGTTAACCTTGCAAACAATGAAACAATTAAATAGTTTAGGAATTAACTTAGCGATTGATGATTTTGGCACTGGCTATTCATCTTTAGGATATCTAAAAAATTTGCCCATCTCTACTTTGAAAATTGATAAATGCTTTGTACAAGACATGATAAGGGATGAAGCTGCGATTACAAATACAATCATTACCTTAGCTCGAAATTTAAAGCTTGACGTGATTGCTGAAGGTGTCGAAACAAAGGAACAAGCAGAATTTTTATATACTCAAAATTGTTATTTGATGCAAGGGTATTTTTTCAGTAAACCATTGGCTGCGGAGGATTTTGTGGAACAATATTTTTCGAATAATTCTAAATTGATTAAAATATGATTTATTTATAAATGAAAAATACGAATATTATTTGCCTGATTTAGAACAAACGATCAGCTCTTCATTCCGCTACAGACGGACGCTTTCCGCGGGCAAGCATCAGATGTTTTCCTGCATCGAAAGTGTAACGGCAGATGCAAGCCTCCTCGGGCCAACACGATGTTGGTCACGAAGCCGTTGCCACATGATGTGGCGTTCTTAGGCTTTGTTCCTTAAAACCGTTCGTGCGGGGTCTTGATTCGCTTGCTTTTCCCGCAGGACTATGAATGAACCTCATTGAATTAACATCGCACGAAGGAAATGCGAATGCATTTTCGAGGAGTCGCCGTCTTTCGCTCCATTAGAAATATTTTATAGGATATGGAATGAAACAACGTTCATTCAAATGTATTAAGTTCATATTTTTACGGTAAACATCGAATTATGAAATTGATTCAATTATTAATAAAACGAAATAAATCATGAAAGTTACTCGGGATTCCCCTTCTCTAAATGATTCTTTGCAAGCAAAGGTACTGGCTACAAAATTAAACATTAGAAAACCTCACCATATCTACTTTTGCTGGTGAGGTTTTCTAATATACTTTTCATGTGAATACTAACTTCTATCAAATACAAGCGTGTTGTTTAGGATAAAATAGAAAGAATGTTCTTCTGTAATCTTACTTTCAAGATGCTTGTGTCTCATTGTTTATTGATTGTAGCGGAGGATCGCTCGACTCCCGCGGGAATAGCGTGACAACTGAGACCCTGCACGTAGCGTAGCGAAGGAAGCGGCTCAGCGCACGCCCGCAGGAAAGCGAGCGATCCGTAGCGGGTATCGGTTGATCATACTTTTTTAATGAATAATAAACACGCATGATCAAGATATAAATTAATTTGTAGTAAGGTTTACTCCTCTTATATCAAATATAGCTATAATTTTGCTGTTGTGATGCTTCAATTTTAGATGATAGTTCATCTGGTGATAAAGGTTTACCACACAAGTAACCCTGAATATAATCACAATCAAGTTTAGCTAAAAATTCAAATTGATCGATTTCTTCCACTCCTTCAGCAACGATTTTCAATTTAAGGTGCTTTGCCAAAGAAATAATCATTGAAATAAGTAACGCGTCTCTATCATTCGAGTGGATATTTTTTACAAACGCACGATCAATTTTCAAACAATCAATAGGAAAATCCTTCAAATACGATAAAGAAGAATAGCCAGTTCCAAAGTCATCGATTGCGATTTTAACACCTAACTGCTTTAAATTATGCAATGTCTCAATTGTATAATGTTTATCCATCGTCATACTTTCCGTAATTTCAAGTTCTAAATAATCCGGAGACAAATGCGTTTTTTCCAATGTATCTTTTACAATCTCTACTAAGTTATGTTGCAAAAATTGCCGAATGGATAGATTAACAGCCACACCTAAATTTGAATTTCCTTCATCATGCCATTTCTGGGTTTGTTTACAAGCCGTCTCTAATACCCATTCTCCAATTGGCACAATAAGACCCGATTCTTCTGCAATTGGTATAAAAGTAGCTGGAGAAATCACCCCTTTTTTTGGATGTTTCCATCGAAGTAAAGCCTCTACAAAGTCAATACGCCCTGTACCTACATCAACCTGAGGCTGATATTCCAAAAAAAGTTCACCGTTTTCAAGTGCATAATGCAAATCATGTTCAAGCAACAGACGCTCTTCAAGATGTTGTTCCATTTTTGGTTTATAAAATTTGTAACGTTTCACATCTTTTTTCGCTTTACGCATGGCAATTTGTGCATGTTTTAAAAGCTCTTCAATGCTTTGTCCATGGTCAGGATAAATAGTAACACCAATATTTAAATTAACTTTTAACTGAAAATGCTGTATCTGAAATTGTTCTTTCATAGCCTGATGAATTTGATTGCAGACAGTAAGAACATCATCTTGAGCTTTTATTTCATGAAGGATGATTGTAAATTCTCCACCACTTAATCTACTAATAAATATTTCGCTTGGAAGTGATTCCCGTAATCGAATGGATACTTCTTTTATAACTGTATCTGTAAATGTACTACCAAGTGATTCATAGATGACCTTAAGTCGATCTATCTTTAGCATTAGAATAGCTGTTTTCGTATCTTTCTTCTGAAGATCTGTTGTCAGTACTTCATTTAAGAACCTTGAATTTGGTAATCCTGTCAATTCATCATGATAAGCTGTATAGTGAAGAGATTCTTTAGAACTTTCCAATTTAGCTTTTGTCTCTATTAACAACTTAAAAGGCTCTTCCACTGATGAATAATATAGTGCCTTTAAGAAATAGTGGTAGCTCACTAATTGAATTACATGGCCGATAAAATTTCGTATATCGTATACATTATTATATGTAGTAAACATCACATCACCAAGAATCATAAAGATTGATCCTATTATGATCATTGTTTTTTCAATTGGACTTGAATTTCTATTTTTCCACAAATACACAATCAATGTAATTTGCAATAGAAGAGATAGAAATTGAAGGGACTTCTTTAATAAGGTTGGACCCACACCATCGATGAACAGTGGTGGGAGAAAATGGTTTGTGTTGAAAACCAAAAGCATCCAAATTGCTGCGTATAAAAATGCAAAACCATATGTAATTCTACGTTGGGCAGGCCTAACCTTTTTGGGCTTTAATATGTATATAATCAATAAACCAATAGGTAATGTTAAACGGCCAATGATATAGAACCAAGTGGCTGAATATGGTGAACTGTTTTCTATAAAAAATGGCATGCCTTTATAGGACAATGTATGAATAATTTCTATTAGTCCTAAAGAGAGAAAAAGAGCTCCAATATACAATCGTCTATTCGATAAAATATAAGGAACAATCAACCACGCCTGAATAGCAATCGAAAATGAAGCAACGATAATAAGTATCTCCATCATTAAATGAATAGCAACATATTTTTTTTCTCCAAAGATACTATAAAATTGATTATTATATATAAGGACTAGCGCAAGAAGAATAAGTATACACACTAGTTCCAATCGGTATTTTTTTAAAAAATCAAGAACGTCCATATTATTTGTTTATCTCCTTCACCTTCGCAAAATACAAAACGCCAATTAATCACAATTCATTAATTGAACATAGACATTTATCCCATATAGATCACTTTAACCAAATACATTATACCTATAAATAATACAATATTATATAAATAATATAATCATTTTCTTCATTTACTTATTTTATTCACGTTTTAGTCATTAATTAGCCACTAAATGATACTTGGTTTTAAATTGTAAATCATTCATGAGCTGTTATCTCCCAACTCAGGCATGAATAATTTTATAGTCATATCTCAAATGTTGGGGTAAGACATCAAATTATCTAATGCATCTGTTCCGGTGAATGCCCCCTGACTGGCTGACAAGCCTCCTCGGGGCAACAGGATGTTGGTCACGGAGTCGTTGCCACAGGACGTGGCGTTCTTAGACCCCGTTACTTAATTGCTCCTACGGTTACTCGTCGCGAAAATCCTTTCACACAGGTGTAACTTTGTAAAAAAGATTGATCATTTAAAATAACCTCTTCGGATAACTTATCCGTAAGAGGTTATTTTATTTTTTCTGAAAATGAGAGGTCGTTCTATCTTGTCTAATGAATTCGAGTGGCTACATTACAAATTAGAAGAAGGTGCATTAGTGCTTTTGAAAAAATTTTTTTTGAAACATTTGATGAAGACTATAAAAATTCCACTGTAGAGAATAGACACAATAGCTCTCTGTGCATGTCATAATCATTGCTTAGTAGTCTAGATAAGCCAATTATTGTTATCTATACCCCTCACCTTTTCTCCAATTCTGTGCTTTAAAATCTCAATGGGACGCATCATTTCGTGATCTTCATGCTCCAACATGTGACAATGCCATACATAACGCCCGGTGAAGGGTCCAAAACGGGCTATAAAGGACGTGACGTAACCAAAAGGTGTCCGAATTGTATCCTTTAATCCCCTTTCATAGGGATTAGGAGGAATGGGTGGTCCTGTAAAAATAAGGTTTCCGTTTTTTTGGAATTGAGAAACATCAAAAGGCTGGCGATCAAGAATTCGAAGGTCGACCAAATGGAGATGAATGGAATGAGGGTTATCATCGATTAAATTAATTATTCGCCAAATTTCAACGGTATCTACTTCAATTCTTTCAGATATTCGGTCTATCCACATTTTCCCATCCAATAAATTCAAAGATCGACCATATTCATCCTTGGTTTTGATAAGTGTCAAATCTCTTGTTCTTTTTGCCATACTTCTTGAAAGTTGTTTGATTTCCCCTAAATATAAAGGAAGGGAGCTGGTATCTGCCCTTTTTAAGGGAACGGATACTCTGAATTGCATGACATCTGTTGTTTCAGGAGATGCACTCTTGGTGACATTTTTGAGAGTAATAGTTTGACCGTAGTATTGAGAAAAATCAATGATCACATCTACTCGCTCGGCACTCATAAGAATAAATTCATTAATTTTCACTGTTGTTTCAAGTAAGCCACCATCCGTGCCAATTTGATAAAAGGGCTGATTAGTGTCCATTTTTAATGTAAGGGTTCGACTATTGGATCCGTTTAAAAATCGAAATCGGTATTTTCTTGGTTCAACGTCCAGAAATGGATAAACCTTCCCGTTTACTAGAATGAAATCTGCATCAAAAGGAGGGACAATAGAGGGATGAGGAAGACCTAGGTCGTTTTGATCCGGTTTATTGGGGTAGTAAAGTGATCCGTCTGGGTTGAACGAGCGGTCCACAATGAAAAGAGGGATTTCATATTTTCCTTTAGGAAGATTAAGTGATTGTTCATGCAAGTCGCGAATGAGATAGAATCCCGCGAGTCCCGCATAAACGTTTAATCTTGTTATTCCCACCGTGTGGTCGTGATACCATAGTGTAGTTGCCCGTTCAATGTTCGGATACGTATATATTTTCCTTTCAAACAAAGGTCCCGTTTGTTCAAAATTTCTCGTGAACCACGCTTCAGGGTAACCATCACTATGGGCAGGCGTCCTTCCTCCATGTAAATGTACAACGCTTCTCCCTTCTGGAAGAGTGATTTCGGACCCATGAATCGTTGTATCGACAGGAAGAAAGTGCTTATTGGGCAGATCATTCATCCATTTAACAAACACTGTTTCATTTCTCATCACTTCGAAGGTAGGTCCCGGAAATGTTCCTTCATAACCCCATAAACGGGTTGGTCCGAGGTCCCTGTGTAGCTTCTGAGAAAACTCCTTCATGTTCACTTCGTAATATGAACTATTATTATATCGCGTCTTAGGAGATAAGATGTTTGGAATAGGCAGTTCATCCACGAACTTTTGCAGCTTTATCTTTTCAGGCATAAGAATATAGAACCTCCTTACTGGTAAGAACTACTGAGTAAATATATGAACGTGAACTTGTTCATTATGTCTATACAAATGTTCCTTATCCTACGTACATTGGCTTTAGTTGAATAAGGATATCTAAAAATAACCAAACTTTATTATAAAGCTACATTCGGGGGCTCGGCTGCCAGTTTTTCGGCAGGTGCGTCAGGGCAAACACCCCCACTTTTATTCACAGAAAAAAACCGTTGATGCTTATCCATCAACTGTCAGTGATAATAGTTTGTTTCGAATTGATCGGCAGAAAATAGTGTAAGAACATCATCCAACTATAGTTAAAGAATGATTTATTTCATTCTTTCATTGCAGATGAAGTTGGAAATTCACTTATATTTTAGACTAAAGAAGATTATGATAGGTACCAACTCCGATACAGCTTATCTCTTTAACCAGTGGTAGACTTAAATTCTTCCTTTCTAATTCTTCTGAGCCATTAAAAAGTTCCTTCCAACCTTTACCAACTTCAACTTTCTTGATTATCCGTTCTTTTTAACAAACAAAAAAGGCACCCTATAAGGATGCCTTTTGTACTTAACGAATAAACGTTTTCGTAAGAATTAAAGTTTAGTTACGTTAGTAGCTTGTGGTCCGCGGTTGCCTTCTTCTACGCCAAATTCAACTTTTTGACCTTCTTCAAGTGATTTGAAACCTTCACCTTGGATAGCTGAGAAGTGTACGAATACGTCGTTTCCACCTTCAACTTCGATGAAACCGAAACCTTTTTCTGCGTTAAACCATTTTACTGTACCTTGTGTCATTTAAATGACCTCCATTATTGTTTATTAATAATTTATCTTCCAATAGATAAAAAAATCACCTATCAAATGCGATCGATACAAATACGATCACTTTTAACAGGTGAATGCTTTGTTTCCGATTAGCCGAATTAATTATTACATTCATTGTATAGCAGATATTACCATGAGTCAACAGTAAAATGAATTTTTTTTTTGCCAAATATAATCTTTTTTAATAAGGCTACTCTTTCTTCACTATAAGTATGAACGATTGATATTCATTTATTCATTGTTTGAATACATGAGTGCCAATTAGAGCTGCTCTAAATATATTTTATCCCGATGTTAATTGGGTAAGAGAACTCATCAAAAAGGGACTAAAAAGAATATCCTTTTTAGTCCCCACCTTCTCAATGTTTTGTAAAGCTGCCAATATCAGTACCTTTGACTTCACTCAATGCTACCCAATTTATAAAACTTGTTCTTATTTAGGTTTGAACGTTTTACAACAAGTATCTGCAGAATGACTAGCTTCTTTAGAAATAGCGTGGAAGTCAAAATCTGAAGCAAACTCTGTATTCATATTTTTGGAGCTGTAATCCATCTCTACTTCAATTTTTTCAGCCCCACAGATATTATCTTCCTTATGGAAAAAACAATCTGATACAGTACAGTTTACCTTTACATTTGGCATAGCGATCCTCCTCATTGATTTTCATGAAAAACATAGAAAAGAATTTTAAATTCCTCTTCCATATTCCTCATAATGTATTTTAACCATTCGGAGTTTTTTTATTTTCAACTGAATCAATTTAATAAATCCATTTTCAGTTTTTAAATACGAACATTTTAACAAATTTATTTTTTCATATTTAGCTTTGGCTGTTCCGCTACAGACGGCGCTTTCCACGGGCTTGGCTTCAATCTCCTCGTCACTACGTTCCTGCGGGGCTTTCAGCTCAAGCTTTTCCCGTAGGAGTCGCCGTCTTTCGCTCCACAATTAACAAAATTGAATAATATTAAATGTTCGTATATTTTATATGAATTTTGCATTATAAAATTGATTAAACTATATGAAGTTTTTTATGTTGAACACTACCAATTCCGTACAAAACATGAATTCGTTGAAATTATCAACGTATGCTTGAATGACCCCAAATTTACTTTCTTTCAAAAGTCTTTACTTATAGCAAGCGCACAATTCGAATCCAAAGTCGTGATTAATGTTACTGGTTTACGAGCGTTATTTCTTACATCATTCAATAAATCTAATACCATTGTTATTTGCCGTATTAATTAGAACATTGTCTATGAAGCGGAAGATGGCGACTCCTGCGGGAAAGCGAGACAGTTGAGACCCCGCAGTGAAGCACGGTACGTGCTTCCGAGGAGGCTCAACGCTCGCCCGCGGAAAGCGCCATCTGGAGCGGCATACTAAGTAAATACTGAAAATGAAATATTATCTGAATTATTGAGTTGTTATAAATTAGAAAACATTCATATTTTTTAACTAAAAAAGCATTTATGAAATTGACCCATTCAATAACTAAATATAAACAATTCTATTAGTACTAAATTACTTCTGTTTCCCCTTCATAAGAAACAAGAACAACGACCCTGATTTTGTCTAATTAGGACGAAAACAAGGTAAAAATTAACTATTAAATTAATTTTTAACACCACTTTAATATTAAATATGCTATATTCTATTTTGAGTTAATAGTCTCAAAATTGGCAAAAGGATGGGTGGAAGAAATGAAAGGCAATAAGTCAAAAGCTTTTAAAATTTTATCAAGTACACTTGCAGTAAGCATGTTGTTAGCGGCCGTTGCGTCAAGTGATGCAGATGCTGCTTCAAAACCTTCTAAAACCAAGGTTCAATCACCAGTCAAACTTCGTATTATGGAAACAACAGATGTGCACACAAATCTACTAGACTTTGATTATTACAAAAATAGCGTAGCACCTAAATTGGGTTTGGCTAAAACAGCAACGCTTGTAAAATCAGCGCGATCTGAAGTGAAAAATTCAGTATTAGTAGACAACGGTGACTTGATTCAAGGTACTCCTCTCGGAACATATGAAGCGAAAATTAATCCGTTAAAGGATGGAGAAGTTCATCCAGCCATTAAAGCTATGAATATCATGAAGTATGACATGGCGACACTTGGAAATCATGAATTTAACTATGGATTAGATTATTTAGATGAAGTATACGATGACGCGAAATTCCCTTTTGTGAATGCAAACGTATATGTGGATGATCACGACAAAAATCCAAAAAATGATAAAAACAAGTACACTCCGTACAAAATTGTCAATAAAAAAGTAAAAGATGAATCTGGTAAAACAACCACAATTAAAGTCGGATACATCGGTTTTGCTCCCCCTCAAATCAACGAATGGGACAAAGCAAATCTAGATGGTAAAGTTATTACCAAAAATATCGTAGAAACAGCAAAAAAATATGTACCTGATATGAAAAAGAAAGGTGCAGATGTAGTCATTGCATTAGCTCACTCCGGTTTCAACGGAAATTTAGACAATACAGAAGATACAATCTATTCTTTGAGCAAAGTTTCTGGAATCGATGCAATTACTTTTTCACATACACATAAAGTATTCCCTGCAAAAGACGTTGCGAGTTTAGACGCATTATTCAAAGATTCAAATGGACAACTATTGCCTGGAGTTAATAATGATAAAGGAACAATCAACGGCGTTCCTGCTGTTCAAGCTGGCTACGGCGGTGGTAATTTAGGCATTATTGATTTAACTTTGAAAAAAGAAAAAGGCAAATGGAAGGTATCTAATTCTCAATCTTCAACAAGAGCAATCGAAACTGTAACAGCTGACGAAACTGTTGCAAATGCAGTTAAAGCTGATCACGAAGCTACATTAAAATATGTCAATACACCAATTGGTAAGACAACTGATGATATCTATAGCTATTTTGCACTTGTACAAGATGATCCATCCGTTCAAGTCGTGACAAATGCACAAAAATGGTATGTAGAAAAATATATCGCTCTAAACAAGCCTGAATTCAAAAACCTGCCAATTCTTTCAGTAGGAGCACCGTTTAAAGCTGGTCGTAATGGCGTGGATGAATACACAGAAATTAAAAAAGGTGATTTAACAATCCGCAGTGCAGGTGATTTATACCTTTATGACAACACCTTAAAAGCGGTAAAAGTGAAAGGCTCAGTCGTAAAAGAATGGATTGAAATGTCAGCTGGTAAATTTAACACGATTGATCCTACAAAAACAACGGAGCAACAATTAATCAATCCCGCTTTCCCAGTATATAATTTCGATATAATTGATGGTGTTGAATACCAAATCGATGTTACAAAGCCTGCTAAATACGGAATAGATGGTAAACTAGTAAACCCAACTTCAAGTCGTGTAGTAAATCTAAATTATAACGGTAAACCAATCGATCCTGAACAAGAATTTATAGTCGTAACAAATAATTACCGTGCAAATGGAGGCGGAAACTTCCCTGGAATTAAAGGAAGTCAGTTAGTAGTTGATTCAGCCGATGAGAACCGTCAAATTTTAATGGATTATATTTCTGAAAAGAAAGAAATTACTCCAACTGCTGATGGCAATTGGTCCATTGCACCAATCTCACAAAACGTGAATGTAACCTTCACGACTTCACCAAAAGCTGAACAATATATCACGAAAGAAAGTCCATTCTCTTATACAGGTAAAACAGAATTAAGTGGTTTTGGGATCTTTAACATTAACCTTCATCGCTAATTTAAGATACAGTTTTTTTCTGAATACACTTAAACACATTACTTAATATTTCTCAATACACAGCATTCAAAACTCTATGCTGTGTATTTTTTTGTGATAAAAAAGCTTTTCCAAGCCATATTAAGAATGATCCACATTGAAAGGAGAATTCAACATATGGGAAGAGATAATAAACAAGGCAAAAGCAAGAATAAAAGCTCACTACCCCAAACACCGAAAAACGAAAAAATAGCGCCACAAGCCGCAAAAGAAGAGACTGCTCAGGAGTTACTTGAGCTAGAAAGCTTGGTTGCTAAAAATAAGCAAAAGAATAGGCAAAAATAGGAGGTCTTTATTTGGAATATCAACGTGCACAAGAAATAGTTGCCTCACCTAAAGAATATGAAGTGAGCTATAACGGCGTTTCTGTATGGATTGATAAGTTACTCAATGAAAGAACTGCAACTGTCCACTTAAGACATTCCTTAGAAGAACGTTCTGAAGTGGATATTTCGGAATTGAAAGAAGAATATTTGCTGCAGTAAATTGCTGATCCCATTGGAATGTTCCAGTGGGATTTTCTTTAGTGAGTTTATTTCAGTTTTAGTTGGTTGAAGATGTAAATAGTATTAGTATTATTCTGTTTTCTTAGGATATAAAAGATCTTGAACGATGAATTTAATGGATTGGCTGCTCTATTTCGTGAATTGAACAGTTTTATTATAAATACAAACATCCTCATACAAAATATCTCATTTTAATAATCTGAATATTTTGCATTTTCTAATTACTTTTGTTAATATATTATTAAGGAATCTTCATCATAAAGTTTGTACTTTAGTTGAAGATTAAATACTTTTCAAATTCAAAGGAGGTATATATACATGACAAAGGTAGTATTAGTAAATGGGCAATACTTAGCGATTATCAATGAATCACATGTCGTTGAGACAAGAGAATTACCAGAAGGCATTCAGCTTGGAGCAATGTGTGAAGTTGAATACGACCATATAACAGGTCAAATTATTGTAGATGGACAGATTCTATAATCTGAATCCATCTTTTTTTTGAGGAAAATTCATTGTTTTACATACTAAGTGTAGCTTTTAAAAAAATAATCCTAAAATACTTCTAGTAGATTTCCCTCTATTTTGTAAACAGTATTGATCCTGATAGCTTACGAAGCATACCGCATCCCCCATTTATCTCATATGTGTCCCCTGAAAAAGTGTAGTAATACAATTATTTATTGTATATATTGCTATTGAATGAAGATAGCTATACCAGATTTTCATCATAAATTTACATCTGTTTTTACTTATTCAGTGCCCTCTCTCATATGAAAATGGGATTAAAAGTTTCACCGATATTCCACTAACTTGCTCAGTTCGTAAAAAACTTTCCTATTTAGTTGTATAATTGCCCTGTTAATTCAAATAGTAAAGAAAACATACTCCCTCAGCATTTTTACTACTTTACCTCCTACTGGTATTTAATAAAGTAAGCTGCTAAAACATCTATTAGACTCCCCGTAGCTGCATCTCCTTCGAATTAACATAATCTGCAAAGTCGCGAATACTTCGATTTATACATTTAGAAAATAACTTCTACATTAACCTGTCCCCTACCTTCACTTATATTAAGAATCTGAATCACATAGTCCCTAACCATAACTAACAGTTCCTATCTTTAGTTTTTATACATCCATTAAAAAAAACGATTAAATTAATTTATAAAACTCTATTGTATAAAAATCATATTTTATGTATAATAACAACCTATCAAGAAACAATTTAAGTCATTCCATAAAGTTATTTTCTATATAAGATGCATTTTTGAATATTTTGACATAAGTTAGGAGCAAGGCTATGTTTAAGAAAAAGAAAGCAGGTAAAGGAAGTAAAGGTGTTAATGCATATGTATTAATCTTTGCTTTAATCGTAATATCTGCTATTTTAACGTATATTGTGCCAGCTGGACATTACGATACAAAAGTAGTGGATGGTAGAAGTGTTATTATGCCAGAGACTTTTTCATTTGTGAATAATCATCCAGTTGGTCTATTAGAATTATTTAGTGATATTCACAAAGGTATGGTGAATGGTGCAGGTACGATTTTCTTCGTATTAATTATTGGTGGTGTATTCGGTATTATTAATGCCACAGGTGCACTCGATTCATTTATCGTAACATTTGCACGCAAAATGAAAAACCGTGAGAAATTAGTTGTTCCGATTTTTATGTTGTTCTTTGGTATTTGTGGTGCAACAATGGGGATGTCAGATGAAGTGGCTGTTTATGTAGCACTTCTTGTCCCATTAACTATTGCATTAGGATTCGATGCCGTTACAGGCTTTGCTATTGTAGTAGTCGGCGCCTCAATGGGTTTCACAGCGGGCTTTTTAAACCCATTCTCCGTTGGGGTTGCACAAGGTATTGCCGAACTCCCAACATTCTCAGGGATTGGTTATCGCCTAATTGTTTTCGTTGTGTTCTACGCAACAGCAGCCATCTTTGTTTATCGTCATGCAATGAAGGTTAAGAAAAATCCTGATTTAGGAATTTACGGCAAATTTGAAAAGTTAAGTCCACATACAAAAGAAGATATGTCTATTACTTTCACATTACGTCATAAATTAGTGTTAACTGCCTTTTTATTAAACTTCGTGATATTAATCATCGGTGTTATGAAATATGGCTGGTACATTCCAGAAATCGCTGGGTTATTCTTAATGTTCGGTATTATTATGGGGATTGTCGGTGGTCTTGGAGCATCTGAAATTGCCGATAGCTTTGTAAAAGGAACATCAGAACTAATCGGTGGTGCTTTAATCATCGGGTTAGCACAAACTGTATTAGTCATCTTTAAAACAGGTGGTTTGATGGATACGATCCTACATTTTGCCTCCACTCTATTAAATGATCTCCCATCAACATTCACAGCTGTTGGTATGATGATTTTGCAAATGATCATCAACTTCCTAGTCCCATCACAAAGTGGACAAGCTGCACTGACAATGCCGATTATGGCACCATTAGCTGATTTAGTAGGAGTCACACGCCAAACTGCTGTACTTGCCTTCCAATTAGGTGACGGTATCGCAGCAAGCATGTTCCCTACTAACGGCGCGCTAATCGCGGCACTTGCAGTTGCAGGTATCCCTTGGAACAAATGGGTGAGATGGTACTTTAAATTCTTTATCATTATCTTCATCATTTCAGTGATTTTGTTAGTGATTGCAGAAAAGATGAATTATGGTCCGTTTTAATAGATAAAATAAAAACTCTAAAGCGAATGAGATTCGTTTTAGAGTTTTTTGTTTAGCTTTTTGGATATTTCAAATCATATTATTAGCAACAAACTTACGCTGACATGTCCTTGCGTTCGTTTTCTACATTTTTCGGTATGGCATCATTATACGGCATATTGCTATGTCCGTAGCTACGATGAATCATCATATACACTAAACCAATCACAACAACGACAACTGCTGAAACACTCACGATATAGTTATCATACCAAGCTACATCTGGTGTTCTTGGCCAACACATGTTGATCATAGCAATTATTCCGTAGACAAGCGCACCAATATTAATAGGTAGCCCCCACTTGCCTAATTGATACTTCCCACTTGGTTTCCATCCTTTTAGTCTAGCTCGAAGTGCAGCAAAGACAACCATTTGGAATCCAAGATAAATACCAAATGCCGCAAAACTGACTACCTTTGTAAGCGCATCTGTAGACACTTTTGATCCCAACACAATGATGGCTGGAACAATAGCTGCAAGAAGCAACGCATAAGGCGGTATGTGACGAGAAGTTGAAAACTTCTTTAACAATTTACTTCCAATAATCATGTCATCACGTCCATACGAATAGGCAAGTCTACTTGCTGCCGCCTGTAAACTTATTGCACATGACAGGAATGAAATTAACACAATACACAGTACAATTTTCGCGCCAACAGCACCAAATGCCTTGTTTAGCACTGTATCAACAGGCGTTACATCCTTACCAGAAATAACTGCTGGGATATCAGCAACTGAAAGTACTAATGAAAGACAAACAAAAGTTGCTGCAGCTCCACCAATGTAAATCGTCCGACGCATTGCTTTTGGGATAAGTACACCTGGATTCGGTACCTCTTCAGCAACATCACCACAAGCTTCGAACCCATAATATAAGAAAGCTCCAATTAATCCAGCTGCTGCAAATGCATACATGAAGCTATGATTACCTTGAGCTCCAAAAGAATCAAAGAGCACACTTAGATTATGATGCCTTTCTGTGATAAGCAACCAAAAACCAACTACAAGCGCACCAATAATCTCTGCAGCAAAACCAATAACCGCTGCAGTTGCGAGAACCTTTGTGCCAAGAAAATTGATGATAGTCGATAAGACAAGTAAACCTATTGCACAAAGAATCGTCGAATTCACCGATACTTCAAAACCCAAAACTTGGGCTATAAAAGGTCCAGCCCCGTATACTACACTAGCAATCGTCACAAGTAAAGCCATTAAGTAAACCCAACCAGTCATCCATGCCCACTTACGCCCCCATAGCCTTCGTGCCCAAGGATAAACGCCTCCTGCAACAGGGAATTGCGCAACAATCTCACTAAATACTAGTGCCACCAATAGCTGTCCTAGTCCACAGATGACAAGACTCCATATCATAGGCGGGCCACCTTGCGCAAGTGCGAAGGCAAATAGAGTGTACACTCCTACTACAGGAGAAAGGTAAGTGAACCCAAGCGAAAAGTTTGCCCATGGGCTCATGTCGCGGCGAAATTCAGATTCATAACCAAGTGCTGCCAATTGTGCAGCATCACTATCATGATGCTCTGAAGCAGATCCACCATTTTTGTTGTTCAAATTTTCTTGCATGTTTTTGAACCTCCTTTAAATGTAATTACATTTTTATAAGCAATTATTGTGCCAACATGCAGAGATATATGAACATTCAGTGAATTGTGCTTATGTAGAAGTATTCTTTAGAACTAAATTTCATTTTTGATATTATATATTCAATTTTGAATTAATTATTTGTATCAGTAGGATTCACTCACTATAATTAATCCCGCTTACATTATTACCATATAATATAGTTTTGCTCAAAACCCCTATGTTCCTATGATAATTTGAATAATTTATGCATAATTGCCTAAAACACGGAAAACAAAACTTCTGCTTCCATTTTTTCCAAGTCTCTTCGGACTACGATCTCAGAGTCTTCACTAATGAACATCACCTCAATTAAATATTAGGCATGTAAATATTGAGTGGAGTATGATATGGTATATTCTCGACAACTAATGATTTGAAGGTGAAGACTATGCTAGAAGTAAGTGAAAGTAAATTAGCACAGTATGTGGTACACCATGTAAGCGATGTGCTTGTTTTGGGAGAAGCGGCATTCTCTCAGCCAGAGGTCATGCTCGAAGCAGCATTTACCCAATTAGCGTTTAACAAAATTGATTGGGATCAGCAATATGAATGTTTTCACGAAACGGACATTGGATTAAATGAAGTGTACACATATGTGAAGTCTATTTTTGATAATGACAGTAGTTTCCTAGAACAATCAAAACATATCGCTACACACCTGCAAAGCGTATCCCAACATCCTAATATAAAAGATGGCGAATTGTTTATTGGATTATTCGAAAATTGCCTTTGGAATACAGAGATGAAAAAGGTCATTGCCATTGTAAAAATTGATGAAAAAGAAATATTCTTAGATGTTAAAAACGAACAAAACAAAGTGATTGTCAATGGCATCGATGGTATAAATGTAAAGAAAATCAATAATATGGCTGTCATCGTAGATATGGGACCAGATGAAGCGCCTGCTGTCTTTATCAAAACGAAAAAGAAAGAAGACGTAATCTATTGGCAGGAGCGCTTTTTAAAGATTAAGGTAGCGGATGAATGTTATCATAAAACGAATTTAGCGCTAACAGAATGTAAAAAATATATTTTAAAAGAAGAAAGTTTTACGAATACCGAGAAATTAGGATTTTTAAACAAAACGCTTGATTATTTTAAAAATGAAGAAGAATTCCAAGTTAACGATTATATTGACTCAGTTTTCGAAAAGGCTGAACCCGTACAAAAAGATATTATCGTAAATACGGTAAAGCCCTACGAAACAATTATTTCTGAAAGTGCGATTGAAAAAGCCGAAAAAAGTTATAAACGTAAAATTAAACTCGATTCCAATATTGAAATTCAGGTTAACGTACGTGATATCGAGCAAGTGGATGAACTAATCGAAGTCGGCTATGATGAAACAACAAATCGTAAGTTTTATAAAATCTATTTCCAAGAGGAAATATAATCAAAAAATGATAGAATATCGCAACTCGTGTAAGTGGTGATTCTTAAAGACTTTAGCAATAGTCACTTATACTCTTAAGCTATATGTACAGCGCACTCACAATGCTGATCATTGCAACGTTAGCGAATTAAATGAAAAAGACACCTGCCATTCCTAATCTCTACAGATGGCAGGTATCTCTTTTTGAATTCGATCTATTTATTTAAGATTCAATTGCAACTCTAAAGAAGGATGTTTATAACTAAACTATTTTACCTTTACATACGTTGCTTTACTTTTATTCTTCGCTTGATCAACTGCGTAGATTGTTAAGTTACTATTTTTCTTTTGTTTTGGAATTGTAATACGCACAATACCTTTTGAATTGACTGCGCCCTTTTTCACAAGATTTTTACCATTGTAAATGTAAATCTTCGCTCGCTTTTCGGCCTTTCCCGTAACCACCGTTGAGCTTGCCTTTACTGTATTGATTTTTGGTTTCACTGGTGCTGTTTTATCAAGCACCGTCATCATTTTCGGTTTACTGATATTGTTCAGTGGATCCTTTACATACACATTTATTTTGGTACCAGCTTTTTGCTTTGAAATTTTAAAGCTGAATTCCCCTTTTAATGATACGTTTCCAGAACCAATTACTTCATTGTCCTTTTTCGCATAGATTGTTGTATTAGGAGTAGCTTTGCCTTTCATCTCTATATGTGTATCGTCAATTGCATTGACGGTTGTCAAAGTCGGCTTCCCCTTGAAGATATTATTGATCGTAATCGACTTTGTTACTTGATTACCTGCTGTATCCGTTACAACAAATATGTAGCTCCCTGATTTACTCGCCTCAAAAGTAATATTTGATTGGTTTACTTCTTGTCCATTCGGTAATTGAATACTTTTTACAGCAACGTTATCGGAAGCTTGCACTGTTATCGTAATATCCTTATTCGTTGGTTTCGTAGTATTTTGTGACAGCAGCAACTGTGGTTTAGTTGTATCAATATTTGTTACTTTAACTTCTTGTGTTGAAGCATTTCCAAATTGATCTTCTACTATGAAAGAATAGATACCATTCTTTGTGACTTTATAATCTATTTGGGATTCGTTTTCTACTTCGCCCACCGGCATTTTAATTTTATAAATACCAGAATCATCTGATGCAGATAATTTGATCGTCACCGGCTGATTTGTCAACGTTTCCTTACTTAAACTCCAAGCAACTTTCGGTTTGTCAGTATCATTGACATCAGTTGTAAGTTCTCTAGTATAAATGACATCTGAACCTTTACTTTTAGCAGATACAAGCATTGTGTAGTGACCATTCTTTTCAGGGAACCATACAAATCTATTTTTTGAACTGAAAGGTTGCACAACTTTTTTACTGTTATCTTCACTCACTAAAGTAAATTCATATTGAGGATTTTCGCCAAAAGCCCATGCATCAAATACATAACTTAATAGATCATCCCCCTTACTTACATAAGCGTCAAAATGGGTAATAGCTGGAACCAGCGTGGTAAAGTGAATACTACTTGACTTATCAAGTATTGTGCCATCATAACCCTTTACTGCCCCAGCTCCAACATTCAATGTATACTTAGAGCTCTTTGTAAAAGGATCCTCAGGAATCAATTTCAATAAACCATCCGTCACTTCAATCTTGATCGGCAAATTCCCTTTAGGTCCTTTGACAGTAATTTTAGATGCATCTACTAATTGGATATTTTGATTGAAATATAAAATCAAATTACTCTTATACTCTACATTTCGTGTACCTTCGGCCAATTCTTTAGGAACGTACTTGCTATACTGCTTAAACTCGTATTTTGCTTTCATGAATTCAAAATGGTCTTTCTTATAGCCCTCAATCTTAGTTAATGAATACTTATCATCTTTATCTTTTGTTAATGCAACTAAATCATTATTATAAAATATTTTTTGGACATTAAGTTCTGGCTGTATTGTATACAAATATGTATTTTCACCGTCTTTATAAACATCAATACCTCCATCAACATTGGCGCCAAACATAAGACGATCCTTTGAACTAAAAGAAAAATCATTAAATGGATGATTTAATTGAAAATCAAAGACTAAATTATCCTTTTCATCTTTTGATAATTTAAATACAGTACCACTATTATTATATAAATTCAGACCGTTAGGTGATATTGTCGCATTTTCTTTTAATGTATGACTATCGGTTAATTGGGAATCTTTTACCGTTGTAATATCTCCTTTTTCTACTCCTAATCCCTCAATTGAAATAGGACTTACTTTATTAGCAATAATATACATATTGGATGCACTTTCACTATAGTAAATATTTGATAAATATCGATACTCTCTATTCTTCACATCTTGTACAGGCTTTTTATCCTTTAAATCATAAATTGCGATTAATTGAAACTGACCTGAACCGGGCGTGATATACAAAATACCATCCTTATCAACTGCTAAGTCATACGGATCTGCCTCAACATCAAATGTGTCGGCTAAAGTAAAATCGCTCGTATTCACTTCTGCAATAGCTCCATCATACGGACCATTATTGTATGTATAATGCGGTGTTTTGTGCTGTGTCACATATAACTTTCCTTTATACAATGTCATTCTTTCCGCTAAATACGGTAACGTCAACTTTTTCACAACACCTGTTTCATAGTTGGCTGCATAAAGTGTCTTACTATTTAGCTCTGTCATATAAACAATTGGTTGATCCGGATCTACCTCTGTATCGAATGGGACAAAGCCTAATGAAATTGATGGAGTAGCTGCATCTACAGATATAGTATGATTCACATTCACTATACCAAAAGCTAATACCATCATAAAAATTATAAATAAATTTTGACCTGACCTCTTCAAAAAAACCCTCCTACTTAAAATTAATCTATTAAATTATAGCATTTATGAATTATTATTATTAAAAAAATCAAATTATTATCTAAAAAACTATTATCTTAATTTAATTAGCCACTTAAAAGCCCAATAAAATTCCTATCCATACATTTAATTTAAAAACGGCTCAACTTTTTATATTTTTAAATATACAAAATTATCAAATTATTATAAAACTTACAATGGTAAATGATTTATAATGAAATAAAGGGGGCGGAAACATGATTAAACAATCAATCATTGAAAATGTATTGGAAGTGGCACTCTCTACGGGTGGAGATTTTTCAGAAATATTTGTAGAGGATAAATTTACTAATTCATTGGGCTTCGTGGATAACAAAATAGAAAACAGTATTTCGGGCCGTGATTTTGGCATCGGCATTCGTATTTTCTCGGGACTGCAAAGTATATATACTTATACGAATGATTTCTCAGATGAAGGACTACTTTTAGCGGCGAAAAAAGCAGCGCTTGCGATTCAAGGTGGTGGTTCGGGTACCATTCATCCGCTTCAAAAGGAAACATTTTCGCCCATTCACCAAATTGCTCAAACGCCTAAATCTGTAGAACATGCAAAAAGAGCTGCGGTTATGAGACAGGCAAACGACATTGCTCGAAACTACGATCCACGTATTAGTCAAGTTAGAGTTCGTTACTTGGACGAAGAACAAAATATTCTCATTGCTAATTCTGAAGGTAAATTCATTGAAGACACACGTGTTCATAGTCGATTAGCCATTCAAACAACAGCAACCGAAGGAAATGAATTGCAAACAGGTTTCTATGGCCCTGGTGCTCATGCTGGATTTGAATATATAGAGAATTTAGATTTGAATCACTATGCAGGAGAAGCTGCACGTATTGCTATAACGATGCTTCATGCAGATGAATGCCCAAGTGGTAAATTCCCTGTTATCATCGACAATGAATTTGGTGGTGTGATTTTCCATGAAGCTTGCGGACACGGACTTGAAGCGACAGCTGTCGCAAAGAACAATTCTGTATTTGCCAATCGAATTGGTGAAAGAGTCGCACCAGAGATTGTGACTTATATCGATGACGGTACTCTCCCAAATGAATGGGGTTCTCTTAACATTGATGATGAAGGCGAAAAAACACGAAAAAATGTCTTAATCGAAAATGGTATTTTAAAAGGTTACTTGATTGATAAGTTCAATGCACGTCGTATGAACGCTGAACCAACAGGCTCTTCACGCCGTCAATCCTATCGTTTCAGCCCTACATCACGCATGACCAATACGTATATCGCACCAGGTACATCCACTCCAGAAGAAATTATTGCTGATACCGAATACGGACTTTACACAAAGTATATGGGTGGAGGCCAAGTAAATCCTGCAACCGGTGATTATAACTTTGCTGTTGCTGAAGCCTATATCGTGAAAAACGGCAAAATTGAACGCCCTGTACGCGGTGCAACACTGATTGGAAATGGTGCAAAAACATTGCAGCTTGTGGATCGTGTTGGTAATAATCTTGCACATGGTGCTGGTATGTGTGGCTCCCAAAGCGGCAGTATTCCTGTTAATGTTGGTCAGCCTATGATTCGTGTTAGTGAAATTACAGTTGGTGGGACTAAGGGGGAATAAGCAATGAAACTGAAAGAATTCCAAGAACAATTATTGCACGTTGCTCTAAATGCTGGTTTCAAAGAAGTTGAATTATATTATGCACACAAAGAATCCTTCCAATGTTCGATTTTCGAGGGCGAAATTGATAGCTATGAAACGTCTGAAGATGGTGGTCTTGGACTTCGAGGACTTTATAATGGAAAGATGGGCTATTCTTATACAGAGAAAATAGATGAAGATTCCATTTCATTTTTAATCGAAAGTGCAAAAGCAAATGCAGCGATCCTTGATGAAGATGATGGTTCGGATATTTTTGAAGGTAGCAAAGATTACGAAGCTCATAACTTCTATAACGAAGAACTAGCAAATGTCCAAATTCCTGAAAAGATTGAATTACTTCGTTCGATTGAAGAGAAAATTCGTTCTTATGATAAGCGTATTGTCGCACTTGACGAATGCATTCTTTATGACTTTTCCACAGAACGCTTACTTGCGAACAGTAAAGGCCTTTCGTTAACAGAAAAAAAGAATGGCTTAATGATCTATATTTCAACTGTAGTGAAAGATGGCGAAGAAATGAAAACAGGCAGTTTTATGAAATCAACACGTGACTTTCATTCACTGAATCCAGTTGAAATTGCCAAAGAAGCTGCTGAAGAAGCCCTATCTTATCTCGATGAAAAATCGATTCCGGCAGGAAAATATCCAATCATTATGAGATATGACGCAGCGGCATCATTACTTGCAACATTTTCCCCTATCTTCTCTGCTGAGAATACACAGAAAAACCAATCGCTTTTAAAAGGAAAAATAGGAGAAAAAGTAGCTTCAGACACCTTCACTCTATTAGACGATCCATTCCATCCGGATGTAGTAGGTGGATCCAATTTTGATGGAGAAGGTGTGGCAACAAAAAAACAAGCGATTATTACAAATGGAACACTTAATACACTTCTTCATAACAGAAAGACAGCGAAAATAGATGGTTGCGAATCAACAGGTCATGCATCCAAAGCATCTTATAAAGGTACACTCTCTGTGGCACCTCAAAATATGTACATTGCTCCAGGAGAAAGAGCGAATGAGGATTTAATTAGCTCTGTATCAGAAGGAATCCTTGTAACACATTTATCTGGCCTTCATTCAGGTACAAATACAATCTCTGGTGACTTCTCGGTGGCCGCAACAGGCTTCCATATAAAAGACGGCAAGATTGTAGCACCAGTCAAACAAATTACAATCGCCGGAAACTTCTATGAACTATTGAATGATATTGAAGAAACTGGCTCAGATCTACATTTCCATCAAGGTGGATTTGGTTCCCCTTCTCTATTAGTGAAAGAACTTTTTGTAACGGTTGATTAGAGGGTTAAAAAAAAAAATAATGCCTGCTCCCTTACTTTGTTCGGGTGGCAGGCATTATTCTTTTCAAAAGTCAAACTCGGAATATAAGTGACTTAAAATTATCGATCATACAACTGTTTGGACTTCATTGATTTTCATATTAAATCGAAGCCCACATTAGTTCATCTATAAATAATAAATGAAAAATACTATAAATGATAAGATCGCAAGTATTAAAATCGTTAAAGTTTCTTTAAAGGTATCCTTCGCCCTAATATGCGTTACGATTCCACCTATCCCAGTAATCCCAAGAACAAGTGCTCCTGCCATCGCATAACTAGGTGCCCAATAACCTATGAGCAATAGTGCAGCACCCACTATTTCCACAATTCCTGTTAATACTCTAAACCATTGTGGTAATCTCCAATGTTCAAAACCTTCCACATGCATTTCAGAACCTACTACCTTGCCAATTCCCGCCATAGCAAACATGAGTATAAGAATTGCTTGAAAAACATAAGCTAATATTTCCATGTTTTTCTCACCCCTTTTTTGATTGACTATTACGCAAAAATTGTTACTACATAATATTCATTCCGACTTAATTTGATGTTGCAACACTTGCTACAAAATAAGTCTGCGGATGAACTTTCAATGAAGTAACTTTTCAAATCTTAAAAAGCGAAAGTATATCGATTTTCTAATATGGCTAGAATAAGTTGGGGAATTATCAAAAAAGAGGTGTTGTTATGGAAAAACATAGAGTCCTTCCGAAAGATCAGTGGCTTGAAGCGAGAAAAGAACTACTACGTAAGGAGAAGGAATTCACGAAATTGCGTGATGAACTGACACAACAGCGAAGGGATCTCCCTTGGGAAGCTGTTAATAAGTCATATACATTTGATGGTCCTAGTGGCAAGTTGTATCTAGCAGATTTGTTTTCTGGCAAAAGCCAGCTAATTGTTTACCATTTTATGTTCGGCCCCAGTTGGGATCAAGGTTGCAAGCATTGTTCCTTCTGGGCGGATCACTATAGTGGGATGATTCCCCATTTAAATCACCGTGATGTCTCATTTGTTTGTATTTCTCGTGCACCGGTGGAAAAACTAGAGACATATAAGAAACGAATGGGTTGGACATTCCCTTGGTATTCTTCGCAGCATACGGATTTTAATTATGATTTTCAAGCATCTTTCCCAAAAGAAGAAGTAGCTCATAAGAGCGCCCTTTACAACTACACTTTCCAGGATCCAATGAGCCAAGACAGAGAAGGCGTTAGTGTATTCTATAAAGATGAAGATGAAAACATATTTCATACGTATTCAACCTATGCTCGTGGTATTGATATGCTAAACAATACGTATCAATTTCTAGATTTGGTTCCAAAAGGGCGGCAGGATGACCGCGGGCTACGTCATCATGATCAATACGGAGCAAAGCTATAAAAAAACAAGCGAGCCCTTTCTCTCGCTTGTTTTCGTTTGGTAAGATTATCTTTTCAATATACTTGATTTTGAAATGATTGTTTTAAATACTGAAAATTTGGTTTCTGAGGTTCAACCACTAGTTTTAAATTAAGTGAAAGTTAAATACCTCTAATCCGTACTTTGATGATTTCCCTTCTGAGATACCATTAATGTTTCAAAATCCTCCACACTTAAGGGGCGGCTAAATAAATATCCCTGAAGTTCATCGCATTTTATTTCTTGAAGGAATGATTTTTGGATTTCATTCTCCACACCTTCTGCAATCACTTTGAAATTTAAACCTTTCGCCATCATGACAATCAATTTAACGATTGCCGCATCTTTCTCACTTTTCTCTAACGCAGAGATAAATGAACGATCTATTTTTAGATGATCAATTTGGAATTCACTTAAATATTGCAGAGATGAATAGCCAGTTCCAAAATCATCGATTGCTATTTGAAAGCCCATTTGTTTTAGCGCTGATAGTTGAGCGAGATTCTTTTCGATTGGGCCCATAGCAATACTTTCTGTAATTTCCAACTCAATATCATTTGGATTTGCACCAGTCTCTTTGATAATGCTTGAAACCATATCCATAAAGTCATTATGTTTAAATTGTAAAGAAGAAATATTCACTGCTATTCTTAGTTTTGAAAATCCTTTCTTCCTCCACGAAACGGACTGACGACATGCTTTCCTTAAAACGCTTTCTCCAATTGGCAAGATAAGGCCAGTTTCTTCTGCAAATGGAATGAAATCTGAAGGAGGTACAAGTCCTTGCCCAGGTCTTTCCCAGCGAAGTAAAGCTTCTGCACCAATAATTTCATTGTTATTCAGTGAGATTTGCGGCTGGTAGTGTATTATAAATTCATCCCGTTCAATACCTTTTCTTAACGAGCTTTCTAACTCCATCTTAGGTTCCATACTCATTGTCCCATTGTAAATCTTATAATTATTTTTCCCGTTATCTTTTACCTTGTACATGGCCGTATCTGCTTTCATTAAGAGGGTATCCCAATCACAACCATGGTCAGGATAAATCGATATACCAATACTAGGTGTGATGAGAAGTTCAAATCCCTTTATATTAAAAGTTTCTCTCAAGGTTGTTAATATGTTTGATGCTATTTTTTCTATCTTCTGCACGTCTGTATTTTCGATCAATAATGCGTATTCGTCTCCACCAAGGCGACAAACAACTTCGTTTGGTACGCATTTAACCAGTCTATCTCCTACTTCTTTCAACAATAAATCACCATATGAATGGCCAAGACTATCATTAATTTGTTTAAAACGATCCAGATCAAGGAGCATAAATACAATCTTCTTTTGATCTACATTCGAATTATTAATTGCTTGCGAAAGTCTTTTCTGAATATATCTGCGATTAGGCAAACCCGTAACCACATCATGATACGCAAGAAATTCCATTGAATTCACTGTCTCTACCAGTTTATTCGTTCTTTCTTTTACTTTTATCTCAAGACCTTCGTTTAAATTATTCAAATCTTTCACTAATTTATCGTTTTCTAACAGAGTGAATATTTGTCTCAAGATGACTAACAGGATACATATCACCAATCCGATAAAGACAGGGTACATTATATTCAGTTTAATCATGGTCATTATAAAATAAATCGAAAGAAAAAAGACACTCATATATGGAATAAAATATTTAATAAACAGGTTTTCGCTTTGTTTCGCATGAGTTGTTGTCTGCTCTTTCATTTGAAATGGCTCATGATCAATCCCTGCCAATCCAATCATAAGGATAGATAAGATCCAAAAAGGTTCATTTATGCTTCCTAAAGAATATGAATTGGTCATTTTCAAATACGAAAAAGTCGTATCTGCGATTATTTGAATTAATAAGCCACAAATCAAAAAGGAAGTTGCCTTTTTAGAAAATATGCTATTTGAAGCCATTAAAAGGCTTAAAACTCCTACCAAAACACCTAGGTCTAAAACTGGATAAAGTAATTCGGTTATGTAAAATTGAATGTTTGTATGTTGATTTAGTACTGGATTTATTAAGAAAATCCAACTAAACGTTGTTACTGCAGACATAACTATTAACATATCGAGGAAGTACCGAATCGTAAACAATTTACTTTTAATCGCATTCATAAGTAAAAGGAGGGCAATGAAATAGAATCCATTTTGCGCTACCCAAAATTTTTCTGATAGATAAGAAATGCCTTCACTACGATTAAGAATAAATTCATTAAAAATCCAAATCAACATTCCGGTTAGATAACTAAGAACGCCTAAACCAAGAAATAGCCAGAAACTTTTAGCTTTTCCTTTATACTTAAAAAAAGTAGTAGTGAGACATCCGATCGATGCACAGCATGCAATTATTTGAAAAGCCGCTCCGCCCCATTTGATAAAATCTTGGTTATTTCTAAAAACAATATTCCAAAGGATATTTGCAAGAATAAATATTACGATGAAGGAATATGCAAACCGCTTTGTTCTAAAACCGTACATCCTGTTTCTCCATTCTCGATTTACTCAAAACTATGTAATCTTTAATATATTTATTTAGTAGATACATTCCAGCTGTATTTTTCCTTATTTTGATATACTTCTTTAGAATAAATTATAGAAGGGATTACATAATCACCCTTGTAGTATATTTTTTCACTAACTGCTTCCAATGGAATTTTGTATACCAGTTTTAGTGCTTTGTAGAAAGATCTTTCAAGGAGAACAACACAATAATCTATATGATGAGCCTCTGTATATTTAGTGAACAATCGAATTAGTCTTTCAAGGTTTTTACCTCTATGTTTTTTTAATATAGCAACCTTATCAATTTCTATCACTGAGTTTGGATCAAGTTGAATCAATTCTTTCTGATGGAATGGATATACGGTGTTTATGTTATTAGTAGGATCTAGAGCATATTTCTTGAATTCAATAGTCCCCACTTTTTGATTATCTGAATCTGTGATTATATATCGATCTGATGGAACGGTTCCATTCTCCAGACCATATCCCTTTTCCAACCAACATTCCATCCAAATTTGATTAAAATCATTTAACAATGCCAAAGAATCTACTTTTATGTACATGACGTGCTCCTCCAATAAATAAAAAAATCATAAAAATGCTAATGTTTATACATACTAGGTCTATTATACCTAAAATTCACATTAAATTTAAAGTAGCATTGTTAAAATAAACATACATATATTTCCCTATTTTTAGATTTAACACTCCAAATAATAACCAAATACTGTGACAAAATAGATATTTTTAATTATTTCAAATAGGTACTTTTCTATTATAAAATTACCAACATAATAATTCCCATGTACGTAGGTAAATTAATATTCTAAGTTTTGTTTACAAACATTCGGTTTTTTTTCTATCAAAGGGTTTTCTTCTATTTTAATCCACGAATTTAGACCTTTTATCTTCAAAACAAAGTAGCATATCCACGAAGTTTCGAATTGTATCCAAGATAAGCACTTTTTATATCCTAACAAACACTTTATCCACTACAATTCCATATAAAAAACTGCTACCCATTTGGATAGCAGCTTCAATAGTTCTTACACTCAATCTAGAATTTTCGTATACCAAGCAGGGTGCCCTTTTGTTGTTTGACTACCTTTACTAATATATCGGAATGAAACATTACACGCTTCTAGTTTTTCCATAAATGGTTTTATTTCCTCGTTTGCTACTACCCAAAGACTCCCGTCTTGTAGTCGATAATCGACAATTTCAAAACCTAGATCATTTAAAAATTTTACTATCGATATTTTCCCTTGTATTAATACATTCTGAATGAGCTCTGGTGGAATGTCATTGATTGTAGATGCTGAGACTATTTTTGATTCATTTTTTTCCTTATTCGTATAAATCAATGTGGGATTTTTCGGTAAATCTTCTTTAATAGCTAGCTTTTTTACTACTTTTTTATATTCTTCTATGAATGAATGATTTTCATCGGTAATCTTCTCAGTAGTAAATTGATCACTCAATTTGTTTTCTTTAACAGGTTTAGTAGGTATTTTTTTATTTTGAGTTTGAAAGTGTATTTTGGGTGCTTGCTCAGTCATCATATTCACGCTGAAATCATGGAGTACTTTTGAAGTTTCTTCAGCACCTATAGGTAAAATCCCAAGATCAGAGAGCTTTGACCACAGACCTTCCATTACTTTCTTTTGATTGCAGTAAAAGTCCCTACCGTTAACATGCCAGAATCTCCACCCCGCTTGCTCGAGTGTTCCTTGACGTTGTTGATATTCTTCAAACTTTTCGGGACCTTTCCATTTCTCTCCATCGCATTCCACAGCCAAACGGTCATGCAAGCCCTCAATTACAAAATCAATTTTGGTAGGACCTACTTTTACTTTAGGGGTAACACGATAATCCTTTGATAAGATCATGTTGAGTACATCAATTTCAAAAGCTGATTCACATAGGCTTTCTAAGTCTTCAATCTGGCCCATTTCATTCTTTGGATTTTGGCTTTCATTAAGTAAATCTTCTTCCATTAATTCAGCAATTTCTACCGATGGGAAATTCTGCTCCGCGATTTCATATAAAGATATTTCACCATCAAATAAAGATCTATTTGGAACATCTTGAATATAATTATGCATTAATTCAGCTACAGCCTCACGATTTGCTCCAATTACTAGAGGATTAGTTTGTTCAGAATCCCCCACCACGATTACTTTTTCTCCTCTTAGTAAAGCATTTATAGTAAATAAATCACATTTACTACTTTCATCAATAATGATGACATCAAATTTTTCATTTGTAATTGGGAAGTTTTGAATCACTTGATCAATTGGCATCATCCAAACTGGAATAGATGATTGTGCCCGTTTCACAGCTTTGCGTGTTTCACGATTTAATCTAGTAGTATATTTCCCTTCGTCTTTTTCGATTTTTTGACTATAGGATTTCCAAGCTGATAAAGCTTCTTTTTCTTCATCAGTTATTCGAGCAAGTTGTGTAGCCCATGTTGCATCTGTTACGATTTCTCGAATGTATTTCTTTTGCGTATTTAATTCATTTTGAAGAAGTTCGTTCAAAGCATTACAATTCGTATCACTATCTTCATTTACCCATGTTTCCATTTTCTTCAACACAAATGCTTCTATATACTGATCCTTTTCCAGTTTCACCTCACCGAAGTTTTTATTTAATCCCTCAACGGTGAGTGGTAGTTTATATTCTAATTGATCAGTGAATTTTTTCCATTTCGTAATCTTTTTGTCCACTTTGTGTAATTCCTTTAGCTCCCCTATTAAAGCCTTCCAAGCATCATCGTCTTTAACTTGCATTGCATAAAGGAATTGTTTTACAATAGCATGCATATTTTCACTATTCACCAAAGCAGCTAACTTCTCAATTTCAACGTCATATTTTTCTTGCCATCTTTCTAATCTGATATAGTTCAATGTATGTTCGATTTCTCTTTTCAAGTTTTCGTAATATGCGAAATCAAAAATATTACTTAGTTGAAGCTGCTCAATTTGAAGTTTCGATGATAATTCATAATCTAGATCTACAAGGTCGATGATTTGTGATAAAACTTCAATTCTTTCTTCCAGTATTTGAGGGAAATCTTGCCACGTGATGTCGACGCCTGGAATACCCATTTCATTCATATTCCCATTAAATAATCTCGATAATTTTGTAATTAGATTCCTGTATTCTAGATGCTTTTGGATTGTCGTAACATCTTCTAACTTTTTAAGCGGTTTTCCGTCTAGAACAGCTGTTTGGAATAAATATTGAGTTGTTTTTCCTTTTCGAAGGAAGAACAATCGATTCGGCTTTTTACCTGAAAGGATCCTCTCTCTCGCGATAATCAAGTCTAATTGAATTTCACTATTTAGCTTTTTAGGCAACATAATTTTGTGATGGATTAACTCATGATATAAAGCAAGTGCTATTTCAGTATGCTGCTTTAACTCATTAACGAGTTGCACCCAAAACGCTCTTCGCTTCTCACTAGAAAGTAAATCCTGAATAAAGTTACTGAAATTTTCATCCTCAACTAGATGATGCTTGGCGATGATCTCCTCAACTAATGCTTTCATAATGAGTAGAGTTGATTTTTTTTCAGGTGTACGTTCTATCGGCATTATATATTGCAAGTCAATTTCATCGACTAATTGCTTCTCTTCCTCAAGTAACGCTTTAAATGTTGATTCATTTAAAATATCCGAATTAGTAGGCAATATGGTATCAATTAACGCATAATCTTCTTTTTTGAAAGAATTTTGTAATGTACAGAATTCTTCCCACTCGTCCTGATTCAAAGGAAATTTCATAATTAAAGGAAGATCGTCTTTTATCCATTGATAATGGACATCTGTTTCAGCTAGACGTTTTGCTACATCATATTTAAAAAGTTGCTGATCGCCGTATAAAATAGGCGTTCCTTCAGATTTCGCATATTGTTTCAAGCTATTTCTGTACTCTGCTTCATTTTGTATACTTTGATTTAATAACTGTTGATTTTGCTCTATATTTTCTTTTAGTTTTTGTAGATCTAAGGCTTCTAACTTTTCTCCAATTAGTCGAATGGATTGTTCGATTTCATTGAATGCATTTGTTTCCTCACTTAAGTAAGGTACACATAAATCTCGAATTTCTTCTGGAATCTTATTTTTCAATTCACTTAATTGACTATCTTCTTGAGTTGTAATGAGGATTTTTTTACCCTCAGCTAAATAGTGAGAAATGAGATTTGCGATTGTGTGTGTTTTCTCTGTTTCTGAAGACACATGAACCTTTACGCCATTATTTTGTTCAATACGTTTTACAATCTCTTTTTGCTGCTCATTCGCATTTAATGGGAAAAATACTTGATTTGGTAATGTTGATTTCAACAAATTCGATTTATTTATACTATTTGGATGATGTTGTTTAGGAATATCCCCTAAAATAGCATGGATCGAATCAGGAAGTTCTATCTTGTTTTGATCAATTGCAGAAATAATTTGTTGCAAATCATTTCTTATAATCCCAGAACTTTTTGCACGTACGATTAGCAATGACTGATTTATTATGACAGGTGCATGATTATCACTTGTTTCAACGTTACTATTTTCAATAAAACGTCCGTTTGGATCTAGTAAATGAACCAACTGTTTAAGTTCACTTGATAGGTCATCTGAAAAGCTGAAATTCTCAATATTGTCAATTAGGATATCGATTTGTTCTCTATTCAGTAGTGTCTTCCCACTAAACAATTCATTTTCAAACTTTAATCCTTTTGTTTCCTCTTTTAACGTAATCAAGTCAGATTCAGCATGAAGGGTAAACATCACATTTGTCGTAAACAATGGGAGCTCTATCGTTTCTCCTCCATCTGCTCCTGACCATTTCAATAATCCCTTTGATAGTACTAATTCGATTGAATCACTTTCCTGCTCTAATCTATCGATCAATTCGAGAAGCTCAGCATAGAGATTTTGGGCACGAGCTAACCGATTTTTCCTTTCTATCCACACTTTCCATTCTGATAAACGTTGTGAATCTAGTTTGATGTTTTCTTCGTTTTCACCAACATGAAAGACCGTTTCGTTTACCTTTAATGTGTGTTTGTAACTCGGTGTACTCGACTCTTTTTTATAATCGGCATCTATCATCCATTTGTCTAACTCAGGATATGGACTTGGACTTTTGAGTAATGCGTGGTCGATGGTAGGCTTATGTATTTCTAGTAGATTTGACGGTCGCCCACATCTATTTCCAATAGTGCATCCTTCAACTTCACCTAATTCGTCCCAAATCCATGTCTTTTCATAATCTTGAATCGAATGAATGGGTTTTCCATTCAATGATGAAAGTGCTAATAAATATTCAAAAAAACGTTTCGCTTTATCATTCAATTGCTCTTTCAATATCGACACCCCTATCTTTTATTCGTTTTCAATAAAAAGCCTAGAAGTATATATAAACTCCCTTAACTCTTAATGTATATGCTCTAGAAAATGGACTATGCCCTATTTTCTTTATTCGATCATTGTATAGTTGGATTAATTTCATGAATGCTTTACTAATAAAAATGCGAACATTATTCTCTTTATTTGAATAATTATTTAATGGTATTTCCGCTACAGACGGACGCTTTCCGCGGGCAAGCATCAAGCCTCCTCCTCACTACGTTCGTGCGGGGTCTTGATTTGCTTGCTTTTCCTGCAGGACTCTGAATGCACTTCACTGAATCAACCTCGCACGAAGGAAATGCGAATGCATTTTCGAGGACTCGCCGTCTTCCGCTCCCTCAAAAAGGTTTTGTTTATCAAATGTTGAGTTAATAAAGCAAAATATCTAACGAATCCGTTCTGATGCGTACTCCTGCGGTTACTTGTCGCAAAAATTTTTCACTGCGTGGTCACTCTGTCAGTTTTTCCGGCAAATCTTATTCGTATCAAAAACGATAGCGTCAGGTACTGAAATATCGGGGTATTCACCTCCACTTTTCTACTGCTTTTTGCTGGATTGAGAGAACACCCCAACATTTAGAATTGAACTAGATTTTGTATGCTGAATGTCAAAAAAGTAGCCTTACACAGTTTAGTTTCGTGTAAGGCTACTTTGATCTTTTATTAGCTGCATTTATTTTTGATTTTTCAAAAGCGCTTGAATTTCCTGTAAAGTTGGGAGCCCGGTCATGGCACCTTTTTTTGTCGTAGATAATCCTCCTGAAATATTTGCAAAGCGAATCATCTCGACAATTTCTGGTTCTGAATGGTCTTCTAGTGATCTGGCTGATTCATTTAGTGAATAGAGAATCCCAGAAACAAATGCATCACCTGCACCAGTAGTATCAACTGCCTGACATGTCAGAGCAGGAACAGTTCCAATCTTCCCTTTAAAATAATACAAACATCCTTCAGATCCTAACGTAACCAAAATCAGCTGCACTTTAGGTAATAGTGTGATTCCTTCTTCCATGCCACTGCAACCTGTTAAAAAGGATAGTTCTTCATCGGAAACCTTTAAGATATCCACATATGGAATTGTAGCAAGTATGGTTTCTTTGGCCTGTTTTTCGGAACGCCAAAGGTTTCGCCGAAAATTCGGATCGTAGGAAATCAGCATCCCCGACTCTTTTGCCTTCTTGATCGCCTCAAATGTCGTTGATTTAGAAGGCTCGTTAATTTGAGAAATCGATCCAAAGTGAAAAATCTTATGTTGTGTAAATAGCGATGCGTCTAATTCTTCTTTTTGCAAAAATTGGTCCGCACTCGGGTTTATGTAGAAACTAAAATGACGTTCCCCTGAAGCCTCAAGTGAAACGAACGTTACGCCAGTTCGTGCCTTTTCCGAAAAAATCATCGAACGAGTATTCACGCCGTACCCTTCTAAAGTTTCCTTCAAAAAATGTCCAAGCACATCGTCTCCAACTTTACCAAGAAAAGTCGCTTTCCCTCCAAGTTTCGCAACACCAACAGATACATTCGCTGGCGCACCACCAGGAGCTTTCTGATAGGTTAGATTGTCAGCATCCAGAGGAATAAAATCAATTAAAGCTTCTCCTAAACATAAAACACCTTTCATGAACATTACACCTCCTCATTTAGTTCGTGAAATATTCATCTATTTCAGCAGTTTTTAAAATTATGTAAAAAACTGTTGGCGAATCAAGAAGATCAACCAATCTGTACATAATTAGATTTCTCTTATTCATTCATTAATAACTTAATAACTATAATTATCAGTTTAACCACAATTTCACTCGCGCTTTTGGAGACTAACTAATCCTAATATAGTAAACGATACACTATTTTTATCTTTGTTAAAAACATTCCATTAAAGTTACATTATCTTTAATTGTAAGTGAAAAGGACTAACATTGCATTTTAATTTTTAAATAGATTTTTGGTTCCTATTGCCGATACTAAAATTATTTAGAAGCGATGACTGCTAAGGAGATTGTCCAATAAGAAGAATTTAATAAGAAATGTAGTTATTTAATTAGAAAAAAAATTGCTCTTCGACACTTTTGTGAAGAAGAGCAATTTTCTTTAAATTTTATAAAAAGTTGATTGGAGTGGAGGGTGGTGACTCCTGTGGGATTAGCGTGAAGGTTGAGACCCCACACGAAGCACAGCGAAGGAGGAGGCTCAACTCACGCCCCACGGAAAGCATCCACCCGTAACGGAAATCAACGGATTAGCACCACAAGAATTTACCTATTTATCTAGCTCTTAAACTACAAATAATCCTTTTTGTGTTTTTTTCAATTGCTCAGTTAACTCTTCAATTTTACCAATCACTTCGAGTCGTTGTTGTTTTTGCTCTTCAAGTGCAGTTTTCACAGTAGACTCCAAATGGTTATTCGTTTGTACGACAATATCTAGAATGGAACGGCTTGGAATACTGACTAACTCTTGTGATTTGTTCGTAATTTCTTGAACATTCGTTATCCAATTTGAAAATTGCTCGAATTGATTATTACTAATGACTTCATTTACACTACTTTGTACTTTTTCTTGTATTTCTTTTGTCGCTTTTTTTGAATCTTCCTCAATTGTGTTAATGGTCGTAACAGTAGATTCAATAAGGTCCTTTTGATAAGTGAATGCTTGTAATGTTTTTTCGCCTACTTCTAATTGAAATTGTTGCCATGTTTTTAGACTGTTTAACAAACCATCCCATAATATATCCACACTCTTTACTACTTGTTCGTTCGCCATTTACTATTCCTCCCATTTTTTCGTTCATTTATAATGAATGCAAACCATTGCATATCATCCAAATCATGCATCCTCTTCCCCTTTTTCTGGTGAAGACTGATTGAGGGTAAAGAATGGATTGTATACACTAAAGAAATTATTCAACAATGTTTGATACTGGCTTAATGAACCTGCCCACATGTCCAAATATCGTTCGCCCGCTTCAGTTATTGCATAAATACGTTTAGCAGGTCCCTTTGTTGTTGTATCCCATTCCGAAGACACTAAGGCGTCCTTTTCAAGCTTTCGAAGAAGACGGTAAAAATTCCCCTGATCAATAGAATCAACACCAAACTGCGTGATCTTCTCCATCAATTCATAACCGTGTGAATTCCAATTACGTAAATGTAACAACATAAGCGGAATTAAGAAATTTTGGGGTGCGCCAAGGTTTGAACTGTTTTTTTTATTCTTTCCTTTCCCTGATTCCATCACTCTCACCTCCCCATTCACTACTACACATAAGTGTAATTTACACCTATATATCCACATAGTATGTTGACGGCATAAAAAAAATTAATAAATTACTAATCTATTTTTATTCATATTTTTAAAAACAGAACCATAAGCTAGATTTATAAGTGCTTGAAAAGGTGCTTGAAAAGGAGATGATTTCCAATGAGTCAAACTGTAACACTCGATCCTTTTAAGATTTGGAAGGATATGTACGAAAAAACGGAAAGCACATGGCGAGGAGCGATCCAAGATACGCTTGGAACAGAACAATTTGCACAAGGTTTAGGGCAAATCCAAAATCAGTATGTACAATATCAAGAAGTAGTCAACACAATGACTGAATCCTATTTGAAACAAGTAAATATTCCTAGTCGTGAAGAAATTGCAAAAGTAGCATCCCTGATTATTAACGTCGATACAAAAATTGACGACATGGAAGACTTAATCGATGAACAAAAGGATTCTACTACTAGTGAAATTGATCAACTGAAAAAAGATGTCAACAATTTAAATCATAAATTAGATCAAGTCCTTGAATTACTAAAAAAATAAAGCAATAATCGCAATCTCTACCACTACTAACTGTTTATATCAAAATGAATGGTAGTTTCTAAAAAAAACGATAAATTGAGGAGTGAATTTTTTTATGTCAGCAATGGAAATAAGAGAATCAGGCCAGTCAAATCCTTTAAAACCACTTACAAATCAAGTAGCAATCGTGACAGGTGCATCACGTGGAATTGGTGCAGAAATAGCAAAAGTATTAGCAGAACAAGGTGCAACAGTTGTTGCTACTTATAGCTCATCTGAAAAAGAAATGCAAAAAGTCGTACATGAGATTGAAGAAAAGGGCGGTCATGCAATTGCATTAAAAGCGAATGTTAGTGAAGCAGACGATTCACAACGCCTTATCGAAGAAGTGTTAAAACAATTTTCTAAAGTTGATATTCTTATTAATAATGCTGGGATAACAAAAGATCGCTCATTCCGCAAAATGTCAAAAGACGAATGGGATCAAGTGATTAATGTCAATTTAAATGGGATTTTCCACACAACATCTGCAGTGATTAATCACATGATTGAAAGAAAGTATGGACGTATCATTAATATTAGTTCCATAATCGGCCAAGCTGGTGGTTTTGGTCAGACGAATTATGCAGCTTCAAAAGCTGGAATACTAGGATTCACAAAATCTCTTGCTTTAGAGACAGCTAAAAATGGGATTACCGTCAATGCCGTTTGCCCTGGGTTTATTGAAACAGAGATGGTTGCAGCTATGCCTGAAAATGTCAAACAAAACATTGTTTCAAAAGTACCTATGCAACGATTAGGCACCACTTGTGAAATAGCGGAAGCTGTACTGTATCTTATTCAAGCAAGCTTCGTGACTGGACAAGAGATTAATGTCAATGGCGGACTATATATGTAACGGATTAGAAATTTAAAGTATACTATACAAATTGAAATTATCGGAGGTATCATATGCTTGCTTCAAAATTAAAGTCTCCAACTGATGAAAGCTTGAAAAAGGTAAAAAGACTAACAGAAGTTTTCGTTATGGAACCGGAGCCACAAGTAGGCCAAACGCCAAAGGAAGTCATTTGGACAAAAAACAAAGCAAAATTATACCGCTATCAACCAGCAGTAAAAAAGACGAATAAAGTACCTATTCTCATGATTTATGCACTTATTAATAAGCCCTATATTTTAGATCTATATCCTGGCAACAGCTTGATTGAACATTTAACGAATAAGGGACATGATGTCTATCTTTTAGACTGGGGAGTACCAGGCAATGAAGATCATCATATGAAACTAGATGATTATATCGTAGACTATATTCCACGGGCTATCAAAAAAGTGCTAAGGAAGTCAGAAGCAAAAGAATTAACGCTGCTTGGGTATTGCATTGGTGGAACCATGTCAGCTATTTTTACTGCACTGAATCCACAGCTTCCCATCCGCAATCTCGTTTTATTGACTAGTCCAATTGACTTTACGGATGCTGGGCTCTTTACAAATTGGTTGGATAAACGATACTTCCAGCTTGATAAATTGGTGGATACGCTAGGCAATATTCCATTTGAGATGATTGATTTTGGAAATAAATTACTAAGCCCTATTTCAACTACGTATGGTCCTTATGTTTCTATTGTGGATCGTGTAGAAGACGAGAACTTTGTTTTAAACTGGAAACTCATGCAAAAGTGGTTGAATGATGGCGTTCCTTTCCCTGGTGAGGCTTATAGACAGTGGATTCGAGACTTCTATCAGGACAATAAACTCATAAATGATGAATTAGAAATTCGCGGAGAAAAAGTGAAGTTAGCCAATATTAAGGCAAATCTTCTCAACATTTCTGCTACGCGCGACAACATTGCTCTACCACATCAAGTTGCACCGCTAAATGACAAAGTATCAAGCCAAAATAAGACACTTCATAGCGTTGAAACGGGTCACATATCAGTTGTCACTGGACGCAAAGCAATCAAGGAAATTCATCCTTATATTGAAAATTGGATCACTGAAAATTCAAAATAAGTTAAGAAAAAGAAGCAACGGATACATCGTTGCTTCTTTCTCATTTCAACATTTAAATTGAATTTCTGATATTGTCTGGTTAACTGACACTATGATGTTCAGATAAATATCGCTAGGGTAAAAAAACTCCTGATTAGTATATATCTGCTATTGAATGAAGTGGAATTAGCTCCGCTTTCCGTGGGCGAACTGACAAGCCTCCTCGCTGCGCTCCGGGGTCTCGTCTAGCTCGTTTTCCCACAGGAGTCTACGCTAATTCCACTTCAACTAAGATGACAATACAAGATTTTTTTACTTTTTCAGTGGCCTCACGCTATTCTCATAGAAGTCACCTTTAACAAATTAAATTCCCACTAATTCCCTCTTATTATAGATAATTTCTCCATCAATCATAGTTGTTTCTACTTTTAAATCTTTAATCTGATCTGGGATGGTATTTAAAATGCTGTCATTTAGAATAACAAGATCAGCCAATTTCCCGATCTCTATGCTTCCTTTTATCTCTTCTTCAAAACTCGCATAAGCACCATTCCAGGTGTATAGTTTGATAGCCTCCATAACGCTTATGGATTGACTGGAACCAATCTCCATACCTGACTGGCTTTTTCTATTAACAGCCACATGAATTCCTAATAAAGAATTAAAGTCAGTAACTGGAGCATCTGATCCACCTGCTGCTATGATCCCACAATCAATAAAATCACGAGCTGCATACATATGATGAACGCGATCACCATAGTGATTTACATATATCTCTCCGAATTCGTACGGAAATGGAGGATTTGGAATCGGAATTATCTCAAGTTTTTTCATTCTCTCTTGTAAATCCGGCGATGATATTCCAGCATGCTCAATCCGATGTCGATGGTTTTTTCTTGGTGATTCCTCTAACGCCTTTTCTACACAATTTAAATACATTTCAATGGCTTTATCACCTTGTGCATGTACTGTGATTTGGTAGCCTTTTTTATGTGCTTCACCTAAAACTCGATAAATTTCTTCCTCACTATAATAAAGAATTCCATAATTGTTAGGATCACTTGAGTATGGCTCACGGGTTGCAATTGTAGGTCCGGTGCTACTTCCATCTGTAAACATTTTTGCTGGTCCTATTTTAAATCTTTCATCTCCTGTACCCGTTACCACACCAGCTTCGACCATTTTATTAACAAATTCTTGGGAGTTATTTATCTGACATATCATTGCGTATACTCTGACACGAATATCTCTACTTTTTACAGCCTGTTGTAGTAAACGATAACTATCAGGACCCTGTCCACCAGCCTCATGTACACTTGTTATTCCCGCTGCAACAAAATGATCTGATGCAATTTTCATACCCTTCCGTAATTCATCTTCTGTATAACTTGCAACCTCGGTCATTGCCATATTTGCTGCTTCCATTAATTTCCCTGTCAATCTTCCTTCCAGGTCCTTTTCAATAACCCCCCCAGCAGGATTCGGTGTATTCTCGTTTATTTGCGCTAATTCAAGTGCTTTACTATTTACCACACTTATATGGTTACAAGTCCGCGATATAATAATAGGATGTTCTACTGAAATTGCATCCAGTTCAGCGATTGTTGGATATCGCTTTTCCTTTACAGCGGTTTCGTTAAAGCCACAAGCGCGTATCCATTCACCCTTAGGAGTTTCTAAGGATTTCTTCTTCAAATCTTTTAATAGAGCCTCGATGGAATCTATATGTTCAGCCTTACAATTTACCGCCAGCTGATCCACCCCATAAAACATAAGGTGAATATGGGAATCTATGAATCCAGGGAGAAGTGTTTTTCCTTGCAGATCGATGACATTCGTTTTTTCTCCTATGAAACTCTTAACCTCCTGATTTAAACCAACAAAGACGATGCGATTATCTTTAACAGCTACAGCCTCTACTACAGTATTCTTTTGATCTACTGTGATAACTTCTCCATTTACAAATACAATATCCGCTTCCATAAACACACTCCTCATTAATTAATTAAAATGAGTCAATTTTATAAATCTATTTTCGGTTTTTAAATACGAACATTTCAACACTTAACTTTTCCATATTCAGATTTGGATGTTCCGCTACAGACGGGGCTTTCCACGGACTTGGATTTAGTCTCTCCTCGTCACTACGTTGAGAGCACTGAAAAACGATTATACCCCTAGCTTTTATAGACAAATCTGCTGTAACATGAAGTGGAATCAGCTTCGCTTTCCGCGGGCGAACCGACGAGCCTCCTCGCTACGCTGCGGGGTCTCTCTGGCTCGCTTTCCCGCAGGAGTCTTCGCTAATTCCACTTCAACAAATATAGCAATACAAGATTTTTATAATAAAATTTCATCTATTTTTACTTTTTCATTACCTTTTTCTACGTTCCTTCGGGCATTCTATTATTGTATTACCAATAAACGTAAAATCTTCTTCTGTGATGTTTAACGGATAACTTCTTCTATATTTATTTCATAGTTTAATTTATAATTCTTTTTCAAATAGGCTGGACAATCCCATTCACAGACAAGGTCTTTAGCCAAGAAAACCAGCCAGTCCTTCGTTATATGGTGCTTTTCTCCATCTACAGTGATAAATACTTCACCATCTGTTACATAGAAAACCTCTTGTTCTTCTAGATGCCACATTCCTTTATCCTGTCCGCCTACCCAAGGTTCCCACGTTTTCACGTCTAGTTGTTGTGCTTCTTCGGCTGTAATTTTTTTCGCAAAAAACATCATCATCATCTCCCTTTCTCATAGGTAATTATGGAAAAAGACGTTCTATAAACGTACTGCATTAACATTTATCTCTTTTAACTGTTTGAATTCCTTTCTTATAAAATAAATAGCAATAAGAACGCCAGGAATTTCTGAAACAGGACCTGCGTACCATATACCTTCTACACCCCAGAATTTCGGAAAGATAAACATAAACGGGAACGTAAACAACAGCGTTTTACTTACATTTATAAATGTTGCTCTCCAGTTTCTCTCCTGTGCTTCGTAATAGCCGGAGATAAGTAAACTAACTGCATTTAAAGTAAACATGCAATTAAATACGATTGTCGTCCAGATGCCGAGCTGCTGTAATTCCGGATCGCCACCCGAGAAAAATGACACAATTGGACTTGCAAAAATGATGAGTATAGCTGTTATCACTGTAAAGAAGGATAACGTAAAAATGAGCCCCATCTTAATTGCATCTCTAACACGATCATAATTGCCAGCACCGTAATTATAACTAATGATAGGTTGAAGTCCTGTCATCCCGCCAAGTGCTGCTAAGGCAAGCAGGTTTGTAATATAACCGTTTTGAATCGTGAAAGCAGCAACATGCAGGCCCCCACCGTAACTTTGCAGTAAATTGTTGAAGAAAATGATGGCAAAAAACATCATCAACTGACCTGAGAAAGAGGCAAATCCCGTCCAAGCGACTTCACCGATTGTCTTGAGGCTAATCATAATATCTTTGATTTTTGGCTTAAGTTTTGTTTTGCCAAACCAGAAATAAAAGATCAAGAGAACAGGAATTGATTGCGAGATTGTATTGGCCCATGAGGAACCCATCATCCCCATATCAAACTTCGTTACCATAATCCATTCTGTAATCCCCCCAACAGCTGCACCAACAAGCCAACTGTTCATGGATAAAATAGGTTTTTCATCAATATTGGTTAAAATACTTAAAACAACGGCCAATATAGTTAATGGCAAGGAAATCCATAAAAGACGGCTGTATTTCACGGCATATGGAAGTACTTCCTCACTCGCCCCAAACAATGTCATCATTTGATTTTCAAAGATCAATCCCAGTACAGCTATCAATACGGAGATGAAAAGTGTAAACCATAAAGTTTGTCCCATTATTGCTCTAGCTTCTTCAAGCTTCCCCTGTCCAAGTCGAAGGGAAATGACTGCTCCGGCACCCACTCCAAAAAGAACACCGAGCATACGAGTAATAACCATAACTGTAAATCCTATTCCAATTCCTTCAATTTCTAAAACTTGAAAGCCACTAACGAAATAGCCATCTATTACAGCTACAACCCCTAGAATTACGTTAGCCATAATTCCTGCCAAAGCAAATCGTAAATATAGTATTGGAATACTTTTGGTTCCCAGCATTGATTCATTTGCCGTCATCATTAATACTTCTGACCGTTCCTTTTCTCTCTCAGATGAAGGATGTTTTTTCTCTATTCCCATAGGCATATCCCCCTATTAATAATTTACGCAGCAAGTAGCACAATTAATTTGCATACCAACCTACAGGTTTGACATGACGATGAACATTGATTTGCTTCATTTCCATGAAATGTTCCAGTCCAACAGAACCTAATGATCTGCCGATTCCACTTTGCTTATACCCTCCCCAAGGGCTATCAACATAGGCAAGGTGATAACTATTAATCCAAGTAATTCCTGCTCGTAATTTACTTATAACACGTTTTGCTCGCTCCATATCTTCAGTAAATACTGCACCTGCTAATCCATAGATGGAGTCATTCGCCTTCTGAATGGCATCTTCCTCATCTTTAAATTTCTGTACGACAAGGACTGGACCAAAAACCTCTTCCTTAACAATTCGCATATCTTCATTTACATCAGCAAAGATTGTTGGTGCAACGAAAAACCCTCGCTCCAGCCCATTTTCCGTTAAGCGCTTACCACCGCACACTAATCTTGCGCCTTCTTCAATCCCACTTTTAATATAACTTAAGACTTCATTCATATGAAACTCATTTGTAAGCGCTCCCATTTCACTGTTCTCGCTTTCCCCGTTGCCCACTACAATTTTGTTTGCGCGCTCAGCCAACCTTTCCACAAACTTATCGTAAATAGTCTCTTGTACTAGTAAACGAGATGCAGCTGAACAAACTTGACCGGCATTATGGAAAATACCAAACATCGCATTCTCTACCGCTGCTTCAAAATCCACATCGTCAAACACAATAAGTGGAGATTTACCACCCAATTCAAGCGTTATTTTTTTCATATTGCTTGTAGCTGCATGCATAATACTTTGACCCGTTTTTGTTCCTCCAGTAAAGGAAACCTTGTCAACATCAAGGCTCTCAGCAAGCTCGTTCCCAACTTTTGATCCTGGTCCCAAAACCAAGTTCGCCACTCCAGCGGGAATTCCAACCTCTTCAATAATCTCAAATAATTTGAATGCGCTTACAGGTGTTAACTCAGAAGGCTTAAGTACAATCGTATTCCCTGCTGCGAGTGCCGGAGCAATTTGCCAAGCAGCCATCATAAGAGGGAAGTTCCATGGTACAATCAAACCACAAACACCAATCGGTTCATGAATAATCATAGTTTCTGAAGAATCAGCACGAATGTACGATTCCTTTTTTATTTCTTTAACCTGATCAGCGTAATAACGGAAGGTTTGTATCGCTACAGGAATATCCGCAGTAGTAGTAGCTCGAATGACCTTTCCATTATTTAACGTTTCCAAAAAGGCTAATTCAGTTGCCTTTTCTTCAAGTCGGTCTGCTATCTTATAAAGGTAAGCCGCTCTTTCTTCTGCCGATAAATTTGACCAAATACCGCTGTCAAATGCTTTACGAGCTGCCTTGATTGCCTTCTTTGCATCATCCACTGAACCATCAGCGGTTGATGCAATTACCTCTCCGTTTGCAGGATTTATAATGTTCTTTCTATCTCCAGATAACGCTTCTACCCATTCCCCATCAATGTACATGTTAATTTTCATGAATATCTCTCCTTTAACTTATCATGTCGAGCATTTTGAAACTAATATGCGCTAGATTTACCAGAAGTGTTTTTTGATTATAGAGCGGGAATGATTTGAGACGTTCTTTTTCAAATCGGAATCCACCCGCATCTCCCGTAATAATCCATTGAGCCAATAACTTACCAAATAAAGTCGAGAGGGAAGCACCATGGCCCGAATAACCTGTTGCAAAATATGCGCCTTCTTTGGATTTACCTATTAACGGGAATGTATCAACTGTAACCCCGATAAATCCACCCCAACGATAATCTATTTTGCTTCCGGCCAGTTTTGGCATTATTTTAACCATGGCATCATAAACACTTTGATACACTTCTTCCCCTAAATTAGGACGTATATCACCACCACCAAAAACAATCCGATTATCTGGTGTACGTCGGAAATAGTAAAGGAAATGGCTTGTATCGAACACCATACGATCTTTAGGAATGACGGAATCTACAACTGATTCTGGAAGCTGTTCAGTAGCAATAATACGCGCCGAAATTGGCAGTACCCCTTTGTTTAACTCACTTATGATTTTTCCGGAATAGCCATCTGTAGCCACAATAATATCTCTCGCAGTAACAGTCCCTTTTTCTGTTACAACTTTCACGTTGTTTTGACCATACTCAATAGATAACGCTTTCGAATGCTCAAAGATTTGTGCACCGACCGATCTAGCAGCTTCTCCCAAACCAATTGCATAGTTCAGCGGATGGAATGAGTAACTCGAATTGTCTACTAAGCAGCCATGATAAAGCGGAGAATCAATCTCTTTATGTAGCTGATTTTTGTCAAGCACGCTTGATTCGTACCCGAAATGTTTGTTTAAGTATTCGCTTTCTTTTTTCAATTCTTCAAAATGCTTAGGTTTGTAAGCGGTTACAATATGACCTGTCCTTCTAAAGTCACAATTAATTTGATGCTCTTCAATGATGTTTTTAACCAGTTGAACACTACGTAAAGAAAGATCATTAAGCTGTCTCGCTTCTTCAGGTCCATACTTTTTGGCAAGCTCCTGCATCGTTGGCTTATAGCCTGGCAATACCATCCCGCCATTACGACCGCTCGCGCCATATCCAATCGTTTCTTGTTCAAGGACAATGGCATTTCTCCCTAGTTTTTGCAAATGATACGCAGAAGAAAGTCCTGTGAAACCTGCACCAATAATGACAACATCGGCCTCTACATTTCCTTCAAGGGGCTTTCCATTTGTATAGCAGTTTGCAGTCGCTTTCCATAATGAAAGTGTATCCATTCGATCCATTTTTTTCATCACTTATTCCTTCTCCTTTCGTGACATGTATGTTACAATACTGTCAAAATTATTCTGACTATTCAAACTACTTGTCATTATAATATGATTTTGTGCTACCTCCACGTCAATAGTTTTTTTTACGCTTTTTAGATTTATTTTCATAAAAAAGTGGAGTAACTCCACTTTTTCCATAGGGGGAACATCTATGAAAATCGGTACATTTGCAAAGCTTTTTCATGTTACAACCGATACTGTTCGTTATTACATCGAACTGGGATTATTGCTTCCGGACAAAAAAAACACTCAATATCAAATGAACCAATCGTGCCACGATGACATGGCTTTTATCACCAAATTAAAAAAATTTCATTTTTCACTTCAAGAAGTACAAGAAATTCTATCGTATCAACGTGTTACAAATTTCTCGGACCATGAAGATATCAACTACTACAACAACTTGCTCATTGAAAAAAAGAACCAGCTAATCAAGAAAAAAGATGAAATATCAAAGTCAATCCAATTAATTGAAAAAGCGGTTCAAACCAGCTCTCTTACATCCAAAGAGGGAAATTTTACTGGAGTCCCGCTTTCCTTCGTAAATCTTCTCTATTGTCCAAAGTGCCAAATCCTGCTTGAAATGAAAGATGTGACGATAAAAAATAATTACATTCAAAAAGGTGGGTTAACTTGTACTTGTGGGTACGAGGCAGCTATTGAAGAAGGGATTATCATCACCACTAACTTATATGAGACATCTCCATATCCTTCTTATTTTTACGATATAGAAACGATTAAAGAGATGAATCACAGTATGATTAATTTATTTGAAAAAAGTAACTTTTGGTTTCAAAAAGTTCTGCAAAGTATAGATTTGAAAAACAAATTAATTGTGGAAACAAACATTGATGCTTTTGTGACACTTCCCAAATATATCGATACTCTTGATTTGAGCGCATCCTACGTATTCAGCGGCTACTCACTTGCGATGCTCAAAAAGGTTAGAAAAAGAATTGAGGGTAAAAATCCTAAGCTAAATGTCCTTTATATTTTGAATACGGATTTAAACCTGCCATTGAAACCTTTTAGCATCGATGTTTTTGTGGACAGTTACTCAACAAATGATTTTTCATTACTCAACCCACAGTTTCCTATAAATGTTCTAAAAAACTATTTCAAAAGCGATTCAATCATTGTTGGCGGATACTCTTATTATGACAACTGGTCCAAATCTTTGATAAACATTTCTTCCTTATATCCGAATTCTCATCAATACACTTTATATCCAAAATACATAGACGAGAATTTATCAGTTAACGGATTTCAAATAACACAAAGTGAAAATATCGGTTACTGTACAGATCCAGGACCTTTTTTTGATTATCATGTGAAGGATGATAAATTCCACATGTCAATGTATTTAGCCAGTACTTCAAGGTAGATTATAAAAAAGGCGTTCCTTAAAGGGCTAGCTTTCGGATAGGACCGCCTTTTAATATGATAGCGCTTACACCTTACTTTAATAATAGAAAACAAAAAAGGCCTGAAAAACTTTTCAAGCCTTGAGTCCGTTGGTATCCTGTTAAATATTAGAATTGAGAATGAATGAGGCTTATTAAATTTACTAATAAGTATTTCATTCAAAATTTAAAGCATCATTTATTTTATAATCTCTATAAAATGTTTTAATATCCTAGCAGTTAATCCCCAAATTGTATACTTTTCATAATCAAAAAACCATTCTTCCATTGTACGGGTTCTCCATTGATACTGAGAGCCGTTCACAATTTTTTCAAAAGGAAAATCTGGTGAAGGCACTGGTTCAAAGGATACTAAATGCATATACGGCTTGTAATCCAATAGCCATTTGATTGGTACCGTAAATACCTCTTCAACTTCTTCTTTGTTGTAAGAATGAATAATTTGATCATAATCAATGGTTGCTACAAATGGGAATACGACAAATGAAGGAGAGGCAATGTAAGGACTTAATTGTCCTATAATATTAACAGTGGTTGGATCGACTCCTAATTCTTCATTTGTTTCTCGTAAAGCTGCAGAAAATGGTGATGGATCTGTTGAGTCGATTCGACCACCAGGAAAACTAATATCACCTGGCTGTTTTCTCATCGTGTATGAACGTACTTCGAAAAGGACATGCCATTCGCCATGCACTTGAACTAAAGGGATCAAAACGGCTGAACGAAAAGCTGTTTCCTCTCCTATAAATAGTGGCTGATTTTGATTTAATTGTTGCTTTAGTTTGTCTATGAACATGAAATTTCGCTCACCTCAGAGTTTATGTTGTTATTTATCGTATCACTAATAGTTTGATGGATAAAGTATATCAGAATCCTTTGGTTTCATAATTTATTCTACTTGCAAGCAGTAAAACACTAGGTTTATTCCTTTACTATCGAATATTAATTTCCCATAAAAAAACAGCCTGATTTATTACTTAATCAGACTGTTTCGTTTATAAATATCCAAACCCCACTTACTTATGATACGGTTCACCTTAAAATATCTAACTGAAGTTTATATAGTAGACAAATATTTTCTCATGCCAGTAACTATCGACGTATTTCTTTTCTTCAGTAATAGACTTCTTCGTGGCACATCTATATAAATTTTTTCTATCGGCAATACCTATTTATACTTCCCTAGTTTCTTCTCTTAGCCATACTCTCTCTTCTTCATTTAAATAAGGAGCTAGCTTTGTGTATACCTCTTGATGATAATTGTTTAACCACTGCTTTTCACTCTCTGTTAACATATCTTTATTGATACCGGCTAAATCAATTGGGCAATACGTAATTGTATCAAACTTCATAAATTGACCAAATTCTGTTTTCTCGTCTTCAACTACTAACAATATATTTTCAATTCTAATTCCATATTTACCTTCAAGGTATATTCCCGGTTCATTCGTAATAATCATGCCTTTTTCTAATATAACATTATTATTATCATTCCTTATACTTTGTGGTCCTTCATGAACATTCAAGAAAAAACCTACCCCATGTCCAGTCCCACATTTATAGTCCAAACCATACTGCCAAATTGGTTGTCTCGCTAAAACATCTAAGTTAGAGCCTGTTGCTCCATATAAATATTTTACTGAGCTTAAAGCAATAAATCCTTTTAACACCAAAGTGAAATCTCTTTTTTGTTGATCGGTAAGTTTTCCTAAAACAATCGTTCTTGTAATATCTGTTGTTCCATCATAATACTGACCGCCTGAATCAATTAAAAAAAGACCTTCATTCTTAAGAGTATATTGCGTTTCTTTATGGGCTTTATAATGCATCATCGCAGCATGTTCTTTATAACCTGCTATCGTATCAAAGCTAGGTCCAACATATCCTTCCTGCCCCCTTCTGAAATATTCTAATCTTTCTTCTGCATTAATCTCAGTGATTTCTTCTTTATCTACAAAGTCTTTTAGCCATTTTATAAATTTCACCATAGCTAAACCATCTTTTATTTCACACGATTTTAAATTTTTTATCTCAACTTCATTTTTAACAGCTTTTAAATTAGTCGTGATGTCAGGATTTTCAATTTTCTTAGTATTACTGTTAATGGCATTATATAATCTAATATTTGTTTTATTCGTATCAAAAATAATGGCATCGCTGCTTGAAAGATTCCCCAGGAAATTTTGTATTTCATGATTCGCTTTTAACTCGATTCCTTCAGCCTCCAGTTCTAATTTTACCAAAGGGGGAACCTTGCAAGAATCAATAAATACATAACATTTATGTTCTGCTACGATTACATTAGCTATTACAACTGGATTGTTAGGCACATCGGCTCCTCTTATATTCAAAAGCCATGCAATGTCATCAAGGGAGGTTAAAATATAATAATTTGCTCCCTTATTTTTCATTTCTTTTCTTACTTCATTTAACTTTTCTACTCGTGATTTGCCTGCATATTTTACGTCATGAGTAAAAATTGGTCCTTTAGGAATCTCCGGTCTCCCCTCCCAAAGATCACCAATTAAATCTTGATTCATTTTTAATACGATTCTCTTTGCTTTTAGATCTTTTTCCTTCTTTTTAACCATATTAATTGAAAAAACATTTCCATCAAAGCCCACAATGCTTCCTTCTTTAAGAACATTTGCTAGCCATTCTGTATAAGATGGTACCCCTGGATCCATCATTCTAAATAATCTGATTCCTGAGCTCTCAAGCTGCTTTTCAGCTTGAATATAGTATCTACCATCTGTCCATAACCCAGCATCATCTAATGTAATAACTACAGTACCTGCTGACCCTGTAAATCCTGATATCCATTGTCTACATTTCCAATGTTCTGCTACATATTCACTCAGATGTGCATCATAACTCGGAATTATATAAGCATCCATTTGATTTTCTTTCATTAGCTGTCTTAACTTTTCGACTCTATCTCTGATATTCATTAATAATACCTCCATCTTCCTTAAGACTAAATTCTTTATTTTCACGATCATACAGCCATGCAGCTAGAACTAGACTAATTATTCCGGCTGTAAGCTTTGATATTATAAATGCGCCTAACATTTCTGGGGCTACTCCTGACACAAATCCTAATTGACCACCAAATACAAATGCTCCACTTACTCCAAAGGCAGTACATACCACTTTCCCTTTAGGATTCATTTCCTTATATGTTCCAAATACCAACAGATTACTAGCCAAATTCCCTAGAATGCCTGCTACTGACACTGAATTAATTCCAAATTTCTCCCCTATTTTTTCAAAACTATTTTTAAAAATTCGATTAATAAGTGCTAGCATAGGATATGCCCCAGCTAAAACAAATGCAATCTTGCCTACTATAACAGTAGATTCAGATAGTGGTGCTAATCCTGAGACAAGCCTTACACCAAATATCACATCTATTCCTTGTAAAAGTAATCCAACAGTACTCAAGCTTATGATAAGCTTTCCAAATACATTAAAAGCTTTTATAAAAACATGAGGAGCTTTTAATAATCCTGCCCCTAAAATAATGGCAAAAACAAATATAGGTACTAGATTCCATACTAATATATTGATATTTATTTTTTGCCATAAGCCTGCTGCAAGACATCCTATTGGTATAGTAATAATTCCAACCAACACACCTTTAGAAAAGTATTTTTCATCCTCTTTAGAAAGCATCCCTAACGCTACGGGTATTGAAAAACTGATTGTGGCTCCTAATGTAGATGCGATGATAATTCCTGAGAATTCCCCCATTTCCTTTGTCAAGGCTAGCTCATTAGCCATTTGATAGCCCCCCATATCTAAAGCTAAAAATGCTGCAGGAACGATAGAAGGATCTAGATGAAAAACTCTACAGATTGGAATGATCACTGCCGATAAAAAATTTGTAAATATAGGGGCTAAAGATAGTATTCCTATCATGCCAAGTCCTAAAGCCCCCATGGTCTTTATGCCTTCCTCAAATTTCTCACCCAGTTTCAAATGATTTCCGGTAATATAATCAATAGCTCCAATTACAAAAAAAGAACCGATTAGATATAATACAAATTTATCCATTGTTATTATCACTTTCTATTAACTTTATATAATGTCTTACTAATCAGCATCTGTATTATGAAACCTACTGTTGTAGATATAATTAGGTGTATTAATAGCAATAAGCTTGACCTTTTTGTTCGTATAATTAGCCCAATTGTGGGCAATATTTGAGTCCATATGAACACTGTCACCAGGATATACTTCATGCCTCTTATCATTTATGTAAACTGTTAATATACCCTCTAGAACATAAATGAACTCTTCTCCCTCATGCTTATAGGATAATATTTCTTCATCTTTCTTTTGAGGAAGAATTTCTATTAGCCTTGGAACAAGTTGTTTATTTTCCAAATCTGTACTTAAACTATACTTAATAAAGCCCCCTTCTACTGAATCCATCATTTCTTGTTCATAACTTCTTAAAACCATATCTTTCCTTTTATGAGGGTAATCAAAAAAATGTGTTAAATGTACTTCCAAAATATCAGCTAATTTTTCAAGTGAATCGACTGCTATGGTCGTAAGCCCTCTTTCTAATTGAGACAGAAATCCAACAGATAGTTCACTTTTTTCACTTAACTCTTTCAAAGTAATTCCTTTTTCAGTCCTCAATTTCTTTATTTCCATTCCTATATTCATCACTTCACCTCAAATTTCATTTTTGTGAATAATATAATATATATAAGAGTAATATGCAATATATTATGAAAAAATTTCATTAATATGAAATTCATTTAATGAATATTATCATATATTCACTCAAGAACAGTCCGTAGAATTATACAATCTGGTACAAAAAAGACGCAGGATCAATTAGATCCTGCGCCTAGATTTATGATACGGTTCACCGTAACCTCTCTCTATAACTTCAAATAAAAAAAGAACCTTTAATCCAAAAATAGATCAAAGGTTCTTCGTTTTGTTTTTATTGATAATTTATATGCTAGTCTTCGCTTAGACGAAGCGCCTTCGCTGTTGAAGCATGAAGTTCTTTGAATAGTTCTGGGTTTTCCACAAGTTTTAACCCATAAGAAGGAATCATTTCTTTGATTTTTGGTTCCCATTCTTTCATACGTTCTGGGAAGCATTTATTAATTATATTAAGCATAACTGGAACAGCAGTAGAAGCACCAGGAGATGCACCTAGCAATGCAGCAACTGAACCCTCAGCACCAGTAATAACTTCTGTACCGAACTGAAGTGTACCTTTTCCGCCAGCTTCAGTATCTTTAATAACTTGTACACGTTGACCAGCTACGACAATATCCCAATCTTCGCTCTTAGCGTTTGGAACGAATTCACGTAACTCTTCAATGCGTTTGTCTTTCGACAACATAAGTTGTTGAACTAAGTATTTTGTTAAATCCATGTTTTTGGCACCTGCCGCTAACATAGTGAAGACATTGTTTGGTTTTACAGAACCAATTAAGTCCATATTTGAACCAGTTTTTAAGAACTTAGGTGAGAAACCTGCAAATGGTCCAAATAATAATGATTTTTCGTTATCAATATAGCGTGTATCAAGGTGTGGTACAGACATTGGTGGTGCACCAACCGCAGCCTTACCATATACTTTTGCGTGGTGTTGTTCTACAATTTTAGGGTTTTTACATACTAGGAATAAACCGCTTATTGGGAAACCACCAACATGTTTACTTTCAGGAATACCTGTTTTTTGAAGAATTGGTAAACTTCCACCACCAGCACCGATAAATACAAATTTCGCACTATGGCTTTCGACTTGACCGTTTGCGTTGATTACTTTTACATTCCATGAACCATCGCTATTACGTTTCATATCTTTCACTTGGTGTTTATAATTAATTTCGATATTTTGATTTTTTAAGTTATCAAATAACATACGAGTTAAAGAACCGAAGTTAACATCCGTACCAGAATCGATTTTTGTTGCTGCAATCGCTTCGTTTGATGTACGTCCATCCATAATTAATGGAATCCATTCTTTCAGTGTTTTTGGATCATCAGAGAATTCCATACCTTCGAATAGATGATTTTTTGAAAGCGCTTCAAAACGTCTTTTCAAGAACTCTACATTTTCTGTCCCTTGTACTAAACTCATGTGAGGAAGTGGCATGATAAAGTCTTCTGGATTAGTGATTCTTTTGTTGTTTACAAGATAAGCCCAAAATTGTCTTGAAACTTGGAATTGTTCGTTAACGTTTACTGCTTTAGCTGTTTCAACAACGCCATTTTTTTCAGGTGTGTAGTTAAGCTCACATAATGCTGAGTGCCCTGTTCCTGCATTATTCCATTCGTTAGAGCTTTCTTCACCTGGTTTATCAAGTTTCTCAAATACTTTAATGTTCCATTCCGGTACTAATTCTTTCAGGAGTGTCCCTAAAGTCGCACTCATGATTCCGGCACCAATTAAGATAACATCTGATTTAGTTTGTTCGTTACTCATTTTTACCTTCCTTACATGCTAATATTTGCAGAAAGGATGTAGGCGCTCTTGCCTAGGCGTCACAGCAAGCCAAGGCGCAACCTAGTTACCCACCTTTTCTGTATCAATTATAACCTTTACATAGTGTAACACATTTATTTATAGATTAAAATATACACTCTAATATACATTAAAAGATGGTAAAAAGCGAGAAATCAGTCCATAAGGCCCTAAAAGCATGAAAAAACCAAGGCATTCCCCCACCTTCCCCCCACTATATATCCGTTTATTAAATAGTTGGATACTCCGATAACATCACGAATACAAAAGACTCTAGAACTTTTTAGTCCCAGGACCTCATAATCGACTCTATTCCATATGGTCTTTCGACATTCCTAACTTATCTTCAAACTAATTTTTGCCGTTACTTGTAGCATGGTTCACCCTAATATTGCTAGGTGAGATTTAATCATCACCTGCATTTGCCTTAACTTCGAGTATCCCAAACTACAATCACCGTGCCTTTGTCTAAACAGCTACATTCTAATTATGATCCTTAGCGCTCTTAATTATAACAATATGGATATCTTCTCTAATAATCCAACCTTTAGATTGCAAAGTGACTCCTGCAACTATTTGTACTAGTACAGCTAATAATATTTTTCTACATTAGCACACAAATATGCCCTTTTACGTTTAAATTTAATTTTTCCACAAGTTTTACTTTTTAACGAATCTTGTTAAAAACATCAAATTTTCTCTAGTTAATAACCTTGTTCGCTTTGAATCCGCCTAATCTATGGTTAATATGCGTGAGATAGTTTAAACTCAACACGTTCGAGAAAATACACAGCAAGAGTTAGGGGACGTTAGAGATGACACAATCAAACAACATCAAAATTGTAACAGCAGATCCATCTGGTATTGGTTTATTTGGTTTAGCAATCGTTACACTAGTTGCTTCATCAGTAAAGCTTGGTTGGACAGAAGGATTAGGTCTAGTAATTCCGTGGGCCATCTTTTTAGGGGGCATTGCACAATTTTATGCATCAATTTTAGATTCAAAACATAACAATGTTTTTGGCATGACAGCATTTGGAGCGTATGGTCTCTTTTGGATGGGAGTAGCGACAACTTGGTTTATCCAATTGGGTACCTTTGGTGAAGCACTGAAGAACAGTGCGGATGTTCATCAATTAGGCATTGTTTATTTAGGCTATCTAGGCCTTTCGGTTTTCATGACAATTGGCGCATTGGAAACAAACAAAGTATTATTTGGAGTCTTCTTCTTAATAGACCTACTATTTATCGGTTTAGGATTAAGCACTCTTGGTATTATGGAATATGGAATGCATCTACTAGCAGCATACTCTGAGCTAGCAATTGGTCTTCTTTCTCTATACGGAGCAGGTGCTAACGTGTTAAACAAACATTTTGGTTTCGAATTTCTACCAATCGGTAAACCATTTGGGCTTGTTAAGCCACGTGAAAAGAAGACTGCTACACAATTAAGTACTGAAAACTAATATAGCAGCTACGGCTTTGAGCAGGATATTCTCTCATAAGCCGTAGCTTTTTGTTTATAATTCTTAATTAAGTTTACCGTTATTTATGATACGATTCTCCGTATTTTGCTAATGCGGTTTTTGCATTCTTATTTTTTTATACCTACTGCTATCATCAGCATTATCAACAGTAATATACCTCCTTAATAGTTTTCTGCTAACTCTGCTTTCTTATTGGCCTGATAATCAGTTATTTAATAAGAAAGAGTTTTCCTCGCAAAAATATTTTATGGTATGATGTTTAGGCTGTGTATCTACCCATGAGGCACATTTCATTCACATTCATCTAAGAAAAGAGGTATTTATGCACCCCACAAAATTATCCAAGCGACATTGGTTGCTCATTCTAACACTTACTTTATTGACATTTGTTCTCGGGACAAGCGAATTTGTTATTGTCGGAATCTTAACCGATATTTCCTCGAGCCTTCATATAACAAATGCAAAAGCAGGCACACTCATTTCTGCGTTTGCGATTACATTCGCAATCGCCACTCCACTAGTGATGTCAGCAACAAGTCATTTCCCTAAACGTAAATGGATGTTATTTTTGATAGGATTATTTATCATCTTGAATGCTTTGTGCGTAATTTCGACGAGCTATATCATGCTCCTTGTACTTCGGATGTTGACGGCAATAGTAACAGGAGTATTAATCTCCCTAGCTATGATTGTTGCAAGTGAAACCATGCCGATTGAAAAACGCGGACTTGCTATATCATTCGTTTTCGGAGGTTTCACACTTGCAAATGTCGTTGGAGTGCCAATTGGTACTGTCATCGCCGAATTGTACGGTTGGAATGCCACTTTCGTGTTAACTACTTTCCTAGGAGGATTGGCGTTTTTGGCATCCTTTTTTGTCTTGCCTAATAAACTCAGCCTAATACGCAGTTCGATACGAGATCAGTTTTCTTTATTGACCAAGCCAAGAATTTTAATGGCTTTTTTCATTCCTGCTCTCGGATTTGGCGCAACTTATGTAGTCTTTACGTACCTTGTTCCTATCTTAAAGGGAATGGAAGTGCCAAATCATTCAATTAGTTTAATCTTGTTTGGCTACGGATTTATCTCGATTTTCAGCAACATCCTCGCCGGTAAAATTGCCAGCCATAATGCAATCGGTCGCCTTAGGTTTGTTTTTCTCGTGCAGGCAGTTGTTCTGACAAGTTTATTTTGGACTACAAATCATCATATTTTAGGACTTGTAAACATTGGCTTAATGTCGTTAATGGGCATCCTCTTAACAACATCTACTCAGCTTTATTTAATAGACCTTGCCGGAATTTATCAGCCAAAAGCAACAGGACTTGCTGCTTCGCTTATGCCAGTGGCAAGCAACGTAGGTATCGCCTTTGGTTCTGCATTAGGCGGATTAGTATATCATCAAGGGAATTTAATGAATGTCACATGGGTCGGCGGGATAGTTGCAGTCTGTGCAAGTCTTCTAACTTTCTTTAGTCATCACTTAGATCAACAACTAAAGAAATAAGCATATGAGGGAGGCAAAAAGTGCACGGCATGCTTCGTATTGTATCAATTTTACCATGGTATAATTAATGAGAATAAAGTATCCCTGGTATTAGACATGATTTCTATTTCTATCATTAAAGATTTATAGTACAGTGAAAACACTCCTAAAGCGACATTTAGGAGTGTTTTAAATATCTGTTTATCATTCCACGAATACTTTGGTTATACCTCATTAGGGATATAGAGCAACTAATTTCGAAATTATTGAGAAACAGGTGATAATACGATTCGGTTCCTCTTTTGATAATAAATTTTCTGACGTAATTTTGTCTCAACAACAATTACGATGCATGAGTTTTCTCTTTTCTTCGGAATTGTTTAGTTTTTATTATTCGGCCTTGTTAATTAATTTTTTCATCACTGCCTCATTCATTGGACCTTCAATGATGTCAACCATGTTCCCTTCTGTATCAATTATATAAGTCGTTGGCAGCGTAAGAACTTGATATGTACTACCTACAAACCCTTCTTCATCTAACAAAACTTCAAAAGTTAGTCCATGTTCTTTCACAAATTGAGCAATCGCTTCTTTTCCCTTATCCTTATTGGTTACGTTAACAGCTAAAATTTCAACACCTTGATTTTTATACTCTTCATAAACCTTTTGCATATGTGGTACTTCTTCATTACAAGGTGGACACCATGTTGCCCAAAAATTTATAATCACCTTTTTACCTATATAATCCGATAAACGTACAGTTTCACCTTCTAACGTTTTCAACTCAAAATCTGGTGCTACATACTCTACTTGAGATGTCGTATCCTCTTTTTCATTAGTAGATGCTGTTTCAGTTTTTTTAGCTGTTTTAGCTGTTTCGGCTGTTTTCACTGTTTCTTTCCAATCTATCGGCTTTTTCTCGTTACCCAGAACATTCATTGCAACCATCGTTATTAATCCCATAATAATAATGATGGACACCCAATTCTTAACCAATGGAATACCTCCAATTTTGTAAATGAATAAGAAATAAATCCTAAAAAGGTAGTAATTATAAAGTGAAACTTCCATCAGTGGGGTTTTCTTTCCCACTGAAATATAGGAACTCAGGTTAAAAACGCCACGTCCTGTGGCAACACCTGAGTGACCAACATCTTGTTGGCCCGAACCAATCGGGCTTTTACGGGCTGTTATCCCCCACCTATCTTCTTCATTTCTTTCAATCTTGAGGTGGGGGTCTTACTGCCCGTTAATGCGGGATAAAACAAATTGTTTCAACTAATGACAAAGCGAAAACTCCTAACGTGATTTGTCTCAACGACAATTACGATACATGAGTTTTCGCTTTTCTATAAATCCGAAAGGTAATATTTAAATTTTTATTATTTAAAATTACTGTGCGGCTTTATCAACCTCGTATTGATAATCCATTCCCTTATTATTCGTTTTCGCATATTCACTGATATTTTCTAATTTTTCAGCTACTACATTTTCTTTGCTCACACCTAGATAGTTTGCTGCACTTGATAAATCTGTGAAATGGAAAAGTTTCCAACCCATGATTCCTTTAGCTGTTTCATCAGCTCTATATTTTACAGTTACTGCATTTTCAACTGCAATCCAATTATTTAAGCGTGGGGCTGTTGCACCATAATCACGAACATATTTATTAGTAAATGCTATACCATTTGCATGTTGTTGATGATACATACATCCAATTCTACAAAAATAATGTGTATATCCTTCTTGGTCAATCGCTTTGGCAGTATACACTTTATTTGGGTCAGTGTTATAAAGATCCATACGACATACTTCACAATGTACACCCGTTTGCGTTATTTCTGAAAATCCAGAAATTTTATCTACAGTAATTGTTTTTACTGCTTTATTCCCCAATTTGTCCTCAGCGTACACTGTATAAACACCATTTTTTAGTGTGATAATTTTATCTTTTTGATTCGCATTTTGTAATGGTGCTATTCTTGAACCTTTATCAACGAAATATTCTACACCCTTATTTCCATATGCCCATTTTTGATCTTGAATCCCATTATCATCAGTAGTTGAAACTTGTATTTTTTTACTTACGGCTGTTACATCACTTTCAGGTATTGAAAGTGTGATTGTTGGTGCCGTTTTATTGATATTTGAGATTGTGATTGTATGAACGAGCGTATTTCCTGCACTGTCTTTGGCGAATACTGTATATGTTCCATTTGTTTTAATATTGAATGTATTGCTCGTAAATTTTGTACCATTCTTTGTGAAATACGTAGCTGTTTGATCACCACTTGCCCATTTTTTTGATACTACTTTCACATTATCAATAATCGAAGCAGTTACTGTTACATTTTCATTTGTAGCATTCGTTGTACTTGGGCTTAATGAAATAGTTGGATTTGTTTTATCGATATTTGAGATTTTTATTGATTTCGTTCTTTTATTACCATTATTATCTAAAGCATACACTGTATATGTCCCATTTTCACTTACTGTAAATGAATTATCTGTCAATTCTGTACCTGCAGTTGAAAATTTATTTGCTGGCTCTACACCGATTGCCCATTTTTTAAGGGACACTTTCTTATTATCTGTAACAGCTACATTCACTGTGACATCTTTATTCGTTGGCTTTGTTGTACTCGCTTTTAATACAATACTTGGTGCTTCTTTTTTATATTTTACTTTGGCATTAGCTTTAATTGTTTTTAATTTAACCTTTTTTAATGTTACGTTGTTTTTCTTTTTATAAGTTTTAATATATTTCTCTGCAGCTGCTACTTTAGAGAAATAAATATTTTTTGAAGCATTTATTTTAACAATCGTTACTGAATCTAACTCAACCCATTTTTTTGTATTATAGTCCTTAACCTTTTTTGTGAATGTAACCCCTTCATTTAATTCATCATATAACAATGAATTTACACCCTTATAGTAAACTACTTTTCCATTCTTTATAGCTTGCACATCTGTATTTGCATCTGTAGCTGCTGCAAATACACTCGAATTATGATTACCACTTAAAGTCGCTATTAAAATTACACATAACAGCAATCCGAATCCTAAATATTTTCTCATTCTCTATATTCTCCTTTTTACTTGTGTTTTTAAATATACTTATTGATATTTCTGAATACTCTCTTTTTGAACGGTCTGAAATGGGACAATTTTTGTACCTGAATGTTTGGCAGTATAATTCTTTCCTTCTACTACTTTAGCAAAATATATATAACCATCGTCCATTGGTGAAGTTAGAAATGTTTTAACATAAGTTGCCTTTTTAGCTTGAACCCAATTCAATGTTTTGTAATCACGAACGTACTTTTTATTCGTTTCGCAATTCTTCACTTCATCGTAAAGCAAGCAACTAATATCATCGTAATAGACAACTTTTCCATTTTTTTTGATAGCTTGTGCTGAAAAAACACCTAAAGGAACGTTTTGTTGATAAACAACCATATTGCAGAATGCACAATCCATATTCTTCGGCACATCTTTCTCTAAACTTGATAAAATCGTAGGTTCACTTGGCTTTGTTGAAATCTTTTTTTTTTCACATCACTACTAAATTGACCTTTATATCTGTCGATTGCTCTTTTTTTAATTGTACTAAGCTTAACAATTTTACATTTTTTGTGTTTAGCAATATATTTCTTTGCTTCCGATTTGCTAGCAAAGGAGATATAGCCCCATTCCATAGGAGAATGCAAGTTTGTCTTGACGTATGTCGCATTCTCCGCTTTGATCCATTTTAGAGTTTTATAATCACGAACATACTTTTTATTTTTTGTTTTATTTTTTACTTCATCGTATAAAAGACAACCAATATCATCGTAATAAACAACCTTACCATTCTTTTTAATTGCCTGTGATGAGAAAGCACCCATTTTATCTTTCTTTTGATATACAAACATATTACACAATGCGCATTTTGAATTTTTAGGTACATCTTTTTTTAAACTAGATATAGCTGCCTCAGCATCCATTTTGTGCTTATTGGCAATAAAACTTACAGAGATAATACTTAACAACATAATTCCTAATACAAATAGTTTTTTCATTTTTTACAATAATCTCCTTTCAATTAAATGTCTGTCAATTATTCATAATACAAAACAGATGTGAAATAAGATGAAAAGAACTGTGAAATAACAGTTAAATTTTACTAAAAATAGTTGATAACATATGAAATATTAAATATTTACTATTTTTGAACAGAAAAAAAAGCGAAAACTCATACATCGTAATTGTTGTCGAGACAAATTACGTTAGAAGTTTTCGCTTTGTGTTATCAGTCTATTAAACTTACTTTACATAAAGGTGCAACACCTAAGATAAAAAAAGAAGACTATAACGACCTCGTGTAAAATGTAGTTACTACAACAACAGTCAAAACGGAGGAATCATTATGAACTACTTATCATTCTCCATATACAAACTAAACTGAATTGGCGATCTTAAATCAAATAACCTTGTTATAGGGCTATTTGTGGAAAGGTTCCCCGCAATTATTTAACTGGCGGTTTGTAACCTCTTACTAACGGCCCCTCCCCGCCTTTTAAACGTCCAAATGCTCTTTTTTTATTCTTATTGACCTAAGTAACAGTCCAATTCCGAGGAATAATATGGTTGCAACCACTCCGCTAACAGGATTCAACCAAAAGTCACCGTTCTTAGTAAATGTAATAACACCACTGATTGTTACCAAAACAGTAGGAAATGCATCAGCACCTTTATGATACGGTTCTCCGTAATAAATCTAAATGAGGTTTTTATTTTGAGAGCTTTCACTAAACACCGAATTCCTCGAGGATCCAGAACAGTTTAATTAAACAAAGCTTGGATAACAACACAACCAAGCTCTGATAAAAAACATATCTTATAAGGATCATACAAAAGGAGGTGATAAAATGGTGCAAGTTCTTGATTACCAAGCTTCTGAACCCCTAAGCAGTTTTAATCCAGGAAATGCTTTTACAATTCCACAAGCTCCATTTAAAGCTCTTTTAGCTTCGATTCAAATAACAATCCCAGCCACTGCAACAAGAAATAATAACGTTGAGCTAGTTTCAACCGTGGGCGTGTCAGGGATTACTAATATTTCCCAAATTGTATTTAGAATCTTCCGTAATGGGAAAGAAATCTTTAATACTCAAAATGGAGTAGAATCAATTGGTTCAGAGCAAAACTACGCCTTTACATTCCAAGCCATTGATTCCAATTTAATAGCTGGCGCTAACTTCTATCAACTTACCGTTGAGAATATTACACCCAACACACAAGCAAACATTGTTGGCCCCATTTCTTTCAGTGGCCTAGCTATAAAAAGTTAACTAATAGCTCTTTCTATGCATCTTGACCGTTTATGCCCAGTACAAATTTATGGCATACACTATCAATTTTTGTGGCACATTGTATAAAGATTAAAAATAGGCTGTATAGAAGTCATTAAATTTCAAACTTCCTATACAGCTTATTTTAATCATTTATATTATAACTTCCCTAAATCTAAAAACTATTAGAAACAGATTAACAAATACCAAAATTTCATATACTTAAGATACAGTTCACCATAATTGGTCTATGTGCGGTATATGATAAAGCTTAAGAAAACAGCTAAGGATTCATAATCTAATTTATAATCTTTGGTCATATAATGACCTCCAAAGATAAAAGATAGCATAGCCTGCCAACCTTCCCCTTTGAATAAGTTTTTCTAACATGGGACGCGAAAAGTCTGATAGATCAAGAAGGTGGGATTGTTCGGGTTAAAATAGCACTCGGTTTTTATCGATTGCCAACATCTTATTTTTATGCTCGAAAGCTTTCTGCATATTTTAATGCAAGCTGCGTTCGGGAAGTTACTTGAAATTTTCGATACAAATTTTGCAAATGCTTCTTTACAGTATTTTCACTGACATATAAATAACTGGCAATTTCTGCGTTTTTAAATCCCTTACATAAATACATTAACAGCTCTTTTTCTCGTTGTGTAATTTGCATTGACTCGCCTGGCTGAACATATTGATGTAATAAATAAACATTTTCAATCATCCGCTTTACATGCGATAACTTTTGACTATCCTGCTCTGTAAATGGTATTTCCCCTTCTTTTCGCAAAAAGCCAATAGCCGCTATTGGCTTTTGCTGATTGTACAGATACATACCCATTTCATCTATAAAATCATTTAATTGTAAAAAGCGCTCAACATAATACCGTTTCTTCTTCATCGATATTACTTCATTTCGTTGCATTAATTGAATATCGGGCTGATTTTCCATATTCACTGGGTGCAAAGGATCATAATATTTATATTCATGTAGATAATTTTGTACCGTATATGTCTCTACATTGAAACAGACAGGCTGTTCATTTAACTCCCCATCTGCGACTTCCCAAAAAATCATATGCTCAAATTGAAAACATTCACTCAATACTTGTAGCATATTCAATTTAAAGTCTTCACTTGTTTGTTGCATATTCATATTCGAAATCCTAAACGTTGCTTCTAATAAATCCCCCACCTCTTTATGCTCATACAATACTAATTCCTCCTTATTTCTATTAAATTCATATTCTCGTTCAAAACAAATTATCCTTTTGGGTAATATCAATTTTTTTCATCTCAATTTAATATGAATTTGTAAGTCAAAACTATTATGAGGTGATCAAATGAATTTACAAGAATATGCATCATATGATGGTCTTGGATTAGCGGAGTTAGTAAAAACAAAGCAAGTGACACCACAAGAACTTACAAAATTAGCGCTACAAGGTATTGAAAAGGTCAACCCTTCGATTAATGCCGTTGTCAGCGTGTTAGAGGAACAGGCTGAAAAAGCAATTCCAACTTTAAATGATAATCAACCATTTGCAGGTGTACCATTTGTAATTAAAGAACTTGTACTCCATGCGGAAGGTGTGCCACATAGTATGGGCAGTCGTGTTGCAGAAAATGCGGTAATGTCTGTCGATAGTGAATTAATGAAACGTTTTAAAAATGCTGGTTTAGTATTAAGCGGTACAACCACAACACCAGAGTTCGGCTATAATGCCGCAACGGAAGCTGTCATTTATGGTCCAACACGTAACCCATGGAATCTAGACCATAGCCCTGGTGGTTCAAGTGGCGGTGCAGCCGCTTCTGTCGCAAGTGGTATCGTTCCAATCGCGCATGGTAATGATGGAGGCGGATCCATTCGTATTCCTGCATCATGCAGTGGTGTCGTCGGCTTAAAGCCTTCACGTGGTCGCGTGCCAATGGGACCTTATAATAGTGAGGCATTAAATGGACTAGCAATTGAATTTGCGCTGACAAAAACTATTCGTGATACCGCTACATTACTGGACCAAGTAGCTGGGCCAGACTTAGGATGCTACTCGATTATTCAAAGCCCGGAAATGCCTTACAGTAAAGCAATTCAGCAAAAAGTACGACCACTGAAAATCGCCTGGACTACAGAAACAAATTCTGGTGCATTCGTTGATCCGGAATGTATCGAGGCCGTACATAAGGCCGTAAAATTATTAGAAGAGTTAGGGCATGAAGTAGTCGAAGCTCGACCAGGTTACGACGAAGCACCATTTTCACGCGCAACGGTAAATATTTGGACAGCGAATATTTATAAAATGATTGCAGGGGCAGCAGAATTAACAGGTAAAACACCTTCACGCGATAAAATTGAAGCAGCCATTTGGCAATGCTATGAATATGGCAAAGACTTAAAAGCTAGCGCACTTTTAGAAGCCATTAATACAAATGCACTTGTATCACGTCAAGTAGCGACATTCTTTGAAGATTACGATGTGCTTTTAAGCCCAACAATCGGCACATTACCAGCGAAAATCGGTGAGCTAAATGCGGATAATCCAAATATCTCGGCGATTGAATGGACAGAGCAGATTTTCACATACGCGCCGTTTACCAATTTGTTTAACGCAACAGGTCAACCATCGTTATCATTGCCACTTGCGATGAGTGCGTCTGGCTTACCAATCGGGCTGCAATTTACAGGACGCTTCGCAGATGAGTTAACCCTTCTACAGCTTGGGAAACAATTAGAAGAATCTGCTCCATGGAAAGATCGTAAACCACCCGTACATGTGGGTGCAGAAGTTAAGGAAATTGTGACACCATAAAAAAAGTAGGTGCAAGATTATTTCTTGCACCTACTTTTTGCTAGTTTACGGACGTGTACGATATTCCATTAAAACGTTGCTATAACAACGTATTATTAGTTCTTATCAGTTCTTGAACTAACGAAAGTTTAACCAAAAATGGTCCACCATATATTGAATCACACTAATTAATACGACAAATATAAAGTATATTCTATTTACAAGGAGTGTACGAAAACAAAGTCTTGTGCATTTTCTCCATCAGATCGATATCTCCAAAACAACTTTTGCACCAAACAGCTTTTCTGAATTACTTAAGAAAATATTACCACCATGTTGCTTTACAAAGTTTTTGGCAATATATAGACCGATTCCATGATGATTTTTTGAATTTCTACTCCTATCTCCTCTATAAAACTGCTCTGTAGCTGAATTCATTTCTTCTTTTGTAAATCCTCTTCCTGAATCCTCGACAATAAATCGAACTTTACCATCAATAGTTTCAATTGAAAAAATCAAGTCACCATTTACTGGAGAATATTCAATTGCATTCATGATTACATTCATAATCGCTCTTTTCAAAGTAGCTTCATCAGCATAAATAAAATTCGGTATGCCCTTAACCATTTTGATCAGATTTAACTGTTTGTCCAAGGCACAAATTGCACTTTCCTCCATAATATTATGAATAAAGTTTTGGAGGTCTATTTGCTTAAATTGAAGTGCAATACCTTCCTCACATTTTGTAATATCAAGCAAAGATTTCATATACATTTCCATTTCATCAACACTTTTCAAAATATACTCATTATATTTCCCCTGATTCGAATCCAGCATTAATTCATTTAGTAGCTCGGCATTCCCTCTCAGTATAGTTAATGGCGTTTTGATGTCGTGTGCTAAAGCAGCAATCTGTTCTCTTCTATTCGTTTCCATATCCCACTGTTTACGTAAGGAATCGTTCAATTCATCTTTCATTTTTACTAAAGAATTTAATATTTCATTCACTTCTATTATTTTAGATTGCTCTACTGGAAAATCTAAATCTTCCATTTGAATTTTATCAGTTACCTTTTTCAAAATTTGCATTTCCTTTGACAATGATTTGCCAAAATAACGAGATAAAAATAACACCTCTGCAACAAATAATAGGATAAAAAGGACAAGCAAACAAACTTCCGGGTTAGGTAAATACTTCTGCAAAAAAGGATTTTTATAATTAGCATGCAAAGTATATACAACAACACAAATGTCTTTATTTCGCTTCATAATTGCATAGTGGTATTTCCCATCTCCTATTTCATTGTTCTGTATGTTATCCCATATTTGGCCCGCATAATTTTTATTAATATTCCCTTGAATGATTTTTCCTGAAAAGTCATACATAACATATTTATATTGTTTTAGAATGAGATCATCGCCCTGTTCAGCTCTTACTATGGCGTTTCTTTGCGATTCAATCTGTTTCTCATAATAATTTGCGGGAAGTATTATCTCTGTGTTAATTCCAATTTGAAACAGGATAAGTAAAAAAGCAACTAAAGCAATCGTACCTATTGAAAATGCGAAAATATACCGTATAAAAATTTTGCGAAGATTTACTTGCTTTTTTACTTTTTCCATTTATATCCGATTCCCCATACTGTTTCTATTGGATTCATGTCATATTTAGATAATTTATGACGGATATTTTTTATATGTTCCACAATAACTTGATTATCACTTTCTCCATCATATCCAAATACATTTTCGTAAATCTTTTCTCTTGAAAATACTTGACCATGATTCAAAGCTAAGTACTCACAAATTGCGTACTCGCTTTTTGTAAATGCGATAACTGTATCGTCATACCATATTTCTTTACACGATAGTTTAAATTCAAGACCTGACAGTAAAAATGCATTTTGCTTTTCTCTATGTTCACGTCTTAAATGTGCTGACACTCTTGCACGCAGTTCTCCAATTCCAAAAGGTTTTGTAATATAATCATCTCCGCCAAGGCTAAGACCTGTGATAAGATCCTTTTCCATTGTTTTGGCAGTTAGAAACAGAATGGGACTATCTACCAATTTCCGGATCTCCTTACATAGTGTAAATCCATCTATTTCAGGCATCATCACATCTAATAGAATTAAATCATAATGACAAAATTTATCCTTTGAAATAGTAAGGGGATTATGAACGGCAATTACCTCATGCCCTTCTTTCTCTAAAGCGCTTTTTATGATATATAGGATGCCTTCTTCATCATCAATTGCTAATATTCTTGCCATACAGGATCCCTCCTCTTGATTCCATTATAATGTTGCCTTTACAAAATGTGTTTATATTTCTTGACGTCCTTCATAATAGGAAAACCATATAAGCGAAAAAGCAATTATAATGATCGTGAAGCAAATACAAATCGCTACTCCCATTTCGGTATCTAATTGTAGATCAGGAAAAGAATCAGGCTTCAATCTGTATACAAAAAAACTCTCACACAATCTCACGCTCCATCCGCATGGAATGTATTTCCAAATCACATCCCCCAGCCCTGTAAGCATTAAAGCAGCTAGCAAGCTTTCTGTAATTCCAATCCCAATGGAAGCACCTTTACTAAAGCGAAAGTTTAGGAACAGATGAAATATATACATGAAGATTTGACATCCAAAAAGGATTAAGGAAGTCTCAAAATAGAAAGATAGTGGAAGTTCATTCTGCCCTAGCAGAAAATGAAAACCTGCCTCAAATCCAAAGACTGCTAATATAGTAGAACAAAGCCCGCATATTAAAAGCAAGCATACTTTACTAATAAATGCTCTATACCTTCCGTTTTCTGTTGATAAAAGTTCTTTAAAATTCCCTGCCAAAGCTTCCTGTTCCACAACAGAAGAACACACAACACTAATTAGCAACGGAAAAGTTATCGATAATACTTGTATATAGCCTGAAACCTTATTAATAGAATCCAATTTTGAAAAGGAATAATAACTTAAAAAAAGAACAATCCCGATTATTGGCATCGCTACATGTATCCAGAAAAAAACCGTGTGTTTCATTTTTAGAAAATCAGCTCTTAATACCCTCGACAGAACTCCCATTTTAATTTGCCTCCTGCTTTTCAAACCATTTTGCCGTCGCATAAGTGAAGAAAAGGAACAGCACTACAGTAATCACCACTCCTGGCAGTATTACATGATAGGAAAGGAGTTCTGGAGTAAACGTTACACTTCCTGGTTCTGCATACAAACCATTCGGTAGTATTTTTAATATAGGAATCATGAGTCTGCTTGGATATGCATATGGACTAATCATCCAAATACTTTCTGTTGCAAATAGAACCCCAAATATTCCATTTGCTGCTATATTCAATAGAACCGTCGGAAATACACCTATTTTGTTACCTAAAAACAAGCATATAGGAATTTGCCACATAAAAGTAAAGATCAAAAGAATACTTCCTAATAATGCATTCATCATAGGAATGATTCGGAAATACTCTTTATTTAATAGTAAACTAGATAACTGTGTTCCACAGAAAAAAATCATACAGGAACAGATCAAGATTCCTAAAATCAGTAATACTTTAGAAATCCATACTTGTTTTAATGAAACGGGTAAAGATAAAATGGCCCGGTTATTCATTTTTTTATCCCTCTCCGTAAGAAGTACACAACTTAAAGAAAGCATTCCTGGAAGAATGAAAATATACCACCAGTTGTAACTAGATAATTGAAAATAATCCTTCGATAATAAAAACGCAAGCAGCATTGTAACCAATGGGGCTAGACATATAAGTTTATTTAGAAAAGTATGTCTGATTTTGATTTTTTCGGATGCAAGATATGGAATCATTTCTTATGCCTCCCTTCTATATTTCCCAGCCACTTGTACAAATAAGCTCTCCAAATCTGTATTCTTATTCAGTTCTCCCTGATACCCCAATACACCGTTCGATATAATCCCAACATGATCTGCAACCTGGCTTACTTCGCTTAAAATGTGACTGGATAAAATGACAGTCATTCCTTTACTAGGGAAAGAAAGGATCAATTCTCTTAATTCCTGTATTCCAAAAGGATCCAGTCCATTCATTGGTTCGTCTAATATTAAAAGCTTTGGATGATTAAGCAATGCAATGGAAATTCCCAATCGCTGCTTCATTCCCATAGAAAATTTCCCTGCCTTTTTCTTACCTGTATTCTCTAGCTCCACAACATGCAATACCTCATCAATCCTTGATTTAGGCAAACCTAAAGCAGTCGTGCGAACCTGCAAATTTTCTCTTGCTGTTAAATTTTCATAAAGCGGAGGGGACTCAATCAAAGCACCGATAGAATGTAAATCGTGCCGTGTCCATTTATGACCATCAAAATAAATTTCACCAGAAGTAGGCGTAAGCATGCCCGTTATCATTTTCAAAGTAGTCGATTTCCCCGCTCCATTAGCACCTAATAATCCATAAATCGAATTTTTAGGCACAGAAAGTGAAATATCTTGTACCACCCTTTGCTTTCGAAATGTTTTGCAAAGATTTTTTGTTTCTAAAATCATCTCATTCATTCTAAACGTCCTCCTCCTATATTGTGAGTTTAGAATAAATGACAATTATAAGGATTCTATAAGGAAAATAAAAAAACATAGCTATTTATAGCTATGTTGATTATGGTATTTCTATAAAATTGGTGAAACAAATCTAATCTTTTGTTTTTAATTTGAAGAGACTCGTTATGTTCTAAACCTGGTTAGACTGTGCATTTGACAAAGCCCAAAACCGCCTTTACTAATAATAAGGTTCACCTTGTTTAATTCTATATCCCCTACAATTTTATTATGATTACCTTCAAACTTTATTATAAAATTCTTAAACAATACAAAAAAAATAGCCCCACACAATCAATTTGTGCAAAGCTACTTTTTCCATAGAGGTAAATTACTCGCTTAATTCTTTTTTCATCTCTTCAAGCTCTTCAATTTGTTCTTGAGTGAGTTGAATTAATTCGGCTGTTTTTGGATCAATCTCTTGTGAAGCTTGTAGTTGTTTCAATGTTTCTTTTGCATCTTCTAGCATTAATACGATATTTTCTAATTTTAGAATGCCCATATTTCATATGACTCCCCATACTGTATCATTTTTATGCTTTCTCATTATAGCTTACTTCTCTAATTATCGCATGAAGAATTCCATATAGTAATTTTTAGTTACAATCTTAAAGTTTTCTAATAAAATAAAAGATAAAGGACGATTCAATAGTTGTTGAAAAGTACAAAGAAAGGCGCTGAACCTATTGAAAACAATAATACCACCATTATTGGCCTATTTGATTATTTGTATAATTGCCATCTTAGCTCCTGCATCTGAAGGTTATGATACCGTCAGTTGGAAATTACTTGTTGGACAAATTTATGCAATTCCCGTTTTAATTGTTGTAGCTTTCGTCACCTTTTATATGAATAAAAAACGTGCAAACAAATAAGAAAAATTCAAAGGATAGCAATGGCTATCCTTTTTTTGGTAAAACAATTGTCAGAATATTAAATTATGCATTAGGGGGTAAATCAATTGGAACTCATAGAAGAATTGGAGACGTTTCATTTTACTGACTTAGAAATGAATGATGAACAAGCAGAATTTGCTTCAGCTTTAAAGTTAATTACAGAAGGAAAAGATAAATTAGCTGCAGAGAGTTTGAAACATTTATTTTGTATTTCGAATTAGTTGTTAAAACACTACAAAGGGCCTTATTAGGTACAATCCATATTAAATAAAAGAGCATGTTTTGATCCATCTATATCAAAACACGCTCTTTCTATTTGTTCTTATATGGATCAATTTCATAATTCAAAGATTTGATAATAAACACGAACATTAAATGGGCCATTGTTATATACCCTATCTATTAGAACATTGTCTATGAAGCGGAAGATGGCGACTCCTGCGGGAAAGTGAGACAGGTGAGACCCCGCAGTGAAGCACGGTACGGGCTTCCGAGGAGGCTCAACGCTCGCCCGCGGAAAGCGCCATCTGGAGCGGAATATCCAAATCTGAATATTGAAAATTCAATACGTTGAAATGTTCGTATTTAAAAACCGCTATTCTCCCCTGAACATTCCCCATATACATTCCTTTTAACCTTTTGTCTAAAAATCATAAGATTTTATTACCTTTTGTAAATATATTAGGTAATCTATTTTTAGTAATATTAACGAATAGACTACCACACTTGTGGTTTTCTGAATATTCAAACTAAATAACAAGGGGGATATTTATGAAAGCAAGCATTGTTTTTTTGAATGGTGAAGTAATTACTGTAGATGAACAAGACTCTATCCAAGAGGCTCTAGCAATTTCTGATAATAAAATACTAGCAGTTGGTTCAAATGATGAGATTAAGGGTTTTATTGACGATTCTACTCAAGTAATTGATTTGGAAGGAAAATCACTGCTCCCTGGGATTATTGATGCTCATTTACATTTGGTTATGTATGGTGCTTTTCAACTCAACATCAGCTGTAAAGAACCTGGTATGGAGTCAATCGATGCGATTTTGACTGCATTAAAAGAAAGAGCTGCTAATACACCAAAAGGACAATGGATTCGTGCATGGGGTTTTAATGAAAATACCGTGAAAGAAAAACGATATCCTACTCTTGAAGAATTGGATGCCATTTCAACAGACCATCCAATTAATATTACACGAACTTGCGGCCATATTGGCATAGTCAATTCAGTTGCCTTAAACCTTGCTGATATTGATGAAACAACTTCAAATCCACAAGGAGGTGTTATTGAAAAAGATGCTCAAGGTAAATTAACTGGACGCATAATTGAAAACGCTTATATGCAATTGAATGAACAATCTGCTTACACAAATGAAGAGATCCATCAAGCGATTCAAATTGCCCAACAACATTTCTTAGAAGTTGGAATTACAAGTGTTCACGAAGCTGGAACATTTTCAAAAGAAAGTTTCCGTTCTCTACAACAAGCCTCCCAAAAAGGCAAATTAAAAATTCGAGTCTATGCAGTGATCGCTAGTTTAGATGACTGTACGCAGTTCACATTAAATATGATGGAATCTGGCGTAGTAACTGGAACTGGGAACGAATTCTTTAAAGTGGGTCCGGCTAAAATGTTTACAGATGGTAGTAGTACAGGCCCAACCATTGCTACTCGTGAAGGTTATACAAGCAATCCTGAAAATCATGGAATTCTCTATTACACAGAGGAAGAAATTTATGAAGTTCTTGGCAGAGCACACGAATTAGGCTATCAAATTACCGTACATGCTCAAGGTGACAAGGCGATTGAGATGTATTTGAATGTTGTCGAACGTGCTCTAAAAGAAAATCCTCGCGAAAATCATCGTCATCGTATCGAACATGCTGGTATTTCAAGCCCTGATTTACAGCAACGTATGAAAGAGTTAAAAATGATTCCAATACCAAATCCACCATTCCCCTATGAATTTGGTGAAAGTTACTTAACGAACTACGGCGAACGTACGGACTATATGTACCCTGCACGTGACTTTATCGATCAAGGTATTATTGCTGCTGCTGGTTCAGACTCACCTGTTACAACCTATAATCCGTTCATCGGAATTCATGAGGCAGTTAATCGTGTCACTGCAAATGGAATACCTTTTGGTGGCAAACAAAACATTGACGTACTCGAGGCAATTCGTCTGTATACCTATAATGGTGCATATGCAAGCTTTGACGAGGATATTAAAGGTAGTTTAGAGCCTGGGAAATTAGCAGATGTCATTGTACTTGACCGTAGCATTTTGAAAACGCAACCACAAGAATTGAAAGATATTCAAGTTGAATTGACCATTCTTGATGGCGAGGTTCTATTCGAACGTTCGAAAACGAATATTTAGTAAAGTGACATATTCCAATTACGAGAATGGAGGACTCCAATGTCAATAAAAGTCTCATGCTGTCAATTTGAATTGCAAAAAGTAGATACCTTCTCTACCTTTAAAGACCAAGTTTTACGAGCATTTGACGATGTTCCACTTTCAAGTGATTATGTACTGTTACCAGAGTTATTTACGATGTCTTTACTCACAACATTTAAGGATTACGAACAATTTACAGAAAAAGATAATAAGAAACTGGGTGTATTTTTAAAAGATTATATTCAGTTTTTTAATGAGCTTTCACAAAAGAGAAAACAAATTATTATCGCAGGTTCTACACTTGAGCCCACTGATCAAGGTTATTACAATACAGCCTATATCTTTGATGGTGAAGGCAACATATTTAAGCACCGGAAGACGCATATTTTCCCGGCTGAATCTGCTTGGGATACTATTGAGGGTGATGACTTAGAAGTATTTAACATCGGTCCTGTAAAATTTGGCGTTGCCATTTGTTATGAAATGGAAATCCCAGAAATTGCACATATCTATAGTCAAAAAGGGGCCGACATTATCTTCTGCCCTTCCTATACTTTCACTGAATATGGTTTCTGGAGAGTCCGCCATTGCGCTCATGCCCGAAGTATTGAAAACCAACTCTACGTTGTTCACTGCCCTACGATTGGTGAATTATCCGGACCGATTCATAACGGTTTTGGGACAACTGCCATTATGGGGCCGGCTGACTTACCATGGACAACAAATGGCGTGATTGCAGAGGCGACAAGTACCTCAACTACAGTCGTTACGGCAGAGCTGTCTATTGAAGATCTTTATGAAAATCGTAAAAATGGTGCTGCTACAACATATAAAGATCGTGTACGTAGAAAAGAGATTTATACAATTAAAGCTCCAATCAATTGAAACTCAATACCATTGTTTTTTGTTGAACGAATGCTTTTACGGGTAGTTGCTCCCCCACTCATCCTTTTAATTTACTTAAGTCTTAAAGTTGGGGGCTTACTGCCAGTTTATGCGGGATAAATTAATGCCAAATTCAGAGGGGGATATTATGAAGAACATTAAACTATTATTATTTATTCCGTTTATCGGAATGTGCCTCTTTTTGCCCTTTGCAAATAAAATAGAGCCTTATGTAGTCGGTTTACCATTTCTCCTTTTCTGGATTATTTTATGGATGATTTTATCGTCACTCCTGTTAGCAATTGTATATAAACTAGACCCTGAAAACCAAGGAGGCGATGAATAATGAATATTGCTTTAATTATTATCTTTGCGTTTGCAGCGATTGCCCTTTTCCTTGGTATTAGAGCGACACATGGTAAGAAAATGAATGTCGAAGAATTTGCAGTTGGAAATAAGGGATTTGGTACATTATTCATTTTCCTTTTAATTGCAGGCGAGGTTTATACTACTTTTACATTCCTCGGCGGTAGTGGTTGGGCCTATTCAAATGGGGCAGCTTCTTTTTACGTACCTGCGTATATTTGTTTAGCATACGTTTTATCTTATTGGATTGCACCGAAGATTTGGACCTATGCGAAAAATAATAATATTATTTCTCAGCCAGAATACTTTGCTTCTAAATATAAAAGCCCGATCTTAGGATTAGTTGTTTCATTTTTGGGTGCTATCGCATTAATCCCGTATATCGTTATACAGTTAAAGGGATTAGGCATTATTGTTTCGGAGGCGTCATATGGGGGCATTAGCTCCATTATGGCAAGTACAATCGGTGCCATTATCATTACAATCTATGTCACCATTTCGGGTATCCACGGCTCTGCATGGACTGCAGTGTTAAAAGATATCATGATTTTAGGAGTCATCGTATTTTTAGGAATTTATATTCCATTCCATTACTTTGGCGGCGTACAACCTCTTTTTGAAGCCGTCGAAAAAGTAAAACCTGAAAGCTTAACCCTATCTAACTCAGGATTGAGTATTTCTTGGTTTGTCTCAACAATAGTTTTAAATGCATTTGGATTCTACTTATTACCAAACTCCTTCTCAGTGGTTTTGTCAGCTAAAAGCGCCAAGTCATTAAAGAAAAATGCGATTACCCTACCTTTGTATACACTGTTACTTCTATTCGCATTTTTCATTGGATTTGCTGCCATCATCGAGATTCCAGGATTACAAGGAGCTGAAGGTGATCTATCTTTGCTTCGATTAACGATTCAAACATTTGATCCATGGATTGTAGGTGTTGTCGGAGCTGCAGGCTTGCTGACTGCATTAGTACCAGCATCTGTCATGTTAATGTCCGCTTCCATTGGATTAATGACTGGATTTTACAAACTCGTGAAACCAAAGGCAACAGATCGCCAACAATTGCTTGTTTCAAAAGTCTTCGTTTTTGCAATTATCGCTGTAGCTTTCATCTTCACGATTACTGGAGGAAATGCACTGGCAATCTTAAATATTATGTCATACAGCCTAATCACACAACTCGTTCCAGCACTACTATTTAGTTTCTATAAAAACCGTATTCTGAATAAAATCGGTGCTATGGCGGGGATATTCGCAGGTGTCTCGGTCGTCCTATATGGTGCCATAACATCTCATAAACTAATCGACTTCTTCCCGAACATCCCGCATGTACTTAATGACATCAGTACTGGTATGATCGCAGTAATTATTAACTTTTGCGTAGCGATTATAGTAAGCTTAGCAACTAATCATCTAGTTGCTAAAGAGAAGGAAAAAGTAGATACTCTTGCTGCATAAAGAGATATTCATAAAAATCGGGCGTTTATTCACAACGATGAATAAACGCCCTAATTTTGTACTATCAGATTTCAAAGGTTCGATACCAAATGAATTTAAAGATAATAAAGTCTATAAAAAAATAACCATCTTATCGAATAAATATATAGTAATAATTTATTTTATTCTTGCAAATAACGGTTTGAATCTTTTGGATTCTTTTGGATTGATTATAGTTACTTTACTTGCTTTCATTATCAGCTTATTAATAGATGTTGCTCTATTTCACGAATAGTTCTGGTTATTCAACCATCTTTGCATTAACATAAACAACTTCCATTAATAAAATAGCCACCGTAAACATAATTAAATATTCAGTCTGTTTGATACCGATTAAGCCGCAAATTAATAGCAAAATGCCGAGAATCGCCATTGTACTACCTACTAAACGTGCTAATTTGAATTTATCTTTTACTCTTTTTTCGTTATATCCTGCTAATAGCCACGTTTGTTTTTTAACACCTACTAAATAACCCAATACTAGAAAGACTAAACCTATTAATACTAAATTCATTTCCATCTAAACCAACCTCCTAATAGTGTTTGATAATTGCAGGTACAATATAGAAAGGAATAAAAAGAGTTGACAACAGATACAATAAAATCATATCCACATCGAATTCCATCTTTAAAATTCCTTGATTATCAATAAATAAAATAATTATCAATAAAGCATTTAACAAAAACATACAACGCAATGACCACTTTGAAATGTTGGCATTCACTCGATCATCGAATTCTACTTCTTCTTTTTGTATATTACTTCGCTTATATTTAGCAAATACAATTAAACATACTATACCTCCGAGAAGCACCCACTTTATTAAAGAATTATCAAGAAACACCAGCACGATAAAAAAGAAAAGAATGGGTATATATGTAAATAACTTAGTCATACTTCCTCCTCCATCCAAAATAGTTTTTCAATTGATGTATCTAATGCAGCAGCAATTAATAAACACACCTTAATCGTTGGATTATATTTTTGCGCTTCGATTAAGTTCATTGTTTGTCTCGTGACACCAACAAGCTTAGCTAAATCCCCTTGTGTTAAACTTCCAATTTCAATTCTTCTGACTTTAACATTGTTCTTTACTTGAACATCTTTCAACCTAAGGCCACCTTCCATAAAACAAAAGTTCGATGTCACTTTGTTTCCGTTTCGCAATAGGATTTCTATAAATGTAAAAATTTACCACCATTTGAATTGTAACATATAATTTACTTTTGTCATATATACACGACAATTTTTCTTAAAAAAATTGACTTGCAACAATCTACAAGTCGATTTCTTCTTATATATTGTCTTTTAACCTCGGTTGAGTAATTATATATGCATACAAATAACGCTTAAAATAAGTGAAAATGATCGTCTAAAGAGACAACGTGCACAAATAGATACAAGAAAAAGCCTCATTTGAGAAGAATCAAATGAGACTTTTCTATTAATAGGCTAGGCTTTTCAAATATCTTTTAATTTATTCGCAAATGCTATAGCTTTATCTTTACTTTTACAAATTGCAAAAAAGGATACTTGCCATACTATGAGAGGATAACCTTTTCAAGAGCTCTTTTGCTATATTGAAGTCTATTAAATAATTTGCAACTATATGTTTCTTTTAATGACCCATTGTCGCTTTTAAATAACGTCACGGTGTTTATAAAAAAGACACGATGTTTTGAATAAAGTCGCGATGTTTTGTCCCTTTGGATCTGGCTTGATGGGCATGGGGTTTACCCTCTTACAGAGTTAGAAGACAACTCTTACGTCTCTGTTACTCTGGTTGCTGACCATCGTACTGCTTTTTCTTCATTCTTGTGCCCAGTAAGATGAGGGCGACATAGATTACGATGGCAATCGAATCTATAAGCGTATCCGTAAGCCCCGATACGTCAAGCAATGCCGTTACACCAAGAATAACCATTAGTCGGACGATCAGGATCGCCGCGATCAACCATGCGGCAAACCGGTACTTTGATTGCTCAGTTTGAAATGACATGAAAATGAAAGCGATGCCGAAGACCAGATTTTCCGCCGTGATGATGTGCCAGACATACGTGAATACTGTCCGGGTATCCACGGATATCGCCTCAATGTTGAGCGTCGGTAGCACAGCGGATTGACCGTTCCATGCGTGCGTGAAGGCAAACAGCATCGCGAGGACGCCTGCAATCAGATAATAAAAATTCCTAACCTTGATCTTCACCACAACCTTCCTTGGAAATTCTCGGTTCCTTCTTTCTCTTTTTCATTTACTTCTTTATTATTTTTATTTCCTTAAATTGATTTTTATTCACTTTAATGCAGAAAGAACTTTACTTTAAATAAAGTGGCTCATTTCCGTTATCTTGTCATTTTATTCTACAAATAGGCGCGATTGTTGAGCAAACACTGGTAGAAAAAGATTAAATTTTTTATAAAAAATTATTCACTAGCAACAAACAACCCAAGCATTTTGACCAAACTTTTTTCAAAATGTTTGGGTTTCTTCTGTTGAAAAATCAATTTTTGTAGCTTGCTTTTGATTAAACTTTATTACAAACCAACACCTACCATCTGAAATTGAAATTCCATCTACCCTTTTTCATATAAAGTTACGACACATGCTCCGCCAAGACCTAAATTATGTTGCAATGCAAGTCTTGCATCTTCTACTTGTCGATCTCCCGCATCTCCACGCAAATGCCAAACTAACTCTGTACATTGTGCTAAGCCGGTTGCACCTAGAGGATGGCCTTTTGACATTAAGCCACCCGAAGGATTGATGACATATTTTCCTCCGTACGTATTGTCCCCATCAGTAATTAATTTTGATGCTTCTCCTTCACCACAAAGTCCCAATGCTTCATAGGTGATAACTTCATTTGGTGTAAAACAGTCATGTAGTTCGATTACATCCACTTCTTCTGGACTAACTCCTGATTTTTCATAAACCTCCTTCGCTGCCCGTGCTGTCATGCCTGCGCCGACTAAATGGAGATTATCTTCAATGCTATCCGGCTTATCGGTTGTCATGGATTGAGCTACAATTTTCACTGATTTATGGATATTATGTTTTTTTGCAAAACGATCACTACAAACAATGACAGCTGCTGCTCCACATGTTGGTGGACAAGCCATAAATTTTGTGAGTCCTGGATAAACAATTGGCGAATCCAGGACCTCAGCGAGTTGTAGTTCTTGTGTAAATAAAGAATAGGGATTGTTAACGGCATGCTTTCTTGATTTTAAAGCCACCTTGCCAAAGATATCCGCTTTCGCATCATATTTTTTTAGGTACTCTAAACCTGCAGCTCCAAATACTTTTAACGCAATCGGTCCATCTGGTAAATCAGGGTTTAATTCCTCAAAACTGTTGTTAAGCCATTGGAATGGCGATGTCCGATCTGTCCAATTATCACCTATAACACCCGGTTTCATCTCTTCAAAGCCAAATGCAAGCACACAATCAGCTGCACCTGATTCTACTGCTTGGCGTGCCATGTAAAGAGCAGTTGAACCCGATGAACAATTATTATTTACATTAATGATAGGAATGCCTGTCATCCCAACTAGGTATAGTGCTGATTGGCCGCAGGTGCTATCTCCGTACACATAGCTCGCATAAGCTTGGTTGACTTCTTGTAAGTCTATTCCTGCATCAGCGAGTGCTCCTCGAATAGCTTTTGATGCCATAATTTCATAGGGTTCATTTCTCCCCGGTTTCTCAAACTTAACCATGCTTACTCCAATTACATTTGCTTGACTTTCCATAAATACCCTCCTATTTTTTCGAATTATGTTTGATCATTTTACAACACATCACCAAATCACAGTTTCCTTTTATCGTGGTGACATTCGGATGCCACCGTCTAAACGAATAACCTCTCCATTCAAATATTCATGCTCCATGATAAAAGTAGCAAGCTCCGCATATTCGTGAGGTCGTCCTAGCCGTTTCGGGAACTCCACACTTTCTGATAATTTCTGAATCACCTTTTCGGATAATGTATCTGCCATTGGTGTCATAAATAATCCGGGTGCGATGGTATTCACACGAATGCCAAACTGAGATAAATCACGGGAAACTGGTAATGTCATCCCTGCTACGCAAGCTTTACTTGCACCGTATGCTGCCTGCCCCATTTGTCCATCAAAAGCAGCTACAGAAGCCGTATTTACGATTACGCCTCTTTCTCCAGAGTCGGTAAGTGGTTGGTTATTTTTCATTTCATTAGCTGCTAATCTTAACACATTAAATGTACCAATTAAGTTTATTCCTATGACTTTATTGAAATCTTCTAAAGGTAATACACCTTTTCTACCAATGGTTTTTCCTGATGTACCAACACCTGCACAGTTTACACAAACATGAATCGCTCCAAAAGCTTCAATTACTTGGTTGATCCCATTTTGTACTGATTCATCATCAGCTACATTGACCAATGCGTACTGAACATTTTCACCAAATTGTTCGACTGCTTCCCTTGCCTTCTCTTCATTTACATCAAAAATAAATACCTTTGCGCCTTTCTCTAATAAACTTGTTACTGTCGCTAACCCTAAACCTGAAGCCCCTCCTGTTACTACTGCTACCTTATCTTGTAGATTCATTTTCCAACAACTCCTCTAATTTAGATTGCTTACCCAAAATCCCTTGTTCTGCTAACCTTTTGATTGCTTCGGTATCAAAGCCTGCATCTTTTAAAATTTCTACCGAATGGGTTCCTGTTTGTACACCCGTGAAAAGGTACTCTGCTGGTTGAGTCGAAAACCTGATTGGAAATGCAATTTGTTTTTGTGTACCACCAGCTAGTTTAGGAACTGTAACAACTAAATCCCTTGCCTCAATTTGAGGATGTTGAACTGATTCAGAGAATTTCAAAACTGGCTCAACACAGCCGTCAAAATCATCTCCGAGAATCGCTAACCATTCATCAAATGTTTTTTCTTTGAAAGCAATTGTTAGAATCTTTTTGAATGCTTGCTGATCCTTTAAACTTTCACTACTACACAAATCAAGTAACCTACGATCTCCAATTAATTCACAAAGCTTTACCTGAAATTGTGGTTCCAAACTGCCCACCGAAAAATAGCGGTGATCTTTTGTCTCGTAATAATCGTAGAACCCTCCACCATTTAATAATGATGATTCAGCTTCAGGTTCAATTTCACCAACCAAATAGCCGGATCCATACATAGCATTTAATGCAAAAACGGTATCGGTTATACTTAAATCGATATATTGACCTTCACTTGTTTGTTCTCGGTGATAGACGGCTGCTAATATGCCAACCACTGCTGGAAGTGAACCCCCTGCAAGATCTGCAACCTGAATCCCAGAAGGAACAGGGACTTGATCTTTTCTAAAGGAATAGCTTGTTGCACCTGCTAATGACAAATAATTAATATCATGACCTGCTCTGTTTCGAAGTGGCCCAGTTTGACCAAAACCCGTAATCGAGCAAAAGATAATTCTGGGATTAATCTGTTTCAGCTTTTCATAGCCAATACCCAATCGATCCATGACATCTGGTCGAAACTGCTCAACGACAATGTCGTAATCCTGAACTAATTTATAAATGACTTCCTTTGCTTCATCATTCTTCAAATCCAATGCTAAAGATCGTTTCGAGCGGTTAAGATGTCCAAAAGCTGCTGACACATCGCCATCCATCGGGTGCAAGACTTTCGTAAGATCTACACGATTTGGTGATTCCACTTTCAGTACATCAGCTCCCATATCTGCCAGCATCATCGTCGCAAATGGACCTGGCAATAGGGTTGAGAAATCTAAAATTTTCAAACCTGATAAAATCCCCACATTTAGCCCTCCCCTCGTATTGCTACTTTGCATCACGAAACTATGTTTAGAACTTCCTAGCCTATGCTATTTCCCCAATACATCCTTACTAATAATTTCCTTCATAATCTCAGATGTTCCCCCATAAATACGTTGTACTCTTGCATCTGTAAAAGCTCTTGAAATTGGATATTCCTCCATATAACCGTATCCCCCAAATAACTGTAAGCATCCATCCGCAATCCGACCTTGCGCTTCTGTTGCAGATAGTTTTGCAATACTTGCATCTGCAGTAGACAGCTGGTTATTTTCCAAAAGCGCTAGACATTGATTGACATATGCACGATTGACTTTTGCTTCGGTTGTCATTTCGGCGATTTTATGACGAATCGTTTGAAGTTTGCTAAGAGGCGCTCCAAACGCCTCTCTTTCATGCAGATATTTCACCGTGATTTCCAAAGCCCCCTCCATAGCACCACATGCACCAACAGCAAGAATCGTTCTTTCTCTTGGTAATTCATGCATCAATGTGATAAACCCACGATCTAGTTCCCCTAAAACTTGTCCCGTGGATGCCAAGACTTCTTCAAAAAATAATTCAGAAGTATCAGCAGAATGAAGACCGATTTTCTTTAATTTCTTTCCTTTTGTTAGCCCTTTACTAGTAGCATCAACTATAAAAAGCGTCGTTCCTTTAGATGCAGGGACTGATGGATTTGTTTTGGCCACCACAATGGCAAAATCGAAATGTTGACCATTCGATATAAATGTCTTCGAACCATTGATAAGATAATCACCAGTTTCTGCATTTTTGACCGCAGTCGTTTTAATTCCTTGAAGGTCACTACCAGCACTAGGCTCAGTCATAGCAATTGCACCAACAAGTTCTCCAGATGCCATTTTAGGTAAATAATATGCCTTTTGTTCTTCCGTCCCCGAATTAAGAATGTAATAGGCTACGATATTTGAATGTACTGCTAAATTTCCTGAAATTGAATTAAATCCAAGCCGACTGAATTCGTCAATAATGCTTGCTGAAAAATGGAGAGGTGCTCCTAAACCACCATATTGCTCTGGAATATCTACACAAAGCAATCCTTCATCACCTAGCTTTCGCCACAGCTCTTTTGGAATAATTCCATCCTCTTCCCATTTACTGTAGTGATCTACAATTTCTTTTTTGGCAAACGCCTGAATTGTTTTTTTAAACAATGTGATTTCTTCTTCAATCGCTATTGAATTTTTCATTTTTAGTCCTCCTCCGGTGAATCTTTCAATCTATTTAAACTGCAAATTCCTTGCCAAGTTTTTATTCTGCTAAATAAAGCTTTTTATTCACTTATGGTGTAAACTATAATTAACGGAATATTGTAAATTGTAAATGAAATTAACAAGATATGTTAACTGCTATTGCAAATGTATTTGAAAGGATTTGATGGATGTGCTCATTTCTGATCTCATGACAACGAATTTTAAATCCTGCACCAAAGAACAAACCTTAAATGAAATTCTCCCACTGTTTACACAAACTCAATCTAATATTCTTCCAGTGGTGGATAAGGACCATAAATTGATAGGAATCATTACGAAGAACAAAATCTTTCAACTATTAACCACTCAACCATCTTTTGATATGACGATTGAACAATATTGTAATGATCGTCCCATTTTCCTTCGTCCAACTAATGATATTGATGAAACAAGAGCTTTACTTTTGAAACATAATGTCGGTCACGCACCAGTTGTTAACGAAGATATGATTCCCATTGGAGTCATATCAACTGAGCAACTGCTTTTTTCATATAATGTTGTCTATAGTCAACTATCCTCTATCCTTGAGATTGCCTATGATGCGATTATTCTCGTTAATCAAAAAGCAGAAATTACGATGGTTAATAAAGGGTTCACTGATTTGTTTGGATTAAATAGTAAGGATGCTTTGGGTAAATCTACTACAGATTTGTTTCCAGAATTAGCGATTGAAAATGTCATCAAAAGTGGGATTAGCATTCACAATACTCCACAGATTATCGAGGGACAACATTCCCTTATTTCGATCTTGCCGATCAAAGAAAATGGCAAATCAGTTAGCGCCATCTGTAAAGTTACTTATCGCGGCTTAACGCATTTACACGAAGCCTTAACGAAAGTGAAAAAACTTGAGAAACAGCTATCTGACTATAAAAATGAAATTAGTGAAATGAAAGGAACAAAGTACACATTATTTGATATTGCGGGTGAATCAGAAGCAATTCAAAAAGTAAAACACGAAGCAACTTTAGCTTCTAAAAGTATGTCTACCATTTTAATTATTGGAGAAAGCGGGACTGGAAAAGAGTTATTTGCTCAGGGAATCCATACTGCTTCAAAGCAGCAGGGATCCTTTGTCCAAGTCAATTGTGCTGCGATACCACCTGAATTGCTTGAATCAGAATTTTTTGGTTATGCAGATGGGGCATTTACTGGTGCTAAAAAAGGTGGCAAGAAGGGTAAATTTGAATTAGCACAAAACGGCACCATCTTTTTGGATGAAATTGGTGATATGTCTCTCACTCTTCAGACGAAAATCTTACGAGTGCTACAGGAAAAAGAGTTTCAACCAATTGGCAGTTCTAAAACCATTCATCTAAATACGAAAATCATTGCTGCCACCAATCAAAATATTGAAAAACTCGTTGCAGATGGTAAGTTCCGAGAAGATCTCTATTATCGACTTAATATTATGAGGTTAAATATTCCACCTTTAAGAGAAAGAATGGAAGATCTCCCCGACATCATTCAGGCAATTATAAAACGATTGAACCAAAGTGGATTTTATATTCGAGGTGTCACACATTCTGCTCTAACAAAATTGATGAAACATTCTTGGCCAGGAAATGTACGAGAATTGCAGAATGTTATAGAAAGAGCCGCAAACCTAAAGTCTGGTGATTACATTGATGCGGATAATATTGCGGTTATCAACACGCTCACGAAGGAAGAAGAAATACATCCTAGGGCAACCTCTACGTATAAAGATATGCTTGATACTACAGAAAAAGACCTCATTATCTTAGCCTTAAAAGAAGCCAAAGGAAATAAAACAAAAGCGAGCCAATTACTAGGCATCAGCAGACCATGGCTCTATGCAAAAATGAAGAAATATCATATAGAATAGAATTTCGTTATAACATATATAACTAAAAAGAGATTGTCCTAGTCCAGAAAGTCATTAAACACCATTTAAAATTAGAGAGAATAGTAATTTTTCGTGGTGCTAATCCGTTGATTTCCGTTCCGGGTGGATGCTTTTCGTGGGGCGTGAGTTGAGCCTCCTCCTTCGCTACGCTTCGTGCGGGGTCTCAAGCTTCACGCTAATCCCACAGGAGTCACCACCCTTCACTCCAATCAACTTTTTATTAAATTTAAAGATAATTGCTTTTCTCCTATAATTGTGTAAATAGGATTTAGCAAGAGTAATTAACTTTTCACGTCCGATATTACCTCTTATTTCAAAATTAATACCTTGGTCTTGATTGTTTTTTACTACCAGCGTAATCATTTTTCCATTAATAAAAATTTGAATTGATATTTATAAATTTCCTCTTTAATCTAAGTTATATTAACAATCGTGTTTAACAGGTAGATAACATAAAAGGATGAAACGATACGCTCGCTCCATCCCTATATGTTTTCGGTTCTTTTATGCTATGTTAATCTTTATTGTTGTTTATAAATATAAAATAAGAACTGTTAAAAATATGATGATAACAAATGCAATGATCGTATAGCCAATATATCTAATACCTTTAGGTTGTTGTTTTAAATGCCATTTCTTATTACTAGATGGAAAACCCATTGCCTCATTGTCTGACTTTAAAGGGTTGAAAATTTCATTCTCACTAGATGTTTTATTTTCCTTCATGCGAATCCCCCTTTATTTGCAAATCCTCCTGTTATTTTGAAACTAACGCAGAAATATCTGCTTTTAATACCAATTCGCCATCGTTTTTAAAGGATAATAAAAGCAACGTAACTTCCCCATCTTCCTTTCTTTCTTGCTTTTTAATAACCTCAGTCGTGACATAAAGGACATCATCTGGAAATACTGGTCGAACAAACTTTAATTGATCAATCCCTGTCCCAGCGATGAGATTATCACCCAATACGTTTAGATCCGTCCATAGCTTAAAGGAAACGTTAATCGTATGTAGCCCTGATGCAATAATTCCTTTAAACCTACTTTGTTTTGCCTTTTCCTCATCAACATGTATATATTGTGGATCGAACTGTAATGCAAAAGAGATAATTTCATCTTTGTTCATCTTATAAGATTTTGTCTCAAACTTTTGTCCAATTTGAATGTCTTCAAATTTCATATCATCACCTCAATCCATATCCTTGCAATTACCATGCCAAATAATACTCTTGTAGCTTATTTAAGAATACAAAAACAATCTGTAAAGCATTCTTAACGACTAATGTTTAGAATACTTTACAGATTGTAAATAGTTTATTACACAGCTTTTTACCATAAAATTAAAATAATAATATCAATTTCCTTTATAAGAAAATATTTGATAAAATAAATTTTGTAAAATAACACAAATTAACAGTGGGCTATTAGGAGTGATTAAGATGTTGGGAAATTTAGCTATTGTTCTAATAATAGTTGCAATTGTATTTGGGGGATACCACTTATTAACGAAAAATAAGAAAAAACTGAAAAAATTTAGGGAAGAATGGGAATCTGGAGAGTTTTTGCCTCGTAGAGAAGATGATCAATCCGTATCAATGTACTGGGAAAATAAAAAAAATCATAATCCCAATTATGATGGTGTTGACCAGTTGACATGGGATGATTTAAATATGCACACTGTTTTCCAAAAAATCAATTACACACAGACTTCGGTCGGATCAGAATATTTATTTAATCAGCTTCGAGATATTGATCCAACTCTTGAAAATATACAAGATGAAGAAGAACTATATAAATTGCTTGGAAACAATCCGGCATTAAGGGAAGAGATGCTATTAATACTATCCGGACTTGGAAAAAAGGATTATACAAACTCTTCTTCATTTTTCTATGAAGAGTACAGTAAAATTAAGTATGCCGCTATTTATGTACTTCTTGCATTATTACCATTTGCTTCGATTTTTCTGATGTTTTTCAACCTAAAATACGGGATTCTGAGTTTAATAGGATCTTTTCTAATGAACACTACAATATACTATAAAAACAAACTGAAATTAGAAAATAGTTTGTATTCCATATCTTATATAGCATCCATCATTCATACTGGGAAACGCTTTGCTTCTGTTAAACATCCACAATTTACATCCTTAGCAAACAAGTTTAAGAAAAATGTGGAACCTATCAAAAAGGTTTTATTTTTGGATAGATTAGCTTCAATTGGTAGAGGCGAAGGAGATATCGATGCTTTTTTTGAGTATATTCGAATAATATTTTTATTGGACTTTATTTCATACAACAATATCATTAAAACGATTTCAAATAATAAAGTAGAATTCCATGAATTATGGGAACTGATTGGACAACTGGATGCAGCTATAGCTGTCGCTTTTTACCGTAAATCTCATTATACATATTGTACCCCTACTTTTGTGGAGAAAGAGGAACTCTCGTTCAAAAATATGTATCATCCACTTATTAAAAATCCAGTGACAAATTCATCGATATTAGGAAAGAGTACACTCATTACCGGGTCAAACGCATCAGGAAAATCAACATATATTAAGGCAATTGCAATTAATGCGATTTTGGCTCAAACAATTAATACAGTTTTAGCAGAAAGCTGGACAATGAAACCAAGTTATATCGTAACTTCAATGGCAATTCAGGATAATGTACTAGATGGAGACAGCTACTTTATAGCTGAGATCAAATCACTTAAGCGTATAATTCAATTGTGTGAACAAGGTAAACCAAGTATCTCATTCATTGATGAAATACTGAAAGGAACAAACACAATTGAAAGGATAGCAGCATCCGCTTCAATTATGGAATGGCTTTCTTTAAACAAAGGCATGAATATCGTTGCTTCACATGATATTGAATTAACTGTAATGGCTAGTAGTGTATATGAGAATTATCACTTTAGTGAATCAATTGAAAATGGCCAAGTTTATTTTGATTATACAATTCATCCTGGACCATCGAAAACAAGAAATGCGATTAAACTTCTTGAAATACTGGATTATCCAGAAAACATCACTTACAAAGCGAACAAATTAGCTGAGTATTTTACTGAGAAGCATGAATGGGAAGAAATGAAAGAAAGTAAGTAGATTCCTACAATAAGAAAAACGATAGTCGAATGTTGTTTATTTACAATTAATGAAACAAATCATTCTCTTAGAACGTATTAAAAATAAAATACAATTTGTGAGGAGACAAAAAATGAGTATCGCTGTTAAATATCAAGAAAGAGTTAAACAGGATTTAGAACTAAATGAACAAATTATTGATGTCTTCGCTGGAAGAACGGCCCCTACTAATTGGGTAATGAAACTTCTTCCTGAAATTTCTTGGCTTACAAAAGAGAATATGCCAATGGTATTAGCTATTACTGACCAAAGATTACTTGTCTATAAACTACAAATAAATTTGGACATTCAGCTCGCTATTGGAATACATCGTTTTGATATAACTGAATGTAAAGAAGCAAACGGTCTACTAAATGGAGCAGTTCAAATAACACTGAAAGATAATCAATCTTTCAAGTTTGTTTTTAAAAAGGAACTTGTTCCCACTATTTTAAAAGAAATAAACAAGTAATTGCCAAAAGAGGACACTGAAAAAACAGTGACCTCTTTCTATTTTTTTATTATCAACAACAATTATTTATAGAGCCTACATAAAAAAAGACCATAGAGAAACTCGTATTTCTTCGAGTTTCTCTATAGTCTGAATCGAGCGCATATTGACCTTAGTTCCTTCTACATCACCAATCCCACTTGTACCTTTTCTCCATCTATCTTCACTTCAAAAGCTGATTTTACTTCAATAACTTTGTTGAAATAAAGGGTGTTTACTAATAGTGATTCTTTTAGTAAATCTTTGAATTTTTCAATCACTACTGTGTTACCTTCAAATGCTAGATCAATATATTGCTCGACTGGTAGGTTCAGCTGTTTTCGTTTTTCCTGTACCTGTCGGATTAGTTCACGGATTTGACCTTCCTGTTTTAAATCCTCTGTTAATCGAATATCAATCAAGACTTCATATAGCTCTTCCTCAGCTAAAGAAAATCCTTCTGGAACATGAACATCTTTGAGGATATGCTCACTACGCAATGTTAGTAGCGTTTCATCTATAGTTAATTCAAGCTTTCCTTCTTGTTTGAAGACTTTTTTCTGATCTTCTTCAAGATGTGTAACAAGTTCCTTTATCCTATTCACATTTTTGCCAAATGCCATCCCAGCTGTTTTAAAGTTGAGCTTATACTCGACTGTTAAAAATTCTTCTAAGCTAGTCACCCATTGAATTTGCTTTATATTTAATTCATCCTGAATAATAGGTGAATACGATTCAAGTCGTGAAATTGGTGTAACTACATTCATCGTGGCTAAAGGTTGTTTTACTTTAATGCCCTCTGTATTCCGAATTCTACGACCAAGTTCCACAATTTTCAGTACAGCGTCCATCTCTTCCTCTAACTGAAGCTGAATTGCCTCTTCATGAACCTTTGGATAATCAGTTAAATGTACTGATTCCCTTGTCAGTGTGGAATAAATTTCATCTGTAAGATAAGGTGTAAATGGTGCCGCTAGCTTACTTACAGTTGTTAAAACTTCAAATAAGGTACTGTATGCAGCGACCTTATCGTCAGATAGTCCATTTGCCCAGAAACGAGCGCGTGAGCGGCGGATATACCAGTTACTTATCTGTTCCAAAAAATGTCCAATTTCTCTACTTGCCAGTGTAAAATCATATTTCTCCATCGCCTTTTCAACAATTTGAACTGTATGATTCATACGAGAAAGAATCCATTCATCTAGCTTCGTCCGTACACCCTGTTTTCCAGCATCATATTGATAACCATCTATATTGGCATATAACTGATAGAAATGAAATACGTTTTCAAGTGTATCAACAAATTTTGATTTCGCTTCCTGGACTGTTTTATGTGAGAATCGCTTCGGATTCCAAGGGGCACTGTCCGTCATAAATGCCCAGCGAAGTGCGTCTGCTCCATACTCCTGTATCATTTCAACTGGATCTAACGCATTCCCCTTACTTTTTGACATTTTGCGTCCTTCACCATCTAACACATGCCCAAGAGATAATACACTTTTATAGGGTGCCTTTCCCTTGTATAAGGTAGAAACTGCTAAAAGACTATAGAAAAATCCTCGTGTTTGGTCAATGCCTTCGATAACTACATCTGCTGGGAAATGCTCTGAAAACTTAATTTCTTGATTAAATGGATAATGTTGCTGCGCAAATGGCATAGAGCCACTATCAAACCATACGTCAATCACTTCAGGGGTACGATGCATATCTCCTGAGCAGTTTGGACAACAAACTACAACCTCGTCGATATAAGGCTTATGCAGCTCAACATCTTCTAAAGGATTTTTTGAAAGTTGCTTCAGCTCTTCCATACTCCCTGGCGCTACCTCATGTCCGCACTCATCACATTGCCAAACATTTAATGGTGTACCCCAATAACGATTTCGGCTAATATTCCAGTCAATCACATTTTCTAAGAAGTTTCCAAATCGACCGTCCTTTATATGATGAGGATACCAATCTACTTCTGCATTTAAATTCAATAATTCATCACGATGATCGGACATTTTAATAAACCAACTATCTGTTGCGTAATAAAGAAGTGGTGAATCACAGCGCCAACAATGCGGATAACTATGCTCATATTTTTCCTTATCAAACAATACGCCTCGTTCTGCAAGCATTTTAATAATGTCTACATCACAATCTTTTACAAATCGTCCTTCTAGTGGAGGAACTGCTTCTGTATAATGCCCTTGCCCATCCACAACATTGACAAAGGACAGTTTATTTTTTTGAACAACTTTATAGTCATCCTCACCGTAAGCTGGTGCAATGTGTACAACTCCAGTACCAGATGATTCAGTCACATAATCAGCCAACACGACTTCATGACCTTTTTCAACTTGAACAAATTGAAGAGGTGCCACATATTTTGTTCCCTCGTAATCCTTTCCAAGCTTTTCATCTAAAATCACCGCATTTTCACCAAATAGTTTTGGCACTAATGATTTAGCTACAATGAAAATTTTAGCGTCTTTTTCTACACGTACATAAGTTAAATCTGGATTTACTGCTAACGCCACATTCGCAGGTAATGTCCAAGGAGTCGTCGTCCATCCAAGGAAATACTCATTTTCTTTTCCAACAAGTTTAAACATAGCTGTTAATGATAAATCTTTTACATCTTTATAACCCTGTGCCACTTCATGTGAACTCAATGATGTTTGACAACTCGGGCAATATGGTGAAACGCGATGTCCTTTGTATAGCTCTCCAGATTTATGAACATGGCTAAGAATTGCCCATACCGATTCGATATAATCATTTTCAAGTGTGACATAAGGATTCTCCATATCAATCCAATAGCCTAATTGCTCAGTAAAGCTACGCCATTTTTGTTCATAGCGAAAAACAGATTCTTTACATTTATTTATGAACTCCTCGACACCATATTCTTCAATTTCTTGTTTACCCGAGATGCCTAGTTCCTTCTCAACCCCAAGCTCTACGGGTAAGCCGTGTGTATCCCAACCAGCCTTACGTTCCACATAATACCCTTGCATCGTTTTATAACGTGATACAATATCCTTCACTGTCCGACCAAATGCATGACCAACATGTGGCATGCCGTTTGCTGTTGGTGGTCCTTCATAAAAAACGAAGGGTTTCTTACCTTTGCGATTAATAACGGACTTCTCAAATGTCTGTGCGTCATGCCAACGTTCTCTTACTCTAGTTTCTCGTTCAAAAGCTGATTCTTTCATCTGTAATTCCTCCTATACACATTGTATAAAAGGCATACAAAAAACACCGCCCCCTTCTTCGCAAAGAAAGGGACGGTGTTACCCGCGTTCACCCTAATTCTATTGAATAATCCGATCTCAATAGCACTCAGCGACGTACAATCATACGCGTTCCTTTTAACGGTAGAACCCCGAGTTGACTTACTGTCCATTCAGCCAACTATCTCAGAGACGATTTTCATTATTTGTTTGAACACTGATTCACACCACTCATCAGCTCTCTGTTGATCAACACAAATAACTACTTTTTCTCTTCCACGACTTTGTATGCTTTTATTAGTAAACAATTATAAATGGCACAATTGCCAAAAGTCAAATTCAAATTACTTAAAATTAAGAATTATAGATTTATTCCACGAGAATTTCACTCTTCATCGAATTAGAAAGTTCACATTTTTAAGTTTTTGTTTAGAAATTTCGTTTAAAACTCCTCTTTTGGATCCTCTATGTTGATTCTTATATCAACGATTCCTTAGTTCCCAATCAGTACTTGTAAACTCAGGCGTGATATTTTTTTGATCCGTTTTAATTTTAGGTTGCAACACATACCATCCTCTTTCATTTACAGTGCTGTCAGTAGTATATTGAAAGCGAATAAACTTCGTTCCCTCTGGTATTTGGTAAGATTGTTCTTGCCATTGATCACTAGCTCCTGTAAAGAATCCAAGCTCATTCCATGTTATTCCATCTAAAGATATTTCAACATTTCCGATATCCGAACCTTCTTCCATTCGGTACCACGTTAGAAAAGAAAGAATGGATGGCTTTTGAATGTTCACTTCAGCTTGTAATATGGCATTTTTTTTGTCACCATATCCGGCAAACCATGCATTTTTATTTCCTGGAATAGCGACAGGGATGGCATCTGCAGCCTGTCTTGCCACAAGTCTTCTCGTTTGATTTATTGATTCGGTATTACGTGTTGGATGTACACGATTGGTTAATAAGATAACGATGGCTTTATTTTTGGGGCTAATGACTAAAGAAGTACCTGTATAACCTGTGTGCCCTATTGTATTCACATCCGTTAATCCATCCATATACCATCCTTGATTTAAATCGAATCCAAGACCATGGTCATTGCCAGGAAACGCTTGATTCATATTTTGCTCCATTAATTTAACCGTCGAAGGTTTTAAAATGAGCGCTTTACCATATTTTCCATCATTTAAAAACATCTGTCCTAAAATTGTCAAATCATGTGCGGTAGAGAACACGCCTGCATGGCCAGCGACACCATCTAAAGCCCATGCATTTTCATCGTGAACTTGCCCCCATACAATGCCTCTTCCAGTCCAAGGCTGATATTCTGTTGCAGCAATTCTAGGTTGTAAAGAGATGTCAGGATTGTACATAGTATCTTTCATACCTAATGGATCCGTAATATATTGTTTAACATATTCATCCAGTCTTTGCCCTGTCAATCTTTCAACAAGAACACCCAATGTAATCATATTTAAATCACTATACGTATACTTCGAACCTGGTGGATTCGTTAGACTATGTTTTAAAACGATTTTTAAGCGCTCTTCTCTGGATCCTCTCATTTTATATAACTCGATTCCTTGTTCAAATCCTGATGTATGGGTCATCAGTTGACGAATTGTAACGTTTTCTTTCCCGTTTTCTGCAAATTCAGGTATATACTTTGCTACTGGATCGTCGAGTTGAAATTTTCCTTTCTCATATAATTGCATTGCTGCAATGGTTGTAAAAATCTTACTAATTGAGGCAATATCAAAAATAGTATCTTGTTTCATTAGAATAGGTTGGTTTGTTTCAGTAAATTGATCATCCAAGTATCGGTAGGCATATCCATATGCTTGCTCTTTTACTGTGATACCTTTTCTTGTAACTGAAACAACTGCACCAGGCATCACTTTTTGGTTGATTGCATTTTGAATAACTTGATCGATTTCGTTCAAAGGTGCCTCAACCATTCCTGCATCCTTTGGTTTACCATCACGTAAAAGTTGTGCTGATGAACCTGGATGATCCCATGAAAATTGATCATACTGATAGTTCACCTCAATTTTTTTAAGTTTTGATGCATTAGTAAAGTCTAGAATTCCTAATGAAAATGTCGCACTTATTATGCCAATTGAACATATCTTCCAGAACCACGTTTTCAAATGAATCCCCCCTATTTATATTGCAGCCCAAATCCAAAATCATATAGTTTAGGTATTGTTACGGGTAACTTTCCATTTGGTTGAATCTCCCCTGTTAATACTTTAGTTAGTGCTAGTGTTGAGATATCACGATTACCATATGTTAAGATATTTGCATCTACTTCTGGAAAGGCCATAATGTCATAAGGGTTTCTCATAGATGCTACAACAACAGGTTTTCCTGTTTGTTTCAAAGCTTTTACGAGTGATTGTTGTGCACTATTCGTATTAGCATTATAGGTCGTCACAATAATAACATCCACATTTTGAGCTTTAGTCACTGCTGTTTGAATTTGATCAGAAGAAGGGGATGTACTGGTACTAGAATCAATTGAATTCCTCCCTTTTTCTAAGAGAAGCGTAGCTAATCTTTCTGAATTTGCAACTGTTGGTCCTGTTACTAAAATTTTTTTACCCTTATGTAGCGGTAAGATTTGATGATCATTTTTAATTAATGTAATGCTAGTTTCAGTCAATTTATCTGCGACCTTTAAATTTTCAGATACTCCAATGCTGCCTATAGCTTCTTTTTTAACAAAAGGCTGTTGAATGATTCCACGTTTATATTTTGCTAGCAAAATTCTAGAAACAGACTGATCTAATCGTTGCTTGCTTATTTCTTTTGACTTTACAGCTTTTAGCACGGCATTATATGCGACTTCTACATCCGGTGGATTAAGTAAAATATCTGCCCCCGCTTGAAATGCTTTTATAGGTATTTCATCCATTGGCAAAACATTTGCCCCGGACATATCTAAACTATCCGTAATAATTAACCCATCATATCCTAATTGTTTGCGTAGGACTCCTGTCATAATTGGTTTTGATAAAGTCGCAGGAAGCCCAGAGTTATCAAGAGCTGGAACAACTATATGTGCCGTCATGATGGCATCAATGCCGTTTTGAACGGCTTTTTTAAATGGTTTTAAATCCACATTATTTAATGTTTGCAGATTATGATTCACTATTGGTAACCCATAATGGGAATCTACATTTGTATCTCCATGACCTGGAAAATGCTTTCCAGTTGCAATGACATTTTGACTTTGAAGCCCATTGACCTGGCTGATCCCTAATAGAGCAACTAGTTCTGGATTTTCAGAATAGGATCTCACACCGATTACTGGATTTTCAGGATTTACATTTACATCTAAATCAGGAGCAAAGTCCATATTAATGCCTAAGCTTTTTAATTCTAATCCCATAATTTCAGCTGATTTCCCTGCTAAATCTGCAGATCTTGTTGCACCAAGTGCCATATTACCTGGGAATACGGTAGCAGGTTCTGTAATACGTGCAACAACTCCCCCCTCTTGATCTGTAGAGATGAATAAGGGAATTTTGGACCCCTGTTTAAGAGCAATTTCTTGTAATCCATTTGACAATGATTGCACCTGACTCAGCTCAACAGGGGTTCCAATGTTTTGAGACCAATTGAAGTATATGACGCCACCAATATGATATTTCTCAATGATTTCCTTAAAGTTTGCCCCGCCACGTTTTTTCTCTATGTTGATTGCATCATAATCTGGGTCAAAAGGTGTTTTTCCGTAAGCATGTACGATAAACAGTTGTCCTACTTTTTCTTCTATTGACATGTTCTTTACTTTCTCTTTAACCCACTTTTTTGCCATTCTTTCCTCATTCCCATTTGAATTTTTCTTCGCTTGAGACATAGGAACATTTGATAATGTAAAAAGAAGCATTAGTGTCAAAATGAAAATAACAACTCTTTTCCCCAATTAATCTACCCCTTCGCTCAATATTTTAGTCCTTGCTTTCAAGTCTAACAATTCATTTATATTGATCAATTCAACTCTGTACCATTTTATCAGAAAATTTATAATATTTTAAATTTTATTTATGGAATTTTTTATTGATATTGGAACCAGGGCTAGTGATAGTGACTTAGTTTGCTTACCAGTTGGTTTATTTAAGATGTTGATGTGTCGATTCATCTTTCACAGAAAAAAATTAATTTCAATTAATGTTGTAACAACATTAGTGTACGACACATAGTATATGAGTATACTGTATCACATATAGTAAATAAACAAGGAGGTGGGTGTGGTGTATGAGTACTTTATTGAATTCATTAACGACAGAGCTTAGGAGAGGGACATTGACTTTAGCTGTTCTAAGTCAATTACAATCTCCTCAATATGGATATTCACTTGTTCAGTCATTGGAAGAATATGGTATCACAATTGATCAAAGTACATTATATCCTTTGCTTCGCCGATTAGAAAAACAGGAGTTAGTATCGAGTAATTGGGATACTGCTGAGAGTAGACCTCGTAAGTATTATATTTTAAGTGAATATGGATTAGATATTTTCATGCAGTTAAAAGAGGAATGGATTAAAAATTCGAAAGTTCTGTACGGATTATTAGACGAGGAGGAAGATAAATGAATCTGATTGATATTTATATACAAGAAGTTACTAAGAGACTTCCTGAAAATAATCGTGAAGATATTGCGCTCGAGTTACGGTCAACTATTGAGGATATGCTGCCTGTTGATTACAGTGAAGAAGATACAAAGGCGGTTCTTGAAAAGTTAGGGAGTCCTGTCACATTAGCTAGCGGTTATTTAGATCGGCCTATGCACTTAATTGGTCCACGCTACTTTGATGTATATATGACGCTACTAAAAATGATTTTACCGATTGCCGCTGTTATTTCGTTAATCTCGATGTTTGCTGAACATTTTATTGGATATAGTGGAGAACAAGTGGTTATAAATGTTGTTTTTAGTCTTATAGGCGAAGGTATAGGAAGAATCATCGAAGTAGGGATCCAAGTATTCTTTTGGCTTACACTTGTGTTTGCTATTTTAGAAAGAACCGATAAAGTTAGTGATGAGCAGCCATTAACAGCAAACCTTAAAAAATGGACTCCTGATGATTTAAAAAATATCCCTTATATCCCTAAGAAAAAAGCGATTTCAAAGGGCGAAATATTTGGATTTTTAATGTGGACAGCGATTTTTTCAACTCTTTATTTTTATGCGAATCATCTTGTAGGTGTATATGAACAGGGCAGAGACGGACTTGAATTTGTTACTCCAACTTTTAATCAGGAAGTTTTACTTGGATATTGGCCAATTGTTCTTGTTGTAATTTGTTCCCAAATAGCACTAGCTCTTTATAAATTATTAAAGGGGCAATGGACAAAAGGAATAGCAATTTGTAATACTGCAGTCGAGCTTATTGCAACTATTGTATTCATTATGATCTTAACAAATCCAAATCTGATGACCCAAGATTTTATTTCCTATATGGCTGATTTATTTACCACAACAGCTAATCAATTTGAATCATGGATAGTTAGCGGCGGAATTTTCATCTCTATTTTATTTGCAGTAATCAGTGTATTTGATGGCTTCCGCAAGTCTAAAATCAATATGCATTGAATTTTAAAATCGTACGATTACCTTCCCTTCAATTTCTAATCTGCAAATGACCGAAAATAGACAATTGTTTATACATTTTTAATGATTCAGCATAAATTATAGTCAGATTATTTTCAGGGGAGTACTTCTCCCCTTTTTAATTATAAGAAAAACTCGCTTTTCTCCCCTCTCTACTGCTTTTGTAACACATTTTATTTCGAAAAGTATACAATCTCCTGTTTAGTTATTTGCTAAGTTAATGCTCTATGATTCGATCAAACTGGTAACACAGTTCAAATCTTTGATATTTCCACCCAACATTACATACCGTTTCAATTAAACGACATCCAAATTGGAAACCAAAATAATTATTAATATTGGTTATATTAACACTATTCCCGTACATATTATATTAAATATATTTTTTTATGAAATGAAGAAGGAGGTGTCGAACTATGACAAAAGTAGTTTTAATAAATGGCAAGTATTTAGCCATCTTAAATGAATCACAAGTTGTTGAAACAAGAGAATTACCAGAAGGTGTTAATCTAGGTGCAATGGGAGAAGTTGAATACGACCACCAGACCGGTCAAATTATCATTGATGGACAGATTATTTAATCTGACTCCATCATTTTTTATTCCTACAAGCCTCTATTCAGAAATCCTCACTAGAATAATGTTTGCTTTTCTATTTATTTAGCCGTTTAGAATAAATTGAGCAAATAATAATCATTAACCACCATAAAATGAAGCACTTTTGGATCTAGCAAATCATTATCCACGGAAAATCATGTTCAATCCGCGAATTAAGTATTCCAATCCACGAAAATTCGTGTTCTATCCATGAAACAGACAAAAAAAAACCCAGTCATACTTTGTAAAATTAAAGATAAGTGAATGTATGTTTGTATTTTAAGAACAGTATTATCTTTAATGTTACACATTATATGATAATCAGTACATCACTTATACTCAGTGGTGTATTTTTTTGTTTATAAGAACCCTTGAATGACCTCATTTACTACTATAACAATATAAAAAAATAATACGGAAAAACAGTACCAATTAGCCTCAAAAATAAATATATTTTTTCAACTGGATAATTTCCCCTTTTTCAACAAAGTTACAATTAGATTACCATAACTTGTTCAAATTATTGAAGATTCCTTTACTGAACACTCTGGCCCTTAAATGAACAAAGCGCTAATCCTAATTATTCAAGGATAGCGCTCTTTAACGGAATATTATAATGTTATATTTACCATAAAAAGCCCATTAGACAAAGCACATCCTAAGGAGAGCAAAACTTCGCGACTTTGTTTTAAATCCACAACCTTAAGGACGACCTGTTACTATCCGCAATAATAGGTCAACTTCCGGCATTTTATATGCTTCATCTTCGAAAACGTTTAAAGTCATAAGACCAGAAAGAACCGTAAAATAGGACGAAATCAGTTGTCGGGGATCACCTTTTGCAAATTCTCCTGCTTTCTGCCCCTCAATGAATAGAGGCTCCAATATGTCGACTACATAAGATTCCAGGGAATACTGACCAATAAGCTGTTTCGCCTCCTCAGGTACTCCGTCCGATGTACGAGCTTGGTGAATCAGCATGAAATAATGCTGCCCCTCATCGTCTAATTGCGTAATTGCCTTTAATTTTTTAAGAGGTGATCCAGGTAATTGATAAACACTCTTCATACTATCTATTGATTCCTGAATAGCTTGTTGAATAAGCGTGATGAATAGCTCATCTTTGGATTTGAAGTAGTGATATAGAAGGCCTTTACTAATACCTGCTTCTGTGGCGATCATACTCAATTTAGTCCCAATAATGCCTCTTCGTGCAAAAATCTTAAGACCTGCTTTCATGATCTGTTCTTTTCGTTCATCTCGAATATGTTGCAGCTGTTTTTCATTCATAGGTGCCAACGGATATTCACTCCTATATTTATTTTCGTTTTTTTAACCTTCCGGTGGAAATGGTGCAAAAGATGCTTCAGTAAAGATAGGTAATTGATCCAAATATTCTCCCAAGGTCCAACCATTTTTTTGTAAAAACTCAGTGAACCATTGTTTGTTAGTAATCGATGCATCATCAAGAATGGAATGTATCATTTGTTGATTGATTATTACACGTGGGGAGAACAATAATGAATTCACTCCCCAATATAATAAAAATTGCTCAAAGTTACGTTTCATCGTTGCCTCTCGGAGAAAAAGATTAAAGTATTTCTGAGTGAATTCGATCCCTTCCAACGGCCGACCTACATACTCTACGCCCGACCATTGTTGATCAGAAACGCAATTCAACCACCAGGCAGGTTCTACAATAGCTTGAAATCTTTGAAGCACTCTATGTTCAAAATCGGGTTTAGGATTTGTGCGCTGTTCACTTAAACATTGCTCTAACATATCCACTTCAACCGCAGCCATCGTCATCCCCAGACCATAAATTGGATCAAAGTTGCAGAATGCATCTCCTAAAACTAACAATCCAGATGGCCATTGTTCCATTTCTTCAAAGTGATGACGATATAATTCCGGTATCCGATACCCCCGGGGTGATGTAAGAGGTTCTATCTCCTGTACAATTTCTGCAATGAGTGGGTCTGCAAGCTGGGCAACGGTTTGTTCAAAAGTTTGAGCATTAGTCGAAGGATAGCTTCCACCCGCATTCCAAAGTAAAACTTCTGCCCTATTATTTTCAACAATGGAAAAGACCCCTGTGAATTCCTTCTTAGTGGGATTTCCATCTACCCGAATAACATCCCATTTTTCCGCTAAATGTGAGGGAATCTGATAGTGGCGAGTACTATATCCAAGAGAGACTTTTAATATGTCCGGTTCGGGTACAGCATAACCTAGATCCTGAAGCCATGTCACTAGCTTGGAAAAACGTCCGCTGCAATCTAATACTAGATCAGCTGTCAATGTTTTTTGCTGTCTAGATAGGCCACGATCTCGTATAGAGATACCTGTGACAATAGTCCGTTCCGGATTGGTTAACAAAGCAACCACGTCTTGTTTAAGTAAAAATCGTACATTTGGAATCCCTTTCACTCGTTCACGAAAGACCCATTCCAGCAAAGCTCTGCTAAATGTAGCTTCATTCTCTGAGTTTGGCATAGATAGGCTTCCATATGGATTACTCAAATGAGAGGTTTTGTTAAGTGAAGAAGGTGCACCTTGTGCAAATAAATCATCATTAAATCTAGGAAAGAGGCGGTTCATAATCATGCTCCCTCGTGGTGTAAGACGATGTGGTTGAAAAGCTTGTGGAGTACCAGAACGATTCTTAGGTTTTTCAGGAAAGTCATCTTTATCTACGATTACTACTTCATTGTAATACGCTGACAGCACTTTTGCAGTCAGTAATCCACCTATTCCTCCCCCAATGATAATGGCACGTTCTGATTTTTCTTGTGTAACTATAAAATTCGTTTCGCTCATGAAATTATCCCTCCAAATGATGAATTCTTGCTGATAATTCTATGAAACTCAAAAAATCTTACTTTTAATTTTTTGATTGACTCAACCGTTCAATATAAGATTAAAACAGTTATAATAATAAGTCAATAATAAATTGGAAAAAAATTCTATAGGGTTATCCATTTTTATTTAAAAAGTTTGAAGAAACCAGTGTAGCCTTGAAATAAAGTTTGATAAAACGGATGAAGGTAAGCCTTCTTTCGCAAAAACACAAAGAATCCGTTTTGAAAAAAGATTGATCAAAACGGATTCTTTTCTTATGGCTGCTATGAAAATTTTTATAATAAAGTTTAATCGTTTTTTGCGATCGTTATTGAGAAACGCTCCCCCTTGAAAATGGCCAACAATCGATCAAGAGAAACCAAACCTATCAAAAGGAGAAGTAACCCAACAAAAACTAACACAACCAACTTTCCCTTCTTTCTTTTCTTTAAACGCTTGGTTTGTAAAAAATTCTACATTATCACATCAGGATTTTAATCAAACTTAATTCAAAAGCTACAGTGACTGTGCTTTGAAATAAACTTTGATCAAAAATACCCCACAAACCAGTTTTTTACGTTAAATAAAAAGAATCCCTTTTGAAAAAAAGATTAATCAAAATAGATTCTTAGCTTTTTTGCCAAAAATTTCTTCCTTGTTCAACTAACCTTCACCGTTAGTTGAATAAGATATAACTTAACATCTCACTTATACTATATTTAAGTTGTGTGAATATTCTGGATTACACTATACCATTAAACACAAATAAAAGCTGAACTATTACAAAAATTAGTTCAGCTTTAAAATAACTTATTATAATGTTACACATTGTATAAAGAACACTGATACATTAAGTGCATTACTTAAAATCTTGAATTTAATAAAATTAAAAAAACTGAGTTCTTTTTTGGTTGTATACCTCAATACTACCAAATAAACAATCCTACAAGCATTGCACTTAATAATGAAACAGCAATACCACTGATAAGAAGTTTCCACACGTTTCTGCCGATAATCGCTGATTTCTTTTCGTTTAAAAGTGAGCTGAATGCGCCGTAAATCATACCAATTGTACTGAAGTTCGCAAATGATGTTAAGAAAGTTGCTGCTACCGCAACAGTATGTGGAGCCATTGAATGAATATGTTTCGTTAAATCCATCATGGCAACGAATTCATTGGTTGCTAATTTCATACCCATTAATTGTGCTACATACATGGCATCTTTCGTAGGTAAACCAAGCAAATAAGCAAACGGGCTAAAGAGGTAAGAAAAGACTTTTTGAATCGTTAGGCCATGAACTGCTAGACCTAGAATCCCATTGACTGCAGCTGTTAAAGCTACATAGCCAACAAGCATTGCAGCAATAACGATGACCATGTTCATACCAACTAACATACTGTTAGAAATGGTTGAGAAGAAGTCCTTCTTCTCTTCTTTTGATGGTTTGTAAACAATGTCTTCTTCGTTTGGAACATCAACTGGATGTAGCATATTGACAACAAGCAACGCGTTTAAACAGTTTAACGGAATCGCACAAAATACATATGCCGCTGGAACCATTGATAAGTAAGCGCCTACAATAGATCCACTAATACAACTCATACTCATAATCCCAAAAGTAAGTAAACGATTCTCATTTAATTTATCCAACTGATTTCGAATAACAGCTAATGCTTCGGTGTTCCCTAAGAACATCATTTGGATCGAGTAAAAACTTTCTAATTTTGGTAAACCTGATACTTTAGATATTAACCAACCTACTTTATCAATAATCCAAGTCAAAATACCGAAGTAAGATAAAATATCAAAGAAAGTTACGATGAAAATAATTGGCACCAATGCACTGAAGAAAAAGTCAACATTGTGATGTGCTAAAGCACTTGGCCAAACAAATGCAATCCCCTCATTTGCACACTTAATTAACCAATTAAAGAAGTCGGCAATCTTATTGATAATCCAACCACCAATTGTCGTTTTTAGCATAAACCACGTGATCAGTACTTCAGCTATAAGAATTGTAACAATGGCACGCCATTTTATTTCTTTCTTGCGAGGCGAGCACAGGAATACGATTCCCATAACAATAATTAACCCCAAAATGTTCAATAAAAAATACATATAAGCAACTCCTGGCTATAAGAATAAGCAACAAAAAAGCCCTTACATTTTTCACAATTGAAAGAATGAAAAGTAAGCGCGTCAGAGTAAAAATAGTCCAATTCACTTGAAAAACTACTTTTATTCAAACTTTCCTGTAGTTAAGTAATGAAGGATCCTAGTATTAACAATCATTCCTTTAATGATTCAATACAAGGAAATACTTTTCTTTAATTGATAAGAATATTACACTTTGCAAATTGAATTATCAATATTTTATCATTTAGTCGCAATAATAAAATTAACTTGAAAATTCCTAAAGGTCAGACGACTAACTTTTATAATGTACAATAATTAATTTTCTATACAATAGTAGTTATTCCACAAATTCATGTTTCTAATCAACCTCATATCATTTATGTTTGTTTATGAATGAATCAATTCAAAATGCAAAATTTATATAAAATATGTGAACATTTTTTAATGATATCCAATTTTGTTCCTTGCAATGCTTTCGAGGGCGAGTCATCGCGAATGTATTCGCAATTTCCTTCGTGTGATGTTAATTCAGTGAAGTTCATTCAAAGTCCTACGGAGAAAATATTAATCGTATTAATCTGTTTTCTGCATGATGTGGAATTAGCTTCGCTTTCCGCGGGCGAGCGGTGAGCCTCCTCGGAAGCCCGTACCGTGCTTCACTGCGGGGTCTCACCTGTCTCGCTTTCCCGCAGGAGTCTTCGCTAATTCCACATCAATAAAGAAGCTATACAAGATTTTTATTATTAATTTTCATCATTTTTACTTTTTCAGCACACTTCAACATAGTGTTACTAAGTCGAAGTGTGCTGCGAATAGTATAAAGTTAATGTGTTGAAATGTTCGTATTTAAAAATCGAAAATAGATTTATGAAATTGATTCATTTAGATATTCCAAGATTGAAGCCATATACGAATGAAAAGTTACCAATAGAGCGAAAGACAGGCGACTCCTGCGGGAATAGCAAGCGAATCAAGACCCCGCACGAACGGTTTTAAGGAACAAAGCCTAAGAACGCCACATCCTGTGGCAACGGCTTCGTGACCAACATCGTGTTGGCCCGAGGAGGCTTGATGCTTGCCCGCGGAAAGCGCCTGTCTGTAGCGGAACATCCAAATCTAATATTGAAAAGTTCATGTGTTTAAATGTTCGTATTTTATAACCCAAAATGGATTTATTAAATTGATTCGAATAGGAAATAATAACTTTCTTTATCATGATTTTTTACCAACATCTTATAGCACTAATGCTTAAGAGTAAATTTTTGTTTTTTTCAGAAAAAACTTTTTAAATTTTTTATGAACAAAATTCTATTATAATAAAATTATATTTTTATTAAGAATTGAAATGCAATTTTTGACAAATAACTGCGGACAAAGGGATAGTTGGGAGAGTAAAAATGCGCAATATTATTACCATCATTATTGGTTCTGTTTTAGTTGGGTTTGCTTTTAATTTTTTTCTAATACCGCATAAAATTCTAAGCGGTGGATTAAGTGGCATTGCAATAATACTTGGTATTGTCACTCCTTTAAATACAGGTGTGTTAAACTTCTTATTAAACCTACCATTACTTATAATAGGATTATTAAAATTAGGAAAACGATTTATTGGTTACACGATTTTGTCAGTCGTTGTACTTTCAATTAGTCTATATGTAATTCCTGTTTACGACATATCAGATGAACCTATTTTAGGGTCGCTTTTTGGTGGGGTTCTAGCAGGTGTTGGCGTTGGAATTATCTTCCGTGCGTCAGGATCTTCTGGAGGATTCGATATTATTGCTATGCTGTTAGCAAAAAAAAGAGATTTTCCACTTGGTGCAATAATTTCTTGTATGAATGCTGTTGTTGTTTTAATATCAGGTTTTGTATTTAGCTGGGATGCTGCTTTACTAACGTTATTATCCATCTACGCATCTGGAAAAGCGATTGATATGGTTCATACAAATCACATCAAACTAACACTTATGATTATTACTTCTAAAGGTGATGATATGAAGAAACAGCTTCTTGCAACTCTCTATCGAGGTATTACAATTATGGACGGCGAAGGTGCATATACTGGAGAAAACAGAAAAGTTCTAATTACGGTCATTACACGCTATCAACTTTCAGATGTTAAAAATATCATTCATGAAGTGGATCCTCACGCTTTTGTCAATATTACGGAGACAAAAGAAGTAATCGGTATGTTTGACCGTGGATAATAGTCATTCATTCTTCAATTACTTGAAGAGAACGATTAAAATAATGCTTGATGAATTAAGTAAAAAATAGAGTATTTTTATACTCTATTTTTTTTGCATTCTAAAATCTATATTTTTCACTTACACTTTTTAAAACATGGTTATTACTTATCTACATATGATGTAAAAAAGAGTTAACGAAAAATAATTTTCGTTAACTCTTTTATTAGTTCTTATGAAAGTCTACCCTTGAAATCTTCATAATTAAATTGATGAAGAATACGACAATCTCCATTTTTATCTTTAATCATAAGATTCGGTAGCGCCATTCCGTTGAACGTATTTGTTTTTACCATTGTATAAATCGCCATGTCACCAAATACGAGACGGTCGCCATTTTTCAACGGTTGATCAAAGGAATAATCTCCAATGATATCGCCTGTTAGACAAGTTGGACCACCAAGACGATACGTATATGGTTTTTCCCCTTTTTCTCCTGAACCGAATAGAGGTGGACGATAAGGCATCTCTAACACATCTGGCATATGACAGCATGCGGAAGTATCTACAATTGCAATATCGATACCATTTTTTAGTGTATCAAGTACTGAAGTTACTAGGACACCAGCATTCAATGCAATTGCTTCGCCAGGTTCTAGATAAACTTCTACATCATATTTTTTCTGGATTCTTGTAATACATTCTTCCAGTAAAGAGATATCGTAATCTTCCCTTGTAATATGATGACCACCGCCAAAGTTAATCCATTCCATTTGAGAAAGCCATGATCCGAACTTTTCTTCAATTGCGTCAAGCGTCGTTGCTAAATCATCGGAATTTTGCTCACAAAGTGTATGGAAATGAAATCCTGAAACACCTTCCAGTAATTCAGGACGGAATTGACTTAAATTCACTCCAAATCGAGAACCAATTGCACATGGATCATAAATTTCATGTCCTTCTTGTGTTGAGCATTCTGGATTGATACGTAAACCTATACTTTTCCCAGCACTTAACACTTTATCGCGATACTTTTCGACCTGTGAAAAGGAATTGAAAACGATATGATCACATAATTCGATAATCTCGTCGATTTCATCTTCACGATAAGCTGGTGAAAAGACATGATTTTCTTTACCCATTTCTTCATATCCAAGCTTTGCTTCGTATAAACCACTACCGGCAGTACCACTCAAGTACTCACCAATCATTGGATACATTTCATACATTGAAAATGCTTTTTGAGCGAGTAGAATCTTGCATCCTGTTCGATCCATAACACCTTTTAGAATTTGGAGATTCTTCTCAAGTAATGATTCATCTACTACAAAACTTGGAGTTGGGATTTCACTAAACTTCATCTTAGTCTACTAACTCCGGATCGAAGCTTTCTTTCCAAGGAAGTCCCCATTTGTTTAAGGCATCCATAAATGGATCTGGATCGAATTCTTCAATGTTGTAAACGCCTTTTTTATCCCATGTTCCTGTCATTAACATCATAGCACCGATCATAGCAGGTACACCTGTTGTGTAAGAAACGGCTTGTGAGCCAACCTCTTTATAGCATTCCTCATGGTCACATACATTGTAAACATAATAAGTTTTATCTTTTCCATCTTTTTTACCACGGAAGATACAACCAATGTTTGTTTTACCTTTTGTGCGTGGACCAAGTGAAGCAGGATCAGGTAGTACAGCTTTTAAGAATTGAAGTGGAATAATTTGTTTACCATCAAATTCAATTGGTTCAATAGAAGTCATACCAACATTTTCAAGGCATTTTAAGTGAGTTAGGTAGCTTTCACCAAATGTCATGAAGAAACGAATTCGTTTAATTCCAGGAATATTTAAAGCAAGAGATTCGATTTCTTCATGGTGTAATAAGTACATTTCTTTTTCGCCAACTTCTGGGAAGTTATACTGACGTTTGATTTCCATTGGTTCAGTTTCTACCCATTCACCATTTTCCCAATAGCTACCATTTGCTGAAACTTCGCGAATATTGATTTCTGGGTTGAAGTTTGTAGCGAATGGATATCCATGGTCACCTGCGTTACAGTCAAGAATATCAATGTATTCAATTTCATCAAATTCATGTTTAAGAGCATAAGCAGAAAATACACTTGTTACGCCTGGGTCAAAACCGCTACCTAAAAGTGCTGTAATACCAGCTTCTTCAAATTTTTCACGGTAAGCCCATTGCCAGCTATATTCAAATTTTGCAGTATCTTCTGGTTCATAGTTTGCAGTATCTAAATAGTTTGTTTTTGTAGCTAGACAAGCATCCATGATTGTTAAATCTTGATATGGTAGTGCCAAGTTCATTACGATATCTGGTTTTACTTCTTCAATTAACGCGATCAATTCATCTACGTTATCTGCATCAACTTGAGCAGTCGTAATTTTAGTACCTTGTCCATCTAACTTTTCTTTTAACGCATCACATTTTGATTTTGTACGGCTTGCAATACAAATCTCTTCGAATACTTCACTGTTTTGAACAGCTTTGTGAATGGCAACAGAAGCCACTCCTCCACAACCAATAATAAGTGCTTTTCCCATCATTATCGCTCCTAACAATATATATTTTACAAAGCATTTCTTGGTATCTACTCAGCAATCAAAGTTGCTACAGATTAATTCTTTCCAAGAAAACATTCATTGACACAACAATAAACAAATCAATGCGGATTCTCACGTTAACTCCACGAGGTAAATTCTGTCATTTCAGTTCTTTACCGAGATTAACGGGCGTTTTTCGCTTTCCAATAAAAAAAGCAAGTGCATAACGCATATCGCGCATCACTTGCTTTTGATATAAAGACAAATAGAAAGAAAATGTACAAGTATTATTACATATGTATCCTTTAACCATAAACTATCATGATTTTACGGCTGAAAGCTCTTTACTATTCAAATATATCATTTTAGGATCAGAGTCTATATAGCAAACAATTACTTTTACCACTCTTATTGACCGTTTCACAAGTTGATGTGCGCTTGCACTGGTTGTAAAGTAACCAACTTATAAAATTTGAGCTTCTAACTCAATCAATAAGGCAACGAAAAAGTTGCCAATCGGCATTTGACCCGGCACACCGTTGCCTTAACTCTCCAAAAGGAAAATGGTCAAAATCATCTGCTTGGAAAACCCCGATAGTTTGTATATCAGCTTTCCAAAATTCATAACTCAATCATAATATCAACTAATAACCAAATTATCAATAGGGAAAATTGAAATTAATTCGATATTCGAATATTGAAAATAGACCTTGTACTTTTCTTTTTACAATTGTTCCATTTTTTTGATTAAACTAAACACTTATAATAACAACCATTTTCTATAAAATAGTTAGCCATTTCTCGAAAAATCAAGAAATGGCTAACTGATTTAAAGTAGTATTCATTTTTTAGTGTCCTATTTGAAAAAATTAGGAATTCCTATGTTTAGTTCTGGCAGACACTAACTATTAATATTTTTTGAAAATTCAACGAACCTTTAATGCTACCGCTAATAATTACTGCATCTTATTTTTTTCATGCACTAATAAAATACAACTAGATATTGAGGAAGCTAAAAACACAATAGCACCAGTTATTGATCTAGCTAAAATATAATCAGATACATATGATGCAAACACCAAATAATAAAACACATACACAAAAGAAATTAACGATATTATATAAAATATGAATTTAATCATAATAAGCTCATTTTTTCTCACTATATCTATTCCTTTCAATGATATTTTTTTCATTCTACAGAATTATGTTTTATAGCTCCTATTTCAATATGACAAAATTTCTTCGAGATCAATTTACCTTTACAATATCCAAAACGCTTAAACAAATCCTCTACACAAATTTTAAGTTTATGTCTCCCTTTTTTTTAAAATCTCTTGATTTATATCCTTTATCTGGACCAGTAATAGAAACTTTAGTAGTAAAAGATTGTACTTACAACTAGCAGGTGCGTTTATTCATTAAATTTAAAGAACTTTATTATCATTTTTTATAGGTAATTGAGTCCATTTCATAAGTATTTTAGAACATTGTTTATGAAGCGGAAGATGGCGGCTCCTCGAAAATGCATTCGCATTTTCTTCGTGCGGTGCGAATTCAAGGAAGCTCATTCAATGTCCTGCGGGAAAGCGAGACAGGTGAGACCCCGCAGTGAAGCACGGTACGAGCTTCCGAGGAGGCTCAACGATTGCTTAGCACGAAAGCGCCATCTGGAGCGGTATACTAAGTAAAATACTAGAAATGGAATGTTATCCGAATTTTCGAATTATTAATTTAGGATGGGTGTTCGTCCTTTTTAAATAGTGACAAATTTGTACTAATTAATTGGTATACTAATTTTATCATCTAAAACAAAGGAATGAAGATTTATATGAAAAAACATCGTAACATTATTTTATACATTGGTACTTCAATTGATGGCTATATTGCAAATGATGATGGTACATTAGAATGGTTAGAATCAACAGAAGTAGAAGGAGATTCTGGCTACCATTCACTCCTAGACAGAATTGACACTGTTGTTATGGGAAAAGGAACCTATGATGTCATTCGTGGATTTGATATGAACTATCCATATAGTGATTATAAAAATTATGTATTTTCTAAATCTGTTAGTGGATCAGATGAATATGCTTCATTTATTAATGAAGATGTCAAAACTTTCATTAGAAATATAAAACTAAAGCCTGGTAAAGATATTTGGTTAATTGGTGGAGGAAATCTAGCTCGTGAATTTTTTAAAGAAAATTTAATTGATGAATTCCAACTAGCCATTGCACCTATTATTTTAGGGAAAGGAATCTCCCTTTATACCGGAGATGATATTACCCAAAAATACACATTAACGAAAGTAGAAAAATTAGGTCAACTTGCTATGCTTCATTATATCAAGTGAAACTTCCATCAGTTATCAGTGGGGGGTTTTTCATACCCCACTGATGGTTAGTTGAACCAATCGGGCGTTTACGGGCAGTTTATCCCCCACCTATCTTCTTTGCCTCTCTCTCAATCTTAAGGTGGGTCTTACTGCCCGTTATTAAGGGATAAAAAAATAATTTTCATCATCTTTCCCTTTTTCAGTAGGGCATGTTCTCATACTTCATAAAATGCAAAAACTCCATTTTGATCAATCTTTTTTCAAAATAATGTCTTTGTATTTGCTGTTAAATAAAGGTTGAATGGAACTTTTTAATCAACCTTTATTATAAAGCCACACCATAAGTCGTTTCAGCAGACTTCAAGAAAGCTCATTTTAACCCAGAAAACTTCTACCCTCGCTCTTTTTATACTTTAGTAATGATAAATAATTAAAAAAAGCCATTCCTTCAGTCTTTGGACGAAAGGAATGGCTTTAATCTATTCTGGCTAGCAATCACAATTTAATATATGAACGCTAGCAGTATGTGATAACCATTGTGCTGTAGACACTATGATCCCAATATTCTAATATTGAAGACTTTATGGTAAATAACGAAATATAAGGCAGGGAGCGTAATCAACATTAGCATTGAATACTGTATTGGTAAGCTAGTATTAATCAGATTACCTAATATAATAAATATAAGCGTAGCCATTAAAAATTTTATCATTTTCATAACTTCCTTTTCAGTAGTATTATATTTTTTCATTCAACGAAACTTTTAGTATTACAAAACGAGAATAATGCACTTTTTCCTCATTACTTAAGTAAACTAATGGCACATTCTTTTAAATTAAAAATAGAAAAAAACACGTATTATTAGTCTTATTTTACACTTATATGTCCGTTTTGTGAACAATATGTGTAGATTTTTTTCGAAATTCGAATATTAGTCCTTATTTCCGACTTTGATGTAACATTTTTTTGACACTTCGTTTCCTTGTTCAATAATTTGTAACAAATTAAAAGAGCTCCTTTTTGAGGAGCCCTTTTAATAAATACTAATTTCCTAAGAAATTAGAAGCTTAAATTTAATTAAATTATCCGAATGAATATCAGAAACCTAAAATATATTTTTCCTGTTCCTCTTTTGGCACCATACTTCCTCCAGTTGCCCAAACAATATGTGTAGCATTCGGATTTTGAGCCGCTTCAGGTAATTGTTTTAATCCGATAAATCCTGCAGTTGCGGATGGCTCAACGATAATTTGTTCAGCCTTATATAATTCACGAACATAATGAGATAATTGTTCATCTGAAATCGTCATTAGGCCATCTAATAGCGGCTCCAACTGTTTTCCTACGAATGAGGATGGGCGACCAACTGCTAATCCGTCAGCAATCGTTCGATTGGATAATCCGATATCCTTAACAGCAATTTGATCATGTAGTCCTGTTGCCATTCCTAAGAGCATGCAAGGTGATTCCGTTGGTTCAGCAAAATAACAATGTACGTATTCGCCAAAGCTTTCCTTCAGACCATAGGTAACCCCACCTGGTCCACCACCAACTCCACATGGAATATATACATAAAGAGGGTGATTGGCATCCACCATAATCCCTTCTGTTTTAAGTTGATGCTTCAATCTTCTCCCTGCAACTGCATAACCACCGAATAGTTGCTTTGAATTTTCGTCATCAATAAAATAACTGTTCGGATCTGCAAGCGCCTCTGCTCGTCCTCTGTCAACAGCTAAGCTAAAATCTCCACTATGTTCAACAACTGTTACACCCATTTCCCTCAATAGCTGCTTCTTCCACTCTTTTGCATCATGCGACATATGCACCGTGACCTTAAACCCAAGCGTTGCACTCATAATCCCGATACTTAATCCTAAATTACCTGTGGAGCCTACCACAATTGTATAGTTACTCAACAATTCTTTAACTCGCTCCGTCGTAAAAATAGCATAATCATCATCTTTTTCTACAAGCTGGTGCTCCATTGCAATTTTCTCCGCAGCATAAAGCACTTCATGAATCCCTCCACGTGCCTTAATAGAGCCGCTAATTGGTAAAGCATCATCTCTTTTTAAGTAGAGTTTTCCGGCTACCCCTAGCTTCTCCTGCATTTGCGGAATGTACTGTAATGGAGATTCAATTCTTCCATTATGTATTTTCGTTTCTGGAAAGACCTTCTGAAAATACGGTGCAAAACGATTTAACCTCTCTTCTGCATCATCGATGAGCTGTGAGTCAATTTGATAATTAGTTGATTTCTTCGGATTTTGCCAAATTATCGATTGTCTAGTTTGTAGTCTTTCAATTAGTTCTTTAAAAGGTGATAAATCCATTCCCATCCCCTGCTTCCTATTAGAGTTATTTTCATTCTACTCTAAGAGAAAATACAAAAAAAATCCAGCACTTCTTCTAGATTATGAAGAAATGCTGGATTTATTTAGAATAGCTTTAATCACTTCTCATCTTTCTTTTTAATAGTTATTTGATCATGAATGCATCAAAAAAGGACATACAATCATTCTAAAATGAGATACTTGCCAAAACTAGCCCCAACAATCCTAATATTGCAATCGGTGCAAAAGCTTTTCCTGAATCGTTTACACGCATATGAGAAATGACGCCACCAATTCCCACTGCAGTAATCAATACGGCACCCCAAAAAACATATTCTTGATACCAATAACCTACTATTAAAAAGGCAACTGCTACAGTTTCCACTAATCCAGTAATAACTCTAAACCATTGTGGTAATTTCAAATGAGTGAATGTGTTCTTATGGCTTGTTGTACCGAAAATTTTACCAATACCTGCAAATACAAAGACTAAAGCTAAAAACCCCTGTAAAATCCATATGAAAATATCCATCATTTTCACCTCCCTACTTGTTATTCACAATCGTTATTTCACCAATTAAGGCAACTTCATCTGTAAGTGAACTACCATCATTTCTGTTGATTTTGCTACCTATCTACAGCATATTCACTCTCTATAAAAGCGGTTACTTTAAAGCCTTTACAAGTGTTTTTGTGCAGTTATAGGGGAAATAAAATGACATAAAAAAACTACCTAATATTCAAACACTAGATAGTTTTTTAATTTATTCTGTTAGCAGGGCAACTGTATAGATAACGCAGGAATAGAGAATTTTTTTAGATTAGTAAGTGGTCTATGCTCCCTTATCTACAGGAATTTGATAGTATAGCTCATTTCTAACGATATCTTGCGGACTATACACACTCTTACAATCACAAACGAATGGAGGCTAAATTAAAAGACCTAAGTCTGGTAGAATACCGAGCTCAGGTCTTTGAAGCTGAATAGATTATTTGTCTAAGGGTTATTCAATATCATCTAGTACACTTTGCATCCTCAGTAACTCCAAACAGGATTGCAACAAAGAATTGGTGAATTTGGAGAGCATTATTTGGCATCATTTTTCCATGATGAAGTAATAATCCGAACTCCATGTAAACAGTTCTTTTCTATTTCAAGGTCTGGACCAATTTCTTGTAATACTTCCAATACTCTTAGTTACTCAACCATCACTTCAATTCCAATACCATCTCCTGGTTTAATGGCTATTTTTTATTTTTCATTGCCGACACCTTCACTATTTAAAAAGTGTAATGCTGCTTCTCTATAAATTGCTGTCGTAACAGCCAGCTCTTCAATATCTACATACTCATTTATTTGATGTGGAATATCTCTGTCTCCTGCTCCTATCGTAACAATTGGAACCCCATGCATATAAAGGAATGTCCCATCCGTAGCTCCAGGTACACCATTATACATGGGTTCTGAACCTGTTACATTTCTGACAGCTTCATAAATTGCTTGGACAACAGAGTCTTCTTTTGAAGTGCTGGTTGCAGGACGATTATCCAAAACCGTTAATTTCACTTTAAAATCCGGATCATCATTCTTTAGTTTTTCGATAATCGTATTGATTTTGCCAAGCAATTCATCATGATCTTGAGCAGGTAGAGTTCGAATATCGAGTGTCATCATACAATGATCGGGTATGACATTAATTTGCGCTTCACCTTTAACAGGAGCTTTTAGAATAGTTGGTGTAATAGAAGGCCATTTCAATAATGGATCTTCCCCTAATCTTTGGTGCTCTTCTTTCTCTAGTTTTTCCAGTTCCACAATCAGTCTAGCCATTCTCCAGTTTGGATTAATCCCGCTCCAAGACATTGCCCCATGAGCCATCTTGCCGAAGACATCGACTTGAAGACGAATCGCACCACGCTGTGCTATACAAACATTATTTTCTGTAGGTTCACATATAATGGCACCATCTACGCCATCCGCCCATCCTTGTTTGATAAAATGCTTAATACCAAGCATTAAACCCTCTTCATCAACAGGAATGCAGAGAATTATTTTTCCATTAAATACTTCTTTATCTAGTAGCAGCGATTGTACAGCCGTAATCATGCATGCTAAATTACCTTTTGTATCATTTGTGCCTCTACCATACATTCGTCCATCAACAATTTCTGCGCTAAAAGGATCATATGTCCATGCCTCTCTATTTCCTTCCGTTACGACATCTGTATGACCTTCAAAAAGGAGAGTTTTCCCTGGTTTACCTGAGTCAATAACCCCAATCACGTTTGGTCTTCCTGGTACCACTTCTTCCACGTATATTTCGATACCGATATTTTCTAAATACGCTGCAACAAACATCGCAACTTTTGTTTCGTTGCCTTCCGGATCATTCTCTCTGTAAACACTAGGAATTTGCACAAGTTTTTTCGTCAAATTAATAACTGCCTTTTTATCTCTTAAATACGTTTCGTTAATTGCTTGAATTTCCATGCGCTTCTCTCCCTTATTAATAATTAATAAAAATTGTAGAATTCAGAAAATTCTATACGTAAATTATATTTTAAAAATACTCTCATTTAAGTAGACACTATGTTAATACTTCACCGTAAAAAATTAACATAGTGTATATAAGTTTTAAGTTTAATACTCCTTTGTACACCCTTCTGCTTTGATATTGTTTAATCAAGCTTTGAATAGAAAAACCAGCATTTCTTCACATATACATGAAAAGACGCTGGTTTATATTAAGCATTTATATAATTTATATCATCTGGCACATTCTAATTCCCTAAAAAACTCATCATACCACCAGAAAGGAACGTACCATTCGAGGTGGTTTTACTTGTGTATTCTTCTAAAAACTCATTCCCACTCCTCTTCTAATACAGAGTAATAATACTCATCCCACCATTCAGTTCCATTTGGGATACATTTTTTGAAATAACCTTCTCTTCTCATTCCAATTTTCTCCATTACTCGATAGGAAGGTATATTTTGAGGTTGACACGTAGCAATAATCCTATGTATTTTCATCTTTGTAAAACCATAATCTACTATAGCTTTTGCAGCTTCTGAAGCGTATCCTTTATTATAATATTTCGGATTAAACACCCAGCCAATCTCATATGTATGCTCACCAAAACACTTAAAAAATGTAATGTGACCAATGACAATTTTCTCATCCTTCAATTCCACAGCGAACTTCTCAGGATTTTCACCACTATTTTCATTAACAAAATTCTTAGCATTGTCTTTCGTAAAAACACCTTCTGGTATATATTTCATCACATGACTAATAGATGTGTATTCATAGACATCTTGCCAGTCTTCTAATTTTAATTTACGTATCACTAGCCTTTTTGTTTTTATATTCATTTCATTCTCTCCTATCTAAAATATTCATCCATTTATCTTTATTTCAATAGTAAAGATATAAAAACCTCTAAAAATCTTATCTTTAATTCTACTTTCCCTGACCTTCCCTAGTGAAATAAACCATGTATGTCTTACACTGCAACAAATTATACGAACAGAGCCTTATTAACTCTTAACTTGTTTTCAGCCACATGCATAAACAGTTAACCAGATTAAATTTATATCAATTAAATTCACTATAAACACCATTGTATAATCTGAACAATCATTTAAATAAGAGATTCAATCATAAATCATGATCATAAATGACTGCATACTTAACATACGGTAAATCCAGCATTTCCCCACCTATAATCTAGAAAAATACTGGATTCCCTTGAGCATAATTTTATTCGATGCGATTGATTGTCCAATCTAACAATAAAGAAAATTCTGTAAATTATAATCATTTATCTTTTATGATTTTTCAAATTCATGATTACATCTTCCAATTTCTCGAATTTCTTTTCAAAACGGAGAAATAGATATACAGTAATAGCTATTGGAAATCCGAAATTACCAAGTAAGCTTACCCAAAGTGGAAATTCTGTAGGAGTCATTTTCTCACCTCGTTTCTATTAAGTGATTGCTTACATCCATTAATTCGATCATTTTCTTTTTCGTAAAATCCCCAAAATCCATCGATTTCTTCTATATCATACATTTTTATGATATTAACTAATTTGAGTTGGAGTTCTTGTTCTAGATCATCTCTGTTTTGAAAACTAGTTTGTTGTAGGGTTTTTTTTATCTTGGGTTTGAAAGCCTTTAATACCTTTTCAACTGCTTCAGTGTCATGTTTTGAATCAATTGCCAACTGATATAAAGTTTCAACCATTAAAATCCCCCCTTCAAAATCGAATTATAAAATACAATTTTCCGAAGATAAGTTAAGATCTCTTCTAATTTTCTTTATTGCTTTATTGCGGGACTTTGACACGGCTTGCTGTGACTTTTTCAAATAACTTCCAACTTCTGAGTCTGTCCATCCTTTTATATAAACAAGGTAAAGGATATTTCTTTGGTTGGATGTTAAGCTCTGCAATGCCTTATAAATATTAGGATCCGTTATATAATCTAGTATGTTATCGGATTTTAATTCAAAATCTTCGTGATAGATTGCAAAGTCTTTGAGAGATATTTCTGAATCTTCTTTTACTGGTTTATCTAGTGTTAAAGGAAAACGGTAATTCACTTTACTAATTTTTTTATCCAAATTTATTGCATGAAAGTAAAGTGTCGAAGAAATATATGCCGTAAATCGAATATTAAAATAAAACCCTCGAAACGCTTGATCTAACAGTTCTTTATTTTGAAAAGTTGGATGACAAATGGACTGTTTCAACAATTGATAATTCGCTTTTTCGGATATAAAATCTTTAATAACTGGATTATTTAGAAACTTTTCATTATCTTGCATGAATTCGCGGAATTTACAACACTCTTTTTCATTCACCAACTTTAATCCCCCCTTTATAACGTAGTTGAGTAATTTTGATTAAATGAATATATTTTCCTAATATCATAAAACTGATATGTTGATACTGTTTAATCCTTTTGTATTACATTAATAAATATTATTGGATTTTTATTAAATAAAAGAAGATTTTGGAATAAAAATAACAACCTTTAACAAATTATTCAAAACTTGTTTTAATAATATTTTAGTAGTTTTTTTCAAAAACATGCAACATTATTAAAAATATTTTTGTTTCAATTGTTTTAGGCTGTTTAAATTCCTACATAACTACTGCTTTTCTACTCGAAATCGCAGGTTCCATACCTCCTTTTCTAAACAAAAAAAAACGACCTGATTGTCTACAGGTCGCTCATTTATCAAATCTTTGCAATTTTTTTTTATCAATTTTCCCAACATGCGTTTTTGGTAGTTCTGATATGAAGTGTATACGTCGCGGAATTTTATACCCCCCAAGAAATTCTCTACATAGGACTTGAATTTCTTCGTCGTCATGAAATGCATCTTCAGCTACGATAAAGGCCGTAACAATTTCACCCAAATGGTGATCAGGAATTCCTATAACGGCCACCTCTTTTACTTTTGGATGTGTGATAATGCATTGTTCAACTTCTTGAGGATAGACATTTTCCCCACCCGAAATAATCATTTCTTTTACACGTCCTACAATAAAGAAATCTCCATCCTGATCCATCTTTGCTAAATCCCCAGTACGAAGCCATCCGTTGACAATGGTTTTAGCAGTTTCCGCAGAGTTATTCCAATATCCACTGAACATATGCTTTCCTTTAATATAAAGTTCCCCTACCTCATTACTTCTACATTCTAATCCACTTGAAGCTAGAATCTTTATGTGATTGAATTGCATACATTTACCGACGGATCCTAGTTTTTTTGCTGCTTCTTCCGGTTGTATGACGAAATTATTTGGTCCAGCTTCTGTTAATCCATAGCCCTCTTTAAATCGCAATCCCCTTCTTAAGAACGCTTCATGTACCGTGACTGGGCATGGGGCACCGCCTGATATAAAAACTTTTATTGTTGGAAAAGTTGAATTTCTGAATTCATCTGTTTCAATCATCATTTGATACATTGTAGGGACAAATAAGGATATGGTTGTCTGATAATCATTAAGAGCTTGAATCGCTTCATGAGGATTAAACTTTCTTCCAATGACAACAGTTCCTCCAGCCATAAGGATTGGAATAGATAAGGCATTAAGCCCCCCAGTATGAAATAATGGCATATAGTTCAATGTACAATCATCACTTCCAAGATCCCAACTCACGATTGTATTAAAGGCATTCCAATTTACCGAATCGTAGGATAATACAACTCCCTTGGGCTTGCCAGTGGTTCCCCCTGTGTAGATCAACAACCATGCATCATTAGAATTCCAGTCATTTTTCGGTAAATCTTCATCGTCAACTTGAAGATTTGGTGTAATTGAATATGATTTTATTTGCGGATTGTTCGTTGCAAGCGTAACAAATTGATGTTCATATAATAGTAGTGAGGGTGTACAATCTTGCAAAATATAGTTAAGTTCTGGCTGACTTAATCGCCAGTTTAAGGGGACATAAATATAGCCCCCTATTCCACAAGCAAAAAGAATAGCAAATAGATCAATCCTATTTTCAGCAATGACTGCAACTCGATCGCCCTTTTGTAATCCATTGTTCCCCAAAAATTTTGCCCATTTTTTCACTTCATCTGCTAATTGTTGATAGGTCCAACTTCTAGCAGTTGCAAAATCGACCAATGATGTTTTATCGGGAGTGATGGAAGCTCTTTTTAATATCCATGATTGCTCAGTTTGCATGTTCTTCCCCCTTACATCATGATCCCACCATCTACATGTAATACATGACCAGTGATATAATTCGCTTCATCTGAAGCTAAAAATAGATAAGCATTCGCGATATCTTCTGGAACAGCTAATCGCTGAAGGGAGACAATAGATTCCATTTTCTCTAATATTTTTTCAGGCATTTTCTCTACCATCGGTGTTCTAGTAAAACCAGGTGCAACTGCATTGACATTGATTCCTTTTCTGCCAAGTTCTTTCGCCCAGGTTTTCGTCATCCCAACAATCGCAGCTTTTGTGGCAGCATAATTTGTTTGACCTACATTACCATAAACACCACTAACCGATGAAGTATTAATAATTTTCCCATAACCTTGTGCCACCATAGAAGGAATAACAGCTTGCGTACAATTAAATACGCCTTTTAAATTGACATCGATGACTTGATCAAATTGCTCTGACGTCATTTTCGATAGCATCGCATCATTGGTTATCCCTGCATTATTCACTAATATATCAATCTTGTTATATTGTTCGAGAACTTTTTTAACGACAGTGTTGACACTTCCCCGTTCTGCTACATTAATAGGATAAAAAGCTACATGGTAGTTTTCTTCAATTAGTTCTGCTTCAATTTTTTTACCAGCTTCGTTGTTAAAATCAGCAATGATGACAGTTGCACCTTCTTGCGCAAAAAGTTTAACGGCAGCTAATCCGATTCCACTCGCTCCTCCTGTAATAATAGCCACCTTATTTTCTAATCTCATCTCGATTCCCCCTTTATATAAATTGTTCAATTACTCCAAGTAATTGTGGTAGATCATCGATTAATGGTGAATGACCACAATTATTTAGTTTCACAACTTTAGCACGCCCTTCAAAATCTTCGATAATCTCTTTTGTCATACTTTCCGCTACAACATAATCACGTTCACCATAGAGAACAAGAGTAGGTATTTGAATTTTGTTCACTTCGTTTTGTCCACTGCTCACTTCGTTATGAATTGTACTAATATTAAATGTATTTAACACATGATAAACATCCGCAAGATTACGTTGTGTTAGCATGTCATCAATATACGCTTCATATTGCGCTTCACTAGGTTGGTTATGCGTATAAATAAGCGCATTCCATACAATTTTCAATCCCTCACGGTTCGCTGTATCATATAGATTTTGCACTGGTAATGTTTTAGCGGTATCATTTTCTACTTCTTCTAAAGTTAGGAGCCTTTTTGATAGATTTGGTGTACCATCTACATTTGAATCATAAAATGCGTATCCCCTTGTAGATGCTGATGCTAATAGGATGAGCTTTTGACATATACCGGGGTAATCTGCACAGAATTGCATAGCAACAGCACCTCCAGTAGACCAACCCATTAAAGTAAAATCTTTTAGACCTAATGCATCAACCCAAAGCTTTAAATCCTCACTAAAGTCACGGATATGTGATACCCGTTTATTATAGGAAGATTGCCCAAACCCTCTTAAATCGGGAGCTAGAATAGTAAATCTTTCATTCAATGCTTTCATCAATACATCCCAATGTTTTGAAGATGTCATATTACCATGGACTAGGATGAGAATTTCCTCGCCACCTGCTCTTTCACGATATGCAATTGTTTCTCCATTTGTTAACTGTACCTTCTTTAATACTTCTTGATGATTTGTCATACAATCTCCCCCTTTTGTTTTCCCCATTGAATTGTTACTGCTCCCCATGCATAACCAATTCCAGCACTAACAAGTGTCACTATGTCACCATTTTTTATCTTACCTGCTTCTAAAGCTAGCTCTAATGATAATATTTGATCAATTTGGCCAATATGCCCGTAATGTGAAAGATAAACTGATTGAGATTCTTTTAACCCTAGCGAATGGAGTACATAATCATGCGCTGATTTTTTCATATGCAGCATGGCAAGGTAGGATAATTTGGATTCATCATAGCCACTTTTCGTTAAAGATTGGCGAATTACCTTTAAAAAGTTACTTAATGATTTTTGTTCAAGGCGTGCTTTCATACCTTCAGGGTCCGTCACATCTAATCGATATGCACCTGATTGTAATAATTCTGGTGTTAACGGTTGCTTTGTTCCGCCAATAGGTACAACTACATCCTCAGAAAATGAGCCATCCGTGATTACATCGCTCTCAAGTACGATATTTTCTATCACTCCTTTTCGCAATATCATGGCTCCACCGCCAGCCCCTAAGTTATACATGAAACGTGTGCGGTCATTTGTATAATCTATGAAATCATGATTGCGATAACCACCTGCCAGTAAGATTGTATGAATTTGATCGTCTGCTAACATCAAGCTCTTAGCAACCTTCATTGCCATGATGGTCGTTCCGCATCGAAGCTGTATGTCAAATGCCCAAGCATTTGAAGCACCAATTTCTTCTTGAATTTTAATTGCTGCGGTCCATAATGGATATTCCTTATGCTCCTCGCCTATATAAATAATGACATCAATTTCTCTGGGAGATTGATTCGCTTTTTCTAATGCCTTTTTCGCAGCCCATATAGCCATTTGGACAGTGTGATCTTCTGGTCCTGCAATCGTCTTTTCAATAACTCCTAATTTTGTTTGCACAACATCGACTGGAACATTGGATTGTCGGCTAATCTCTTCTGCTGTCATTCGATAATTTGGTAAATAGATTCCTGTACTGACAATCCCTACATTCATTCGAATCGCTCCTTATCATTCGCCAATGGTACGGATGGTGGTTGCTGCTTGTGTTTCACTTTTTTTGTCTTCCAAATCAAATATTTCGAATAGATTGTACCTACAATACCTTTCGGGAAGAAAATCACAGCAAGGATATAAAGTAATCCGAAGAAAATAATCCAACGTTCAAAAATTGGATAATCTTTTGCAAGCCCTGATAAATAATGTTGAGCAATTTCAATCACGAAACTTCCGATGATTGGTCCAACTAGAGTACCAACGCCTCCAATGATGGTCATTAATAGTGCATCTAATGTAATATCCATTGACATCACGCTTGTATTGACGAAGCGAAGAGATATCGCATAAAGTGATCCTGATAAACTGGCAGTCACACCAGCTACTACTGAAGCAATTACTTTGTAGTTTAGTGTTTTAAAACCTAACGATCTAGTCCGTTGCTCATTTTCACGAACTGCGATCAACACTTTTCCTAAAGGAGAAGATACAAATCTTCGAAGTACAAGGAACACTACTACTAAACAAACTAAGACAAAGAAGTAGAAGAAAATGCGGTCTCTAAATGCATCTGGTGCTCTAAATGTAAAACCATCATTCCCTTTTGTGACAGTACGCCATTTTTCGGCTAGCACTAAAAACAATCCTGATATGGCCAATGTCAGCATAGCGAAGAAATGACTCTTTAAGCGAAGTGTCAGTAAACCTACCAGGAAACTAACAATCCCAGCAAAAAATACGCCTATTAGTATAGATATAAGGAAAATTGTCATTGTGTTGTCATATGTACTAAGCATAATTGCTGTAGTATAGGCACCGATTCCAAAAAACATTGCATGACCAAATGACACGATTCCGGTATAGCCAAGTAAAATATCATAACTCATCGCTAAAATACTGAAGATAAATACTTGGGTCATTAATATTGTTAATGTCCTAGAATCTGCAATATAAGGAAAGAGGATCAACGCTAAAAGAATTATCAAAAATATTATATTTTTAATAGAATAGAATTTTTCCAACTTCATTTGTTAACCCTCCTTCGCATTTGTGAATAAGCCTTGAGGTCGGAAGATTAATACAATCGCCATCAATATCATATTGACTGCAAGGGACAAATACGGTACATAGTACGCCATGAAACTACCTGCAAGCCCCACCAATATAGCTGCCATTAATGAACCAGAAAAGCTCCCCATGCCCCCTATTACCACTACGATAAATCCTAAAATCGCATATTCCATTCCCATTTCAGAATAAATAACCCCGGAGTATGGTGCCATTAGTACACCTCCTAAAGCTGCAAGAGCCGATCCTGTCATAAATACAAATAAAAAAACGCGTTTGATGTTAATCCCTAATACTTGCACCATTTCTTTATTCATCACACCAGCTCGCACAATTAACCCAATCTTTGTTCGCTTCAATATATATTGGAATATTCCAAAAATAATAAGCCCAATTAGGATAATAAAGATGCGATATTTAATTAAAATTACGTCGCCAATTTCCCAGCTTCCCGCTAAATAGGAAGGTACTTCTACTGGAATACCATTTGGTCCAAAAACCACTTTTATAAATTCGGATAGTACAAGCATAAATCCTAATGTGATTAAGATTTGTTGTACGTGGTTGCCATATACTGGTGTAATGATTAGCTTCTCAGTAATCCATCCGAATACAAGCCCTGTGACAATTGCGCCAAGTATACCCACGAAAAAACTCCCCGACCAAATGTAAGCGAAAATTCCTGCATAGGCACCCCAAACAAACAGTCCGCCATGTGCAAAATTAAGAACATCCATCAAACCAAAAATAAGTGTTAACCCAGCTGCGAGTAAAAAGATTAGCATTCCTGTCGCTAGACCGTTTATCAATAAATTAAAGAATAAATCCATACTCGGTTCCTCCTAACCAATTCCTAAGTATTTCCGCTTCAATTCCTCATCTCCAATCAAGTCATTCATTAACCCTGAATGAACGGTTTTGCCATCATCAATTAATGTATAGGTATCCCCAATACGACTAGCCATTATAAAATTCTGCTCAACAAGAATAATGGTTGTTTTCATTTTCATCTCCGTAATTGCCTCCATTACCTTTTCAATAACAATAGGCGCTAATCCTTTGGAGGGTTCATCGACTAACAAAAGCTTACTATCATTTACAAATGCTCTTGCCATTGCTAACATTTGCTTTTGACCACCTGACAAATGACCTCCCGCTTTTTTCCAAAACTTTTTCAAATCAGGGAACAATTCAAGTACATAAGCTTGTTTTGCATAGATTTCATCTGTTTCTTTCCGCATAGCAACTTTCATATTCTCTTCTACTGTTAATTCATTAAAAATCCCTTGATCTTCTGGCACATACCCAATCCCTAAATTCGCAATATCATATGGTTTTCGTTTTGTAATGTCTTGCCCGTCAAAAAGCACGTTTCCATGCGTGGCAGGTGTCAACCCCATAATAGTTTTTAACGTAGTCGTTTTACCCGCTCCGTTTCTGCCAAGCAATACAGATACTTCACCTTCTCTTGCTTCAAATTCAATTCCTTGCAAAATATGATACTGTCCTATATGTGTTTGCAACTGATTAAGTTTCAATAAGTTGTTCATTATAGAGTCCTCCTAAATAGGCTTCTTGAACGATTTCATTGTTCATTATTTCTGAAGGCGTACCATCCGCTAAAAGTTTTCCATTAAAGAGCACCATAATCGAATCTGATAAATCTAAAATCATATCCATCTTGTGTTCAATTAATAATATGGTTTTATCTCCTTTATCTTTAATTGAACGAATGACATCTAAGATTGCTGGAACTTCTTCTAAAGACATTCCTGCAGTTGGTTCATCTAGCAATAAAATTTCAGTATTTAGTGCTAACAACATCGCTATTTCTAGTTTTCGCTTTTCTCCATGAGAAAGTTGACTAGCGATTGCATTTACTTTATTACCAAGCAACACTTGATCTAGAATTTCGATAGCTTCATCGGTAATCGCCTTATATTGCATATAATGTTTGAAAAAATTGAATCGAATTTTTCCACGGGATTGAACAGCAAGTCGAACATTCTCAAATACAGTTAGATTAGGAAAGACATTGGTAATTTGAAAAGAACGACCAAGCCCTTTTCGCGTCCTTTCGATCGGCGAATCATTTGCTAAGGATTTTCCTCGTAAAAAGATTTCTCCTGATGTAGGCTTCAATTCTCCACTTAGAAGATTAAAAAAAGTTGTCTTTCCTGCTCCATTTGGTCCAATTATGGATTTAAAGTGTTTTGCTGGCATTTCGAAATTCACGCCATCAACTGCTAGATGGCCACCAAATTGAATGCTTAAATTTTCTGCTCGAATGATTGATTCCAATGTCATTCCTCCTTCGTCTTGCTCTCTTGAAATCTTCTTTATGTAAAAAGATTTGAAGAGAGCTAGACCTACGATTTGGTCTGTAGCTCTCAGTTATTTAACTTTAATTAAAGGAAAGTTTTAAACGACGTCCTATAGGGGTTGAACATGTTCCGCTATAGACGGCGCTTTCCACGGGCTTAGCTTCCTTTTTGGGTACTGAAAAACAGTTTAAATAGAAATATTCATAGTCTTTATCTGGTTTCTACATGATGTGGAATTAGCTTCGCTTTCCGCGGGCGAGCGCTGAGCCTCCTCGGAAGCCCGTACCGTGCTTCACTGCGGGGTCTCACCTGTCTCGCTTTCCCGCAGGAGTCTTCGCTAATTCCACATCAACCAGGATAGTTATACAAGATTTTCATTATAAATTCTCATCTTTTTTACTTTTTCAGTACCTTCACTAAGTCAAGCTTTTCCCGTAACACTTTGAAAGAACCTCCTGAATTAACCTCGCACCAAGGAAATAGAAATGCATTTTCGAGTAGTCGCCGTCTTTTGCTTCATAGACAAAATCCTAATGGTGTTTAGATAAAGAACAAAGGCTTAATCTAATATTATTTATTCGAGTTGTTTAGGGAAACTTTGAATAATGAAATCAATTCAAAGATTCATTTTATTTTTTATTGAGTATTGGTGGCGCAGTTTCTTCAGGTGTTAGTTCACGAATTAGTACAGGAACAGGGTAATCAACGCCTTTTTGATTTTCTAATTTAATGGAATACATTGGTTGTAATGCCTGATGATCTTCTTTTCGGAATGTCATTGTTCCTTTAGGAGTATCAAAAGACATACCTTCCATTAATGGTATTAGTTTATTACCATCCGCATCACCATCTGATTTCTTTAATGCTTCTACAATTGCTACAGCAGCTGAGAATCCACCTGGTGTAAACAAATCAGGTACTGTATTGTTAAATCTTTTTTTATGTTCTGCTACTAACCAATCATTCACTTTGTTATTTGGAAGTGTGTGATAATACACAGAGAATCCTTCCATTCCAACTAGTGGCTTCATCAATTGAAGTGCAGTTATATCTGGAGCACCTGTTGAAATTTTGATTCCTTTTTCAGTTAATTTAAGATCTGCGATTTGATTCCAAGGTGAATTTGCTCCAGCCCATACAACAAACAAATAATCAGGTTTTGCTTTGATAATTTTTTGTAGGTTAGAAGTAAAGTCCGTCGCAGCTGGGTCTGCATACTCTTCTAACACTACTTTTGCACCTAATTTTTCTGCAGCTGTTTTAAAAGCTTTAACACCATCCAATCCGAATGCGTAGTCAGGTGCAAATGTTGCTATTTTCGTTCCTTTTTTTGCAATCGCTGCTGCGGCTGCATATGCGTCTTGTGATGAATTACGTGCAGTACGGAAGATAAATGGATTAAACTCAGAACCCGTAATACTATCTGCTACTGCTGGCTCTACAATCATGATTTTCTCGTATTCTTCTGCTAACGGTAAGACTGCTAGAGTATCGCCAGAGCTAGAAGATCCAACTAAGAAGTCCACCTTGTCATCTTCTAGTAATTTTGTTGCTTTTTGTACAGCAACTTCAGGCTTCGTTTCCGTGTCTTCCCAAACCACTTCAATCTTCTTTCCAGCAACCTCCATTTTGCCATCTGTTGCATAATCAAGTCCAAGTTCAAAGCCTTGTTTTGTCTGTTTACCGTATGATTCCAACGCACCTGTTAAAGATGCCAATACACCAACTTTGATTGTTCCACCTTCTTTTTCTTTCTCATTAGAAGCAGAGCCATTGGATTTTTTTGCACTTCCACATGCAGCAAGTAATACCATTACCGCAACTACTAAAAAGAGCAACCATTTTTTCATTTACTTACCCCCCTTTTATTTTTAAAGCTCTTACACCTTGCTGTAGTTGTATCATATCTGTTCTTAGTTACAAACCAGTTACAAATAAAAAAGACCCAACGTGTTTACGCTAGGTCATCTTAAGATCATGTCGAACATTTGAATGGTTGTTTCCATCGGTTCAATATTCAATTCTGTCTTTAATACTTTCTCACATTTTTCGTACCATTTAACCGCCTGCGTCCGATTCTGTAACTGATAGTAGCCATACATAATTAAGCGATATGCTTCTTCCCATGTATCATCGATTTTTAACAACTGTTCTGCCCAATAGATGGTTTGGTTAAATTCTTTTAAACGGATATAATTCTGCGCCAATCGTTCTATAGCTTCCAAAAAAAGAAATTGTATCTCCTCACGTATATCTTGAAGCCATATTAATTGGTGTTTGTCTGCAATCAATTTACCACTATATATTCGAATTCCTCTTAAAAGCCATTCATTCGAAAAATAAGGATCCTTTTCCTGCATCCCAAAAGATATAAATTGTTTAAATGAATCTAAATCACTTGTAATACAATGATTTGTCATCAGTTTGTACATTGACTGCTTTCGAACAACATAGGCACTTTCCGCACGGGGTAAACGGCTCGGTTCTAGCACTTTTAATAAAGCATTATAGACTACTTTAAAATCTCTCGTACTAGATTCTTCTGTAGCATCTGGCCATAAGACATTTATCATCTCTTCTTTAGACACAAATCTTGTTTGATTCAAATAGAGATAGATCAATAACTCTTTCGCTTTTTCTCGCTGCCAAGTTTTTTCATCGATTTCTTTATCATCTCTATACACTGTAAAATTCCCTAATAAATGTATTGTATATAAATGTTTCGGAACTGGAAGATTAGCATCCACTTCTAATAATTGATAAATTCTTAGAGTATAAGGGGATGGATTTTCTTGTAAAGTCGTCCATTTTTGCATCATTTGCCACCACACTATGTTCTTCCTAGGTCCAAAAATATGTTGGTTTCTGATATAAAAATCAAAATTTTTTTCTACAATAGTAGATATACAGCGATTAAAATTTGATACAAATGCAATATCATCATTTTGTAAATAAGCCAAATAAGCTTCCCAAAAATGGACAATTGTCAACCCAAAATAATCTTTTGTATTTTCAAATTTTCTATTAGCTTTTTTAAGTGTTTCTTTTGCTTCTTCGTAGTGTTCATGCTCCACAAAGATAACGGATAACGCGACATAAAGCAGGGCTGAAACCCAGTGATCATGTACTCTTTCTGTCTCAATTAAACCCAGTTGCGCATACATGATGGCTTGATCAAGTTGACCCTGCCGACTTTTTACAATTGCAAGACCCATATAGGATTCTGCCTTTGCACGATTCACCTGAATACGATCCATTATTTCAATCGTGTTTTTATAGCATTGTTCTGCTTCAGCTATGTCAGAAGGATTCAAAGCTAATAGTGTATGTCCTTTACGTAGGTATGCTACCGCAAGTATATATTGTGCGTGCTCATTTTCTTTTTTAGTAATACTTTTATTTGCCGATTCTAAAGCTATCACATGTTCACCTAATAATAATAATATGAACGCATGTAAAACATCTCTCTCTCTATACGCATCCGATGCAAGACTACTTGTGTCTAATCGATTCTCTAGTAGATTTTTTGCTTCATGGAGTTTTCCTTGTCGTAATAATATTCTTGCATCTAAATTTCCTTGCATCAGTACGTCAGGAGGTAGCCCTACCTCCGCAACCCACTCTTCTGCCTCATAGGGCTTGCCTAGATTCACTAGATTTTCTGCATATTGTTTCTGTATAAACTGGAGATGACTTTCTTCTAATTCCGCTCTTTCTACTAATTCAAGCGCTTCTTGCAAATAATTTTCAGCAAGTGACGGTTGAATAGTATCCAAATAGATATGTGCAATTCCTGCCTTTGCTTTAAAAATAACGTCATAAGCATTGTATTCTTCAGCAAAACGAATACATTTTTCATAAGCCTTTTTTGCTTTTTCATATTGTGCACGGAAACGTTGGCTTTCTCCTTCAAAATAGTAAAGTTGAAAGTGTTCTGCCATCGTCTTCTCAGATAACTCTCGAATTCGTTCGATAAACCAATCAAATTTTCCAACTTCTATAAATTGATTTGCAAAACAAATTAAAGTCGAAGCAATAAAATCTTCATCTTTCGTTTTCATCGCATGAAATACTGATTGTACTGAGTTTTGTTTTTGAGTGTAATACTTAGCAGCCTTTAGATGCAGTGAAATATATTCTTCTAGTTTCTGCTCCATCATTTTAACTTCTAAAAATTGCTGAAACAACACATGATATCGAAACTCTGAATGGCCACTTAAAGGTTGGATGAACACATGCTTATGCACAAGATTTTGAAGCAGTTCTGAAAATCGTTCTCCATAAAATGTTTCGATTAATTCATAAGAAAACGATTCGAAAATACTAAACTTCATAATGGCTTCTTTTTCGAATTCATCCAGCGATTCAAATACTTCCTCTGATAAATAATGGAAAAAGTCATTTGCCGAAGGATTCTGCAATTTCTTAATGGATTTCTCTAAATCAATTGTTTGAGTCGCAAGGAATAAAATAGCGATTGCCCAGCCCTCAGTTGTTTGGAGTATATGTTGTACTTGCTCCTCATTAATTTGCCGATCAAAATAATCTTCAAAGAAAACTTGAATTTCTTCAGCTGAGAAAACAAAATCCTCTTCAACACATTCGACTAACTGATGATTAATTCTTAGATTCCGTATATAACTCCAAGAAGGATTTGTTCTAGATGAAATAATAAGATGAATATTTGGTGGTAAATGTACGATCAACTTTTCCATGACATAATGTATATGAAAAATATGATCTACTAGATAGTAATCATCTAACACTACAAAAAAAGGAGTATTTATTTTGCAAAACTCATTTATAAAAAGGGTAAAAAGCTTGTTTAACTCTTCTACCTTTGGGAACATAGAAAGTTGATCCCATCCGCTCATTTTCTCTCCAAAAGAAGGCTGCACGCGCCGTACGCTATAAAATAAGTGACGTAAAAAAGGCAAAATATCATCATCATCTTCAGTCACTTGATACCATGAAAAAACTATATTTTGATCTGATAAAAATTGTGCCAAAGCTGAAGTTTTACCGAAACCTGCTCCACTATGCAAAATAGTAAGCTTAGCCCGATGGCTATTGGCTAATTTCTTCATTACTTTCGATCGTCTCATGTAATGGATAGCCGGTTCTGGTGGAATAAGTTTAGATAACAATATGTTGTCTTCCATATCGAAACCTCCTTTTAATTCCTATGTAAGTAATATTTTAACATATTCGTATGAATTCATATGTTGAAGTTCGATTTATAACTATTAATATATGCAGGGAAATCTGTGGAAAGACTTTGAGGTTTTTTTGTGGTGTAATTTTTGGAATGTGATTGTGTTGAGATGAAAATCAGACTTACAAAAAACTTCATATAGGTATTCTAACTACCCATATGAAGTAAAACTTCCCCTAAACAGGAAATAATATGATAAATGTAGTACCTCTCCCCTTTTTACTTTCTACTTTAATCGTACCCCCAGCTTTATGGATAGCATTATAAACCATAACCATGCCAAGTCCAGTCCCTTGCTTTTTCGTTGAATAATAAGGTTTTCCCAATGATGAAATCTGTTCATCTGTCATCCCAATTCCTGAGTCCTTTATTTTTAGAATGATGGTCCTCTTTTGCTCAGAGACTTCAATTTCCAATTTGCCGCCTTTTTCTTTCATAGCCTCTATACCATTTTTGTATAAATTAATGAAACATTGTTGAATCTGACTTTTATCGAAACTTTTATGCAGAGAATTATGAAAACGGGTTTGTATATCTACATTATGCATATTTGCATATGGCATCAGTATGTTTTTCGCATACTCAGTTTCTTCTTTTAAATTAGAATCTGCCATATTTTCATATTGAGGTTTGGAGAAAGTAAGAAAATCACTAACAATTTTTTCGGCACGTATTAATTCTTGTAACGAGTAATCAACATAACTTTTTTCTTTTGATGGAACCGATTCTGATTGACTTAATAATTGCAGAAAGCCGTGGGTTGTAGTAAGCGGATTTCGTATTTCATGAGCTACACTAGCTGATAATTCACTAATCACTTGATAACGATCTGATTGCATAATCAATTTTTGCGCTCTCATATTGGCAATAAGTCGCTCTATCATACTAACCATAATAATCATCATAATTAAATGAGTTCCCGTTGCATTAATAGCTAGTATCCAAAATTCATGATTTAATGGTGTTTGAAAGCTAAGTGTAAAAAGATAAAAAACCATCGTTAAGAAAGAAACCATTCCGGCAAATGGAATACGATACTTAGTATCCAAAGAAAGAAATTTTTTGCTACATAATGAGGCAGCTATTAAAATGACCGTTGAAAAGAGAAATGACTGTATAATGCCATCTCCACCAATAATAAATCGATATAAATTAAGTGCAAAATAAGGGATAAGTGCATTTTTAAATCCCCAATAAAGCGCAATAATGATAAAAGAAATATATCGTAAATCGAAGATAAATCCGCTCTGTAAATGAATTGGTAATGATAAACAACCAATCACTGAAATTGTAGCCATAATAGAAAAGATTAGATTTAAATGAGGATAATTCTTTGCATCGAAAAATATAGAATAACCTATAAATGGTAATAGTAAAAACATGAAGTCTAATAGTAATGTTTCAAACAAAATCGTACGTCCTTCCAAAATAAATTGATGCCTACTTTATTTTTACCATAGCTTTATCTCTAAAGATATGGTAAATCTGTAAATGGTACATTTGATTCAACTTTCGATATTATCTTTATTTTCAAACACCTATCAACAATAGTATATATAACTGGATCAAGGTACTACCTTTCTTATTCAAAACTGTCATAAATAAAACCAACCTAATTCTTTCATTATCATACTCTTATTCAATCTAAAATTATTGTGAGTTGTTATTATTTTGTTTTTTCCTGTATTAACTTGCAGAATTTATATTCCACCTGAAACACTTAAGTTTTCACCTGTAATACCCGTTGCTGCATTTGATGTTAAAAAATACACGCCGTCTGCAACTTCTTCTGGTGTTATCAATCGTTTCATCGCTTGTTTCGGATAAATAATTTCGGCAAGTGCTTGCCCTTCATCAAGCCCTTTTTCCTCTAATTCTTTGATTTGTCTATCTAAAAGTGGAGTTTTTACCGGTCCAGGCAAAACAGCATTTGCCGTAATATTATATTTAGCTCCTTCTAGTGCTGTCACTCTTGTAATGCCAATCACGCCATGTTTTGCTGCTACATAAGCTACTTTTTCCGGAGTTGCCTTATCTCCGTGAATGGATGATATATTGATAATTCGGCCATATTGCTGCTCTTTCATGTAAGGCATTGCATGTTTTGTCATAAGGAAAGTTCCTTTTAACATGACATCTATTAGAAGATCCCATTGTTCTGTTGGAAAATCCTCTACTTTTGCTCGATATTGGAGGCCAGCATTATTGACTATGACATCTACTTGACCCTTTCTTGCAACATGTTGTATAGCTTGTTTCACTGAGATTTCATTCGTCACATCTAATTGGATAGCTTGTACTCTTCCTGGAAAAATTTCTTCTAATTTCTTAACTTGGTCAAGATGCAGGTCTGTTGCAAATACGAAATCACCTTGTTCTACAAATTTTTTCACTAACGCTTGTCCTATTCCTCCAGCTGCACCTGTTATAATCACATTTCTCATATATTCCCCTCCATTTGATTGAACTATATTTTTTAGTAGATTCCATAAATAAACCGTAACTTCCCATTCATATTTTCTATTTGATGAAATTAACTTCTTTGATGACTAATATTTATAGATTACAAATGCCTGTATACCATTTCTGAAAACAATTAATTCTATTTAATTAGATGATTTTCTCTCGATTTTTAGAACATAGATCCTCTAAAATCTATTAATTTTTAATAGCTGATTTAGCGTAGCTTTCAGTTAAACGAATACCTCACATTGAAGCTTATCTACCAGCAAGTAAAACACACTATTTGTAGAAATAAAAAAACTGTAATATACAATCAGATATTGTATACTACAGCTCTTTAACGATGAAAATTTTGTTCAATAGTCATTGAATCTCCATTCGAATACACTTCCAATGATTATTCTTTTCTAGTTAAACAATACGAATATTTTCTAAATAAACAAGTCAAGGTTACTGTTGATATCTCATTTCCAGTATTTACTTAGTATGTCGCTCCAGATGGCGCTTTCCCGCAGGAGTCGCCATCTTCCGCTCCATAGATAATGTTCTAATATATATGGCATATAACAATGGCACATTTAATGTTCGTGTATTTTATCAAATCTTTGAATTATAAATTGATTCATCTTAATAAATTCTATACTTAACAGTTCAAAGAATATTTAAAACATTTCCTCGCCTATGTTTATGGATGAAACAGTTTATTTTGTAGAATATTTAAAGCTTGTTCAATTTCTTCTATATCCTTTTCAGTAGTATTCTGTATTCGGTTTAGGAAGCGTGATTCAATCGTGGCAAATGCCTCATTCATCATGATTTCCCCTTCTCTAGAAAGGCAAATAGATTGTTTTCTTCGATCTTCAGGATTACTTATTTTTTCAATTAGATTCTTTTCCTTTAATTTTTTTATTTCTCTACTCGTATTTGGCATAGAAATATGCTGACAATCGCTAATTTCACTAAGTGTGACTGGTTGACTAACCTTTAAATATTCTAGGATTTTGTATTGAACAGTAGTAAGTGAATCTGACTTGATGTTATGTGTTAAATCATGTGTTACTTGATGTACGGATGTTGTAAATGCTATTACTTTATTGAATAGTGCGTTCTTATTAATTTTTCTCACCTCTTTTTGATAACATATCAAAATAGTTATCAAAAAACAATTATCATTTGACAACAAAATGATATGAGTTGTATTATTTAGTTATCAAATGATAAGTATTGAGGGAGATGCTATGAAGGCGTTAATCATTTACACGTATCCAAATCACAACAGTCTAAATCATTCATTTTTGCAAAAAATTATCGAAGGATGTAATGAAAATCCTAACATTAAAGAATTACAGGTCTTAGATTTATATGAAGATAAATTTGACCCACTTTTAGTATTTAATGAAGAAAAGCGTAGACGGGATATGTACCGAGATCCTGAATTAGAGAAATATCGTAAGCAGATCACTTGGGCTGACAAGATTGTATTTGTTTATCCGATTTGGTGGGGACGTCCACCTGCTATGCTTATGGGATATATTGATCAATTGTTTGCATCTAACTTTGCTTATCGAGATAAGAAGGGAATATTGCCAGAGGGGCTTTTAAAAGGGAAGTCTGTTGTATGTGTGTCAACCATGAAGGGACCTACAAAATATCCACTTATTTGGTTGAATAATGCACATAAAATCCTGATGAAGAAAGCTGTATTTAATTTTGTAGGAATAAAAAAAGTGAAATTTTTTGAATTCGGAAATATGGAAAGTTCAAAGGGAAAGCAGACACTAAAATTAGAAAAAGTCTATCGCTATTTTAAAAAAATAGCAGAATAAGGAAAAGTTACATAGTCATTTAATAAGAAAATAATATAATTAGTTCAATTTTAAAGGCTATTTAAATGGATAGTTATGAATTCATATCCATAGTGCCATCACTTTAAACTCACAAATCAACGCGTAACTCTGTTGTCTCACTCATTTAAACGGGACAACGTTTCATTCTCGCAATCTGAGAGGAGAGCTGACACAATAACTATTTCTTCTAAATATAAACCATCAAATTAAACATTCCATAAAAAAACCGAAGAGGAAACTCTTCGGTTTTAGACTATAGAAAATAAATATAGATAATTACGATAGTTAATTTTCACTGCGGGCAGATTCTTTCAGTGGCTAGAGAGGGCCGAGCCGCTTCCATCGTTTTACGAAAGAAGATGGTCTCGCCTGTCTTCCTTTTGAGTGCACTGAAAAAGTAAAAATAGATGTAAATTTATGATAAAAATCTTGTATATCTATCTTCGTTGAAGTGGAATTAGCGGAGACTCCTGTGGGAAAACGAGTTAGACGAGACCCCGGAGCCCAGCGAGGAGGCTCGTCAGTTCGCCCACGGAAAGCGGAGCTAATCCCACTTCATCTAATAGCAGATATATACTATGAAAATTTTCTTTTGGTACTAATTGATCAGTTGAGCATTTCTAACTGTTCTAAATTATAAAGGTAAATTACGTTTTCTAAAAATTAATATACCTATTCCAGCGGTAAGTATTCCAATAAAACATAGTATGATAGATGTTTGCACTATATCGGCACTTCCGCTTACAATTTCACTTGGTCTAAACAAAGAATAAATAGTTATATTTCTTAACCATTCGACCTTATCACTTATCTTACCGATCATATCTAAGCTAAAGAAGCCAAATGCTATCACACCTGAGATTCCAAGTGCTTTCTTTTCATCATTTGCCAAGCAAGATATTAAAAATGAAATCCCTCCTACTGCAATGAAAAGGAATAACGTTGCGATATTAAGTTGAATAAATTTAATTGCATGAAAAGAATTTTCTCCTTTCATAAATATACCGTATCCCACAAAACCAGAAATGGTCGTAATTAGCATAATAAGAAAAACACCTGTTAATAAAACGCTTGCTTGTGTAAAAGCAATCTTCCCCCTTGTAGTAGGAGTAGCTAATAAATACGCCATTGAACCTTGATCAACTAATTTCGCCATTAGCTGAGTAGGCAACATAACACAAAAGATCGTTAAGATAATTGTTAGGATTACTCCATAATATTCACCCGAAATATATGATTCAAAGCTTCCAAAGCCATTTTCAAACCCAAATGCCTTCATAACACCTTTTGGCATAACTTTCATAAAATCATTTAAAGATTTTGTATTTTCTGCGATACTAGGATACACCCAAACCATTAGAAGCATATAAAAGGCTGATCCTATAGCATAATTCATCATTCCTTTTAGGTGAACTTTCATCATGTGCTTATAAAGTGAAAAATTCATTATAATCCCCCCGCATTATCATAATAATTCATGAAAATTTCCTCGAGGTTCTGAGTAAATACATCTATATTTCGTACATGATATTTAGCGGTTTCAGCCAAAAATTCATCAAAGTTTCCTTGTACAGCTACTCTCACCGTATTTTTTTCATGAAGTTCAATATGCAGGTTTGATTTTGCAAAAGCTGCTGCATCAGAAGGATCTTGAAAGGTTACTTCAAAAAGCTTACGCTGCATGGATTGTAATTCATGGATATCTTTTACCGCAATCACTATACCGTCCTTTATAATCGCAGCTCTATCGCAAGTTCTTTCGATTTCAGGCAGGCTGTGTGATGATAATAAGATTGTCTTTCCTTTTGCTTTTTCTTCAAGAATTAATTCAATAAACACTCTTTGCATTAGCGGGTCTAATCCGGATGTCGGTTCATCTAAGATAATGACTTCAGGGTCATGCATTAAAGCAGCTACAATGCCTACCTTTTGTTTCATTCCTTTGGACATCTTACGTATTGGCGTATTTACATCGAATTGAAGGCGTTCAATTAATTTATTGCGCTTTGATAGGTCTTTCAATCCTTGCATTTCACCCATAAAATCTAAGAAGCCCTTGCCAGTCATCCCTTCAAGAAATGCTATTTCTCCTGGCAAATAGCCAATATATTTTTGAACTTCACCTTGGTTTTTCCATGTATCTAAATCATTAACCTTTATAAAACCAGTATCCGGTTTCATAAAACCCATAATATGGCGAATGGTTGTTGACTTCCCGGCACCATTTGGCCCTAAAAAACCGAAAACCTCACCTTGCATAATCGAAAAAGATACGTTGAATATCCCTTTTCCATTCTTGAACTTTTTTGTAACATTATGAACTTCTAACACCCTAGCACCTCCTGAATAATTATGAAATATTCGTCCCTTTACATTTCATAATCATATTAAACTTTGGCAATAATCGTGTCAATATAATTATGAAATATTAATATGCTATAATTTCATAAATAAGAAATTTTCAATTTAAGGAGAAATAAATGAACGGTTTTGAGAAAAGAGCTGCTTTAATAAAAGATAAAATTTTAAATACGACTCTTGAAATGCTAAAAACATTGGAGCCCAGCAACTTACGTATTGCCGATATCGCTAAGGCTGCCCAGGTTTCACAAGTGACTATTTATAATTATTTTGGTGGTAAAGAAGCGTTAATACATGAAGTAGTCAAAAATTATATTGATTCATCTATTTCTGATTTTCAGAAATACATGCAACAGGATGGAACAGTTAAGGAAAAGATCGAACGAATGATACTACAGGATAAGGAAGCTTATCATACCTTATCACCATTTCTGATTAACCAGTTACTCACTGAAGACAAAGAATTGGCTGAGTATGTTCAAAAGGAAACTAATGAAAAAATAATTCCCTCTATGATTAAGCTGATAGAGGATGGGAAAGAAAATGGGGAAATTTCAGAAAAAGTTACAACGCAAGCATTTTTAGTATTCATAAACTTTTATTTAAAGCATTATCAAGAACTTGTTGAAATGGTTAATCAAGAAAACAATACAGATTTAATTGAAAGTATGCACCATATTTTCTTTTACGGCATATGTGGTAAAGAAGAGTAAATCGTTTAAGGTTCTTGAGTTACTCTTCTTTTAAAAGAATCCATTATTACAGGAATTACTTATTCGAATGGGGGAGATTATGAAAATATTTCTATTAATTAGCCAAATCTTCTATTTAATTTGTATAGTTTTCTGGATTCCGATTTTCGGATTGTCGTTTATGAGTTTTGATGCCGGCTTCAACCTATATAACGTAACTTTTGCCTTTACAATTGGATTCTATCCGATTGCGGTAATAGTTTGTTCCATTATTGCTTGGATCTTTCGGTTACGTAAAAAACGCGTTGCTATCATCATCAATCTTATACCAATGCTGTGGATTCTGCCTATAGGTCTGTCAATACTGTATTTTCTATAAAAACTAGATTACAAGATTAGTTTTGAAGGAATATAACAAGTCACTCCTTAGTGGCTTTTCTTTTTTTGTAAATGAATAGTATGAGAATTTTATCGCTGAACGAAAGATTTCATCCTACACGGTTTAAGCCAAAACTCAAGTGAGCTATCCTTCTCTATTTCCTTTATCCCATTTTTTACTTCTATAGTTATTCCATCGCCTCTTTTCCTTAATAATCCCTATTCTTTATTTCATAGTATCCTCTTACAACCTATTAATTATTTTTATTTTTAAATTTTCTAAAAATATAGATTGTTTTTTAGTTTCAAAAGGTTTATTATATTTACAATCCAAATAAGAATACTAAGAATTAATTGAGGAGGGATTTTTTAATGAAGAAATTTTTTACAGCAATTATTTTACTAGTTGCATTAGCTTCATTATCAGCTTGTGGTAAAGGTGCCGAAAGCAGTGCTGATAGTGGCAAAAAACTTAACAAATTAGAACAAATTCAAAAAGACGGAGTTATTAATATTGGGCTTGAAGGAACTTTTCCGCCATTTAGCTTTCATGATTCAAAAGGAAAATTAACTGGTTTCGAATATGAAATTGCAGATCAAATTGCCAAAGATTTAGGTGTGAAACCAAACTATGTTGAAACAAAATGGGATTCACTAATAGCTGGTCTTGATACAGATAAATATGATTTTGTTATAAATAACATCTCTATTTCTGATGAACGTAAACAAAAATACGACTTCACTATTCCTTATATGATTTCAAATGCGGTATTAGCAGTTCGAAAAGATAATTCAGAAATCAATTCACTTAAAGACTACAAAGGTAAAAAAAGTGCACAAACAGTTACTTCTAACTTTGCACAAGATGCAAAGAATCTAGGCGCAGAAATTGTTCCAAACGAAAATTTAACACAATCTCTTGACCTAGTAACTCAAAAACGCGCTGATGGTACAATCCATGATGAAGTAACTTTCCTTACCTATTTAAAAGAACATCCTGATGCAAATTTACGAATCGTAGACGGTAAAGTAAGTTCTACAGACATTGCGCTTATCCTAAACAAAAATCAAGATGATTTCCGCGAAAAATTAAACGAAGTTATTCAAAAAAGACTTGATGATGGTACTTTCTCTAAAATCTCAGAAAAATACTTTAATAAAGATATCATGAACAAATAGTCTTCAGATTTAGAGATTGTTAATTCTTGCAATCTCTATTTATTCACCATAGGAGGTCGTTTAATGGAACGTTCACTTGAAGTTGCAATCGAGGCATTTTGGCCAGTTTTAAAAGCGGGTCTTACGATCACTCTTCCTTTATCTCTTATTGCATTTGCCATTGCCCTAGTTATTGCAATCATTACAGCATTAGTTAAACTTTCACACTTCAAGCTGTTAAAGGCGATCTTCAGTATTTATGTATGGATATTCAGAGGTACACCATTACTTGTTCAGCTATTTATCGCATTTTATGGTCTACCTTATGCTGGAATTGAACTTGACCCTTGGACAGCAGCAATTATTACATTTGCCCTAAATACTGGAGCCTATTCTTCGGAATCAATTCGGGCATCAATTTTAGCAATTCCGAAAGGACAGTGGGAAGCCGCAGAATCTCTAGGCATGAGCTACGGTCAAGTATTACGTCGTGTAATTGCACCACAAACTTTCCGTATTTCACTACCCCCTATTACGAATGACTTTATCGATTTAGTAAAAGGAACTTCTCTTGCAGCAAGTATTACGATTGCAGAAATGACCATGATTGGGCAACAAATTACGGCTGTTACATATGAACCCCTAGCCATATATTCATTGGTTGCGCTGATTTATCTTGCTTTCTGTTCAATATTAACTTACTTCCAAAGCCGTTTAGAAAAAGCCGCTTCCAAATACGTTTAAGGAGGGATTGTCCATATGGTTCAATTCAAAGACATTACGAAAAGATTTGGAGATCATATCGCCCTAAAAAATATTTCAATCCAGTTTCATGAAGGTGAAACTACTGTGATTCTTGGACCATCTGGTTCTGGAAAATCAACTTTACTTAGGTGCATCAATTTGCTAGAATTACCAAATAGAGGATTTCTTTCGATTCCTCCTACAATCATTTCATTTGATCAACCAATATCAAAGATTGATAAGATGAACATTCGAAAAAATACAGCAATGGTGTTTCAAAGCTTTAACTTATTTCCACACCGAACTGTTATCGAAAATGTTATTGAAGGTCCGGTGACTGTACTTAAGCAAGATAAGCAACAATCGCTTGAAGACGCAAAGGAATTACTTGCAAAAGTAGGCATGTCACAGCGCGAAAATCATTATCCTTCTCAGCTTTCTGGCGGTCAGCAGCAACGCGTAGCTATTGCTCGAGCACTCGCAATGAATCCGAAATTCTTATTATTTGATGAGCCAACTAGTGCCCTAGATCCCGAACTTGAGGGGGAAGTTTTAAAGGTATTACAAAAGCTAGCTGAAGAAGGAAAATCGATGATTATTGTCACACATAACTTGAACTTTGCTCGTAAAGTTGCTGATAGGATTTTGTTCCTTGAAAACGGTGAACTGTTATTTGACGGATCAACCGACCAATTTTTCAATAATACATCAAATGAACGAATTCAAACGTTTATTCAATCTATGGAATTTATTTAAAGGAGACGATCATATGTCAAAAGATAAAACAAATGTAGAAAGTTTCGATTTAGATCATACAAAAGTTGTTGCACCTTACGTTCGATTAGCAGGTGTAAAGGAAGGTCAAAACGGCGATGTTGTGTACAAATATGATATCCGCTTTAAACAACCAAACAAAGGTCATATGGAAATGCCTGCACTTCACTCGCTTGAACATCTAATGGCTGATAATATCCGTAACCATTCAGACAAAGTCATAGACCTATCACCTATGGGGTGCCAAACTGGATTTTATTTATCATTCATCAACCATAATAATTATGAAGATGTGCTAAATATTCTAGAACTTACATTAAAGGATGTACTTGATGCAAATGCTGTACCTGCTTGTAACGAAGTACAATGCGGATGGGCAGCAAGTCATAGCCTAGAAGGTGCTCAAGAATTAGCAAAAGAATTTTTAGCAAAACGCGATGAATGGCATCAAGTTTTTGGTGAGTAGTTTTTATTATACGAGCTTGAATTGTTAAAAATAGAGATATTATATAATGCATAGGGCTATCTTAAACGTGGAATTCTTCACATTCAGATAGCCCTTTAAAATTGATAATTATCTGAATTTCTCCGTTTCTGAAGAGTTTTTAATCAAATCCAAAATAAAAAATGTACACCACTAAAATGAATTAGTAATGTACATTCGTTTACTTTAAGCTACATTTTATTTTAGAGTAAGTTTAAATATTATTAAATGATTTCCAAAAATGTACGTGAACGTTTTTCTATTTCTTCTGATGATGAGGATATTCTCTTGAAATCTTCCATTGTCACATTAATTTGTTCGTTTGTTTTCTCCACACTTTCAGATACCCGATTAATGCTATCTGTAACATTTTCGATTTCTTTCACAATACCTTCAATATTTTCTTTAACTTCGGTAATGGAATGTTCTACTCTAACAGAGAGTTTTCTTACTTCTTTTGCAACTACGTCAAAACCACGACCATATTCGCCTGCTCTTGCTGCTTCAATTGCAGCATTTAATGCCAATAGATTGGTTTGAGAAGCAATTTCACGAATCGCTTTAACTATTCCTTTAATGGAATCAGCCTCATTATGTAATCTTACTAAATTGTCTGCATTAACCTTGGAATCATCACTTATTCGATTTATAGTTTGAAGTAAATCTTTACTTCTTGTTATTCCTGCTTCTGAGCTATTAAATAATTGTTCTGACATTTTCTTCAAATTATCTGCTACATCAATAATCATGTTTTGCCGTTCTGTAATATTCGAAGCAATTTTCAATACGCCTATCACCTTTCGACTATTTGCTGCAAATATAGGCATATAGGTTGCTTCTAACCACACTGAATCTCCAGAAGCGTCCATTCGTTCCACCTTGTCTTGAAAGCTTTTTCCTGAAAATAAATTTCTCCAAAATCTTTCATAATCGACGCTTTTCACAAATGAAGTAAAACAAAATTCTTTATGACTTTTCCCATACATCTCTTCCACTCGATAGCCTAAAGTATTTGCAAAAAGCTCATTCACATATTCTACTTCCCGATTTAAGTTGAATTGGATCATCGCTACATTATTTTCAATTGAACTTAGCATAAGCTCTTTATTAATCTGACTTTCTGCAATCAACACATTCATCACATTCCTTAATTAGTCTAAGTTAACTGTATTTATATTATTTATGTACAAGCAATTCACTCGATTAGTTCTTTTATAACATTGTACGAGTATTTTACTTTTTTATCAAACAATATGATATGACAACGAATGACATATTACCTACAAAATTAAGATTAAATAACATTTTTATATTACTTATAAATAATCCCCCATCATTTTTCTAAGATTATTAAACTTTGTATACATATGTAAAACGTTATTTAAGGTTGAGATTCAAGTGAATAAACTAAATCCAAAGTCACCTACTGCAACGGGGGTTCTAAATTATGAGTAATCTCTTTAACAGCATGAATTGCCCAATTAGGTTCCTTTAGAATGCCACAAGCAACTGCTACAAGATCAGCATAACCCTATGATAAAATTGCTTCAGATAAGATTGAATTTTCAAAATGAGACAAATCCGATTATTGATTTTTTTATCTTAAATTTCACTAATATTAAATGTCATAATTTTATGTAAATTGACTACAATATTTCACATTTTCATTCATCAACTTATTTACAATATAATCCATATCTTATAAACTTAATGTATTGGCACCGAAAAATTCGATAACCATTTTCGGAGGGTTGAGATTATGACTGCATTAAAATCAAAAAGTGTTTTATGGCTAGTATTCGGCATACTGGTTATTACTTCAAACTATGTTTTATATCGTACTTCATTTGGCATGTCGATTTTGCCTGAAGACACAAACGGCGTTGTATTAGGATCGCTTGTAGACTTTATTGTAATTGCTCCATTAACTTTTCTGCTATATCAAAAAAAATTCACATTAAAGAGAATGGATCTTCTTGCTGCTTCAGGTTGTATCGCAGCCCGTTTCATCATACCAATGGAGCATTTGCAACCATTTGTTGCTTTTACATGGTTAGGTTTTGCCATTGAAGCTGCACTTTTTTTACTTGAAATTTCTTTACTACTGTCTCTTGTGATTTACATGCCAAAAATTATTCGCACAACAAAAGAAAGCCCATTTTCTATCGTCTTTGCGTTTCCACAATCAGTTGATCAACATGTAAAATCACATAGGCTCGTTCATATCATATGTTCAGAAGCATTGATGTTTTATTACGCCTTCTTCAGTTGGCGAAAGGAACCTCAGGAAGGATTTACACTTTACAAAAATTCAAGTTATATCGCCCTTCAAATAATGATGATTCACGCTATTGTCATTGAAACACTCGGAATTCATTGGTGGCTTCACGATAAATCAATTATTTTATCAATAGTATTGCTTATTTTCAACGTCTATTCCGTTTTCTTCTTTTTAGCTGACTTGCAAGCTATGCGATTAAATCCGGTGACATTCCAAAAAAATTCGTTGCTCATTTCTGCCGGGATTATGAAACGTTCAGAAATCCCATATGATTTAGTAGAAGAAATTATTGTGGATAACGAAATTTTGCAGAAGAAATCTTCAAAAGATACACTCGAATTTATTGTTCGTGATTTTGAAAAAGTTTATCCTAATGTATTGTTAAAACTTAAACAACCAGTTGAAGGAATCTTCTATCTTGGCATACGAAAAAAATACAATCAAGTTGCAATTCGAATTGATCAACCAACTGAATTCATAGCCGAGTTGCGAAATCAAACAGCACAAAAAAATAAGTAGATCATTTCGAGTAAAAATTAGTGCCTCTTTACATTAAAAAGTAAAGAGGCTTTTGAATTGCAATCTCAAGTATTAACGAAAAGCTTTTAGTTTTATCTCTCTATCATTTCTTCCAATCTTCGTTTTACTACCGGCCAATCCTCGTTTGTCACGCTATACATAACAGTGTGTCTTATCGTGCCATCTTTACGCATCATGTGATTGCGAAGGACTCCTTCTCTTTGCGCACCAATTCGCTCAATTGCTCTTTGGGAACGCTTATTTTCATGATCTGTTTTGATTTGTACACGTCTCAATTTTAGAACTTCAAAGCAATATTGCAGTAATAAGTATTTACAATTTGTATTCACTGCTGTTTGCCAATAAGCAGGCGTTAGCCATGTGAAGCCTATTTCTAATCGACTATGTTTCTCATCAATATCCATAAATTTAGTTGAACCAATAATCGTTTTTGTTTTTGGATCCATGATCACAAATGGGCATTCCACTCCGCTTTCTTTATTGGCAAGTGCATTCGCTACATATTTTTGCGTGTCTGTTAAAGATTCAATTGTAATTGATAAATATCGCCAGATTTCTGGATAAATAGCAACTTCTAAAATCCCTTCAATATCGCTTTTTTCCATCGGTTTTAGCATAACCTGTTTATTATGTAATGTTGTAAATTCCATTTCTATTCACTCCTTTTCTCTAAACTATCTTATTTTTGGTATGTTTAACATAACCAAATCAATCATAATAGCCCCTACCAGAAATGAAGTTTATCACTAATATTCAGCTAGTGATTGGCAACAAAAAGAGCATATGCAAATTTACATGCACATGCTCCTATGATCAATTCAAAACGAATTATCGAATTGTTTTTAATGCAGTTGACCATGCAATTACTTGATCTAGCATTTGGTTTACTGAATCCGCTTGAACCTCTTTTGGTTTGAAAACTGAACCGTTTTCGAAGTCAGTAAATAATGATAATGCTGGGTGTACGCGAACATCTGCGACTAATAATTCGCCCAAAATACCTCGCAAATGTTCTGCTGCACGAGCACCACCTACTGAACCGTAAGATACGATACCTGCTGCTTTGTTATTCCATTCTTCACGTAAGTAATCTAATGCGTTTTTCAATGCACCTGTGATAGAGTGGTTATATTCTTGAGCGATAAATACAAAACCGTCACAAGCAGCAACTTTTTGTGACCAAGCAGCTGCACCTGATGCATCTAATCCAGGTTCGCCTAATAGTGGTAATTTGAATTCTGCGATATCAATAATTTCGTATTCTGCATCGCCGCGTTTGTCTGCTAATTCTTTAACCCATTGACCTACTTGTGGACTTACTCTTCCTTCACGTGTTGAGCCTAAGATAATACCGATTTTAACCATTTTATCTCCTCCAGTTTGTTTTTCATCTATATTCTTACCAAATAAACTTTGTAAAAAACCCATTTATAAAATTTCACCTCCTTAAAAGTATTCTTATTCTTATTCCATTATGCTTTGAACTGTATTAATTGGACGTACCAGTTTTTCATTTTTGTCATACTTCTCCTCTAAAAATGGAGGTAATGAAAAAAATTCCTCCTATTGTTTTATAAAGCTCGTCACCCATAAATCCTGGACCATCGATTTCCCACTCAAATAATACCCCTAGTACTACTGTACATTCTCTCGATTTCGAGATATATTATTAAAAAAAAATTAGAGCTTCTCTGCCTGATATCCAATTTTCTTCATCAGCTCTATTATTTTATCTAACTCATTTTCTTCTAGACACCCAAATATGCCCGCAACTTTTTCTTGATGCAGAGGAAAAATCTGATCCATAAGCTCATTGCCTTTTGTTGTCAATGTTGCATAGATTACTCGTCGATCATTTGGGCAATCTCTACGTAAAACAAGTTGTTTTTTCTCTAATTTGTCAATCACATACGTAATACTGCTACTTGCAATCAATATTTTTTTACCAACTGTTTGAATCGGTTGTTCACCTTTATGATAAAGAAGTTCAAGTACCGCAAATTCAGTTGAATTAAGATCGTATGAAGCTACATCTTTTCGAATCACTTCTTGAATCGCTTGGGAGGCACGAAATATTACTGTTAAAGCTTTTAATTCTTTATTTTCTAGTTCCATTCGTATCACCACTTTTATTACCTTTAATTCTAGTATCTTTAATTCGAGATAATAGTAACACATCTTCGAAAATAAAGTCAACGCATTTATCCTAGAATTAGTGCCTTTAATTTCAAGAGGACAACGATCAGTATCGCTGCCCCTATTTTTAGATATTTAACCATCTTATTCATCTGGAAAATTCACGATTGTATTAAACACACCTAATTTATTTTCTTTCGCAATTTCATCAATCGTACGTGTAATTTCTTGAATAGTCTTTTCCTTATCCTTCGTTTCTGATCTTACAACGGCTTCTATTTCCTTCTTATTTTCCGGATATATGGAAAGTATAAAGCCAACTTGATATCCCTTTTTCTTCAGCTGCTCTGTAACTTTTTCAATCAATTGTGCTTGTTCAATTTCTTTCATATTGATTGCACCTTCATTTTTTTGTTGTTTTTTCTCCATTATTTTCATAGATGGTGTTGCTTCAGAATTCGTAATATAATGTCCAATTGAAGTGCATATAAGTAACCCAGCTAATAATGTTCCATTAAATATAACCTTTCCATTCATTTTCACCATCTCTCACCCTCTCCATTAATAAGCTACTAAACACTATGTCAAATCTCTTCAAAATATTTGTACTTTAGTAGATTTAGTTGCTATTTAATTTAGAGTAAGAGTTTCCTTTCTTTTATAAACAAAGAAAAACGCCTCACTTAATAATGAGGCATTGTCAATTAACTTCTATAGTGAAAAGTAAATGTGTATCATGTTCGGATTAAAAACAAAAATGGATTTATAAAATTGATTCAAGCGAAAAACAATTACTTTACTTCTGTGTGGAGCAATGAAAAAACGAAGGCATCATGAGATTGATTATTTTGATAGATGTAACCTCTTAGCAAGCCTTCTTTTTTAAAGCCTATTCGTAACAATAATTGATTAGAAGCAGTGTTTTGCGGATAAGTAACTGCCCCAATTCTAAACAAATCTAAATCTTCAAAGGAATAACGTAACACTTCTTTAACTGCTTCTGTCGTAAAACCTTTGTTCCAGTATGCAGGATGAAGTTCATATCCAATTTCAGCTTTTTTACTTCCAATGTTCAGATTATTTAACCCAATTGTACCAACGAAATCTCCTGTTTCTTTCACAATCATTCCCCATCTTATGCCTTTATTGCTCTCGAACGTTTTCTGAAACGAATCAATCATTTTAAAAGCATCTTCAATACTTTTCAAAGGATCCATTCCATAATACTTAGTCACCTTCTCATTTGACATTATATTATAATAGGATTGAGCATGATCTTTTGTAATTTGAACTAACTGAAGTCTTTCAGTTTCTAATTTTGGAAACTCCATTACACATTCTCCTCTCTATTAATCTTTTAAGCCCCCAATTTTCTATACTACTTAACCGGTAGCATTCTCCAGAAATACGATGATTCTTAGCAAATCGAATAACCATGTAACAATCGAATGATTCTACTTTCTATTATAGGATTCTTGAATCTAAAAATTTTACATAGAAAAAAATTGAGTCAATGGAATTTTTCTACCTTGATTGTGCCAATGATGATAGTCATTAAATAATTCCAGAATATTATGGTTATAGCGTCTTTCAACTAACTCATATATTTGAATAAAGCTTCTCCAATAGTCAAACATAATACTCGATAAACTCTCTGTGTAGGATTCTATGCCAAAATCATCTAAGGAATGATGACCATACTCACTTGAGAATTCTTGAATTAATTCCTTCTCTACTTGTAAGATTTGTTGAAAATCTGCTTCATTAAGGAGTAGCTTTCTTGGCAAGTAAAAGCACATGCCCTCTTCAAACCAAATACTATTTGTCCATTCATCATCAAAATCATCTATAAATAAATCGAGATGATGTGTTAGTTCATGCGCAAGTATGACAAATAAGTGTACTTCAGAATAGCTCTCGTAAAACTGTCGAATCTTATGTACGTTTTTATTATCTAATTGTCGAATAAATAATTTCCGCCATTCTTCGATATCCGGAGACATATAGATTACATTTTTACTCGTGTACGCAGGTAATGGAATAGTAGAAAATGTTTCCGTCGCTAATTGGGAAGAAGTCCATACTACTGCATTAGGGCTATCATCTAACGAGAAATCTCTTTTTAATATTTGCTCATATTCAATCAATTTCTTTTTAAATTTCTGAATGATTTTATCGTATTGATCATATTCACTTTTGCTTTCGAATGCATAAACATGTTTCATTTTCCTACCTCATTTGTTTATAAAATAAAATCTCTATGGTACTCCGAATTTCCACAAAATAAATCTTGGCATTATTGAAAATCTAGTTTAAGATTTCTATTTAAAGTCATACGAATTACAAAATTTTATCCAATATAATTGCTTATCGCAATCGCGACACCAGCAATGACTACGATAATGATCATTTCAACAAATATGATTTCCTGTTCTTTCTTTTCTTGTATTTGCATTCGATAAAGCTTTTGAATTTGCTTCTTATTCGTAAACTTCATCAAATCCCCCACACTTTCACATTTGTCTCTAAATTATTTATTTGCATGCACATTATTTTCTTTCTCAAGCTTGACCTAGGAAATAACAAAATATTTTTTCCTTTGGTATTGAAATAAATTAGTTATAATTATAACATAAAAGTAATTATTTGTTAATTTAGTAATAAATGAAAGGGGTGAGTAAATATTAAAAAGAAAAAGTTCACCATTCCTATAGCAATAGCTATTCTTCTTTTATTAGTTGGACATTTATATTACAGATTTGATGTATCAGAAAATACGAAGAAATATCCTCCAGTTGGAGAAATGATAGAAGTGAATGATCATCAAATACATATTTATAAAAATGAGAAAAAATCTGAACCTAAACCTACCATAGTTTTAACTTCGGGAAGTGGTACAACAACGCCTTTCGCAGATTTTTATCCGCTTTACATTAAATTAGACATCAATATGCATTTCGCCTTATACGAACGCCCTGGGTATGGTTGGAGTGAAGACACTTCTTCTTCTAGAGATATCGACACAGTTGTAAAAGAATTGCGCGAGCTACTGCAAAAATCACAGGAGAAGCCACCTTATATTTTCATTGGACATTCAATGGGAACTCTTGAAATCATACGATACGCTCAATTATATCCTGAAGAAGTAAAGGCTTTAGTGATGATTGATGGGATCAGCCCACAATACGCCAAAAACTATCAACTAGGTAAATCGCAATATCTAGGTTGGATAGCTTTGAAAGGACTTCGAGATTTCGGAATTATGAACTTACTTGCAAAAACAGGTGCAATGGATAGTTTATTCATTGATATTGATGGCTTGCCACAAGAAATACAGAATCTAAAAGTAAATATGGCATTAAAAAATATGAATAACCCTAATATGAAAGAAGAACTAGAACAGATGAGCGAAAACGGAGAAACAATTTTAAGTAGTGGAACAATCGGGGCTATTCCTATTCTCATTTTTTCAGCCACAAACAATGGTTATGATCATTGGGAGAAAACGCAACAGGAGCTATTATCCATTTCGACTCACTCAAAACAAATCATCTTTGAAAACACAAATCATTATATTCATCATGAAAAATCGAAGGAAATTGCAAAAGAATTAAAACAGTTCCTTACTGATCTTGAAAAATGAACTATGTTAAGCAAAAATTTTGGCCAAAGAGAAATTGTTTGCTTCCTTTTTAAGCGAAAATTGAAATTTTTTTCATTACCTTCACGTATAAATATAGAAAAACACTAAAATTTTCCGTAAGAATTTTAGTGAAATTTTTTTCTAAACACAAAGTCTGTTATTCAACATAATGGCGAAAAGCTAACGATTATGCAAAATGGGCTATTTACTCATGAAGTAACGAGTAAAATTTCAGGATCGCAAAATATGGGAATATTATGGATGTATCTTCATAAAAAGGAGGCGATTTTGATTAGAAAATATTTATCAAGACACCCAATTATGAATTTGCTATTTATGATTATTTTCTTTTTGTTATTCACAACTTCTGTAAATGCACTTAAATGGGCGTATCCGTTTGTATCATGGGATGGGTATGTCTATCAAGTATTAGATGAAAGGATTCCAGACGATAAAATCGGTAAGGAGATTGGTGAAGTCGATACGATACCAGATGAAATTGGCGATTTTAACGGAAACGCCTCAAATAGGTACGATATTGGAACTAAGTATTATCAAATTGTAGGTAAAAAAACTTCCAATGCAATCGCTGTGAGAGATGGTAATGAGTATCTGAAGGCAACCATTGAATATAAACAAACCTTCTCCCTTTCATTCTTTTTAAAGGAACATTCAGAGTTGCTTAAAATGATTGGCTTGGCCATAATCGTGATTATTTTATTAATACTTTTCCGTAACTTAGCTCTAAAAAGAAAAAATAAAACTTAGGAGGATCTATGACAAATAAAAAAAGCATTAGTGTAGTTACAATTATTTCTGCAATATTATTTTGTACAATAATTATTGCCGGTTCGTTATCACCGTTATCAGAATTGGGGGAAAATGCAAATAAGTTTAACTCTCAGGGAATGTGGGAATCGATTGGTAGTATTCTTCTCTTTTATGCGATTCCTTTATTCTTGTATCTCACCGGTTTGGATTGGATAATATACATCATGACATTTCTATGTGCTTTCGGCATTATAATTTTTGCTTTCGTATTATTTATTGCTTTGGTCATCGGAAATTCAATAAATTATTCAATTCCAGCACTGGTTAATGTCTTAGTCGTTTGTAGTTTAGCTATTATAGTCAATGTGATTTGGTTCTTTGTTGCATTTCGCAAAGAGAGAATACCCTCTCTTAAACCTCAGGCTTAATATAAACAAGAAACCAGCAAATATCTGATAGATATTTGCTGGTCATCCGTTTTCTTATTTAAATAAATTAATCGTTGTAATGATGATTGGCATTCCAAACACATCGATTAAAAACGCACCAACTATAGGTACGATTAAGAATGCCCTGCGGGATGGACCGAATTTATTTACTACAGCAGACATATTAGCCATCGCATTTGGAGTTGCCCCTAAACCATGACCTAAGAATCCGGCTACCATGACAGCTGCATCATAATCTTTTCCTAATAAGCGGAATAATACAAAAACTCCGAATAGGACAATAAATAGAACCTGTACGATAATAATACCGAAAAGAGGCAATGCTAGGTCAGCAATTTCCCAAAGCTTAATACTCATTAACGCCATTGAAAGAAAAACACCTAACGAAACATCACCAATTAGGTTAATTTCCTTCATATTAACGAAGCCAGGTTTTACTCGATCCATAATATTACGGGCTACAACAGCAGTAAACATAGCTCCAACATAACCTGGCAATACAAAGCCTGTTAGTGATGTAAAAAAGTCTCCAACATATGTACCTACAGCCATACAAAGTGTAATTAAGAATACTTGATGCATAAATGATTTTTCTTCTACAGGTTTCTCATCGTTGTCAATATATTCTTCCATTTCTTCAGTAGATGGTTTTAAGTTAAATTTGTTAACCAAATACTGTACAACTGGTCCACCTACTAAACCACCTGCAACCAAACCACAGGTAGCTGCAGCCATTCCAATCGTTACTGCTGAAGAAACTCCTAATTCCTCGATTGTTTGACCATAAGCTGCAGCAGCCCCATGTCCACCTTCCATGGAAACTGCTCCTGCCATCACGCCGAATAGTGGGTTAATATCAAACATTTTAGCCAATGAAACCCCAATTACATTTTGCATTAGTGCAAGAAAGCCACAAGCTAACCAATAAATAATTAATAGTTTTCCTCCGAGCTTTACCAGTTTAAAACTTGCTCCCAAACCAATTGTTGTAAAGAATGTAACCATGAAAATGGATTGTAAAGAAGTATCTAATACTATTTCTACAATTCCCGTCGTCTTTAAAATCGTTGCAACAATCGCAAAGATTAATCCACCAACAACTGGAGCAGGAATACAAAATCGATTAAGAAAATTTACTTTCTTTACAAGATATGTACCTAGTATATACAAAGCTACAGCTAAAAATAGAGTCGTAATTTGGTTGATTTCAATCATTTATTTTCCCCCTTTTGAAGAGCAATCACCGCTTCATTAATTAAATAAGCTCCCAATTTAACCGTTCTATTATTCTCATCAACCTCTGGATTTACTTCACAAATATTAAAACTTGTAACTTTAGGATTTTCACATACATAGCGAATAATGTTTCTTACAATTTTCGGTTCCAGGCCAAATGGTGATGTTGCACTTACCCCTGGTGCATGTGCTGCACTTAATACATCCGCACATAAGGTTAAAAGAATCACGTCGCAGCGTTTTATAAATGTATCCACTGTTTCTATAGTAGATTCAAAGCTCATTTCATCCTCATACAAATATGTAACCCCTAATTCATCCGCACGATTAAATAATTCTGTTGTATTACCATATCGCTGTATACCACAAACAAAATATTCTACATTTTGATCTTCATCAAGAATTTGTTTAAACATGGTACCAGAAGAAATTTGTTCATCATATTCACGGAGATCAAAGTGAGCATCGATATTTATTAAACCAATTCTAGATTCTTTTCCTACACTTTCTCGAACTCCAAGATAATGTCCATAGAGTGTTTCATGCCCCCCACCTATAACAATACATTTTGAATTTGCATTTAATATTTCTTTCACATAACTACCTAACTCCGCTTGCGCATCTTCTAATAGTTTCCCTTCACAAGATATATTGCCTACATCATATAAACCAATTTCTTGAGGCCCTCTCCAAGCATTGCTTGCTAATTGTTTTCTAATTTCATTTGGTGCCTTTCTAGCGCCAACTCTCCCCTTGTTTCTTCTAACACCTTCATCACATTCAAATCCAATGATAGAAAGTTTCTTTCCTGATATCTGTTGTAGCTGATAAACAGGTAGACAATTCATGACTTGATGATAACGAAAACTTTCTAAACGGATGGTACTATCTGTTCTCCCACTCCAAATCAGAGCATCTGTTTCTTTATACATTCTCTACACTCCTTTGTGCTTTCGAAAAATTCTATAATTTCAGTATAGATTTATTTTTTTATAATTTCTAATACTCATTTTTAATATTATAATAGTTAAAAACTATAAATGAGTTAGGAGTTGATATTCATATGGATTTAAAACAAATGACATATTTCATCACAATCGTTAAATATCATAGTTTTTCAAAGGCAGCTAGAGCGCTCCATATATCACAACCATCATTAAGCAACTCTATTCAAAATTTAGAAAGAGAACTTGGAACTCCGCTTTTAGAACGCACTACTCGTAATTTACAACTCACAGAAGTGGGGAAATTATTGTATGAACGAGCTAACAAAATGTTGCAAGAGATGAATATTTTACAAGAGGAAATACAAGACATTATTGATGGAGATCGTGTTGAAATTATCATTGGAATGATTGAATCAGCTAATAGGTGGTTTGCCAGATTAATGTATGAACATAAACAAACTTATCCTCATAATGATTTTACGTTGATTGATACGCTTTATAGTAAAACCGTATTAGAGGCTCTATTGCGATACGAGGTTCATGCGGTTGTGACAAACCAAGAAATCATCGATGAAACAATTGAAGCTGTACCGTTATATACCGAAAAATTTGTGGTGGTTCTTCCTAATAATCATCCTCTAATGTTAAGAGAAAACATTGATTTACAAGATTTATGTAATGTGCCTTTAATCTTAGGAATGCCCTCTTTTCAAACGTGTTCCCAGATTATGAGGGCATTTGAACATATAGATCTTAAGCCACAAATTGAATTCCAAATTGAACGATTTGAAATGGCTAAAATTCTAGTAGAAAATGGCGCTGGTATTACTATTCTCCCTGAGAACTATGTAAAAGATGCTTTACCTTCAACCTTATCTTATCGTTATATTAATAATGATTTATTACAAAGAACCGTATACTTTTGTTATGTTAAAAACCGGCATTTTCCAAGCGCAATCTTAAGTTTCTTTCTGCTGATTAAAAACAACTTCAAAACAACTCGAGTTCAAATTTCCTAATTGCTATGAATTCCGCTTGAAAATCTAACATAACATCTATATCAAGATTGACAAAAAACAGGCTTTCATGGAAATTATCCTATTAAAGAAAGCCTGTTTGATAGTATTTAGGAATTCTTGATTTCAATTACGATGGAGTGCGCTCAATTAATATTACTATTATTTTTTGTATGCTTAATATATTCATATTCATCGCAATAATTCATATCAGAGGTGAGTAAAATGGAAATATCTATTATTTTAACAAATGGTACTCCAAAATATATTCAAATATACGACCAGATTAAAAAAGCAATAATCGCCAAAAAGTTAGTATCACAAAGCAAGTTACCTTCCAAGCGTAATTTGGCAGCTGATCTTGGTGTTAGTGTACATACTGTGAAAGAAGCATATGAACAGCTAGATGCAGAGGGATTTATATACAGTAAGGAGCGTTCGGGTTACTTTGTTTCGCCTTTTGAATTTGAATGGCAGCAATCTCAGAATACAATTCTACCCTCCCCCTCTATTGAAAGCATCAAATCAAAAGTGGATATTGATTTTCATAACGGTCATATTGATACTACAACTTTTCCTTATTCAAGTTGGCGGAAATTATACAACAAACAATTTCAACCGCAAAACTTGATGAATAACACTTGGCAAGGAGAGCCTATACTCCGTCAAGAAATAGCATACTATGTTCAGCGTTCGCGGGGTGTACACTGCAATCCATCACAAGTATTTATCTATGGTGGTACCCAGCATCAATTACAGGCACTTTGTAACTTTTTCGGACCATCAATTCAAGCTGGAATTGAAGAGCCAGGTTTTAAACGAGCTCGGACTATTTTTAATCAACACTGTCTTCATACACATCATATCTCCGTCGATGAGTTTGGGGTTACTGTACCAACAGAGAAGATCAATCTATTGTATACAACACCAGCCCATCAATTTCCATTAGGGATGGTTATGTCTGTGGAGCGCCGTGCAGCATTATTAAAATGGGCTGCTGCAGAAAAAACTTTTATTATTGAAGACGATTATGATTCAGAATATCGTTTCAAAGGGCTGCCAATTCCCTCTTTAGCTAAAATGGATCAATTACAGCGTGTCATCTATTCCGGTACTTTTTCAAAAACACTTGTCCCGTCGATACGGATTAGCTATATGATTTTACCAAGAGCTCTTGTGGATTCATATTCTGAATTCTACAATGAACAGAAAACAGTCGTTTCAAAAATCGATCAGCTCGTACTTGCCGATTTCATAGCCCAAGGGCAATTTGACAAGCACTTAGCGAAAATGCGTACTCTTTATCGAAAAAAACAACAAGCGTTGATTTCTGCAATTAACATGCATCTCTCAAAAGAATTTCAAATAATTGGCGAGAAATCAGGTCTACACATCGTATTAAAATTGCCTAACTCTCTAAGTGAAAAAGAGGCCATAGAAAGGGCATTTTCAGTTGGAGTAAAAGTCTATCCGTGCTCCTCCTCTTACCAACAATCTTCAAATCAGCAACTCGTTATCATTGGATATGGAGGTTTATCATTAGAGCAAATCGAGGAAGGAATAATGAGACTGAAAAAGGTTTGGTGCAAGTAATACAAAGAGCTTCTCTCTAATAAAAGAAAGAAGCTCTTTAACGAATACTATTTTTTCTTATTATTTATACTACCTGTTTTTTCGAAAAAGCCAATCGATAAAAGATTATACTAAATAGGGAAATAGCAGCCATCACAATGTACAGTTGAGATTCAAAGTGGACTAGTAACCATCCACCTAATACCGGTCCTATAAATCCTCCTAAATTTTTAAACTGTGAAGCCCCTAGATAGGTTGCTTTTTGAGTGGCTGGTGCGATTTCTTCAATCAAAGCATTCATCATTGGAAACGCGAATATTTCACCGATTGTAAAAATGATCATCCCCACAACAAATACCCAAGAAGTATTGGCAAAATTAAAAATGACGAAACCAGCTGCAAGGAAAAGAATCCCGATAATTAGACTTTTCATAATGGATATTCTTTCAGTATAAATCCCAATTGGTAATTGCAACGCCAATACAACAATGGCATTTAGCGTAATCAAAACAGAAAATAGCTTAACCCCATTTTCAATATTCAAATTTATGTACTGTGGCAATGTTGAGTCAAATTGAGAATAGCCTAGACTAACAAGGATCCCTCCTGCAAGTAAGTACAACAGTTTTTGATCTGCAAAAACGACTTTGAACATTTGCAAAATCGTTTGTTTTTCTTCATGCTTTTGAGGTGTTACTTCATATTTTTTGAAAGTGAAAATCAAAAATACACCGTAAATTGCGTACATCGATGCCGTGATTAAAAAAGGAACCTTTGCATTGGACATGCTAGAAATCCATACACCACAAAGTGGACCGATTACTGCTGCTATATTAATCGCTGTGTATCGGAATGAAAACAAGCGTCTTCTCTTCTTCTCTACTGTAAAATCAATCATCAACGCCTGTGTTGCAGGTTCAAAAAACGATCGACACAACCCATTTACTGCATTTAGCACGATAAACAATCCAACAACTCGGACAGTTGCAAATCCCACGAACACTGCACTCCAAATAAAGATGGTTGTTAAAATGATAAATTTCCGTCCAAATTTATCTGTTAAATAGCCACCTATAAAACCACCAACTGTTGCACAGAGTTGCGCAATTCCTAAAGTTACGCCAATAATTAATGGAGAGGCATGTAACTCATTTTGCAAATAGATAGCTAAAAAAGGAATGGTCATAAAGCTTGCAATACGGGTAAAAATTGTTCCATTTAAAATAATCCAGACAATCGGATGGAAATAGGACATAAATTGCATTAGTACCTCCTATAAAGTAGTGACACTACTTTATCCTAAACTACCACAATTTACAATATGGCTTTATCATTAGATTCATAAGCTTATAACTTTATCAAACAAAAATACATTTAAATCAATTTTTAAATCCAATTTTTAAATACGAACATTTTACACATTGAAATTTCACTGTTCAGAATTATATGCTCTACTACAGACGGCACTTTTCACTGGCTTTGCCATAATAATCTATCAACATATAATATTCCCCAGGGAATATTCTGATAATTATTTCGCGCAATATCATTATTCACCTTCCATGCTATCTTTCTAATGATAATTACTAATTTACAATTGTTTTCAATCTCTCAATATCAACTTAATAATTATGTTTTATAGTAGAAATAATCAACAAACTCCGCAAAATTGGTTGTTAATGAGGCAATTTGTCTTGCTCTAAATGATCGTTAACAACATTGTCTGGACGTCTACAATTGGCGTCCAGTTTTTTAGTTTCAAAGTGGGACAAACTCTTATTACCTTTAAGTTTATGTTTTTATCATTAACTAGAGTTTGCATCCCTCAATGAGTTATTCTGATGATTTTCATGTTACAAAAAAACCTCTAAATAAACTATCGAGTAAATTCTCAAGCAACAGATGACTAAACAATTTATATCATTAAGAAACTTTTTAAAATAACACCCGTCACTAATAACATGGTAAACTATAATATATGAATATATTGGAAGGAGGAAGGTTTACATTAATTAAGCCGTAAATCCATGAAAAAGACTTTACTACTAACACTTTTTACAACAATATTATTTGCTACCTCTGTTTTTATCATCATTCAACAATTTTCTGAAACTGCTACTGGACCATCCGAAAAATACATAGAAGATCAAAGTGTGGAAAGTTTTATCGGCTCCATTGCTGAAAATGCGCGTGACATCGCATCTAACCATGATTTGTATGCTTCTGTTATGATTGCCCAAGCAGTGTTAGAAAGTAATGGAGGGACTAGCGATCTTAGTTCACCACCAAATAATAACCTTTTTGGCATCAAAGGTTCATATAAAAAACAATCTGTAACCTTTCAAACTTCTGAAGATAATGGCACTGGTCAAATGCACCAAATACAAGCAAAATTCAGAAAATACCCTAACTATAAAGCTTCATTAGAAGACTACGCAGAATTACTTCAAAAAGGCGTTTCTTGGAATACAAAGTATTATCAAAAAACATTTAAAAGTAAAACAAAATCATATAAAGAAGCAACAAAATATTTAACTGGCACCTACGCGACTGATACCAATTACCATCAAAAGTTAAATGCCCTGATTAAACAATATCATTTAACTCAATATGATCACCCAGCTAATGGCCCAAAACAAGTAGTCGTAAAAAGCGGTGAAACACTTCATTCACTATCAAACAAATACGGTGTCTCAGTGACATCGATCAAACAATGGAATCGATTAAATACCAATGCCATAGAAAGTGGCCAAAAACTTTTCATTTATCAATAATTACAGCTACTTTTTAAACCAAAAACCCTCTTTCAAGTCTAACAAACTTAAAAGTGGGTTTTTAATTTCTGAAAATATAATAATCTATCCTATTAAATAGTGTTGAAGTACAGGGAAGAATGTATCAGACAAAACAATACTAATCAGTGCTGCCACAATCATTGCTAGGCTTGAATAAGTTCCTTCTAACTCCCCTATTTCAAACGCTTTAGATGTGCCACAACCATGTGCCCCCATACCAAGAAGTAACCCTTTTGCCGCTGATGTTCGAATACGAATCGATTTAATTACAAATGGCCCGACAATACTACCTGTCAACCCTGTGACAATCACAAAAACAGCTGTCATTGTTGGCTCCCCACCGATGATTTCTGAAATATCCATTGCAATTGGAGTTGTAATGGAACGTGGCACTAAACTATTAATCATTTCATTGGATAACCCGATCCACATCGCAAATAAGAATGATGAAACAATTGCAACAGCAGAACCTGTTACAAGACTTGCTCCGATTGCTATCGCATGTTTTTTTAATAAAGCAAAGTTTTTATAAATCGGAACTGCAAATGCAACAGTTGCTGGCCCCAAAAGATTAGATAACCAAGTAGCTCCTGAATTATAATCTGAGTATGAAGTATGTGTAACAAGCAATACTACAATAATAATTAATGGACAAATTAATAATGGTGATAATATAATCCAATTCATCTTTTGATATACTTTTTTACTTAATAGAAAAATAATAATTGTCCCCAAAAAACTAATGATACCTATTAGGCTCATACTTTCTTCATCCCTCTTTTTTGTACATAATCCGCAACTAAACCTGTACATGCCATCACAACAATTGTACTAAGAACAATCACTGTAACAAGTTTAATACCAATTACCCCAAGAATTTGATCATATTGCACAACCCCTACTGCAGAAGGAACAAAGAATAATAATAACTCACCAGTTAATAGCCCAGCCCCAAGATCTACCCATTCGAGTTTAACAATGTGCAACTGTAATGCAACGAATAATAAGATAAGTCCAATAATACTACCTGGAATTGGTAGTTGGCTTACTTTTGCAATACCATCCCCTAAAAGCAAAATACCGTATAGAAAAATAATTTGAACAATTATTTTTAGTATCTTCACAAAAATCACACCTTTATTTTCAAATAGAAAAAACCGTCCGATGCAGTAGACGGTATTCGCGGTAACCGTCTGACCTTCGTACGATTTTTTTAACATATTTACTTTACTCTAAAAGGAAGCATTCGTAAAATATATATTTTTTATATTTTGTATGCCTAAATGGCATAGTTCGGTGCAATATATTTGATAAATCCTTTCGTTGCATGAGATACGTAATGACCTTTTTTAGCGATAAGCACAATTTCCCACGGAATAGATGGGTTTACGATAGGAATTGCCTTTACTGCCATTGGATTTACCTTCTCTGCAATCGCTTTTGGAAACATAGCAATACCAAGATCATGTTCTACCATTTGACTTATAAAATCCCATTGAGAACTTTCATAAGCAATATTTGGTGTAAATCCTGCCTGCTCACATTCTTGTAATATGCAATCATGTAGCGTGAAATCTTGACTAAAAAGTAGCATTGGCTCATTTTTTAAATCCTTCATCATGACTGTTTCTTTGTTTGCTAAAGGGTTGGATCGATTTACGATTAGCATAAGCTGTTGGGACGTGTATGGAATAACATGAAATTCTTCCATATCTGCAGGTAACATGACAAAACCAAGATCTAATTCACCTGTTGCTACTAAATCTTTAATTACATTTGCGCCTCGTTCATCAATTTCAATCGTAATCCCAGGGAATTTTTCTTGAAATCCTTTAATCATTTTAGGGAAAAACAGAATACCAATTAAAGGAGGCATGCCGATTTTAATCTTCCCTTTTTGTAAATGGGTTACATCTTCTAAGACAACATCTAATTCTTCTACTAAATTTAATATTTTTAAGGCCTGTCCATATACGACTTCCCCTACATCCGTTAATTCACTTCTTCTTGCAGAACGATGAAATAATGTGACATCTAACTGTTTTTCTAATGATTTGACGACTTTACTAAGCGTTGGTTGTGTAACATGTAAAGCTTCAGAAGCTTTTGTAAAACTTTTATATTTTGCAACAGTAACAAAATAATTTAACTCTCTTATCTCCATTACATAACACCTTTCCTATCCAGAATAATTTATTTATATCAAATTACACATATTTTATTGGTAAATTTAAACTATTTTTATAACAAAATAAGTTTTATTTAATCGAAAAGTACGATATGATTAACAGGTAAAAAGTTATAAATAATTAATTCGCAGTATATTATGAAAGAAGGTTTTTTTGTGAAAATAGGTAAAAAACTATTTCTATCATTTAGTGTATTTATCTTAATTATAGCAGTGACTTCTATAATCAATATGATCAATGCCAAAAAATCAGCAAATTCTATAGATGAATTGGTTAATCATCGTATTGAACAGGTAGAATTAGTAAAAGATGTTCAATATGAAACGGCATTACAAGGTTCTTATTTACGAAGTTACATCTTACAAAACCAGAATGTAGCACTTGATAAGATGAAAAAAGAACAACAAAATTTAGATAAAACACTAGACAGATTAGATAAAACAGCTAGATCATCAACAATGCAACAACTAATTAAAGATTCAATTACAGAAAAAGCAAATTTTGACCAATATGCTCAAGAAACCGTAGATGCATTCCAAAACAAAGATACGAAAAAAGCAATTCAGCTATTGAATAACAAAGTACAACCTACAAATGAAAAAATTTTAACAAATACTGAAGGTATGACACAACATCAAAATAAAGAATTAGCCATTATTAAAGAAGCAACGAGAAGTGATGCTTCATTTGCTTTAAATACTGCTATCTGGGGTTTCATTATTGCTCTTATTATCGCTTTATTAGTTAGTATCATTATGATAAAAAAATTAACTGCACCTATCCGTCAATTATTAAACGCAATAACTCGTGTTGCAAATGGAGATTTAACAGGTAAGCTTATTAAGCTTAAAACTAAAGATGAATTCGCCGATTTAGCAAATGCTTTTAATAAGATGAAAGACAATTTACAAGGATTATTATACAAAACTAAGAGCAGTTCAGATCATTTAAGCACTACAGCTTATGAATTATCATCGAGTACATCTGAAGTTGCTTCTTCTACAGATGATGTATCTAATTTAGTTGACATGACTGCTCAAAATGCTAAATTATCTTTAGTCGCTTCAAAAGACAGTGCAAACGCTATGGATGAAACAGCTTTTGGAGTTCAAAAAATTGCTGAATCTACCCAAAGCTTATTGAATAATGCTTTAGAAACATTGAATCACTCTAGAGAAGGTCAACAAAAATTAGCTGAAGCGAAAGATCAAATGCAAGAAATTTTTGATGCTACTGTTCAAGTCACAGATTTAACTAAACAATTAGGTAATCAAACGAAAGAAATAGAAAAAATTACACAAGTTATTACGGAAATTACGGAACAAACAAACTTACTTGCACTTAATGCAGCCATTGAGGCAGCTCGTGCTGGCGAACACGGAAAAGGCTTTGCAGTGGTTGCTGATGAAGTACGAAAGTTAGCTGAAGAATCAAAAACATCAGCCACTCATATTGTAAACTTAGTTGAAACAATACAACGTAATACTAAGAATGTTGAAGAAGGTGTAATACAAGGATTGGATACAGTAAAAGAAGGTGTTACTGTTATCAATCAAGCAGATGTTTCCTTTGGTTCTATTACCGAATCTGTACGTTCAATGACTACTCAAATTGAAGAAATTTCTGCTTCATCTCAACAAATTTCTGCAAGTGCAGAAGAAGTTGCTGCTTCCATTGCAGAGATTTCAAATCAAGCAGAATGTGCATCCGATCAAATGGAAACTATCGCTGCATCCATACAAGAACAAAATGCTTCTGTACAAGAGATCGATCATATATCCAAAGAATTAAAGGACAGATCTGTTTCCTTAAAAGAAGATATTCAAAAGTTCACTATTTAATAAGGTTTTATAGAGTATAAAATAATAAATTTTTCAGGAGTTGTCCAAAATAATGGACGGTTCAGACCGTAGACCACACACGAAGAAATTCGATTATATCTACGGTCTTTTTTTATTATTTATCGATAATTAAACGTTGATTTCCGCGACGGTGAACCTTTTCCAATGGCAAGTGCCAATACTATATCCCTATAATCACTCTTCTCTTAATAATTACAAATAAATTCTATTATATGTTAATATATACTTAATTTGATGATGTGGAGGGTTTATATGGCTAAGTTTGAGAAGATTGCTGAGCATTTGTTTTGTATTGATACGTATGATTTAGGATTACCGAATCGGACGAGCTCTTTTTTGTTGAAGGATGAGAAAATTGCATTGATTGAAACATCTGCAAGCCCATCCGTACCATATATTTTAAAAGCATTAGAGGAGTTAAATATTTCACCTTCTGATATTGATTATTTAATTTTGACGCATATTCATTTAGATCATGCAGGTGGTGCAGGCGTATTTATGCAGCATTGTCCTAAAGCAAAAGTGTTTGTGCATCCAAAAGGTATGCGCCATTTAGTAGACCCAAGCAGATTGATTGCTAGTGCTAAATCAGTATATGGTGAAAAATTCGATGACATTTTCGGTGAGATTCTCCCAATTGCTGAAGAACGATTCCATTCAGTAGAAGATGGTGAAAGTTTAAATTTGGGAACATCTACTCTCACTTTCTACCATACGAAAGGACATGCAAATCATCATATTTCCATTCATGATTCAATGACGAATGGGATGTTTGTTGGAGATACAACAGGAGTATATTATCCTGACATGGCCGAAGAAGATTTTGACGTAATTTTACCTTCTACTTCTCCAAATCAATTTGATCCTGATTTAATGGATGAATCCATTCGACTTTACGAAAAAATAAAACCTGAGATGATTTACTTCGGCCATTATGGTGCATATTCAAATCCAGAATATGCGTATGAAGAAGTAAGACGTTATTTACCAATTTTCGTTCAAGCAGGCCGTCAAGCTATGCAAGAAGAAAGTGAATTTACAAAGCAAGTAAATCGTACTGAGCAAATATTGACAGAAACAATATTTAAAGAATTAAAATTAAAAGGATTAACTGAAAATCATCCAATTTTCAAAGTAATCCCACTCGATTTAGCTGTAAGTGCTATGGGGATAATCGATTATTTGATAAAAGCTGAACAGAATTCACATGTAAAATAGTTTAGGTAACAAAAAATAAAAGAGTGATGGCGCAAAAATCATATGCCATCACTCTTTTAACTTATTCAATTAAACTGGAAGAAGTTTTTCTACAACGATACTATTTACTGCATTCATATATGCAAGAGCACTTGCTTTGATAACATCTGTATCTGTTGCTTTTGCTATATATTTTTCACCATTGTATTCAACTTGTAGTTTTACTTTACCTAGTGCTTCCTTACCTCGTGAAACGCTTGAGATTTTATATTCAAGAAGTTTAATGTCCATATCGATGATTTCTTTCATAGCAGAGTATAGTGCATCGATTGGTCCAGTTCCAACTGTGCTTGCGCTAAATATTTCGTCACCTTTTTTGACTTTGATACTTGCAGATGGGAATGTTGTATTACTAATTACTTGTAGATCTACAAGCTCAAAGAATTCATCACTATGGTGCTCAATTTTTTCGGCCATTTGATGACGAACAAAGTATTTTTCTACAAGAATATATAAATCGTGGTTGTATACTTCTTTCTTAGCATCTGCAAGATTTAAGAAATCAGCAAAAATTTCTTCAAATTGTTCATCTAAAATTTTACCAATTGATAACTTTTCTAATGCATTTTTCACTGCATGACGACCTGAACGTGCTGTTAATACAAGTTCCATATCATCTAGACCAACTTCTGTTGGGTGGATAATTTCATAAGCATCACGTGATTTTAGAAGGCCATCTTGGTGAATACCTGAAGAATGGGCAAATGCATTTTCGCCTGTGATTGCTTTGTTTACTTGCACATCCAATCCCATTAAGCTACTGACGAGTTTTGATGTATTCATTATTTCCTTTGTTTTAATGTTTGTTGCAACGTCACCAAAGTAATTGCCACGTGTGTGTAATGCCATAACTACTTCTTCTAACGAAGCATTACCTGCGCGTTCACCGATACCGTTAATTGTACATTCTACTTTATCTGCACCGTTTTTGATTGCAGCAAGTGTGTTTGCTGTTGCCATGCCAAGATCATTGTGGCAGTGAACACTTAGTAAAACTTGGTCATTTAAGTTTTTAATACGATCATTTAATTTATAAATCATTTCACCAAATTCTTCTGGAACTGCATACCCAACTGTATCAGGTACATTAATCATCGTTGCACCTGCCTTAATGACGGCTTCAATTGTTTTCCAAAGATATTCAAATTCTGATCGTGACGCATCTTCTGTTGAATATTGAACTTGTGGTATTAGTGATTTTGCATATTTTACTGCTTCCACGCCAATATCTAAAATTTGATCTTTAGATTTACCGAATTTCTTTTCAACATGGATATCAGATGTACCAAGTACCATATGAATCATCGGATTTTCTGCATATTTCACACTGTGATATACTGCATCGATATCAGCTTTTACAGCACGAGCTAACGCTGTAATCATAATATCATCTGTGTTACCAACTTTCATCGCCACTTCTTTTACCGCATTAAAATCGCCTGTAGATGAAGCTGGGAAGCCTGCTTCAATAATGTCAACTTGTAATTTCTTTAGTTGTTTTGCTACTTCTAATTTTTCATAAATGTTAAGTTTTGCTCCTGGAACTTGTTCCCCATCACGTAAAGTTGTATCAAAAACCCAAATTTTTCTAGACATCGTCAACACTCCTCTTTTTTTAATAAAATAAAAAATCCCGTCTCTATAAAACTATAGAGACGAGATTATACTCGCGGTACCACTCTAATTGAACAATTTAAAATTGCTCCACTTATTCGATAGCTATCACTATCTATCCTAATAACGGAAGGAATCCGAACTCCATTACTGTACTTTTCACGGAGTAGCTCATGGACGAGTTCAAAAGTATCTGACGACCGATTCACACCATCCATCGGCTCTCTTAGCGCTCACAACACTTTTTACTATTTCCAATCTTTGCTTTGATTTATGTGATTGATAGGATTGTAACGCAGAATGTTAACCACTGTCAACAGAATTTTTAGAAAATTTCATTATTTCAGAACTATAAGTGGTCGATCATTTCGCCAAATACACTCGACAGGTGCTTCAAAAAATGCACTTAACTTTTCACTTGTCAACATTTCTCTCGTTTTACCTTTCGCGAATACTTGCCCTTTTTTTAGTAATAATGTATTTTCAAATACCGGCAAAATTTCTTCCACATGATGTGTAACATAAATGATTGTAGGACCGTTTTCCATATTCGAAATATCAGAAACTGTTTTTAGTAAAGCTTCTCTTGCGATAAAGTCAAACCCTGTTGCAGGTTCGTCTAAAATAAGTAGCTCTGGTTCCCCCATTAATGCACGCCCCATTAAGATACGTTGTTTTTCCCCTTGCGATAAAGTTTCATAATCCCGATCTGCATATTCTATTGACCCTAATTGATGTAATAACTGAATTGCTTTTTTTCGTATTTCAGCAGTTGGTTTTTCATATAAACCGATGGAAGCATAGGCACCGCTTAATACAATTTCAAAAGCACTGTCCAATGGATTTAGTTTTTCTTGAAATCCAGCTGAAACAATACTTATTTTACGTCGTAATTGATCACCTAGAACCGATTTTCCAAAAGTTTTTCCAACAACTTCTACTTGACCACTTGTAGGAAAATAATAGGCACACAGCATATTTAATAAGGCGGTTTTCCCCGCTCCATTCAAGCCATATAAAACCCAATGTTCTCCCTTTTGAATCTCCCAATCAATATGTTGTAATATCCACGATTCATCTCTTCTTAAAGAAACATCTTGTAAATTCAGGACCATTTTAACATCTTCCTTTTATTTTCATCTTATATTTTAGTATTTTCATATAATTTGAGACCTTGTTTAATTTTTCTCTAATGCTAATTTAATACCAAATCCAACTAAAACAGTACCTGTAATACCTTCAATTGCCAATTGTGTTTGAGGCTTCATCATGAAGGTACGTATAGCATTTAAAAGAAGGATATAAAAGACAAACCAAATTGCTGTTAAAGCAACATATGTCAACCCCATCCAAACGAACGGCAAAAATGAATGATTATTTGGGTCCACAAATTGAGGTAAGAAAGTCAAAAAGAATACCGCTACTTTAGGATTTAGTAAATTTGTTAAAAATCCTTGTTTAAAACAAGAATAATCATCATATTTTACCTCATCTTCTTTCAAAATCTCCATTTTTTGTTTTCTCATAGAAATAAATGATTTTACACCTAGATAAATTAAGTATCCCCCACCTATATATTTAAAGATGGAAAAGATAAATGCAGATTTTGCGATTATTGCAGACAAACCTACTACTGCTGCTAATGTATGAATTAGCAAGGCACAACAAGTACCTAATATTGTTTTTAAGCCACCCTTTTTCCCTAAAGTTAAAGTATTTTTTGTCGCAATTGCTGTATCAGGTCCGGGTAAAAGTATTAGTAAGATACACATTGTCACAAATAACCAATACTGTTCCATTTTATTCACCTCTTTCATTTATGGATATCATTTTATCAGAAAACTCTAAATAAATCATATGTATTTTAGTTTGTTCTCTACGTCTACTATTCTACTTTCGAAACACAATATTAATATAGATGATTCAATTTCATTATACTTTTCTAGTTTAACAATACGAATATATTCTAAATAATCAACTCAATAATTCGGATAATATTTCCTTTCTAGTATTTACTTAGTAAGCCACTCCAGATGGCGATTTATAGACAATGTTCCAATAGAGAAGGCATATAACAATGGCCCATTATATGTTCGTATATTTTATAGATCTTTGAATTATGAAATTGATTCAATAATAATTTAAATATACTAATCTTACAGCAAAATGGATTCCAACTATTATTTTCCTTGTAATTGAGAACATATTCATCATTAGTAATACATATTTTGTACTATCAATAGTTTAAAAGATTGTAATCATCATTTTTACAAAGGGGTATTGATGATATGCATTCTATTAAATAAATAGATAAAGGGGATGTTTAGATGAAAAAGGTATTTGTTCTACTTATGATAGTACTTTCAGTAATTTTAACTGCATGTGGAGGTTCTGGAGCAGATAGTAGTAGTTCTGATAGCGGTACATCTACGATTGAAAAGGTTAAGAAAAACAAAAAAATCGTAATTGGGACTGCACCTGGCTATGCACCTTTCGAAATGGTAGATTTGAAAGGAAAATATGTTGGTTACGATATCGATACAGCAAAAGCAATTGGAAAAGCTCTTGGGGTAAAAGTTGAGTTTAAAGAATATTCCTTTGATGGATTAATCGCTGCTTTACAAGTTGGAGAAATCGATATGATCGTTTCTGGGATGACGATTACAGGACCACGTGCTTTATCTGTTAGCTTCGCAAATCCATACTATAAAACAAAACAAGTAGCACTTGTACCAAGTTCAGATACGACTACAAAAGAATGGACAGACTTAGACAAAAAAGGAATGAAAATTGCTACAGTTATCGGTACAACAGGACAATTAATTACAAAAAATACATTCAAACATGCAGAAATTAAAGATTATAAAGAAATGCCTGCAGCAGCACTTGCTATGATATCCGGTCAAATCGATGGTGTAGTTTATGACGAATCTTCTGTTCGTATTTGGAACAAAGAAAATGGTAAATCTAGAGTAATTGACAATCAAATTTCAGCTGAAAATTTAGGTATTGCTTTAAAACATAATGATTTAAAAACTGTACAATGGCTAAATTCATTCTTATACAGCTATATTGATGGACCAGATGAATTGAAATCAAGAAAATATTGGTTCGAAAGTGATGAATGGTACGACAACATTAACAACAAAGTAGAAGCCGAATAACGAATATGGAAGAAAGTATCGTTTATACAATCCTTACTTTCTTCCTTTTTTATATATGACAATATTTTTCCTAAAGGAGGAGGACCTTTATGATCTATCAACCGGACTGGAGTATTATTACAGATAATCTAGATATATTTTGGAAAGGCTTGCTGTTAACACTTAGAATTTCAGCTCTTTCTTTACTTTTAGCCATCCCAATCGGCATCATTGTTGGTATGGGACGTATTTCTAAAAATCGTTTAATCAATTTTCTCGCTTCTGCTTATGTAGAAATTATGAGAGGGATACCATTAATTGTTATTCTTATTTGGATTTATTTCGTGTTAGGGCAATTTTTAAAATTAGGCTCATTTTGGGGTTCAATATTCTCGTTGGGTATTTTCTCCGCTGCTTTTATTGCTGAAATTGTGAGAGGCGGTATTCAATCTATTCCTAAAGGGCAAATGGAAGCAGCGCGGTCCTCAGGTATGTCTCATTTCCAAGCTATGAAACTCATAGTACTACCACAAGCAATTCGGAAAACTCTACCACCCATGGCATCTCAATTTATATTATTAATAAAAGACTCTTCTCTCGTATCTACAATTTCTGCAGTAGATTTAACATTAAAAGCTACTAACTTAGCAGCAATATCCTATCGCTATATTGAAATTTGGTCATTTGTAGCTGTAGTATATTTTGCTGTGACATTTACATTATCACTGATCATCAGACAATTTGAGAAAAGATTGTTAAAAACTGAATTCTAGAGGGGGGAACAAAATGATAACTATCAAAAATGTTTCGAAGAGTTTCGGAAAAAACAAAGTCTTAGAAGATATAAATCTATCAATTGATAAATCTAACGTCGTTGCACTAATTGGGCCAAGTGGTGCAGGTAAATCCACCCTTATTCGCACAATTAATGCACTTGAGGAGATAGACCAAGGTGAAATTCTTGTTGAAAATATTCCTATTCATCAAAAAGGAACAAACATTAATAAAGTCCGAACACAAATTGGTTTTGTTTTTCAAAGCTTTAACTTATACCCATTTTTAACTGCTATAGAAAATGTCACAATTGCACCAATTAAAGTGAAAGGTATTCCAAAAGAGAAAGCGATTGCACATGGAAAAGAGTTACTTGATTCATTAGGACTTGGTGACAAATTTGATGCTTACCCATCCCAATTATCTGGTGGTCAACAACAACGGGTGGCAATTGCTAGAGCTCTTGCTATGGAACCACATGTAATGCTTTTTGATGAACCTACTTCAGCCTTGGACCCTGAAATGGTTAAAGAGGTATTAGACGCAATACGTAAATTAGCACATGAAGGAATGACAATGGTTGTTGTTACCCATGAGATGGGGTTTGCCAAAGAAATTTGTGATCAAATTGTATTTATGGCTGAAGGAAAAATTGTAGAGGTAGCTCAGCCAGTAGAGTTCTTTTCTGACCCTAAATCCGAAAGGGCAAAATCATTCTTATCAAAAGTTTTAAATCACTAACTCTTTGCTACTATTAATATTATTTTCTGTCTCTTTAAATCAATTTTGTATAAAAAAAGCACTCATATTTGAGTGCTTTCTTTACATATTAACCAAGTAATTCATGTTTAACTACTTCATAAGCTTGGCAAATTGATGCCAACTTATCTGCTGGTTCATTTTTAATTAATTCATTTGCGATTGTATAAAGATTTGCGTCATCATGATCAGCAAGATCCATTAGAATTTGTCCTTCAATCTTATCTATATAAAATTCAATATTGCTATCCATTTAAAATACTCCTTTTATTTTTTCAATAAGTACATCTTGTTGTTATATACATTTTTTAGCCTTCTATATCTTACATGGTCAGACATCTTACATCTAGTCTTTTGCTCTATTTTTATTAATGTTGTGTCAAATATTTGACACCCTCATTTCTTTGCTGTGTGGAATCGTTTTCATTATTTCAAACGAAATTTTCAGAACTTTAAATTTAACACTTGCACTCAAGAACAAATGTTCTTATAATGTAATTGAGGTGACAGACTTGCATCCGCTAGATAAACAAAAGATCACACTTTCCCCCAATGACAAAAACGCTTTAGAAACCGTAGCAAAAGAATTATTACAAACAGCATCAAAAGAACTTCTATTAGAAAACCTAGCTATCTATGAGATTAAACAAAAAAACAAAACGGTTGCTCGTTAGAACAACCGTTTTGTGAAAATTGATTATTTACTTATTAACTTTAACATTAGGATTATCATAGCCACGGAATGTATATGGTTCTTCAGGCTTTTCTGTATCTTCTATCTTCGTTACTTTTAAATAAGGAATTTTCGATTTAAAAGGTTGATAATATATTGTAGATAATGTTCCTTCTACATTAACCCATTCATCATTTTTAAAATGTTCATCCTTTGGAAGTTGTACAAGCATGCCATAAACACCGGCATCTGCGATACAGTGAATAACACCAAAACGTAATACAAACACTTGATTCTTCCCTAATTCATGATCTTCACCATGATAAATAAACCCTTTATAAGAAACTGTTTTACCCATGAAGTCTCCAGGGAAGTTATATAATGTTTCCATGCCCATTAAGAAATTATTATCATTTAAAGCAACAGGATCCATTTTAGAAAACTCATCTAACTCTTGTTGCATTAAATCTAAATAGCCATCTTTTCCAAAGAACACACTCGTATCCGGTTTTAGATACTGAGGTTTGATAAACTGGTCACCCTTTTGTAACGTATTGATTGATTGGAAAGAAAATCCCTTCGACCTAACAACGGTTGAATCGAGTGTAGCAATTGGCAAGCCTAATCCCGTTATTAAAGGAAAAGCAAACAACCCATAAAAAAGAATTCTTTTCCACCATGGCTTATCTTGCTCATGTTCATGGTCATGCCCACAGTCACATTCTACTTTTGAATCACCTTTTGCAATATTGAAAATTTGCACAACTGTTAAAGTAGCAAATAATATAATACCTAGAATGTTAATATACTCATATTTCATATTAATGTATTTCGCATTATCGCCTGAAGCAAAGAGGTAATAAAAGAAATACGTAAATCCCATTAAGATTAAAGCTCGGATCATCAATATTCCCCTCCTAGACTAGCATAGAGCTGATAAATACTAATACAACAATATACAAAATCAGCACTGCAATGAATTTTTTCTTAAATGTATGATACATCATTAATAAATTTTTGATATCTACCATTGGACCAATTAATAAAAAAGCTACCAATGATGATGTCGAGAAAGTGCCTCTAAATGATGCCGCGATAAACGCATCTGCTTCTGAACATAATGACAAAATACCTGCCAACATCATCATTACTAACGAAGATGTTGCTTTTGTTTGGCCAAGTTCCATTAAAACATCTGTTTTCACAAAAATTTGCATAGAAGCCGCGATAAATGCACCTATGATTAAATATTTACCTACAGAAAAGAATTCCTCAACTGCATGATTTAATGTACCCACAAATTTTTGCCAAAGAGTTGTTGCATGTTCATGATGGTGATCATGCTCATCTTCATCCAGAAGTTGTGTCCCCTTACCCTTGTATTGGTAAGATAGTATGATCCCAATGATAAATGCAATGATAATAGCAAATCCTGCACGATACCATACCATTTGCCAGCTATTTCCGAAAGCGATGAATGTTGAAAATAAAACGATTGGATTTATAATTGGTCCTGTTAACATAAATGGAATTGCCACATGAAGAGGAACTCCCTTTTTAAGTAAACGATGGACAATTGGTATTATCCCACATTCACATGAAGGAAATAGCGCTCCTATCAATGTACCATATAAAACAGCTAGCACTCTATTTTTAGGTACAATTTTTGCAATCATTTGATCGGTAACGAACATTTGAATAATACCTGATATAAAAACACCAATCAGTACAAATGGGAACGCTTCTATAATTATACTGATAAAGATGGTGTTTAGTTGTAAAAATGTAGACACGCTTCTCAAAACCTTCTTTTCTATCTATTTTTAAGCATTAGCATTATACTCTTTTTTTTATAAAAAAAGAAGTTTATCCAAACTAAAACTCCATTATAACTTGACTTTATTTAGAGGGTTTTGGTTGCATATTTTTTTAAATAAAAATCCTGCTGCGCTTACATACTCTTCTTTTGCCCCAAACTTAATCCAATAACAACACAATCACCTGTTAGATTTTCACCAAGTACTATTCTACCTTTAAATGTTTGCATATTCCTTTCCCCCTTAGTAATTTTTACCGTTTGCGCTTTATAATTAATGAATGCGTTAAGTATCACCATAGAAAAAGCACACCCATTTGGATGTGCTTGATTATTAATACTTATCGTATTTATTTTTAATGTAATAACCCAAATCTTACTCTTTCATCAATACCTAATGGTCAGGAATCTTACTTTATAGTACCCATTCCTTCTAACATAATTTTGGCATCTGTATTGAGATAAGCTAAAACTTCTTCGCGAAGAAATAAAGACTCTTTTCCTTTTATAACGAGCTTTAATCCTCTTATATCAAATTTTGACGCGTATACATTAATTGCATTGATTGTATTAATTTCAGACTTTGTTAATGGCTTAGCACCTTGATTTTTCTTATCAAGGATAAAGTTTAGAATTTCTCTGGCGTTACTATTTAAATGCACTTTAAAATGTTTTACTAAATCTGAATTTTCTTCGATATGTCTTCTTGCAGTAACAAAATCCAATTCATCAACGGATTTATTTATAACTGAAATAAGTTCTTTACTCTCCAACATGCTTGCCTCTTTCTAATTGTTTTCTTTACTTTATCGGTTTAAATAATAAAAATTGAAGAAAGATGTTAAAAATGTACTTATTATTATGTTGTGATAGGGTTCTAAATGTAGGTCAGTAAGTCAACTGATCTACCTGTTGACTCTATATTTTATTAACCTAAAGGTTTCAATATAGAATCAGCAATATCCCCCTCCCCATTGTAGACTTGAAGTTTCACTTGTTTGATGTAATATAGTATCCATTTATCGTCTCTAATTATTTATCCATAACATCACTAAATATCACTGAAAGCATATAATACTCTGAAAGGATTGATGACTATGCCATGGCAACATAAAATTGCGTACTTAATAGGTCAACCGGTAGGGATATCGCTTTCAAATGGGCAAGGAACATCAGGCATATTGTGTGGTGTATCAGATGGAAAGCTCCTTGTTATTGAATATCTGTATCATACTCAATTTGCGTTAAAAAAATATGATTTCCACATGATTCAAGATATAAATGGATTCCCACCTTGTAATAATCAACGATTATATTAAAAATTCATTACTAACCGACAGCTCAAAATTTGAGCTGTTTTTTGATTCACAAAATCTTTGAAATGTGTAACATATCGACTATTTGTTCAACTTACCGTTCTGATAATTTTCTCCTTACTTTTGAGAAATCACAAGGAGAATCAAAATAAGTGTAGGCAACGAATTTCTTCCCGTTCAAATATAATGATGAACAGTTTTTTGGATCAATATTTAACACCCCTGACAACAAGATCTGGCTTTGTCACTACCCCCTGTGAATAAAACGAATCTTCTTTATGCACCATTGCATGGTCTAGCTGTCTTTCGAGTATTTTTTTGTCGCCCCCCATGGAATTCTTACTTTTGTTTCGCAATGGTAGTGAATACAAGTCACGGATGGTTCCATTTAGGATGTAATGTTTCATATACATTTTGTAAAGGTACATTGACACACTTCCTTAAAATGGATATAATCACTGTAACAAGACTCACATAAAGGAGAAATGGTGGATTTGGTCATAAATAAAGTAAAACAATTCCGCGTTGTTAGAGACATCACCCAAGAACAACTCGCTTCAGCTGTTAATATTACCAGGCAATCCCTCATCGCTATCGAGAAAAACAGATATAACCCTAGCTTAGAATTAGCCTTAAAATTATGTGAATTTTTTAATTGTAAAGTGGAGGACTTATTTCAATTAGATAAAACTGGGGAGGAATAACATTGAAAAGCAAAGCTATTGAACAAGCGATATCTTATATTATCATCCTTATACTAGGAACTATATTAATTTATTTTAGTGATGGCCTTGAAGCAACTCTTCTTTATTTTGTAGCCTTTATTTTCTTCGGATTAGCCTTTGCGCTTCTAAAAAAGTTATTCTTTAAGAAGAAAACAGAATCAGAAGAGTATCCATTGCCAGTAATGGATGAAAGAATTGAAAAGCTGAGTTTGAAATTTATGGCTCAAATCTTCGGTCTTTCTCATATTGTTGGTGCTGTAATACTATTTGTTTTATTTATAAATAACAAAAGCTCGATGATACGGGTAGAGTATGTTCTGTATTACGTGATGGGAGTTCTTTTCTTTACTATGATGTTTGGCTTAAAAATCGTAAAGAGATTTGATCAGTAATTGAAAAAAAGAACCTTTATGGTTCTTTTTTATTGTTTTCGTAAATCAATATTTTTTTATTGTTTTTCGATAAAAAAGGTGGTAGTATAATTTCATTAAAGAAAGGAAGTTGAAAAAATGAATAAAAATATCATAAAAGTTACAAATGGTTTGGTGATGGCTGGAATTTTTCTAACACTATTAGCTCTTATTTCTTTGCCATTGGTAATGACAGCTTTTTTTAAAAGTGCCTTATCTATGACCGATACAAACTTAGATATGGTTGTAGTCATTGCAATTTATATCTGTGCTATTCCTTACTTAATAGCTCTATTCTCTTTAAAAAAGATGTGCAAACTATTATTGTTAAATAAACCTTTTTCATCAGATATGCCAAAACTATTGAAAATAATCTCTAAATGTTCTTTCAGTGAGTTACTTCTTTTTAATTTAACTACTCTAGGATTATTCATTGTTTACGGCATATACCTATATGCGTTCACAATCGTATCATGTCTAGTTGTTTCATTTGTTTCATTAGTAATATGTCTATTAAGCCTTGTTTTCGCAAATCTATTTAAAACAGCAATTGAAATAAAAAATGAAAATGATTATACAGTTTAATTAAGAAAGGAGATACTATGACCATCCAAGTGAATTTAGATTTAATTATGGTAAAAAGAAAAATGAGTTCAACTGAACTTGCTAATAAATTGGGAATCACTAAGGCTAATCTCTCTATTTTAAAAAATAACAAAGCAAAAGCTATTAGATTTACAACATTAAATGAAATTTGTAAAGCTCTAGATTGTCAACCAGGTGACATCTTGGAATATGTTGAAGATGAATAATGAATGAGGATAGCTCCAGCAAGTAGTTTTCTTGTTGAAACTGGTATTGTTGCTTATTTGCGTTCTAATTATTTTTGTAATTTTTGTTTTTTTATATAAATAATTACAGCTACTATTATTAATATTATAGGTGTAGCCCAAAGTATTTCTGTAAACTTACCAGATGATATACTCTGAATGCCGTATAAATAAATACTTACTAATGTTGCTGTAATTACTAACAAGGTTTCTTCTAAAAACATTATCATTATTAAATCTCCTCTATAACTCTATTTGTTAATAAAAACATATTCTATTTTTATATATTATATTACTAAAAGAAAGTTGAAGATACATATCTTAGAACTTTATAATGAAGCCAAAAAGAATGGTATTAAGGCTAAAGGTAGTAATTCTTGTATAACGAGAGGAAAAATGCCCTCTAAAGTAAAAAAGTACCTTCCATAGATTCATTCTACTATATTATCCATCAGTTAAAGTATAGAAAATTAAGTTATTCCCAGTGAATATATATTGAATTTCTTTTAAAATGTAGATATTTTATATACTTCTCGATTAATGTAAAAATCTTCTTTTATAAAAAAGAGCACCAAACAAACGCAGTAAATGCGTAAATTCAGTGCTCACTCCTGGTTGTTCCAGTAATCTTATTAGTATATTTTAACCTATTTATTCAAATTACATTTAGCTTTTCCATTATTACGATAGCGTTGTTTGTCTTGTTTCATATTTTCTTTTAAAGCGCTAATAACACGTTTCAGTCGCTTATTTTCTTTGTTTTTATTAGCTAATTGTCGTTTCAAGTGATAGTTTTCAGCTTCGATAAACTTGTAGTGTTCCCATACTGATTGTTCTCGTACAGTTTGCTCATTCATAGTTAAACACCTCGGCACGATTTTTTATTTAGCTAACACTTTTTCTAAATCTGAAAAACGTGATAATTGCTTATCTACTTTTACTATAACATGTTGATTGAATTTATTCATCCACTTACTTGTTTACTTCTTCAAAATTTCTGCGTATACTTTATTTCGCTGTGAGTTGGAATACCTTTATTACAGCTAATCTCCTATTTTCCGTATCCAGTTGGTGGTGGGGCACAACTTTAAGTTGACCGTCGTATACGCACTACATTTCTGGTAAATCAATTACTACAATTAAATCTTCATCTATTTTTCTTACCAAGAGCATTCACCCCAGTGATCTAATTGTATCACCCAATATATTTCCGTATATTATCATTTTTTTGTTTTACACTTTATAGGACCTTATAAGACAAAATAAGAAGCTTCGCCTTATGTCAGGTGAAAAAAGTTAAGCATAAGTTTATTTTAACTAAAGAGACCTCTTTTGAGCCCTTTCGCAACTCCTACGTTAACGAAGTCTAAAAAAAGCTATTCTAACATTTTGAGCTACCACGAATAACTACAAGGATTAAGTCATTCGTGTGCGTCACTTCTCTTTGCATATGGTGTAGATATCAAAGTTATTCAAAAAATACTTGGCCATGCACATATCAAAACATCTATACTCATGTGACTACCGAGACAATTGAAAAAACAACAGATTTGCTTATAAATTACTTAAAAGAATCAAAGAAAATGCTCTGGTGGTCAAAAAGCCTAAATAACAAAAAAACCACCCTAATTAAAGGGTGGTCTGAGTGTAAGTGTTAGGTTCGGAAAAGTCCGTCAGATTAAGCTTCTAGAAGTAAATCTTCTGGGTTTTCGATTAAGTCTTTAACCATTTTTAAGAATCCAACTGATTCTTTACCGTTGATTAACTTACAATTGTATAATTGAGTTTCTTCCTATATAAATTGATTATAGTCTACAATTATGACTACTTTAGAAAAATAAAAATTGTATTATTTCATATCATTTCATGCGTTCTGGTAGTCAGAATGGTAGTCAAGTTATTTCAGGCGGTATTTCGTATAAATTAGTCTATAAAGGAGTTCCTAGCTACAAAAAACTATTCATAGCTTTTTTAGTTTTGATTGAATATAATCACTATATAAAATATGACCCTCTTCCACAATTGGTTGAGGGACTTATTTTTGAACAGTATCTTTTATTAAAGCACTTGCTAGTTGAAGAAGAAAAATTACGCTGTATCGGGGATCCTCAATGCGGGCTTTATTCCCTATGTAATTCAAACTTACCGTTATTCCACAACTTGTATTCGAGTTCACACTTCATTGCTGATGCAAGCTTTCTTATCTAGTAAATAAATCATCTTTATTATCTGTAAAAATCATAAAGAATTTCCTCATTTAACAATATCCCACTTCGTTCCAGACGATTTTTCGCTTTTCAAATAAAAATTTTAATATCTCTTCCGTTAATGAACAAGGTATACATTCATTTTTTAAGAAAGATTACATTCCCCCTTTTAAGAGGTTAAAGGATGAAGATTCTACAACTCATGCTAATTATTTATAAATTTCTCTCTATGCCACTTCATATAATTTTGCTGCTGCTCATTCATTTTAATTTCCATTGTTTCATTAATATTGAGAAGTGCTTTATTTGTAACATCCAAGCTTTCCTTTATCAGAATTTTCCCTTCTCCATCAAAACTAATATACCCCTTGTCAAATAAAGCATCATGATTTGGACATAATAACAAGCCATTATTAATATCAAGCCTCTCTTGATTATTGGATTCACTCCATGGCTTGATATGGCTTGCAACTAGAAAGTGCTCATCCGTTACTCCGCATAATCTACATTTCTTTTCTTTTGCTAAAAGAGCTTTTTTGAAAGCAGATTGACCTATTCTAGACTTAATAATTGTTTCTTTTTCTGTTTTGTCTAATGTAATAGCAGAATCTAAATCATTTTCAATTTGTTTTATGATTTTTTCTTGAAGATCGTTTCCATTCTGAAACTTCCCACTTGAAATGCCATTTGTCCTTTTAATTATTTCAAAGAAAAAGTTTGCGAGGTCCTCAGATACCCTAAAAAGATAACCTGTATTCCCTCGTCCCGATTTATTAAAAGGAGCATATTTTTTATCTTGGAGCCTTAAAATATCCTCCATATAATCCTTATATGTAATAGGTTCCTCTAAATCAATGTATTCGGCATTAACTAACCAACCATCTTTCTCCCAAAGGTCTAATTGGTCTAATCCAGTCGGCCTTTCATGCTCTTTACAATCTTCTTTTGCAATTAAAACAGAAACTAATTTCCCATTAAAACTATTAAAAATAATATCCTTTTTTTTAATCATTTTCATATCAGTCCAGTGATGAAACGTTTGACCTGTCTCATTTTTTTGAGGTGCCCATAAATACCCACCTTTATGCTCTTCTTTAAAACTTTTGTTTTGAAAAACAAGAAAATAGTTCACATTAAATTTCTCCATTCCCTATCGATACCAATCTGGCACAATTTCCTTTCTTATCTTCCAGAAAATGTTTCCCTGTCTTCTGATTATTGAACCAGATATCCTTCGATATTTATGTACATATTTAGTTTATGTTACGAACCTTCCTTCTTCAACTATCCTGCCCCGTCAGTTTAAGTGAAAATCTTCACAATTTCTTCTTTCTTGCCAATTCTTCTTTAATAGTAATGTTCCACAATTTGGCCCTTTAATGTAAAAAGCACAGATCCATTTTACTCTAGAAATGCGCCCGATTGTTGAAAATCAATATAATGATCATAATTGTTATCTTTAGCTTGTTAAACTAACGCCCTCGTTAGTTGAATAACTATATTTATTCATCAAAGTAATGCCTACCATAGTTGATTACGTGCCTTAACCAATTCATTACTTATAGGGATTCCTAACAATCTTCTCTTAAAATAGAGTACATTTTTAAATCTTGATGCTTTCCTTTAACTAACAACGCTTTTCTAATGATCCCTTCAAATTGCATTCCCGACTTTTCCATTACCCGTGAAGAACCGATATTTTCTACAAAACATCTTGCTTGTATGCGAACTAAATCCATTTTATTAAAACCAAATCTTATTATTTCCTTTACCGCTTCTGTAGTTAAACCCTTTCCCCAATACTCTTTAGATAGAACATAACCGATTTCAGCAGTTTTGTGATTTGGTTGCCACCAAACAAAATCAATAGTCCCAATGAATCTTCCATTTTCCTTATATTCAATTCCCCAGGGAGCTACTTGCTTATTTTGATATTTGTTTAAAATAAATTCAATAAAACCTTTTGTGTCGGTAATTGATTTGTGTGTATCCCAAGTAACATATCTTGCTACTTCTTCATCAGAACCGTATAAATACATATCTTCAACGTCTTCTAAAGTAACTTTTCTAAGAATAAGACGTTCAGTTTCTAATATTGGTAAATCACTATATATTCTCTCAATCTCCATTAAGTCACCACCAAACCATTTGATTAATACACAACTTCTATGAAAATATTTATATATCCTTCTTTTTAAACTAAACTGCCCCGTTAGTTTAAGTAAATTACTTCACAATCTAACCCAAATTTTAACATAAATCCGCCGATTTTTTAAAAGAAGTTATTCAATTAAATGGCCCAATTGTTGAACAGTAACAATAATTTAAACAAAATCAAATCCCCTTTATTTTCCTACTCCTCAAAACATTAGGAATACTGTATATTCATTTATAGGAGGGATTTTATAATGAAAAAATTAAATTTATTGGTTATATTTTCACTACTTTTATCACTATTTATCTATGTATCCCCATCTAGTGCTGCAAGTAATGTAAAAGTACATGTTATTGATGTCGGACAAGGAGATTCTATCCTTATTCAAACTGGTAACGAAAATGTATTAATTGACGGTGGTAATAAAGGTAAGGGAGATGAGGTTGTAGCTTACCTAAAAAAACAAAAAGTTAAAACTTTAAATGCTGTCGTTTCAACTCACCCAGATGCTGATCATGTAGGTGGATTAGCAGAAGTCATCAATTCGCTAAATGTAAAAAGCGTATACGCTCCAAAAGTTACACATACTACACAAGCTTATAAAAACTTCTTAACTGCTGTTAAAAAAGAAGGCTTAAAAATTAAAGTGGCTAAAAAAGGTGTAGAGATTCCAACTAAAGCAAAAAATATTACTCTTAAATTCTTAGCTCCTGTTAAGGAATACACAAAATCTGATCTAAATGATTGGAGTGGAGTTTTACAACTGACTCATAGTAAAAAGAAATTCCTGTTCACTGGTGATGCTGAAACACAGGCAGAAAATGATATGTTAAAAGCTGGTGTACTATCTAAAGTTGATGTTCTAAAAGTAAGCCACCATGGTGCTAAAGAAGCCACTGGTACTTCATTCTTGAATAAAGTAAAACCAACTTATGCCGTAATCAGTGTTAGCAAAACAAATGGCTATGGCCATCCTACTGCTGAAACATTAAACCGATTAAAAAAAGCTAAAACAAAAGTTTACCGAACTGATAAAAATGGGAATGTTATATTTACATCAACTGGATCAAAAATTAGTGTAAAGGTGGATAAAAATTAGATGCAACGAGGGATTATTGATCGGTTTGAAGGTGACTTAGCAGTAATTGAGTTTGATGATGGTATAAAAGATATTCATAAATCATTATTACCAAAACAAGCGACTGTCGGTGATATGTTAGTTTTTAATGGTGATCAAATCTCAATTGATTATGAAGGAAAAAATAAATTAGCTAAAGAAATTGAGGACTTAGCTAATGAATTATTCGAAGATTAATTTGAATTGTATCTAATTAAATTAAAGCAAAATGACTCCTCTCATTCATGTATTTTATGTATATTGACATTGGAGTCGAACTAAATAAAAAAGAGGAACCTTATTTAAAGGATTCCTCTAGTTTTTTAGATAATTCTAAAGCTAACTTATTAAAAATTAAAGTTTTACAATGTTTGCAGCTTGTGGTCCGCGTTGGCCATCTTCAACTTCAAATTCAACTTTTTGACCTTCTTCTAAAGATTTGAAACCGTCGCCTTGGATTGCTGAGAAGTGAGCGAATACGTCTGCTCCGCCTTCAACTTCGATGAAACCGAAACCTTTTTCTGCGTTAAACCATTTTACTGTACCTTGTGTCATTTAAATGACCTCCATTAAAAAATTATTAATATATAAGCTTTTTAAAAGAAAAAAATTCACATATTACAAAAAGTACCGAACAAACACGATTACTCTTTGTAATATGCGAATTCAACTTTTTTCCTATAAAGGATTTTATTAAGTTCATTATATATTGTAAATACACATTTGTCTAATATCATTTTAGCTCAAGAAATATAAACAATCACCCCTCGTTAATAAAATCAATCAATGTTTATTCTAAGCTTAATTAACAAATTTACATTACACCATAGATTATTGATTGATAAGGGTATCTCTATTCTTTACCCATAAGCACGATAGTAGCTCCTGTTACATCTACAAATCGCTCAGGTGATACTACCAACAATCTCCTGCCGTTTAATTCAATTTTTTTGCACTTTCTATACACGTAAAGATTTAAAACTACAAGTGCAAACTGGTTTTTGGGGAACTGAAACAGAAGTAATTACACTTAAAAAGTAATAACTATTAATATAGAAGAAACTCAAGACCGCATATGCGTTCTTTTTATAAGTAAGAAGGATTTATTGAGATTTCATAGAACGTTATCTTAAGATAAATGGAGGTGCAAAATTCAAATGAAATTAGCGAAGTTCGTAGATACATCTACACCATACATAAACAAAATAATTAATAGTAGAAATTATACCGATCCAGAGGTTGCACTTGAAGCAAATCAAGATTTAATACGAGAGTTGGTTATTATTCATACGGATGAAGAAATAACCAATGAAAATGCAAAAGAAACAATAAAGAATTGGTACTCCGATAAAATAAAAAATTCCCCTCTTCCTAATGGTTGAGGGGTAAGTATGTATTCATCATATTTTTTCTAAAATGTGTATTTCCTCTACTTTTAACATATTAATCATAATATTATCGTCAATTACAATCATTTCTGTTCCTGGTATAGGCAATGGTTCTAACTGCATTATATCTGTATCTGTAAGTATTTCTAAGAATTGTCCATCTACCATTGTTAATGAAACTAAGTATTTTTTATCCATTTCTCCACCTCCTAATATCTGTAATTCGACAAATTAGGAGGTGGACCTTTATTAGTGTTTGACCAATTTTTGACAATTAAATTTCTCTATAATCAATAGGTGAGATATCAACTACTTCTTTCAAATTAATTGGACCACGAATATTTAAGAATGGATCACTATAATAAAACTCTTTTGTTTGTTCGTTGATTCTTGTGATAACTCCCCTGTGGAAATCAAATTTTCCGTCATTCCAAACTTTATATTCAAGTTCTATCTTAGAGTTTAAAGCCATAATCAGATTCTGTTGCATGTCTTCAAGTTCCCATTCATCTAATTCAGGTTTTGTAATGTAATTTTCTTTTTCCCTTTCCTTCTGTAATAGTGCAACATGTTCAGGCATCATCATAGCCATTGACCATTTGATGTTACCGCGATCTTTTAATTTAGCATCTTCATATATATTGTATAATTCCTCTTCGTTACTCAAATGACTTCACGCTCCTTATAGGTAACAGGCAACACTGCAAGAACATTTTCAATAATAAAAGCACGTTTAGAATTCTTTAGAAAACAAAATGCTTGAAACTTATCGCAACTAATTTTAGTAAGCCTTACTCGCCTTTTCGTGCTTTCACCTGTTTTGGACATATACATAATGTTTACTAATTGATTACGATTCATCGCTTTTAATAACTGTTCTTTCACAATGTTACCTCCTTTTAAAAATAAGAACATCTGTTTGTTTTTGTTTTATTATATAGAACAATCGTTCTTATTTCAAGTATAAAAAAATCCCTCTCTTCAACTGTAGAAGAAAGGGCAAATCCCCAAAGGAGGTATTGGTAAAGAAAGTTCATAGGTAAAGAATATGAAATATAAACAAGTATTTGTGTATATAGCTTATCCATTACCTTAATAACAACTTATGCAAAATCATGTTAATGCTCAAAGATTGTCACCTAATTTAGATAAATATTAATTACTTTTTATGTATTTAAACTTTCAAGTACTTCCACAATTTCTTTTTTTAGCTTTCTTAATTCTTCACTAAGCAATTTAAATTCCATTTTCATTTGTTCTATCTGATTTTCCATCGTTACACTCCTAGCGTTACTTATAGTACCATATTATAGATATTTATACCTATTAAATTTGCAAATAAAAAAATACCCAATCATCACTGTGGACGACAGGGCATTTGAAAGGATGAAAACTGAGCAACACTCTTTCCTTTAAACTAAATTGGAGGTAAAGTAAATGTTTTAGTAAAGGCAAAGCATACATTGTGAGGTGTAATCCTCTACTGTAATAATAGCTTACAAAAAGCAATTGCTCAGTGATAGTTAACAGCCTACGTTATTTCAATTTAATTTTCTGACCAACATAAATTAGATTTGGATTTTTTATTCCATTCAACGATTGAAGCTTCGCGACTGTTGAATTATTTTTATGAGCAATGGCACTTAATGTATCTCCAGATTTAACTGTATGAACGGTATTAGTAGCTTTGATATTTGAAATATTGCTGTTTGTAGAAGATGTTTTTACAGGTTTACTTACTTTCTTTATTACAGCCTCACCAATAAACCATGTAAGTGACTTATTGCTATTCAAACGATTTAAGTCTAATTTACCTGTATATCCTGGCACTGAACCCGACTCTGAGTATTGCCATAAATCACAAGCGTACTTTGGTTTAAGCGGGTAACGTGGAATCCATAAAAAGTCTGCTTTTACCTTGTTCATATTATATGGCTCATAGAAGTGATGACCAGTGTAAAGTCCAATAGGACGATGATCATGTGCTTGTAGATAATCGATAAAAGCTTGAGTTGCTGGTAACATTTCTGCTTTTGTTTTTGTTGTTTGTTCTTCTACATCTACCACTAAAAACTTTGCATCTTTATCTGCTCGTGCTAAAAAATCTTTCGCTTCTTGTTTTGCGTCTTCTACATTAATAAATCGTGCATATGCATAATGACCAAAAGGGATGCCATGTCCTTTAGCTGAAGCCACGTGCTTTTTGTATTCACGGTCAATTGTTGTGGATCCGTATTGCACTCTGATTATTAAAAGATCCACATTCTTTGCAAATGTAGACCAATTGAATTTGTTATTTGGTTGATGATGTGAAATATCAACAATGTACCCCATTATTTTAACCCCTTTTCTATTAAGTGTTGTTCTTGTTCACGTGCTTGTTTCGTTACGATATAACTATTCTTCCAAACTCCATAAATGACTAACACAAACGGTACTGTTGCTAATAAGGCATTAACAAAAGCATCAATAATTTCATCCGTAAACCAAGTAAATGTATAACCTAGTGATTGCAAAAATAAAAGGATTGCCGATAGCAACCCTCCAAAAAGTCCAATATATTGTTTTAATTTTTCTCCTGTCATGCTAATGACCTCCTACAAGGTTGTTTTTATTACTAACCCGATTAATGCGGCAATAACCATACCAATAATTGTTGTGGTTACCCACCAAATAATTTTGTCTATTTTATCTAGACGATGATGGGCACTCTTCGTACTTTCTAATGCTTTGTCTGCAATATCTTGTGCTTTGTCTGCTTTTTCTTCAGCTCGACTAGCTGTTATTCTCACTTCATTAACTCCATTCAACTTTGCGTCAATTCCACCAAGTCGCTCGTATATATCAAGCATTAATTTGTTTTCTTCACCCATATAGCACCTACTTTTCATAAGCCGTAAAAGGGCTTATATTTGTGTATATAAAAAGCACACCCAATTTGGATGTGCTGAATTTAAAAGTTATTTTACATATGCTTTGATTGTTACTGAAAAATCGTCATTTCTTGTTAATTCATTTACTATTATTCTATCTTCATTTCCTAACTCTAAAGCTAAACTAATAGTAGCATTTACTGCTTTACCATTACTAAATCCCAATACAATTGTATTACCGTTATCTTTTTTTATTCTTTCAAATAGCTCTTCTTTATCCATTAGTATCCCTCCTTTACCTATTAAACTTCGACAAAAAGGAGAGTATACATTTGCTAAAATCTGTCTATTTTTTGACAATAAAAATAACGCTAGTCGATTGACTGTGTTTAGCTGCACATCATGTTCCTATATAGAGATTACAATTCACTAAATTTTCAAATTAAAAAGGGATATTTCTAGAAGACACATCCTTTTTATTTATTTTTTATTTTAATTAATTCTTTCATTTTGTATGTTTTATATCCGCTAAGCTCACCATAATAAGTTTCTAAAATAGAACCAACATTCGGAGCATAATAATACAAAAAATATTCATCATTTTCGTTACCTTCCGGCATTACTTCCTTTACTACTACTACATTTTTGAAAGTACCTGCCTTTACTTTAACCTTCTTCTTAATCGATATAATTTTTAAATTTGAGCCTAAATCTTTGCTACTGTTCCAAGATTTATTTAATTTAACCGGATATGCTAAAAGTTTACCACGCCAACCATCATCAAATAATCCATTTTTAGTTTCTCTAATTCCAAAAGAAGACTCACTTTCCGTCCAATAATCATATTGACCAACTTTCTTTTGAAACTTATACGTCATTGGTATATGACCATCTATCATATAAGTATATAGTTTTTTCTTATCCATCAAATAACTAACTTTGTTTTTAGCTTCTGTTGCTTGACTAGCTGCACTTGTAGTTAATGTTGAAAAAGGTATTATCATGCTTAAAATAAGCACAACTGCTATAACTATCTTAAATATGCTTTTCAATCCAACCTCTCCTTTTAGGTAATATTATCTATCAAATTATATATGAAGATTGACCCAATAATAATATTATAATATTTAAAAAATTTTATCATATCATTTTTGGGTAATATTTTATCTATTGCTTAATCACAGGGTTCATATTTTTAAACTGTCGCTTTATAAGATTCATGAATGTTGGCTTATCTTTGTCGAATACAACTTCAATACGTTTTGGGTTCCCGGCTTCATAGATCTCTTTGACCTCGGTTATACGAGCATCCATTGTAATACCCCAGTTCTTATTCTGTTGAGTAGTAATGTCCCCCAGATCCCAATCTCGCTCATAAATGAATGGTGACTTTGTGAGAATTTGACCTTCCATGTAGATCTCCTGCTTATGTTCTTCTAACTTTTCATTACCTCTGTCAGTTAAATCCTCCACAATATCAGCGACAGGTCTAGGCACATCTTCTGTTGTTGGATTACCTTCCTCATCCACTGTATCTACACTTTGAGTCTCTTCTACATCTCGAGCATCAACGAATAATTCATAGCGATCTAAGCCTGTTGCAGTGTCACCAATTGAGATGACACGTCTATCTACCCCCTCTCCTTGTCCAGCAATATACGCCATATTTTTGTAGTCAAGATATGATTCTGTGTACCCCATAGATTTAAGGCTATTAAATTCCGGAGAGAAAATGACAGGTGGATTATCCCGTTGTGTAGCTACTCGATTTACACCCTCATTTACATCAAATACAAAGCGTTTATTCTTTATATCTACACTGATATTCCATCCTAGACCACTAAGTTGGGATATGGTTGTTAGCTCGTCTGATAGTACATCAAACCTTGCTGAGCGACTAATTGTATCACCACGGTTTTGATTAGGTGCAATAACTAGATTAGGAATTCTTCGCTTTGCATCGACTGGATTAACCGCACATATATCAACGAAATACTTCATAACCGTTTCTGCTTTCCCTTGTTTATTAACATAAGCTGTATGCACTGGTGGAAGTATTAAGCGTTGCGTTAGCCATGATTTTAATGATTTCGCTTTGATAATCCAGTTCTCTGTTTCCTTTCCATTTTCATCAAGCTCGATTTCTCTATGCTTAATCTGATAGACCTTATGCAACTGGTTATGAGGAAAGATGATTCTGTCCTTTGTTAATTCATTTGCACCCTTCACATATCTGTTAATTTTCAGTTCAATTTCACCGATTTCATGGTGTTTACGTGTTAACTGCAAAGATCCGTATAAGCTAACTTCTTCGATTAGTTTGAAATTCAGGTCGATAATTCTTAATGGTAGCATGTAGCACCTACTTTCATGGCAAAATAAAGCCCCACCACAAATACTGTGGAAGGGCCATACTGTGTTGTGCTTAAATATTTTGTTCAATTCAACTTCTAAATTAATTTAGTTAAACCTAAAGAAATAAATGTTATTGAGAATATTACTAATAATATTAGTAGTGCATTATTTTTTTCTTTGTAGATCAAAGTATTCATTAAATAGAATAAAACAACCAAACTAAAACATATCGAAAAGTTAACTACGATTATATTAAATACAAAGTTACTATCTATTTTAGGTATACTTGCTACATTAATACCTATTACTGCAAATATAGCTAACATTATAGAAAAAATAGTAAAAATATTTTTATTAAAATTACTAATAGCATTATCTGTACTTTTCATTTTTTTATCTAATATTTGAATTGCTTCGACACGTTCAGTATCTACTCTTTTTAACTCATCCAATTGCTTATTATTTCGAACGTTAAGCTCTTCTAAAACTGCTTTTAATAATTGCATTTCTTTAATTGAGTAGTCCATCATCGCTAAAAATCCACGTTCAGTTAACGTAATGTAATATATTTCTTCAAAAATATTTTCTATTATTGAACCATATTTTAAAGTGTCACTTTCCATTTTTGGCATTAAATTTAACATATCTCTCCTTTTCTCTGTTAAAGGAAGATTAAAATCTACATACCTCTTAATTAACAAAACTCTAAATTCATTAATCAGTTCATCTTTACTTATTCCTAATTGCTCCTGAATGTCTGCAACCCTAACGTTTGGATACTTTTGAAACGATGAACCTTTTTCTCTTGAGTAATATTTAAAACCTGTACCTGGATCGTGATTATTTAGTTCTTTCAATATTTTAAAACCTAGCTCATTTAATGGTTTATGCAGAACTTCCGAAGACATATCTAAAGTTCTATTTATCGCCGCAATCTCCTCTTGGACGAAACTAATTTCATCTAATTTCACAATAATCCTTCCTCTCTATCTACTAAATTTCGACAAATAGAAGAAAGATACCTTTAATAAATTTCAGCTATTTTTTACATAAAAATAACGCTTATTCAGCGCTTTGTATTTCCAGTTATTTAATAAAAACTTGTACGATATTTTCAGATACTCGTTTCATAACTCGATACCCATCTGTGGACGATGTAGCGATACCTTCATCATTTGGCTTACAAAATCCGTTTACTCCGCATGTTCCGTCATCACGAACTAATAATTTACCAACGATACCAACTGGCGACCATTCGGGACGTTGTTCCCTTGGGATGTATTCTTCGTCATAATTATGTTCAGGATTCGATATAGGTCTGTACTCTTGATGAGCTTCCCATATTACCTTTCCATCGCTATCGACCATGTCAGGAATATCTACATAGCGGAATTGAATACGACCCCATTCGTCAGTAACATATTGACTATTCCAAGCATCTTGATGACTATCTCCAACAACTGATGGATTGACTGATATTATACCTAAAATGTAGTCATCATCTGAAGTAGCTTTTCGGATTTTGTCTCCATCCATTGTGACAAAGAAACCTTGACGCTCCTCAGCATCAACATTACCATCCAGCCATTCGAAGTACTCTGCGTAATCGGCTCCTGTTGAGTTATAAGCTGCTTTTCCATAAACGGCACCTAGAGTTGTGACCCTAAAGGCGTTTGAAGCATTCCTTGATCCAAGTGGAGTCTCTCCGTTTCCTATCACCAAGGCATCAGTTACCGCCATATCCTTATTAACTTGTCCAAAAGCCATGCCGTAATTCACATTAGCTCTTGTGGCATAACCCATAGCAAAAGCCGAGTTAGCAGAAGCAACTGATTTACTACCTCCAGCATGTGACCAACCACCACTAGCTACTGTCTGGTCTCCTTCAGCATGTGAATAGAGACCACTAGCTACTGTCTGATATCCTTCAGCATGCGCTGAATCACCGCTCGCAATCGTTACTGTCCCTTCAACATGAGATGATGGACCACTAGCTACAGTATTTGAACCTTCAGCATGTGAAGCATTACCAGTGGCTATTGAACTTACACCTTCAGCATGTGACCCATAACCAGTCGATACAGAATTCATTCCTTCAGCATGCATGGAATAAGATGATGTAAAATCCTGTCGTTGTTTAATCAGCACAAACTGTCTGAGAGATGCCAGCTGTTCATTGGTTTCCAGAGTTACGTTCAACCCATTAATAGCTTTAATTTTTATATCTTTAACCAGTACTGCACCATAATTCTTTATCATAACTAAATCACCAACAGCAAGATTCTCTACCGTAGTGAGGGTTACAGTTTTAGTAGTGTCATTAACATATTCTATTTTATAAGACCATCCAAAAACTGCTATGGTGTTTACACCTTCGGCGTTCGCATTAGCGCCAATTTGAATATTACCTATCCCTTGTTTATGCAAAAGGGTATTACTAACATGTTCTGCCATTGCATCATTATTGAAGTTAGGTAATATTTTCGAGCCTGCCCATGGACAAATAACATCATTACCGCGTTCATCAATTACATTAGATGCACTAATAAATGTCTGCCCACCAACTACTTTTACTTGTGCTACCGATATTTCATATAGATTAGGTGTTTGAGCTAATACTGGTGGAACTGGGCTAGCACTAGCTACACCTTTTTTAACGAATGACTTTACGTGCCTTGCTTCTGTGCTTAAATCTAGTCTAATAACAATACGGTCAATCCTGTCTTTACCCACAACTTCTGTATCTAAAACATGGGTTAATAAGCTATCATTTTTATAATAGTGAGCCTCCACGAATGCCACCCCAGTGTTCAGTTTCACCTGCATACTAGCACCATCAGCACTTACACTTAACTGATTCCATACGCCTTTCATGACTCCTGTAGTCACCAATGCACCAAAGTAATCCGTAAATTCTTGAGCGTTATATTCTCTATCGTAAGTACCATCTTCATTTAACACAGGGTCAAAAAAGCTAAAATGTTCTGCCACGTAATAACCTCCTTTAAACGATTAAATATTTATTTTTATATCTCACGTATACTTCTGGACGCCCTCCATCAGTAATGAAACTAAAACGATTATCACCTTGTTGTAGCATAAAAAAGGAGGATTCTAAGTCTATATAATGCATTGCGTTTTCCTCGATGCCGTCTGGTGCAATAATCTTTACGTCTCTTTCGCGTTCATCTGTATTAATAACTAGCGTATAACCTTTTGGTATCACTCGATTAACCTTAATAAACTCCCCAGTTGTTAAATTTGTAATTTTGGGGTTAACCGCCTCGCCTCGGAACTCTACTAAAATTGGAGTAGGTACATGACCTTTATTAGTTAGAATTTTTGAGTCACCACGACTAGCAAATCTGACAGGAAAATGGAATGCAAAATGGAAATGAGCAACAAAATCTTCGAGTTTATAGTTTTCGTCTGTTTGGTCTTGATAGAATGGATCATGTGCGACAAATGTAACTTTCCCTTTTTGCAATACACTTTTTCTGCTTTCACCATCTGGAAAATCAGGTACATATTCTGATACACATTTAATTGTTCGAGTTACGTATTCGTTGGTGTATGTGAGCTCCCCAGGTCCTAGTTTTGGGTTACATACACGGCTTATCAGTTCCCTAGCTTTTGATATATCCCCGTAACCACCGAACGGATAATTAATCAAAAATTCTATCTCTATTTCTAAGTCATCCAGTAAGGCATCTAGAAAGATAGAACCATCCAAAAAAGGGCTTTTTTGCTTTTGGATATTAGCTGCTGTTCCTCCTAAGTTAATACTTTGCAAATAAAAAGGAGAGTCACCAAATTCAACGGACTCTCCACGACTATTCGTAAATATCACTTTTTCCAATGATGACTACCCCCATTCTTGTGCTAATTTTTGAGCTTGTTTTTTCATCAAACGAGCATTTTCAGATGGACTCAATTCTTTTGGACTGTGCAAGTGTACTTCTTGATTGACCACACCTACACCTTTTCCATTGTTATCATCACCATTTACATCTACTTTGACATTAACGTTCAACTCTTTACTAATTGCACTTGTAGATGCTGCAGTGTAACCAAGTACATCATTTTGTACTAAATCACTTGTTAGCCCTTGTTTAACTTCGTTTGCTAATTCCAATGCAGTAGATACTGCTTTAGCTTGCATGTTGCTAATACCATTGATAATCCCTAACACAAGGTTTTTACCAATGAAACTTTTACCCCATTTCGATGGGGAATGAATATCAAAGGCTTTTTGAATCGTTTTCTTTACACTCTGAGCTATACTATCAGCTTGTTTAACTAAAGCTGGTGTCATATCAGTTAAACCTTGTTGCATACCCTTAATGACATTCTTGCCGATTGCTGGCATAGATGCTGACAAAGCATTAAACTCATTTTTTGTCGTTCCAGTTATACTTTTTATCTCGGCTTGCCATTCTGAGTTATATTCTTTCAGTTGCTTTTTCGTATCTTTTCGCAACTTTGCAATCTGTGCGTCAGTGTCTGCACGCATATCTGTTAATTCTGTTTTTGCTATATTTGTAGCTAGTTTCGATTTTTCTTGCCATAAGCCGACATATTCTGTTAACTCTGATGTGCTCATAGTATTTAAAGCTGCTATTTGACTTGCAGCACTTGGTCCCATAGCTCTTAATTCTTCTAGTAATCCTTTATCGATTCCTTTTTCTGCAAGAGCTGCAATGTTTTCTGACCAAGAACGAATTGTATCAACTTGTGCCTGTAAGTTTGCTTTTAATTGCTGCCCACTTGTTTCTACAGCAGCTGGTACTTCATCAAACAATCCCACGAAATTCTTAATCGAATTTGCACGATCTTCTACAGCTTTCTTATATTCATCATTTAAAGCCTTTTCGTCATCAATTAACTTCTGATTCGCTTCTTGAATTTTTGCAGTGTACTCTTGATTCAAGGAAGTTAATTTATCGTAAATCTCTTGCTTTTTATCAGCTGCCATTTTTTCAAAGTATACTCGCTCTTCGCTATTTTTCTTATAGTTTTTCGATAGATCAGTGAGTATTTCTACTTCTCTCACAGCTGACAGCTTTCCAGTATTAATTTTTTTCTCGTAGTACTGCTTGTCGTGCTCAAATCGTTTTTCGAGTTCGTCTTTATTTTCTTTCGTTGTAGCTTTAACAATTTTTGCTTGAACAATAGCAGTTGCATTGGTCACGCTTTTATATTTTTCCGCTAACTCTTGCATTTGCTTAACATAACTAGCTGTATCAATGGATCCAGCTTGCAGTTTTAAATCTAATCCGCGTACACTTTCGCTGAACGCTTGCTTTGCCGCTGCTGCTGTTCTTTTAGCTGCTGCCGCAACTGTCGAAGCCTTGTTACTAATACCATTTGCATAACCTTGACCGGTATGCTCACCAAGTGCATGCGTAACACGGGATGGTGAGTGAATCGTTGTACACCCTAGCTTTCGCTATATTTAAAAGGGACTAGACTATACCATCAACTCTTTTGAGTTGCCGATTGGTAGTCGTTGAGGGCTTGTGATTTCTCACCTATCCCTGCTGATTGTCCATTGTTACATCTAACGAATTGTCACGCTTTGGTATCGTTAGCTTTAGGAGTTTCCAGCATATTCTCGGTTTGCTTATATGCTCACGCACATAAGGGGCATATATGTTTACCCATAGCACTTTTTATCGTGCTGGTCACTTTGTTAGCAAGGCCTTTCACAGTGCTAACAACATCGTTAATTTTAGATGTAATACCGTTTATTAAACCTTGTATGATGTTCTTACCAACGCTTACCAGATTAATACCATCCAAGAATGATTTAGCTGTATTCCAGCCCGTTTCGATAGCACTTTTAACTTTTGACATAGCCTTAGAAACAACATCTTTAAATGTATTAAAGATGTTTGATACTACTGTTTTAATAGCATTCACAAGCGTTAAGGTTATGCTCTTTGCACTATTCCATCCATTTGAAATTACAGTCTTCACAGTATTTAAAGAACTAGAAACAACACTCTTAATGCCATTCCATACTGATGAAATGATGCTCTTGATTCCGTTCCACACGCTAGATGTTTGGCTTTTAACACTATTCCAGGCATTCTGAATTGTGCTTTTAATACTATTAAATGAACTTATTGCAAGTGTTTTTATGCCACTCCATAAGGTTGATAGTGTTGATTTAATAGCATTCCAAACACTAGATGTTACGCTCTTAACATTATTCCACACTGTTTGTATTGTCGTTTTCACAGCATTGAATGAGCTAGAAGCTAAACTTTTCAATCCATTCCAGAGATTAGAAAGAGTGGATTTTATGCCATTCCACACAGTCGATGTGAAGTTTTTAACACCTTCCCAACAACTCTTTAAAAAGTTAGATATTGCAGTAAAGATTGAAACCGCAGATGCTTTAATGCTGTTCCATGTGCTAGACAATGAAGCTTTTATTGTGTCCCAGTTTTTATAAAGCATTACCCCTGCGCTAACTAATAAACCAATTATTGCAATAGTTGCTCCGATTGGACCAGCAAGTGCACTAAATCCACGGATAAGCCATGGGAGTGCTTTAGAAGCTAAACTAATGATAGTTGTTGCAACAGATGTGATTTTTGGGATTAAGCTAAATATGCTAGTAGCAAATGAAACTATTGAAGGAATGACCTTAGCAAATCCAGTACCTACAGATAGAATCCAAGGAAGAAATGTCATAACTACGCCAGTCAACGATGTAACAATTGCTATAACTTGACCTATGACTGGATGACTAGACATCATATTGTTGGTCCAAGATAAAAAGCTGTTAGCAAGCTCAAGAATCTTTGCACCTAGTGGAGCCATACCGATGCCTAAATTTACTAGGAACGTTGTTAAGTTTCCGATTAAAGCCATAACAGAAGGTGCCGTTTGAACCACATAGTCACAAAACTTCTGGAATCCTTGATTTTCTGATAATGTCGATGACCATTCTCTGAATTTTGCCATCATATTTTGCAAGCTTGTGAGCATGGTAGATGACATAGGACCAAATGCAGCAAATGTATTGACTATGCCAGCGATTGCATCAGCAAAAATCGACTTGATCTTTGGCATGTTCGTTTGTACATAGTCCATAAATGCTTGGAACTTCTTAGATTTATCTAATCCTGCTGCCCAATCTGCAAAGGATTTAGTCATTTCTAAAAAGCCTTTTGATGTGCTATCAGCAAGTGGAGCAAATGCAGTTAACATGCTTGCCATACCTTTAAATACGTTTCCAAACGCTTGTCCAAATCTTATAAGCATTGGAGCTCCGGTAGTATTCAGATAGTCTAAGAACTTTTGTATTGGTGGGGAGCTGATATTCTTTTGCAAGCTAGACATCAATTTATCAACAGCTTGAGCGCTACTCACAAACAAAGGCTTTAACTCATTTAGCAATGACTTTGTAATTTCCATTGCCTTATTAGTTGCTGATAAAATTGGTTTTTGTGTCGCTTGAGTTAAGCTTTGATATGTAGCTTTAACGCCCTCAATAGCTGCTTTTGTTTGCTTTTGCGATTCATTTAATATTGCATTCTTTTCGTAGAGTGCTTTTATGTTTGATGTAGCCATCATTGCTGCCGCACCCATACCTGCATAAGCAACTGTAAATGCTGCACCTAATCCTGCAGCTTGACCCGCAACTGTTCCTATCACTGGACCAAGAGAACCAATCAAGGCACCTAAATTTGCTATAAGAGGTGAAATAGCCGGGATAATAGAAATAAATGCACCTTGTAGAGATGTACCAATGATCTCTCCAACGTTTCGCATATTTGTAGCGATTTTGCCCATCATTTCTTGTCCGGCTCTCCAGCCTTCACGGAAGTTGCTCCAGTCAGCCTTAACACGAACTACAACTTCACTACTAGAAAGTGCTAACATTTTAGCTTTTAACACTGCCATTGTTCGGTTAAAACTCGAAATATCAGCACTTATAGATGCTTCTGACTTTGCGTATTCAACATCTCTCAAGCTTTGACGTACAAGTGTCATTTTTGCATTAAAAGCTTTCACGTTTGCACCTATATCCGCATTAGCACCCGTTGCAGTCTTTTGCAGTGCTGAATGCACTTCTCGCATTTTTGCAATAAAGTTTTTGACATTGGCGCCAACAATGGCGTTAAAGCGTTCTGTCATAAATTACCCTCCTATCTTGTATTTTTTCATTGCCTCTTTCGCTTTATTAAAGAGAGTAAAGTCTTTCTCTTCAGCTACTTCTGATTGATTATTTAGTATTTGTTTACGTACTTTTTCAGCATTAAACAACTTCTTAACGTTCACACGTTTTTCATTTTGTGCTCTAGCTGTAAATATCGCTTGAACTGCCATATCTTCATAATTCTTAACATCTCGGAGCATAGCGCCCTTCATGAGATTGTTGTATTCTTTTGGTGTTAGGCTATAAAGATAATCTAAATCAGTGATATTTAAATGCTGGATCGCATCAATTGCTAGTTGGTCAAAGTCTATGCCTCGATTTCGACTTTCTTCTCCATCATTAGATCGTAAGCTTTTTTGTTGTCCGCTTTCTCTTCCTCTGTTTTGCCGAAGTCTTTCATCATCTCGAGATTCTTCCAGAATTCCTTGACCGTCTTTTTGAAAAAACCTGAGTTTGTTAACTCACTATAAATTTCTTTTAGTAACGGTTCTGTATCTTCGTCAACCTCAATGCGAGACTCTAATGCTTCTTCTATTTTTTCGATTGTAGGCTTCTCTTTTAAATGAGCTGTAGCACAATCCCAATACTTTGCTGCCGATTGAACGTCACCTTCAATAACACCTGAAAGTATGTTCATTAAACCGCCTGTCATTTCCCCTGTTTTCTCTTGAAATGTTCCATACTTGGCATCTGCTAATTTTAAAAACGCAAATGATGGTTTACCTTGTACTTCTTTATCTCCAATTTTTAATAGTAATGACATATTTAATTCCTCCAATTATAATTTTTTTGTATAAAAAGAGAGGGTTAAACCCTCCCATTAACCTGCAGGTTGTTCAGTTTGTGTTCCACCTAGCTCACCTGATTTTTCACCAGGTTTTTCAAAGCCGTATTTTCCGAATTCAATCACTTCGATTGGTAATGGATCCAGTTCACCTTTTTGTGATTGGCCAAGTACTTGGATGGTGCCTGATATTTCGACAAAACCTTCCGTTCCGGATTTTTCATCTGCTGATTCAAAGTATCCATAAGCAAATGTTGCGTTATGCTTTCCTTTCGAGTTAAGTACTAAATCCACTTTCCATGCTTTGATTTGCTCACCATTTTTTAAAGCTTCCATGATAAGCTCTTGCCCTTTATCATCTGAATCTCCATATGCCGTTAGCTCGAAAGATTCTGAGACAGTGCCCGGTGCTACAATACGTCCAAATTTCGTCTTTTCGTCACTCATTTCAGATTCTATTGAGTGAGATAAGTCCGTTTGCTGTGCAATAACAAATGCAGATTCCCCAAGTGCTGCAGTGGCTTTTTGAATTAATAAAATCGTATCTTTACCGTTTTTAAGTGTCATGCTCTATGCACGCTCCTTTTCTAATGTTAAAAGCAATGTAAAAACGCCATGCCTGTGTACACCATCAATGTCCGGTAAGACTTTGGCGTCACGGTATGATGTTTTAACTGTTTTATAGCTTGAAATGTTCAATTTGTATTTAAAGGATTCATGAACAGCAGATAAAATCTTATAAGCCTCACTATTTCCTTTGTAGTTACTCCAAATATGAAGAGTGATCATTAAATCGACTACTTCACTATTTTTGATACCAAGTGGATCTATACTAGGCTCACCAACAACTATATAAGGATATGGAGTTGATTCTGATACATAATCATATATTCCTGATTGTTTATCAGCTTTATTGAGTAGGCTCGTGACATCAATATCTCCACGCACCCTATCCAATATAGCTTTTTGAGTAGGTGCAAATGCAAGAGACACTCAATCACCGTCCTAGCTTTTTCATTTCTTGATCATAATATTTTTTACCGATTTCAATAGCTGGAAACCAGAAAGGTTGTGGTCTCATTCCTTTAGTAAATACAAATTCACCATATTTCTCGCTGTAGAATACCCAACCGTCTTTTCTTCCGTTTCCATTTACTGCATAAATACCTGTACCATATTCGATGTATATTCCGTAATCAGCACCAACGGAAATAAGTGCACTCAATCCATCACTAGATGTATCAACTACGATAGATTTTCGTAAATAGCCAGAAGATTCAGGTGCCAGTGCTCTTGCTTCACTTTGTATGAGAAGTGCTGTTTCGTGAATAATACGATTTACTTCTTTTTCAATCTTGTCAGACCATTTATTTAATGCACGTTCAAGCTCTTTACTACCAAAACGAGTAATGCTCATTTCTTCACCAACTTTAAAGGTACACGCATGATTTCATGCATTCCCCCCTGGTCTTCTGGCTTTCCAGCTATCTTATATTTATCGTCATCACAAAGTACAAAATGCGTTTCTAAAACATCTTTACGATATGGATAATACATAAACCGATCTAACGGATTCTGCATTTGCATAGCTGTATATTGTTCTTGGCTAGTTGGTGTATCAACAAAGGCCATCATTTGAAACAATGTTTTAGGTTCATCTTCACCAAATCCACCTGAATCGTCTTCTTCGCCTTGCACTAACTCGTATATTTCTACAAGGCGTGGAAATTCATCATTCATACTACCACCTCAATTTCTTGAAAGGCTTTAAAGGTTTCATAACACTTGAAGGTAACTCAGTTGTATAGGAATAACTGACAGTACCCATTGAACGTGAAGTGAGTCCAGCTTTTTGTGTGTAAAATTGTATTGCTTTTGCTACAAATACTTTTACTGCTGACACTACTTTTGAAGATTCAGCCATATCAAACGTATTATTGCAATAATCGCAAGCTAAATCATAATAGATTGGTGCGAGTGTTCGATAATGTTCAATTCGTTCTGGTGTTGAAATATCGCTATTAATTAAAATTAATTCATTTACTTCTTGATCAGTCGGGGTCCACATTGTTATCACCATTAGTAGTTGTTGGGTCTACTGGATCTTTCGTGTCCTGATTATCCTCAGGTACTTCGACTAAATAAGCAATTAATTCTTTTTTGGCGTCATTAGATTTGTATTCAATTTTTTTAGAATCTAAGATTTCCTTGATTTGCGGAACCTTCATATCATTTAGTTGCTCGTATGAATAGGTATCAGATTCTTTTAATTTTGCTACTAACCGCTCTCGAGCACGTCGGAATGTATATGCTCCCATATAATCACCCTTTCATAATAAAAGAGCGCATCAGCGCCCTGATTATTGGATTTTAAATTTGAAATCAACCATACGTACAGCTTTAGGTTCGTATACCAACTCCCAGTTAGCGCCAGTTGCTAATTCAGTGTTTGTTGGGAAATCACCAGCAACTGATGATTCAGTCCACTTCACACCGCGTGGATGAAGCATGTAGATATTACGATTTATTAAGAAATCTTCACCAGATGAAGCCATCGTGTCACGATCAGTTTCAGTTTCAATAATATTTGGATGTTTACCGTTACCCCAAGCTAATGCGCCTTGACCAAAGATATATGTTTCTGCCACACCTGTTCCTGTATCGAAAGGCATGCCATCATCTACAATCACTCGTTTGCCCATGAAATAAGGAATACGAACTGATTGCCCTGCAGGTTGTACATACTCAATTAGTTGTAACTTAGCAAGATAGGTTTCGACTGCTGAGTGCATTGTAATAGCTGCTAAAGAATCCTTTGCATCACCCATGATTTGAACTGCATCCAGAAAGCTATTTGCGCTAAATAAGGCAGCTGCATCAGCATTACCTGAAATATCATGGATTTTTTTAGACATTGATGTTGAAGCGAATACACCCTTTAAAGTTGAAAGTAAAACTTTTTGACGATCACGAGCCCAATAATTAGTTACGAGATTACCGATTGCTCCCATTGGATCAGCACCAGAAAGCAATGCCGATAACCCATTCGCTCCCCAAGCTTTTGCACGTCCTTGTTTACGAGCTACATCTTTGCTAGTACCAATTTTACCTGGTGTTAAAGAGCCATCGTCTGACATTACTTCTGAGTCACCAGTAAGATCATTGAAATAAGGCATGTTAACAAGAGTGTTGGGTCCACTTGCTAAAGAATTGAATTCTGAATCGTTTGTTGCGATGCCACTGTTTAATACATTCGATAACTCCATAGTCCGTTGTGTTACATAGTTAGTAAAAATCTCTGGTTGGATAATATCTGCAATACGTGTAATTGCCATAATTTAATTCCTCCTATTGCCCTGCTTGAGCTTTTAATTGGTTGTATAAGTCGGGATTGTCACGTAATAAAATACCTTGCTCAGTTAAATTAAACGAATCCTTCGCAAATGGATTAGGCTTATCATATCCACCCGGTAAGTGTTGGCCTCCTCCTGGTGGCGTTTTACCTTTGAGTTTGTCAGATTCAAATAAATATGACTCTGATTCCTTTAAAGCTTTTAATTGATCATCAAGACCTAATATTTTTTCACCATCAAGTTTGAGTACTTCATGATTCAGTAACGGTTTGATAGTCAATGGATTCTTAACTTTTGCATTACGTAGCGCTTCCGTAAGAGCAAAGTTGAAGTCCTTTTTCTGAAGCTTTTCTTCATATTCATCAACAGTTGTTTTATTTTGTTCTTGTAAAGTTTGAATTTGCGATTGCAAATCTTCATTACCTGCTGCCTTTGTTTTTAAATCTACAAGCTGTGTATCACGATCTGTAATTTGAGTTTTCAAGTCGTTTACCTCTTGGATTTTGTCATCCAATCGGCTTTTAGGAACCATTTGGCCGAATCCTGAAATTACTTTATCTGCTTGCTCTTCTGTTAAACCTAATGCAATGAGTGCTTCTTTGTTCATCTTTCTTCCTCCTATTCGCTTTTAACGTGCAACGGCACGATAGGTATAGACTTTGTTCTTTAACGTCTACAAAGCTAAAAGACGATTTTGAGCATAATAAAAAGCCGTTCGCTAGAACGACTTAACCCCAATCCATCTCAAATATTAAAAACTTTATTATCTCCCATAGGAACCAACCTCCAATAAGAATTATTGGAATCCCTATAATGCTCATAAAGAAACAACCACCTAAAGCCTCGAGGTTAGCTAAGCAACCTTGACCATTTTCTTGAAGTTTCTTCACTTGCTCGTCTCTCATTTCCTCACCACCTACTACCTTCTCACTTCAGTATAATGGAAATTAGTAGATAGTATGGGATTACGTAACAAATTTCTTCTCCCACTCCTCATATGTTTGGAATGGAACAACAATGTTTGGTGGTTTAACCTCTTTTTGTGCCTTTTTAAGAGCCTTAGCATAAGTTAAACCTTGTTCCATATATTTATCGATACGATCGGCAAGTTTTTGTTGATAGTTCGCATCACGATAATCTCTACCTCTTCGGAGCTCTGGTAGCATTCCATTTACTAGATAAATCACTACACATCGACAGTTAATGTCCATCTTAGCAACATGCCATTGATGTGGCCCTTTCGCTTTCATTCCTTCATAGTGAAAATAACCGTCTTTATCGGCTTTATCTCCATCAAGTTTCCTATGAGCATTTCGAACATCATTATCGAGTGCTGATAACCATACTTTCGTTACTACTGCATGTTTGCTCGCTTGTTCATAAACTTGTTCATCTGAAAGAGATAATGCACGCCCTCCCTCTGTCCTTGCAACAGCCCTAGCCTTTTTCTTACTGAAATTGACTGCATTTTCAATGCGTTTTGCCATTTTCCAGTATCCTTCACCAGCCATTAAAGATTGTGATATCTCAATGTTTAACCTATGAACTATTTCATTTCGATGTCTTTCAAATACTAAAGGTAAAGTTAGATACTTAATAGCATTCCTTAATGATATTTGTACAAGGCTTTTAGCTGGTGGAGCAAAGCCCATCTCTGTACTTGCAAACACTTCAAAAAGATATGCTGATTTCAAGTAATTCTCAACAAAAATTGTTTCATTCATATCAGTGATCATGTTGACAATGCTCTTATAATCCTCTGTTAACTCTTTAGCTATGTTATCTAGCTCTTTCGATAATCGATTGTACTTATTTAAGTCTGTATAGCTTGTCTCATCACTTTTAACGAACTTGATATACATTTTATTCAATTCATCTAATATGTTCTGTAAACGCAAGGAAAAGACTAATTCAATGTCCGTTTCAACTTTTTGAATTAGCTTTTCAATTTCTGCTTTAATTTCTTGTTGGTTCATAGGTTAATCACCCTCTAATCCACCTAAAGAGTTACTGTAAGCATCTTGCTCATCTTTCAATCTTTGTTGTTCTAATGCCACATCTTTAACCCAAGGATGATTTTCTAAGATTGTTGTTTGCGAGATAACCCCTTGGCTCTTTTGTGCCATATCAACAATTTCAGATTCGTTTGTTAATATCATTTTGTTAAAAGTGAAAGTGATATCTCGATAATCAAACTCGCCTAATTTACTTAATTTAGCGTATTCAGCTACAAACCACATGAATTTTCGTAAAGCCTTGGTAAACTTACGTTCAAGCATAGACGCTTTTATATCTAGCAATGAATATAGGTTTTGTAACGCCACACCACTAGGAGCATTACCGATAATATCTGGACTAGGGTTAACTCCTTGACCAAATGAATAAATATCAGTGGTATAGGTATCACGTTGTGTTTTATACGCCTCAACAGGAACATCACCGCTTAACGTATCTACACCTGAACCTTCATCTGCCTCAACTTTTATTGCTCTATATCGTTTAAGCATGGTTTTAAATTCTTGCAAAGACTCGCCTTCATATCCTTTTAGCACATAGATTAAAGCTTGAATATCCTCAAGCGTATCTTGGGTAGTACTGATTAAATTGTCGTACCCATCAATCTGTTTTTTATAAAAGATTAAATCGGAAACACCAAATTCGTTGTTCTTAAATTCAATGAACGGAACCTCTCCCCAACTTACACTTTCTTCACCTTGATAAAAATGTGGAGATGGATTTATTTCTTCTATAACATCAATAAATATTTCACCGTTTATCATTTCAAAGTAGGTTACATCATCTGGAGTCCATAATTCTAATTTAACTGTATTGTCGCTAACCTTATAGAATCTAATACCAGCAACAAGTTTATCCTTGCGCTTTGTATCATAGATTGGAATGAACTCTTCAGCAGGTATGATAATGTGTTGAAATTCTCCATCCTCATCTACATAAGGGTGAAGCCACTCTCTTCCTTTGTTTGAAGTATTTAATATTAATTCAGGTAATGTATCTTCAAATTCTTCACCGATTAATTCCTCAATGAGTTCAAGTGCCTTTTTGTTATCACTTTTCGAACCAAAAGAAAGAGGCTCCCCAGCAAGATATCCTACCTTTTGGTCAACTAATATCTTGTGAAAGCCCGAAGGAATTTTCGATGCATCTTTTGTAGCATCAAGATCTATTGTTTTATTGCCTGATTCATCATAAACATATACTTTCTTATTCAGAATGTCATTTTCATTGAAATAGTATTTAACACCCTCTAAAAAATGCGAGGTATTAAATGTTGAATATAAATCTTTAACAACATCAATAACTTTAGGTTTATTGTTTTCAATGATATCAATAAATTCATCTGTTTGCGTTCTGCCTAGTAACCAATGCACTTTATCGCCTCCTTACTTCAATACTGATAGACCACGTTTCTTCATGACTACTGTATTGACAAAGTATCTGTCACCATCCATTTGATGGTCATTTTGTTTAACTGGTTTATCCTCTCCACGATCTGCAGCTTTTTCGTCCCAAATATAAGATGAAAACTCTCGGAATGTTTCTTTGCAACAATCGTTATAAAGAATTAAACCTTTGTTTAAGGCAGTCGCAACATTACGAATACCATCTAATACATCATTCTTAGCTTTGATTACATGTAATCCATTCTTTTTTAAAACAGCAATAAAAGATGCTGCAGAAGGGTCAACGATAATCCCTTTGAAGCCTTTAACGTCACCAATGAACTCGATTAAGTCCTCGTAATATTCTTGGTCTGTCTTTTGTTTTGCATTCTTACGGCCATCATAATGATATTCCTTTACCTTGTACCAAACTCCATCAAAAAAGCCCCACAATCCAAATGTTGTAGGGTTCTGAGTACCATAGTCAATGCTGACGTAATACTTTTCATATTCACGTTCATCTGTTTTCACAACATGCTTTTCGTTAGCGAACATGTCATAAATAACACCTTCAGCGAGCACCCATAAGCCAAGGATATATCGCTGAAAGAATACACCACTATACATTCGTTTGTATCGTTCTTTGATACGATGAGATAACGAAAGGTTATCGTCCATCGTGAAATGTAAATGAAGCATTCGTTTCTCTTCTAATTGATCTAAGTATTCAAGCTTAAACCAATGATATGGCCCTTCTGGGTTACAGTTGAACCAGAACTTTGCGCCGTCAACAGAACAACGGGCAGTCGCTTGATTGACGAATGATTGAGGCATCAAAGCTACTTCATCGAAGAACATACCAGCAAGTGTAATACCTTGAATCAAATCTTGGGACGCTTCATCTTTACCACCGAATATATAAAAAAAGTTCATCCGTCCATTTTTAGTGACGGTGAACATGTTTTCTGAACGATATTCTTTTACTTTGAATCCACGACTTTGAAGCATTCGTTTGAGTGGTTTGAAAACGTTACGACGGAATGAACCTATTGTTTTACCTGCCATCCCTAAGTTTTCGTCCTCAAATGTTTCCATGCCCCACATGACGAAGGACAAGGACATCACGACTGTTTTACCAGCACGAACGGAGCCGTCACAGATAACACCGTCTTTATCTTTATGTGGCGAATCATTTTGCCACCACTTAAGAACTTTCAGTTGTTTCTTACTAAAAGGCTTGAATTTGAATAATGCAGGACGTTTCTTTTTAATCTTCATCCCAGTTCACCTCAACGCCTTTTAAAGCATCCATGAAGCCATCATCTTCAAACTCTTCTTGATCATCGCCATTTTCTTTGCGGATTTCGATACGCTCACGTTCAACTTTAAGTTGTTTAAGCTCTTTTTCATCGAGTAAGTCGGTGTATTTAGTCAAGAAATCCAGAGCCTTCATTTTGTCAGCAAGTTTAACGGAAATACCATCTCTGCCTTGTTTAACTTCAGTAACAATGGTTCCATCAACTTGTGTAGATTCTTTTAGGTCTACATAGTTGACTGTCTCCATGATTGGCTTTTTCGTTTTCTTATCTACTAGAGGGCCATACATTCCAACAACTTGCTGTTCCCTTTTACCAAATGAAACATAATCGGTAATGTCTGCGAAGGCTATATCAATCCATTTTTGAAGAACTGCTCTGGATTCAATCATGATGCCATCAGCGATTTCTTTTTTGATATGTTCAATTTCTTTCCTAATGTTAGGTTTTGTTAGGCTACGCGAACCCTCAACGCGTGCTTGTAAGTAATCACATTCATACACCTTCTGATATGCTTTTGTAGCATTCCAGTACTTTGTGTAATACATACAAAAAAGCCACTGTTTATCGGTTATTTCGCAATTCTCATTAAGTGAAATATCAACCGATTCAGTGACTTCTTTTTTTGTTGGACTTTCTTTATTTTTTGTATGCACCCTTTTTTGTTTTGTGTGCACACTTTTTTCTTCCTTTTCTTTTCCCCATTTACGAGTTTTCCATGACTTCACCGTATTAAGGGATACGTCGTATTTAGTAGCAATGTCTTTATATTTCATTCCTGCCACATAATCTTTTTCAGCTAATTCGTATTTTTCAGCCACTCATTCACACCACCTCCTGGATAATCTTTTAAAGTTATCACCTCGTTATGCTAATTGCTTATTTTAATCAAAATAAAAAGACGTCAATTAGCGTCTTCTTTTTTCGCAGTCTACTTTTCTTTCATGTCCATAACAATTAAGGACTTACATTTTGGACAATTACAGGTTAGTTTATATTCTTTTTTCTGAGGATTTAAATCATCTACAAAAGTATTAATTATACCAGGAATAGATAATATAACAGCTACAAGCGATATAAGTGTCAAAGAATCTAAATCACCTGCAATACCTTTTACGATAAGAATAAAAATAGAATAAAATAAAAAAAGTATCAAAATAATTGCAATATAGAATTTATAAAATCTGTTCAATATATCCTTTGTTCTTTTTAACATGAAAATCCCTCCATATTAAAAATACGGATGAATTAATTAAAAGTTTCAGGATGATTAATTAATATATTTTTAAATAAAAGGCACCCCAAAGGATGCTCTTATTTATATTCCTTTATTAAATATTCACCAAAAGCAAATGCTGGATTAAGTGTATCTTTTATTGAAATCCACTCTGTTTTTTCGTGTGTATTAATATTCTCACCGCAACATAACGCTTCTTCATTTGAAACTATAACGATATCACAAATATATTTTTCTTTCCCTATATCAACTAACTTTCTTGTTACATCCCAAACATTAACATCATCATACATTCATTATCACCTCCCACTAAACTATATTAAATAGCTAGTAGAGAAGTATATTACATATCTGACAATCATAATAAAAAGCACCCATTAATGAGTGCTTTGGAATACTTCTAAAATTTCTTTAATTTACGTCTGTTTTTATAGTCCTCCTTAGATACTTTAAAGGTATTAACAGCCACATTGCCAACATTATCTACAGCTTTAATAGTGTAAGTACCTGGTGTAGCATCAAATCTTGGACTAGCTCCCAACATTTTTTTACCTAAATACTCTCTACGTCCTGATGGATAATAAATGTATTTAACACCTGTATCATCGTCAAATGCAGAAAATCTTACCATATAGCCATCACTAATCTCATGATATCTTGGACTGCCAATAGATATTTCAGGTGGGGTCTTATCAATATTGTAAATATTTATTGTTACATCTCCTAACCATTCATCTGTTTCGTTATCACGTATTTGTACAATGTAAGTACCATTTTTCTTAAAGTAAAATGTTTGTTCTAGTGACCCTTTGTATGTAGATTTATTTTTTTTGATGTCATACAAATAAAGACCAGCACCATCACCATAATTATTTGCATTTATATATACACCAGTACTTTTTCTAGTTGGTTTTGTATTAAGAAATTTTACTTTAAAAGGTTTCTTTGAAAAGCTAGTAATTTCATAATTGTTCTTAAATGCATCAGTAGTAAGACCAGAATGTACTATTATTTTTGCTTCGGATTTCATACCAAATATACTAATTAGACTAAATGTCAAAACTAATGCAAAAAGAATTTTAATCTTTTTCATATACTTCTTCTCCTTTAATTTTCCTATTTATTCAAAGTTAACTATATAAAATAAGAAAAAAGAAGTATATTAATTATCTGATAAACATAATAAAAAGACTACCGCCAGCACGATAGTCTTCTTTAAAAGGGGAGAATTTACACTGTTGAGATTCACATCTCATATAAACGAACAATACCGCCAAGCCTACGATCTCGTTTTGGATACTCAATGCTTCGTATTATTCGCTTATATCAGAAGGTACTTAAAAAAGTACAGACCTCAATGTGTTCTGAACCAGATGTCTTTTCCTCTTTAGCGAGGTATAACCAACGGAATTAATCTTCTTGGGTTGGTTGGTTTGGTTACGCACCATTAGTAATTGTTTTTTTATAATAAAGATAGGAAGGTCCAGATATGTAATACACAAACAGTTGAATGCTCTGTGCATATCCGTCCGAACCTGCCCCCATTTTAGCATTTCTGTTGTTGTTATCACTAATTTGTTAAGAATGGCAATTTTGGCAAGTTTCTTCGTATGAATAAGGGAAAAACTTCTTTCTAGCTTCTATAACCACTCTTTCGGCTTCTTCTTTTGTATCGAAAGTGCCTAAATGCATCTCTTTTCCATTAACTTTTAGTCTTGCTCTCCATCTAATTTTTTCTTGTAACCTTTCAATAGAAACTCCACGTAGCCCAGATATACTTGTATTTCTTCCTCTCACATTCTGCATATTCTGAGATTGTGTAATGATTCTCAAATTTTCCTGTCTGTTATCTAATTTGTTTCGATTTATATGATCTACAACCATTCCATTTGGAACTTGTTTTAATATTCTGTGCAAGTAAACGTCTTTTCTATTTACCTTTTTTCTTAACGTACATAATCATATAATCATCACATTCTATACACTTATTTTTCATTGTGCTAACACGCTCCTTTTAGTAGGCCTTTATTTTGTATAGCGCGGTCTATTATTTTGCTTTTTATATTTTGTATAGTTGTGTGGCTTAATCCCATTCGACTGCCGATACTCCTCATTGATTCACCTTCTAATAGCCAATAAAGAACTTCAGATTCTCTGTCTTCTTTTACTAAATTCACCATACTTTGAACAAACAAAACTTTTGCGAAATACACTTCGATAATTTTCGAACGCTTTTCACGTCTCAGATATTCTTGATAAACAGGATCAGAAATACCACCGCCTTTCGGCATTCTTGCTTCTTCACCGTAACTAGCTGTAGGAGCATCTATAGTTTTGTTTTTTTCTCGTAGCTCTTCTATCGTTTCTATCATCCAGTGATAGTCACTTATCATATTGTCAATGGCGTGTGCATTGATAATGAATTTCTGTTTGTTTGCATCCATATTCATCGCCCCTTTAAATAAATAAAAAAGGAGCACCAAATAAACGCAGTAATTGCGTAAATTTAGTGCTCCAGGTTGTTCCCGTAAGCATATTTATTTATGAATATTTTATCATATTTGTATATTTTTATATAGTAATAAATTTAATTGCGTATAAAAAGCGCGCAAAGATATCAATACAATAATGCGTCAATTAGGACACAGTAATATTAATACGACTACAATCTATACTCATGTCATGGATAATACATTACGTGATTCAGTAGAAAAAGCAGACCATAAAGGCCTGCTTATTTTTTTATCGTTTTAATCTTAGTAAGTTCGTAGATGGTATAAATCTGATTATTTTCAATCAATTCTTCTTTAATCTTTCCAGCATTCGGAGCATAATAACTTTTTATACAATAGATATCCTTATTTATATTTTCGGTAGAATTATCTCTTGCAACAACTACATGTTTAAATGTCCCCGCTTTTATTTTAACTGTTGCATCTGTATCAATTATTCTATTGACTTCGCCAAAAACTTCCCAAGTTTTGCCGAGTTTAATTGGATAAGGTAAAAGTTTCATAGGTTCTTCTACAGTTTTTAAATATAATCCTGTTTTCGTTTCTTTTTGCCAATTATAATAACCATCCATATCCTCACTCTTATTAAAATAAGTAATTCGATAACCATTTTTTGTCTTCACATATTTTTCTGTAAAAGGCATTGCTGAATCAATACCATAGTAAATCTTATTTTTATCTCTCATATAACTGGTTTTAGCAATTGCAGTATCTGTGTATAATAGAATAATAGAAGCAAAGATAATAGCAAATGCGAAAATAGATTTATATACATTTTTCATACTAAAGTCTCCTAACTTGGCAATTATAGCCATATACATAGTACCACTTTTATTTACTTTTTTGCTATATTTATTTTACTCTCCCAATCGATGTACATTTTCATCCTTAACTTAAAACTTCTGAGTATACTTAATTTCACTATGCGTAGGCATCCCTTTTTGCCAGCTAATCTCTTGCTTACCGTATCCTGTTGGCGGTGGGTCCACCACTTTAAGTTGACCACAAGATACTACATACACTGCATTTTCATGTAAATCAATCTCTGCAATCATGTCTGGATCAATTTCAGTAACTTCTTCTTTTTTTGCAACCAAGTATGTTCACCCCGCTGATCTAATCGTTTTGTCCAATATCTCACCAATTTCTAAAAATTCATCTCTGACTGGACAGTTTAAACATTGCTTAGAATAATTGTTTGGCTCTCTATAAGGGCATCCAGTGCATCTATTTGCAAATAGCAATCTCTGCCGTTCCAATGCATCCTTACGAATCGTAGATATAATTTATCTCACCACTTTAATATTTTTTATAAAAATGAATCTTTTAAGATTCTAGACCGTATAATCTATTAACAATTTGGTAAAAATGGAGATAAGACGGTCCGTTAAACCGTCTATAGAAATTTCTCCTTATTCTTTTAGTACGCACGTTTGAATTGCCGTTCAAGCGTGTTTTTTATTGAGAATATACTCATGGTACACTCCCCTTCGCATAAAATATCTCGAAATACTTTTGAATAAAATCATAAAATTACCGAATAAATGTTATTTTTAATATATTTACTTAACAAAACAGTATAATATTAATTAACAAAAGCATTTAGGAGGAATTATTTTGAACAAACTAATGAAATATGGCATAGCTACTACATTAACCTTTACTACATTCTTTGGTGCTTCATTAGCTACAAATAACAATGATGAAAATGCCCAAGCCGCGAGCATCTATTCAAGTTGTAAAGCATTTAACGCTAAATATCCTCATGGCGTAAGAGTATCATCCAAAACTAAAGATACTGTTCACAAACGTAATGGCAGCACAGTATATAAAACTTCCCGTGCAACAGTTTCAAAAACAATCTATAAAAAAGCTATGAAAAACAATTCTAACTTAGATAGAGATAAAGATAATATCGCATGTGAAAAATAATTATTATTTACGAGGTGCAACATTTAGTGTTGTATCTCTTTTTATTTCTTGTCACGCAACCCCCTCCACTTTGTTTCGCTCTGCTAAGAAAGAAACTGCATACTTCAAAGCACCTTCACGATCTAGACCGGTTAAAGTCATTAATTGACTAACATAGTTTTCAAAATTATCACTGAATACTTTTTCATTGAACTTTTGAAACTGGCAATATGTAATGACGATTTGGTCTACGATGTATTCGATTTCGTTAGTAACAGTCATTGTTTAGCACCTCGTCTCAGATTATAGTCAAGCCCATAAGCACGATTAATTTTCTTTAAGAATGGTTCGATTTGATCCAACACTTTTTCATATTCTTCTTGAGATTGAATAAAATCGAAATTAACTTTCGTCCCTTTGCAGTTAGGTTTTAACCAACGAGTTGGTTTTTTACCGTCATTAACCATCCCTAACCAAGCCCAAGCTTTACGCTCAGCGTATTCTTTGCTATCAATTTTATTAGTCATTTTTTCAAAGACAATTTGACCACTGACTAATTGAATTTTTGTATTATCCTTCACTTTTTCAGCCATTATTTAGCCTCCTTAAATAACTTCCGTGTACGATAATTCAATCTAAAATCCTTAGGAACGCTTACCGTAAATTCCTCTGTCATTTCGAATAACCTACTGCCAGTCGCTTCATCAATCGCTAATAGTTGCGCTGGATCCAACTCACAAGATAGTAAGATTGGTTTTCGATTCAAATATCGATAATTAACAATGTCGTACATTTTAAGTTGTTCCCATTCGCTCGCTTTCGGTTTACCTGCAGCTGGCTTGTACAGATCATCGATAAACAGAACATCAATTTCTTTTGCTTGATGGGTAATCGTTTCTTCTTTCTCGAACTGATTCGCACGCATTTCACTAGTCATAGTTACGAATGGAAAATACATTACTGGAACTTGTTGTTTTAGCATTAAGTTATTACTGATAGCCATAAGCAAATGCGTTTTCCCTATCCCTGGTTGACCCAGTAATGCAATACCGTTCTTTGGTGTACCCTTGATCTCTGCAAATTCGTCATAATACTGTTTAGCCTTCTTGGCCATATTGAGAATTTTTGTATCTAGGCCATCACCGACAAAGTTTTCAAAACGCATTTTTTGAAACTCTGATGTGATATGTGATCCGTTTATTAATCGCTCAATCTTGCGTTGTTTAGCACAAGAGCAATCCACCCATACTTGTTCTTTTCGTACGACTCTTCCATCACCGAATACATCAGCTTCACGCCATTCAGTCCATCCACCTTCGTCTTTGCAGATATCGCATGTGTAGTTATTCTGAGCAATATCCTCTTGCGACATCATAAGGGTTGCTTGTTCCTCCATTTTCTTGAGTACCTCTGCTATTGTTGGCATTTTGATCACCTCGTTTATTAGATTCATAGATTTCAGCCTGTTGACGAGTACTGACTAAGTTCTCTTTCCATTTCGTCAAAATGGATGTTGCGTATTTGATTGGATTAGTAACCTTAGGATTTGAAGCTGTGATTTCTAAAGCATATAAAACTAAATCAGCTGTAAAGTCATCCACCAACCCACCAAGCTTTTCTCCAGTCATTGGTCTTACGATTGAGATATTTTTTTCATAGAACTCAATTACTTTGGCAAAGTCTTTGTCTGGTTGGTTGTTAGGTTGATTATTTTTAGTATTGTTATTATTTATATTGATACTTTTAAGACTGTTACTATTAGTACCTTCATTTCCTACGCCTACGCTTTGTATGCCTACGTTTCCTACGCCTACATTTCGTATGCCTACGTTTTGACGTGGTACGGTTTCAGGAATCATTTGAACCAATTCGTAATAGTTTTTTGAAAAGCCATTTTCTAGTCGCTCTCTCCTAATTCTTATGAATCCTTTATCTAGTAACGCTTTGCGGTGTTTTCTATATCGATTTTCAGATATCCCTAATTCTGCACAAATTAACTCAACACTTGGGAATGCTTCATTGTTATTTCCTGCGAATGCTGATAAATATCCATAAATAGCTTTTGCTTCGATACTTAAATCTTTATCACGGGTAATCATTTGAGGTATTAGCCCGTAACCTTTTGATAGTAGTCCTTCGTATATAACTCCGTTGATATTTTCAGCCACTTTTATACCTCCTTGCTATGGGATGTAAATCATCTTCCCTGTTAGCTTTGCTACTTCATTTCTTATAAGTTGTTCATCGCTGTTGTTATCCGATAAATGCAGCAACCATATTTCCTGTACCTTTGATAAATCATTTGCTTTTAAAAATTCGAGTACGTTTTCCAAGCTGAAATGCGACTTCATTACACGTCTTTTCAAGAACACTGGGACCCTACCACTTTCTACGTTGCTATCCAGTACCGACTGGCAGTAGTTACACTCAATCATTAGATGTGTAAGGCCAGTGAATTTGTATTTGATGTAATACGTATCAGTGGCGAATAATAATTTCTCGCCACCTTGGTTCTGTAATAAGAATCCAAATGGTTCGTTCACGTCATGCTGCACATCAAATGGAAGTATGATCCACGTACCAATCTGAAATGGTTGCTTGTTTTGAATAACTTTTATTCTGTGGTGATCAATACCTGTACCGTCTTTAGTGCCTTGAGATGTATAAACAGTAATTCCAGCCTTTAGAACGCTTTGAAGACCTTTGCAGTGGTCTAAATGCTCATGTGATACTAAACAACCTTGTATATCATCTGTTTGATAATTAAGAGCCTTTTGAATCGCTTTGAATGATATTCCGCATTCAATCAGTAGCTTGGTAACGCCGTCTGTAATGACGTATGCGTTACCTTTACTACCTGTAGCTAGAGTTTGAATCTCAATCATTAGAATCCTGGGCCATTTGTAACTTGAACGTTTTCAGATGGTTCAGCAAAAATATCTGGTTCACTAAATTCAGCTTCAATTGGCTCTTGTTTTTGCTTAGGTTCTGGTTGAACCTTAGTTGTTGAAATATCAATAACTTCTTGATTTGCATGTTGCTTAATTTCTTGCTGCACTTGTTGTTCAGGTGTCACATCTTTCTTTATATCTGCATCATCTTCTGTGTACATTGCTCCCAAGTTTTCTGGGAATGCTTCACGTAATGCATTTACAATGGCCGATTTACGGATCATATTTAAAGGCATTTGCTTCCAAGTTGCTTGCCCTTTACCAAACTCATCGAGACTTATTTTCGAGACAATCGGCATTTCTCGGTCTTTTCGATAAACTTTGCACCATCCACCGATTAAATTGTCATCTTTAAGCTTTACAGCACCTTCGATTTCCACTAGATCACCATTTCGTTCAACGATAATACCAGCTTCAAACCCTTTGTAATTCGGGTTTGCCTCTGCACGTTTCATGAAAGCTTCTTTCGATACAATGATTTGTGATGGTTGAGATCCAAATTTGATTAAGTAAGCTTCATTAAGGAATGGATTTAACTTCTGGAACTTACAAAGGTTGATGAACATGACCACTTCTTGTTCTGATACTGCACCATTTCCTCTTACCAAATATTCGCGAACGGTGTTACCGGATAATTTCACTGGCTCACCATTTACTTCAAATTCAACTGCTTTAGTCATTAATTGATTTTCTGACATATTAGATAGCCTCCTTATATTCAATTCCTGGTACTTCTACACGTAACTGCTTGTCCTTCTCACTTACAACCAGACTAATAATTTGTGATTCGCTATCGATTAACTTTGTTACAGCCTCAGCGTTATCAACAAATATCGGAGCTCTCATGCCGTAGTGTTCAGATAATGTATTGATGATGTCGATACCGACATTGATTTTTGCTGCATTGTTCAAACCTGAGCTATATGGAACCCCTTCAAATAACGTTTCACAGCACTCTTCTAAACCACCGTTAACTTGCTCTTTGAATAATTTGAAGCGAGCGTATTTGAATTTGCTGTTGATCTTTTCTTCGAGCAATCGAACTTTTTCACGAATGAACTCTTCTGTTAAGAACAAGTGATGTTCTAGAGTTTGGAACTCTTTTGCTAAGAAACTTTCACGTTCTTCAAGTTCTGCGATACGCGCTTGAATACCAGTAATATTTGCGTGTTGTGATAGCTGTACATCGATTTCTTGCTTTTTACCTTGTAGTGCATAGATTTCTTTTTGAACGTCTTGTACAGCCTGTGAAGCATGTTCTTTCAACTGTGTAATTTCTTGTTGTAATGTTGATTTTTGCTGTAAGAATGATTGGTATTTTGGATCTTGTGTTACATCTGGAACTTTACTTTCTGCATCCTTTAATTTGGATTCATATTTTTTAACATCTTCTTGTTTTCGCTCAATATCGATGTTAAGAGCTACAATTTCTTCATGCTTTTTAGCAATGTCAGATTCAATCTTCTGAGTAGATTCAACTAACTCATCCTTGCGTTGGGCTAATTGTTTTCCTTGCTCCGTTGCTTTCGCTAGTCGTTCAGATTTACTTAAATTAAATGCTTCTAAAGCTGTTTGACGAGCTTGTTCAACTTGTTCAGCTGGTAAGTCTTGCTTACATGTTGGGCAAGTGCAATCATCTTCATAATGGAATTGCTCTGAATTAATAAAGCCCCATTGATCACGTAATTGCTGCAGTTGAACACCCATATCAGAAATCGCTCGTTTATTTTGTTCTGCAGTGCGTTTCATCATGTCAATTTCATGTTCAATCTGTTGAACTGGTTTTTGCATAATGGATAAGTTGCCACGTTCTTCTTGAAGTCGTGCACCAAGTTTATAGATTTCTTCTTTTGCGCTATATTCAAACTCACGTTTATAACCAGACATATCGTTATCCAACTTCATTAACTGTTGTTCCTTTTCAACAACTGCCTTACCGTTATTAATGTTGAAAATGATTTGTTTTTGACCATCGATTTCTTGTTCGATACTTATTAGTTGTGACTTCAAGCCTTCAACATCGATTGATAATTCTGGAATCATATTTTGATTTTCTTTAATTTGAACTGGAATCATTTCAAGTTCATCGTTAATTGCTTTTCGTTTACTAGCAACAATCTTTTTGTAATCCTCAACTGTTTTGTTTTGTAGAATTGTTGGTAGTTCTTTAAGCTTTGGATTTGCATTAATAACGTCTTGATCAGTGATATCACCAACGATTTCAAGCAACGTTTTTCGTTTATCTTGCCATTTGAGCACTTCATTGAAGTACGAAGGTGAAGTTAAGAGCTTGAATATTTCTTCTTGGATGATTTCATTTACTTTTGCTTCATACTCTTTCTTTTTAACTGGTACTTCATCGATGAAGTAATCTGTTGTATGACCAGAAAATTCTTTTGTTGCAAGACCACGTTTCTTAGTCCATTTCTCTTTAAATACCTTGCGTAGCGTGACTGGTGCGCCATTTACCATCAAAGTTGCTTCAACTGCATGATCCAAGTTGTGGACCTCTTTACCTTCAACTAATGTTTTGATTGCAAAATCTTTCTTATTAGATGAATCTTTATCGAATAACAACCAAGTAAATGAATCGAATAACGTTGTTTTACCTGTAGAATTGTCACCATAAACTTTTGCATTAACACCGTTTGTTTTTAGATTGAAACTTTGAACACCTTTGAAATTCAGCATTCCAAGACTTTGAAATGTAACTGTTTGCATTTGTATTGCCTCCCTATTTGTTTGAATTTATTGGGGCTATGTAATAAAATGATTTTGATAAGTTTTATTGATAACCCCGAATCCACTGTTGAGAGCAGTGGATTTTTTTGATGCTTAACTCGCATCACGAAACACGCAAACTTTTAAGGTTTCCTACGCCTTTAAAAGATGAAGTTTTGCCGTCTCCATATCGTCAAATTTGTATAAATACTATATTAGATACGATTTTTGCGTGCTTCGTGACGTGAATTAATTCGCATCATGAAGTACACGAATGAGTGAATAAGTAGTATAAAAATTGGAGGTTTATTCACCTCGTGTAATTAAATTTCCGTGTACTTCATGACAGGAATTACCCTGTCGTGTTATAATGATAATTGTGTAAAGTCAGCCAGTTAATTCCCCAAGAATTAGCTGGTTTTTTTATGCCCATAATGTGATAACCCATAATAAAATCATTGTGATAATTCCTCCATAAAACCAAATTCCGTCCGATAAATGAATTTCTTCTACTCCGAAAAAATACTCATTTATCTTTTTCATCTAGCCACCACCGATAAGTTAATACCTTCCCTTTTCATCATTTCTACCATTTCCACCAAGCGATCATGTTCTTGCTTCGCCTTTTGCATTCTTCGGATTTCTTTTATAGAAGAAATGATATCTTCTGCACAAAGTTCAGCAGTTGCGAAGTTGTTACGTTCTATGCAAATTGTTAATTCTTTTTGTAATGAATCGATGCAGTTGTATTCTCTTTCGGCTGCAGGCCAATCTTGGATTCTAAAATCTAATCTGTTCATCGTGCACCTCCTAAAGCAAGATAACCGTTGCTTGCTAATGATCTATAATGTTTGTCCCATAAATCCACGTAATTAATACCAGCGTCCATACACACAATAGCTACTAAGTGGTCGATGGCTGTTTGAGCTTCAACAAGTTCATCTAATGTATTTTCTATATCTTGCATTTCAAAATGCTCTACATTTCTCAACGGCTTTACTAAACTGGTTTTTGCAAGTTGTTCAATTGCTTCGTTCATTTCTTCAATGGTCTTTTCTCTTACTGCCGAACGATGTAAATCAACATTTGGACCGTCTAACCATCTGGGACCAGTTCCTGTGTACTCGTTGCGTAAAGTTATTGCAAATTTCGGATTGTCGTATTTTTTAGTAAGTTTACGACCGATATCTGCAGGAACTTTAGAACGCCCATTTTCATACTTTGATACTGTTTCTCTTGAAACATTTAATTCAATAGCTAATTGTTGTTGGTACTCATTTCCCCGCATTTCTTTAAGTACACTAGGTACATTTGTTTTCTTCATTTTTATTCTCCCCTTGTATCTAGGTGGTCACATCTCATATGCAAGTAATCTATTAGTTGACCACCATAAATTAATAGTTTTGTTATTCTTTACTTAAGAATATTTTTCAATAATGACTGTGTTATCCTCAATCCATTTAAAAACTGCATCCCTTGGATATCTTGCGGTTACGGCTGTTAATCTTGGAAATGATGGATCTCGGGTCAACTTATCGACTGTTGGATACTCAATTGATAGGATTTCTTTTAAATGCTCACGTTTTAGTACAGGTGGATAAGTAAAACGTTTTTCTCCGTCTTCTATCCCCTTTTCATACGCTTGTTGAATTAATATTTCGAATCTTTGTAGTAAGTATTGTTCATCTAACTCTTGTAATAACGATGGTGCATGCATGATACTACCTCCTAAACTTCCATACTCGGCGATTTAAATTGCTATTTCAGCAACGCTAATCGTAAAAAAATCGGATATTTCGCATTCTAATGATTTAGCCAATCGAGGTAATTGCTCCGCTTTAATAGAATAAACACCTGATTCATACTTCAGATAAGTCGACGCATTCTCATAGCCTAAAGTATCAGCCATCTCTTTCATTGTTTTTCCTAGGTGTAAGCGCCTTTCCTTAATGAAATTAAGATTAAGTTGTTTCAAGCTCAGCCCTCCTTCCGTTGCTATTTCAGCAACTTATTGAATATAATATACCATTGCTAAAATAGAAATGCAACAAAAATATTTCTATTTTAGCAATTGTTTTATTTCTAATTTGGAAACGTGTTAAAATTACAATAAGAATCAATCTATAAGGGTGGTGATTAAATGGACATTGGCAAGAAAATTATTTTGCTACGAGAAAAGAAAAATTGGAGTCAAAGGGAACTTGCAAGTCGTGTCGGATTGAATCCAAGTGTAATGAATCGGATTGAATCTGGTGAACGTCCTGCAAAAGATGAGGAAATACTAAAATTGTCTCGTGTACTAGACTGTTCAACCGACTTTTTACTAGGTAGAACTGAATCCCCTACGCCATCGCAAATGGATATTGAAGAAGAATTCCAAGCATTTGCTAATGATCCATCGCTTCAAAAGTGGTATAAGGAATTACCTAAGTCGAAAGAAGAAGATTTACGTAAGTTGCGAAAGATGTGGGAGATTTTGAAGGATAATGGTGAGATTTAAGAGACGCACAATTTTGTGCTTCTTTTTTTAAAACATAAATAGGTATAAAGAATGAATTATGAAAAAGGAGTTTTTACATAATGAGTGAAAATATAGAACTATTTAAAACAATCTTTTTGAACAATGCAGAATTAGAATATATAGAATCTTATCTATGCAATTTTAATAGTAACAAAGATAAATTGAGAAAAATTGATGCCATTCTACCAGAAGAACATATTCTTGAGATTAAAAACAATTTTAAAAATTTATTAGAGTTGCCAATAGACACTTTTGAAGTTGAGAAGGAATTAAATGACGTCGTATACCAGTTTGACGATAAAGATCAATTAAAATACTATTCAGCTATCTGTAATTCCCTCAATATTTGTCCTAATAATTCAAATTATAATTCAAATTCAGAAGAGATGTTGAAATTAGAGGAAATGCCATCTCCCACTAATTTAAAATTTATTATTCATAAAATGAGATATGTAAAAGAGCAAAATGAACAATGCATATATATTATTTCAAAACAAGATCGTATTGCTTTAAATAAGAAAAAAAATATCTTCATGCGAACTGAAGAAGACTTTTGTGAAATGGATAACTCTAAATTTTATATTTTCAATTCATATATCACATGTATTTTTGTTGAAGACAAAGTGTTTGTAGTAGATTATAAAAACTTTATAAATCTTTTTAATTATAAAGAATTCTTACAAACTAGAGTAAATCAAGTTATAGATAATTTTCAATCTGAGGGTATTATTTCTAACTTTGAGGAATATAAAGATTCATTAAATCATTATCGAAACTTCAATTCACTTACTAAAGTGTCTGAAGACCCTGAATCAATTAGAAATTTCTTACAAAAAAACTCTAATATTGAAAAGATAGAAAAAATACAAAATCAATATGAATGCTTCTTTAAATTTGATAAAGAAACCCATAAATTTGAAATTTCAGGAGAATTAGGACTGAAAATTATGATTCGAATTATTTCTAACAGAACTGGATTTGACTTTGAAGATAATCCATTTACATTTGCCAGTAAGTATTCATTGAAACCAATAGAAACATCCGTTCCCACTCCTTAATTGATTTATAATAAAACAATAGGGGGAATTATAATGGGCATTATTAAATTTTTATTTTATATTATATATTTATTAGCTGCAGAACTCCCAGTACTTTTAATACTTTTTTTGAGATCTTGGGAAGAACTACAAATTCATATGGTTATAAAATTTCTCACTATAAGTTCTATAATTGTCAATTTGATTTTTTGCATTGTAATTTTATGTTATAAAAAAGATAGTACTATGAGAAATCAAATAATTGAAATTACCCCCAACAACGCAAGTATCAGTGATTTTTTCAGTTTTTTCTTGTTACCATTTTTCACATTTTCATTTTCTAGTAATTTGAACTCTAATAGATTTTTTGTAGAATTAGGAATTTTATTCGTGCTGTTGTCTATATTACTTTTTAAAACAAAAAATCTTTCTTCTAATATTATCTTTTATATATTATTTAATAATTTTGATGTAAGAACAGACTCGAAAAATAATATACGTTTTTTAGTTTTAAACGATCTGAATTTTGAAGAGTTTTCCGAAGGGAAAAGCCCTACAATAAAAATAGCTAAAAATTTATATATATATTATGGGACAAAAAAGAAATTATTCTTTAATTTTATATTAGCTATAATTATATTAATCAGCATACTTCTATTTGTAATTTATAGTAATAAAATTCTGTAAACCTCACTTCCATTTAGCGGGGTTTTCTTATATACTTAACACGAACATATGTTTGTATTGGAGATGAAAAGTTTGACTCACCTAGAAGAATACATAAGAGATTTTTATAGTCAATTAGACATACACTTCCCTACTCAACTAGACAAGGAGGACATTGCAAATAAATTAGGAATTACCATTTTTTACTGGAATGAAGGTAGCCAGGCACTTTTTATTAAAAATCGTTCTTTCATTTTTTTAAATCATATGATGTTACAGAACTTCAAATGGCAAGAATTTTGCCATGAGCTTGGCCATGTACTGTTACATTCAGGAGATCAAATGTATCTCCCTTATTCATTCGTTGAATATCAAGAATTTAAGGCCAACAACTTTGCTCTACATGCAGCTGCACCAACTTTTATGATTGATGAACTTGATTTACCTAATACATATCAAGAAGCTGTAAGTCTTTTACAAGACACATTTCATATTAGCCTAACATTTGCTTGTAAACGATTAGATCATTACATCAATAATAATGAAATTACTTCACAAAGATACTGGTAATTGTTATAAACCTGCACATCATCTACTGATGCTTGATGCTACGATATATGTAATTAGAAAATATTTAGCCTAGGAGGATGAATATGGCGTCATTTTCAAAATATAAAACAACCGAAGGCGTGTTTTGGTTAATACGTATAACACTTACTGATCCAGTAACTAGAGAGAAAAGAAAGACCACTCGACGAGGGTTTAAAAAGCTTAGCGATGCTAAATTTGCAGCTAAACAATTAGAAGCTGAGGAAGCTAGTCTTTCCAAAAATTCTAAGTCTCATTACTTTTATAAAAATATCTTTCTAGAATTTGAAGAAGAGTATTCAAAACACCTTAAACCCTCTACGATTTATAGAAAGTCTGTTGATTTTAAAAAATGGATTCTTCCTACATTTGGAGAAAAAAGATTAAAAGAAATTACAAAGAAAGATTGTCAAAAATATATAGACTTTATGTCCACTCAATTGAAGTCATATAAACCCATTGTAATCCAAGCAAGAAATGTATTTGATTATGCGGTACGGAATGATTATATTGAGTCATCCCCTTTCAATAACACTGTATATCCTAAGACTACAATCTTTGAAGAGGATCAAAAACTAGAAAAATTCTGGGATAAAGAACAATCAATTTACTTCTTAGAAAGGCTAAAGGCAACCGATACTCTAAAACAATACGCTCTGTTCCGTACATTACTCTTAACAGGAATGCGTAAAGGTGAACTTCTAGCTCTACAAGAAAATGATATGCATGATGATACACAAAGTATAAGTATTACGAAAACACTCTTTTATGACGAAGATGGTAACTACCAATTATTAAAGCCTAAAACCTCATCATCTAATCGTGATATTCATTTAGATTCAGAAACTTTTACTGTACTCAAGGATCTTGTTAGACAAAATAAGAAACTTCGTCTTATATCTGGAGAAAAGGTAAAACATAAGTTCATTTTCATTAAGGAGTCTTCTTTTGACCCTTTTCGCAACTCTTATGTGAACGAAGTCTTAAACAAGCTTTGCAAGCGTTTTGAGTTACCTCGTATAACTGTACATGGTCTACGTCATTCTTGTGCATCTCTATTATTTGCCGCAGGTGCAGATATCAAAGTCGTTCAAAAATTATTGGGCCATGCTCATATTGAAACAACTTTGAACATCTATACTCACGTGACTACCGAAGCAATCGAAAAAACCACAGATTTGCTCATAAATTACTTAAATGAACCAACAAAAAAAAGCTCCGGGAGTCATATGGGAGTCACGGCGCTTAAAAAACAAAAAAACCACCCTAATTAAAGGGTGGTCTGAGTGTAAGTGATAGGTTCGGAAAAGTCCGTCAGATTAAGCTTCTAGAAGTAAATCTTCTGGGTTTTCGATTAAGTCTTTAACCATTTTTAAGAATCCAACTGATTCTTTACCGTTGATTAGGCGGTGGTCATAAGATAATGCTACGTACATCATTGGGCGAAGTTGGATTTCGTCACCAACTGCGATTGGGCGTTTTACGATATTGTGCATACCTAGTATCGCAGCTTGATCTCCGTTAATGATAGGTGTAGACATTAATGAACCGAATACACCACCGTTTGTGATAGTGAATGAGCCACCTTCAAGATCTTGAAGTGATAATTTTTTGTTGCGAGCTTTTGTTGCTAAGTCAGCAATTGAAGCTTCGATTTCAGCAAAGTTTTTGCGATCAGTATCACGAACGTTTGGTACAACTAATCCATCTGGAGTAGATACGGCAACACCGATATCAAAGAATTTGTTGTAGTGAATTTCGTCACCAACGATTTTAGCATTTACAGCCGGGTATTTTCTAAGTGCAGCTGTTACTGCTTTAGTGAAGAATGACATGAAACCAAGGCGAGTACCGTCATGTGCTTCTTGGAATGCATCTTTTTTACGTTTACGAAGTGCCATAACGTTTGTCATGTCGATTTCGTTGAATGTAGTTAGCATTGCAGTAGTTTGAGATACTTCAAGTAAGCGTTTTGCTGCAGTTTGTTGACGACGAGTCATTTTAACAGCATCAACACGTGATTCATCTACAGCTTTTTCAGCTGGTGCTGCTTTTGGAGCTGCTTGTTGTGGTGCAGCAGCTGGTGCTACAGGAGCGTTACCAAATGCTGCAACGTCTTGAACACGTACGCGACCTTGTGGATCTACTGGTGAAACAGCTGCAAGATCGATACCTTTTTCACGAGCTAATTTACGAGCTGCTGGGCTAGCAATAACACGTTCGTTTGATGATGTTTCTTCTACCACTGGTGCAGCAACAGGTTTTGCTTCTGCTTTTGGTGCTTCTTGTTTTGGTTCTTCAGCTTTTGGAGCTTCTTTTGGAGCTGGTGCTGCTGCAGCTGCGCCTGCTTCAACTTTTGCGATTACAGCGCCTACTTCTACAACATCGCCTTCGTTTGCTAAAATTTCTGTAAGAACACCTGCTTCTTCAGAAATGATTTCAGCATTTACTTTATCTGTTTCTAACTCAACGATGAATTCGCCTTTTTCTACGTGGTCACCAACTTGTTTAACCCAACGTACGATTTCACCTTCTGTAATAGATTCTGCTAATTCTGGAACGATAATTTCTGCCACTTTAATTTTCCTCCTTTAGTTGATTGCTCTACTATTTTGCAACAGCTTGGTCGATTACGGCTGTTTGTGCTTCTTTGTAAGAGTCAGCGTCACCTTCCGCTGGGCTAGAATGTTCAGGACGTCCTACATAAACAACATCTTGAGCATCAGTTGCTAAGTCGCGTAAGAATGGATCTGCAAAGAACCAAGAACCCATGTTTTTAGGCTCTTCTTGTGCCCAAGCAAGAGTTTTAACGTTAGGGAATTTTGCAAGGATTTCAGCAATTTCTTCTTTAGGGAATGGATATAGTTGTTCAACACGTACTAAATGTAAGTGATCATAACCTTCACCTTCGCCTACTTTTTCAGCAATATCAATTGCCATTTTACCTGAAGCAAATACGATTTTTTCAACTTTTTTCGCATTTTTACCTGTTGTTGGGTGTTCGATTACAGTACGATAGTGACCAGTTGTTAATTCTTCAACATCAGCTGCTACGATTTGGTTACGTAGAAGTGATTTTGGAGACATCATAACTAATGGACGTACTGATTCAGTACCAAGAACAGCTGCTTGATGACGCAATAAGTGGAAGTAGTTTGCAGCGCTAGAAAGCATTACAACTGTCCAGTTATTTTCAGCTGATAATTGTAAGAATCGTTCTAGACGAGCACTTGTATGTTCTGAACCTTGACCTTCAGCAGAGTGTGGCATTGATAATACTACGCCTGATTTAACACCCCATTTAGAACGAGTTCCTGAGATGAAGTTATCAAACATAACTTGTGCCATGTTTGCAAAGTCACCATATTGTGCTTCCCAAATTGTTAGAGCTTTTTCGTTTTCTAAGTTATAACCGTATTCGTAACCTACGATTGAAGCTTCAGATAATGGGCTATTAATTGCTGCAAATGAAGCATGTGAGCCAGAAATGTTGTGTAATGGCACGATTTCTTTACCGTCTTTTTCGTCATGTAGAACTAGGTGACGTTGTGAGAATGTACCACGTTGAACATCTTGACCAGTAATTCGTACTGGGTAACCATCTTGAAGAATTGTACCGAAAGCAAGTGTTTCAGCGTGACCCCAGTCGATTTTACCTTTTCCTTCGAAAGGATCGCGACGACGGTTTAAGATTTTGCTTAATTTTTTGAATACGTTGAAGTCTTCTGGGAATGCAAGAAGTTCTTCATTCATTTTTTCTAAGCGTTCTTTTTCAACAGCTGTTTCGATACCTTCTGGGAAACCGTTCTTCACTGCATCTGGCATTTCGTGGCTAGTTACTTGACCTTTACCAACTTCTTTTACATGATCAAGTGCAGCTTGTAATTCATCTTTAATATCTTTTTGAAGTTTTGTAACTTCTTCTTCTGTTACAACGCCTTCAGCAACTAATTCTTTTCCATATAATGCACGAACTGTATCGCGGTTGTGTACAATATTGTACATTTCTGGGTTAGTAATCATTGGTTCATCCATTTCATTATGACCATAGCGACGATAACCAATTAAATCGATTACAATATCTTTACCAAATTTTGCGCGGTATTCAACAGCAAAACGTGCAACTTGAACAACCTCTTCAGGAGAATCAGCGTTTACATGAATAACTGGTACTTCATAACCTTTTGCAGGGTCTGAAGAATATACTGTAGAACGAGAATCAAAACGTTCAGTTGTGAAACCAATCATATTATTCGCAATAATATGAACTGAACCACCTGTATTGAAACCATTAGTGCGAGAGTAGTTTAGTGTTTCAGTTACAATCCCTTGACCAGCAAACGCTGCATCACCATGAACTAAGATTGCAAGAGCTTTACTTGCATCATGTTCTGGAAGACCTGGTTTAGAAGTATTATCTTGAGCTGCACGAGCTTGACCAGTAACAACTGGGCTAACTACTTCTAAGTGAGATGGGTTGTAAGCTAATTTGATTGTTGTACCTTTTGGAGATTTGTATGTTGCACCAAGGTGATATTTCGCATCATTTGACCAACCTTTTGTAACTTCTAAAGAACCGTCTTCAGGTATAAATAATTCACTTGGTACATGAGCAAAGTCAGCTAACATCATTTCATATGATTTGTGAACATTATGTGTAAGCACATTTAAACGACCACGGTGAGCCATACCGATCATGATGTCTTTAGCGCCTTTGACTTCTGAACCTTTGATGATTTCTTCGATTAATACAACTAATGAGTCAACACCTTCGATTGAGAAACGTTTAACCCCAACAAAAGTCTTGTGCAAGAATTGTTCAAAACCTTCAACTTTGTTTAGCATTGAAAGAACTTCTTTTTTATCTTCAGAAGAAAGTTTACCGTTAAGTAATCCACTTTCAATCTTAGATTGAATCCATTTTCTTTCGTCTTTACCTACAACGTGATTAAATTCATAAGCAATTTTGCTTGTATAAATTGATTTAAGGTAATTAATGGCATCTAATCCATTGTGAACGTTTACAGGAATATCATTTAATAAAACAGATGCAGGAATATTCACTAAATCCTGATCAGTTAATCCGTAAGTAGACGCTTCAATACGAGTAGAGTCTTTTGTTTGGTTATTTAAAGGATATATATCTGCTGCTAAATGACCATGTGCACGGATATTATCTGCATATTGTACAGCAGCTAAAATTTTAGCAATATTTCCTGGTTCAACTGTTGTAGTGCTTTCAATTGACTCTACAACTGGAGCGCCGTATTGTTCAAATAAAGCCACAAGATCTGCATCGACTTCTTCAGGAGATGTTAAGTATAAATCATACATATCCATTACATAGCCGAGGTTTGGACCTGAAAAAGCAGCCCATGGAGAGCTTGCAAGTGAAACGTTGTTTGACATGAGAATTACCTCCAACTTTTTTGCCAAGTGGCAGTTCCATTAATTAAAAAGTATAATTCTGAAAATCCACTGTATATTTTACCATTCTTCCTGCTGAAGATACACGTATGTATTGCTGTATGCTGGAAGAACTTTTTCCTTTCAATCTTACTACTCTTCACAAAAAATTCAATATTATTGAGAGAATTGAGCAATTTTTATCTTGAATGATGAAATTCCCGAATAAATCCTAAGAAAAATGCTATTTTTCAGAAGGTAGTATTACTTTGAATTTTGTTCCAGTACCCAGTTTACTAGTTACAGTTATTTTACCGCCATACTTATTGACTAACATCTTCACGATACTAAGTCCTAAACCTGTGCCGCCTTCATCTCTTGAACGTGCTTTATCTGCACGATAGAACCGTTCAAAAATATGTGGTAAGTCATTTTCAGCGATCCCAATACCGTTATCTTCGACTTCGATTTTGCAATTCTTCATGTCATTTGTCAAGTAAATTTGAATATGTACCTTTTCATCAGAATACCGAATAGCATTTTGCAACAAGTTGCGTAAGACTTGTCCATAAGCATTTGATGAAATAGCTGCATATTGTATGGTTAGGTTATGATGCTCGACTGTGATTGTAGCCTCTGGATGAAGAAGGATTTGTTCTTGAATGATATCGGATGTAATTGCTTTTATATCACATTTTTCTTCATAATCTTTTGATTGACCTCTAGCAAGCTCTAACATTTCTTCAATCAGACTTTTCATGCGTTTAATTTCTGCTAAAGATGTTTCGAGTGACTCATCTAATACTTCCGGGTCATTCTTTCCCCATCGAGCGATTAAGGATAAATGTCCTTCTACAACTTGAACAGGCGTTCTAAGCTCGTGTGAGGCATCTGAGATGAATTGTTGTTGTAAAAGGAAGGATTGCTCTAGTTCCCCCATCATCTTGCGATAGACTCGTAATAGATCACCAATTTCGTCATCTTGATCATACTCCATATGAATTGGAGCTTGAAATCCCTTTTCAGCAACTGTTGTCATTTCCATGCGTAAATCTCGTAGTGGTTTTAAAAGAACAGTTGCTAACGCATAACCAATGTATGCGGATAATACCAATGCACCTACACCTAGTATTAACATAGCCATAAGCAAATAATTCATCAACGAATTAAATGATGTTAATGGATGTGCCAACTGTATATATCCTTGAATAGGCCCTATTTGTAGTTTACCAGTTGCAACAAAGCTTTTTGTTCCATCAATCTTTTGTGTATTTACAACATAACCTTCAGGAGGAATGTTACTGGGCACATCAGGAATTTTAGAAACGGTATCGTTAATGCGTAAAATTTCGATACCGTCTTTATTTAATATTCGGACCGTTTGATCTTTGTTTACGATTGAATTCATCAATCCCTTATTTGAACGTATATCGTCAATGGTTATTCCACTTCCTTGTGATTCAAAAAAACCTGTTATATCGTCCATTGTTCGATTGACTATTTGTTGTTGTTCCGATAATAACCACGTATGAATCGACCAATATAATACGGAGCAAATAATTGCAAAACTAACAAAAATAACAAAAGCGGACGTAAGCGCCCACTTTGTTTTTAAGGATTGATTTTTAAAAGATAAACTATTTAGATTTTTCATTCTCTAATCACATACCCTACTCCTCTCACAGTTTCAATGTAAGAACTCGCTTCTTTTGGTAGTTTGGATCTTAAATGACGAATATAAACATCTACTACATTTGTTTCAACATCTGTTTGATAGCCCCACACATTTTCAAGTATTTGATCTCGCGTGCATACTCGATTTTTATTATTAATAAGTAGGCTTAATAAGTCGAATTCAGTTTTTGTAAGTTCAAGTAAGCTATCATCGACATATGCGCAATACGCATCTTGGTTAATTTTGATGTTTTTGTATTGGAGTAATGGTGTTTTCTTTTGTTCTTGGCTTGTTCTTCTTAAAATTGAACGAATTCGTGCAAGCAGTTCTTCAATTGCAAAAGGTTTGACGATATAATCATCTGCTCCAGCATCGAGTCCGGCTACCCGATCCATTACTGCATCTCTAGCAGTTATTAAGATAATTGGTACTTGTGAATGGCCTCTTACCCTTCTACATACTTCGATACCATTTAACTCTGGAAGCATCACATCTAAGAGAATGATATCATAATGTTTGTTCTCATTAAGTGCCTCTTGTAAACCTTCTCGCCCGTTATAACAAATTGTTACATTAAATTGCTCGTGCTTTAATTCAAGTTCGATAAACCGCGCAATATTTTTTTCATCTTCTACCAATAAAATATGCTGTGTCATGTACATCTCGTCCATTCTTACTTACAGGCAAAATGATAGGAATCTTTTCCTGATATTTTTTTAGCATAATATAATGCTGTATCTGCTTTATCTAATAATAGTGCAATTTCAGTACCATCTTCAGGATAGCTTGCTATTCCAATTGAAGAGGTTGGTGAGAAATGTTCATTACCAATTTCCCATCCCAAGCGAAGGATTTTTTGTATTCTCTTTATTGTTTGATCAATTTGTTTTTCTCTTTTAGTTGTATTTTTGGACATCTTCGTTAAAATGACTACAAATTCGTCTCCACCAATACGCGCGATAATATCGCTGTCTCTTAAGCTTGACGAGAGTGCCTTACCAAATTTTCTAATAAATTCGTCTCCTACATCATGACCATATACATCATTTATACGTTTAAAATTATCTCCATCAATAAATAAAATAGCTACAGAACTTTTAGAAGAGTCTGCATTATTAGCAATTTCTTCAAACCTTTCTAATAGATATCGTCTATTTGGTAATAGTGTTAAACTATCATGATACGCAAGGAATCGAAGTTTTTCTTCCATTTCTTTACGCTCTGTAATCTCACGAGCAACTGTTACAAATTGTTTCACTCCATTACGTTCCGAATCATTTACTGCGGATACTTGTACTTCCATCCAGAAACTTTGACCATCTTTCGAAATAATTTCTAATTCCAATTTCGAATTCCCTAAATCTTTCATCATGGTATCAAACACTTGAACCAATAGTTCAGTACTAGTTGGTGCTAATATTTCTGAAAAGAATTTTCCAAGTAACTCTTCGTTATCGTACCCCAAACGAGCTTCATGATTTGGTGAAATGTATAGGATAATACCATCTTCACTTGTTATGATGATTAAATCATTAGTATGCTCTGTTATCAAACGAAATAGCTTTTCTACATTTCTAAGATTGGTCATAATAGATTTCTTTTCGGAAATATCTAAACTTATCGCTAAGAAATTTGTAATATCACCTTTCGCATTTTTGATTGGTACGATCGTTGTATCTGCCCAATATGTTCTTCCATATTTTGTTCGATTACACATTTCTCCACGCCATATTTCACCATTTAAAATACAATTCCATAAGTTTTTGTAAAATTCATTAGATTGTTCTCGTGAATGTAATAGTTTATGTGTGTTCCCAACTAATTCCGTTGAAGAATACTGTGTTTGCTTTTCAAAGCCAGCATTAACATATTCAATAACCCCATTTGCATCTGTAATACAAATATTAGCAGCTATATTTAATGCATCCTTGTAACTATCTAACAATAAATTTGTTTGAAGTAAATCCTTTTTTAGTTGGGTTGTACTTTTAATTTCTTGCCACTGAATGCAGATGGCCATAACATCATGATCCATATAGACAGGTGAGAAACTAACAAGAAAGTTCCTCATATAACTTTCTTGTTTCTCATGTGTAAAAATGACAGACGATGTACCGATACCACGAAAAGTATCATCTATATATTGTAAATACTTTTTTTCATTCTCAATGTTGATAAAACCTGAATCCATAAGATTTTGATTTTTTTTAAGGCTGTAATCAAATACGTTATTAAATATTGGATTCACTTCATATATTGTAAAATCTTTTAATAAGATAACAGTAGGATCAATCTTATCTTCAAATAAGGATTGTAAAAACACATACTTTTCTTCTAATGTTTTTTGATCTGATATATTATTTGTTATTGCCAATAAATATGTACGTTCTCCTTGGAAAATAGGCGTACAAACTGTCTCATTTGTATATCCATTTTCTGAGAACAAATAAAAATCACGATAGGTTACTTGCTGTTTCGTAATAATTGCCTTACGATAATTTTCTTCTATAGTGTTTCGAACTTCTGAATGTATAACATTTGCGAGAAATTCACCTTCTGGATTTGTTTTAAATACTGTTTCAGCAGACTGATTTATATATAAATATTGAAATTTATCTTCTACAAGTTCTAAAAGGAAAACAAAACCTTTATTTAATTGATAAAGGGTATTAAATTGCTCTTTTGTTATAAAAACTTCTGACATGCCAACACCTCAATATCAATTAGTAAACTGTAGTGGTAATCTCTTTGAAGCAAATTCAATAAGCGAATTATACGATTGTTGTTCATTCGTTTCTTGAATTGCTGTATAAGAATAATTTTCACCATCAACTTCTAAGGTATAAGTTGCAGTAACTGTAGCGTTTCCTACTAATTTTAAACTGTAATGATCTTGTTCCTGTTGTACTAGGCATTGAACAAAGCCTCCAGGATTAAATACGGTAATTTTTTCTTTTGCAGTGAAATCTAAGATTCTTGATACTAATGCAGAAGCTGTCATTGCAGTTCCACATGCATTTGTAAATCCAACACCTCTCTCGAAAGTTCGAACATATATTTCGTTATCACTGATTGGATAAACATAACTTACATTGACTCCGTCAGGACAAACTGGATTTGGACCATTTAAGTAGGAAGCTAACTTTTCTTGATGTTCTGTATTTTCAATTTTTTCTTTTGAAACAAAACCAATTAAATGCGGATTAGGCACTGAAACAGCTGTAAAAGCAATATCGCTTGCTAATTTAGAGTACTCTTCATTAATCAAAGTCGTCTTGTCTTCCACTTTCATCGGCAATGAAGAAAGTTCAAATGAAACTGGTGCAATTTCTACTCCATAAGTTGGAACCCCATCGAATAACTGTTTTTCTTTCGCTACATGTAGAGTTGCTTTCATCGTTTCAATCAATCCTTCTGTTACTCCATTCTTTTCTAATACATAGCGAGCAACACATCGTAGACCATTTCCACACATTGAGGCTTCCGTACCATCTGCATTGATTACGCGCATTTTAGCTAACCCTTTTTTTGAAGGTGCTACTAATAATAATCCATCTGCTCCACCTTGATTTGCAGTGTCGCAAAGCCATTTTGTTAAGCTTACCCAATTAAGTAACATTTCGTCTTTCGTTTCATATAAATAAAATGTATTTCCTGAACCATGAACTTTCAATAAATTTAAAAACATTAAAACTGCCTCCATTCTCTATGTTTATCATAATTCTATTCAGAAAAGCATACAACCGCTCAGTTTCGCATGCCAAGTAAAATAATTACGAATTTATATCATTAATATGACTAATTATCTTTTATAAGTCACTAAATTATAGTTATTTATATCTATAAAATTTTGTGAGAGCTAAGTATATTATATTATTTATTATGAAAATAGTATCTTTTTGCTTATTTTTGGTTAGAAGAAAATATAGCTTTTCTTTATATTAACAAATTTCAACTTTGCAATAAATCACAAAAAAATTTTAACCTTTTAAAACATGTTCACATTTGTCATTTTTACGATTATTTTTTTATCATAAAACAACAGTTTTTTCTTTGCATTTTGAGTAATTCTTAGTATAGTAAAAGTGCAAAATAATTTCATAAGTGATTCCTATTTTTTATAGAGTCAATAGGGAAGGCAAATGGTGCGCCACCAGTGTTCGCTGGTTCTAGTGGGTTCGATTCCCACCCCGAAATTTTTTATGCAACATTAAATGAAAAATTTCGAGCGGGGATAGAACTGGATTAGAAGTTCACCCCTAAAAAGGAGGCGTTCAGCATGATTAAGCGACGTGAATTGCAAGAATGTAATGAGCTTTTTGAGTTGTTAAGTCACCCATCTGTCTTCCCTTTTGTGCGTCAAAAGGCAGAGACAGCAGATGAATTTTGGTTTATGACTAGCCAATTGATGGAAGATGAAGAAAACGGTAAGGTAGTATCTCGTACAATTACAGATGATTGGGGTCAACCTATTGGAACAATTACTTTGTATGATGTGCAAGATGGCGCAGGATTCCTAGGTACATGGATTGGTGTTCCACATCAAGGCAAGGGGTATAACCAAAAGGCAAAAGAATTATTTTTGAAAGAATTATTCTTTGAATTAGATTTTCAATGTGTCTTTCTTAAAATAAGAAAAGAAAACACAAAATCTATACGTGCTGCGGCTAAACTTGGTTATGTAATGGATGCCAAAGACAGTCATCCTTCATTATATGAAGAGATCAACCGTGGTGAGAAGAAGTTCGAGTTATTGAAGATTCAAAAAGATACTTTTTATTTTTGTATGGCAACTCAAGAAAATACTTCAGAAGAACAGGCAATGTAATTATCAGAAAGGTGAGGACGTTGACTTGCAGATAACACTTAATAATACTGCGGACGTTGAACCCTCGAGTCATTTCAGCCCCCCGTTTGAAAACTGTCAAATTGTTTTCGATTCAGGACTGCAAATAGCTGCAGGGTCTGAAAGTATGAACTCCGTTTTTAGACAATAAAGACCATTTAGTCGCCTATGTGAGGCTTACTAGATGGTCTTTTTGCATTCGATATTCAATTTCTACTATTCTATAAGGCTAGTAAATATTATTTTGTGTATTGAGTAATTAGTTCAACCATTTCATCTGGCGTTTTTGGAGACTCGGCTTCTCGCATATTCTTGATTAGTGAGTCTTTATGAGCTTTTAGTGTTTCCATCGCTTTCATAAAGCTTTGATTATTTAGATCTTCCTCTTGTAAAACTTCTGCAAGCCCTTGTTCAAAGAATAATTTCGCATTTAAAATTTGATCTCCACGAGATTTCTGTAAAGAAAGTGGTATTAAAAGCATTGGTTTTTCAAGGGCTAAAAATTCAAAGATTGAATTGGAACCAGCTCTAGAAACAATATAATCAGAAGCATATAGTAAATCTGGTAATTCTGTTGTTACATATTCAAATTGCTTGTAGCCGGGCATATTAACAAGTGCTTCGTCTAAATGACCTTTCCCACATAAATGAATAATATTATGGTTTTTTAACAATTCTACCATGTTCGAACGAACAGCATCGTTGATGAACTTAGATCCTTGGCTACCGCCCATTATTAGAATGGTTTCTTTTCCATTGTGGAAGCCACACATTTCAAGCCCCTTGTCTTTTTTTCCTTCAAATAACTCGGAACGAATAATAGAGCCGGTGCATGTCGCTTTTTCAGCTGGTAAATGATTTAACGTTTGTTTAAATACTGTGAAAATATGTGAAGCAAAAGGTAGTGATAGTTTGTTTGCTAAACCAGGTGTTACGTCTGATTCGTGAGATACAACCGGAATGCCAGATAGTTTGGCCGCCATGACAACTGGTACAGAAACAAATCCACCTTTCGAAAATACAACAATTGGTTTTACACGACGCATAATAGATAATGCTTGTGAAATTCCTGCCAACACGCGAAATGGATCGGTAAAGTTTTTCATAGAGAAATACCGTCTTAACTTCCCACTTGAAATCGCATGATATTGTAAATCAGGGAAAGCCTGACCTATAATGTCCTTTTCGATTCCGTCTTTTGAGCCAATATAGTGAACATCATAGCCTTTTTCTAAGAAAGATGGTATGATAGCTTGATTGAGTGAAACGTGGCCTGCAGTACCGCCACCAGTTAATATTACAGTTTGTTTAGTCATTATAATTCTCCTATTCTACTCGAACAATGAAGGACCAGCTTGCTTTTGTTTTGAACAGGTACTTATTTTACTATACGAACTACTTTAATAAAACATGTCAATAAAACGGTGGCGGTCGTATTTAGGAAAATGACATAAGGTTGCGACATCGTGTCGCAACGGCTATCGGGTTCGCTTCATGTGGACCCGCCCCAGCTTGAATATCAACATAATGGGAGATGAAAACAAGTGCATGAAACAACAACGATAAGAGCAAAATGGATACTCATGTTGAAAATTGTGTTTCCTATTCTTATCACCCAAATTGCGTTATATTTGATGTCATTTTTTGACACCTTAATGTCAAGTAAATATAGTACTGCTGATTTAGCAGGTGTTTCCATTGGTTCTTCGATATGGATGCCTATTTATACTGGATTATCAGGCATTCTCTTATCTATAACCCCTATTGTAGCACAATTAGTTGGTGCGAAAAGAGAGAAAGAAGCAACATTTTCAATTCAACAAGGTTTTTATGTAGCAATTGCACTTGCATTGATTATTTTATGTGGCATGATGATGGCGATTAATCCTTTACTATCTAAAATGTCATTAGAACCTGATGTACACCGAGTTGCATATCAATATCTTATTGCTATGTGTATTGGTCTAATTCCTTTATTTATATACAGCGTACTACGTTGTTTCATAGATGCATTAGGTCGAACAAGAGTTTCAATGATTATTACTTTACTAGCTACTCCGATTAATATTATTTTTAACTACTTCTTTATTTTTGGGCATCTTGGGTTCCCTGAACTAGGTGGTGTCGGCTCTGGTGTTGCATCTGCCATAACGTATTGGCTTATTTGTGGGATTGCTATTTTCATCACGATGAAAAAAGTTCCATTTTCAGGTTTCAAATTGTATCAAAAACTACCAAAGATAAATTTATCTAAATGTATGGAAATAATTAAACTTGGATTACCCATTGGCTTATCTATTTTTGCTGAAGTAAGTATTTTCTCAGTCGTTACGATATTAATGAGTAATTACAGTACATCCGTCATCGGTGCTCATCAAATCGCGATGAATTTTGCAAGTCTGTTGTATATGATTCCTTTAAGTATCTCAATGGGGGCAACGATTCTGATTGGTTATGAAACTGGAGCGAAAAGATTCAAGGATGCCAAAGCATTTAGCCTACTATGTATTGCAACAGCTGTATCTATTTGTATTGTTTCTTTAACTATCCTACTTACTTTTAAAGAGCAAATCGCAGCGATTTATAGTGATGATCTAAATGTCGTACATCTTGCTGGCCACTTTTTAACATATGCTGCATTCTTCCAGCTTTCTGATGCGATTCAAGCACCAATACAAGGTGCACTTCGTGGATATAAGGATGTGACCATGACATTTGTGATGGCATTAATTTCATATTGGGTTATAGGGTTACCACTAGGCTATATATTAGCGAATTTTACCGACCTTGGTCCTTACGGCTATTGGATTGGCCTTATATCCGGTCTAGCTACAGGTGCACTCACCCTGAGTATTCGACTTCGTTTTGTACAACGAAAAATACAACGAATGGAATCTCCCTCTTACTGAGGGAGATTTGTTCGTTGTATTTATATAAATTTAACATAAATAATTCATGATATTTAATGATCTGATTACTCATTTTAAAATTCCTGAACGAATAATTTTCACATTCACATCCACTTTAAAATCTAATGTTTTGTAGATTTCTTTCCAATGGCCTTCCTTCCAAATTTTTGATCGACTAGCTCTTGCTTTTTTTCCAATACCTATAGGATCTGAAGATGCATCCTGGCATTTTTTGATCATTTTCAATGTTTCACTTTTTATTTTTTTCTCCAGAAATTTTTCTAATTTGTTTTTCACTTTTTGTTCACCAATATGATCTAAAGGATACTCATCTATATTCACTTTAAATGTAGATTTTAGGTAGACTTTCGCTGATTTACCTTGTTCTTGGATTTTAATTTTCTTTTTATATCGAATAATATCGACTGTTAGAGGTGTTTTTTTATCTTCCTCTTTAAATATATACGATAATCGAGCTGAATCCGCTTTTCCATAAGCTGCTAGGACTAAAAATAAGGAATCCCTTTTTCCTAGAGTTGTCCCTGTAAATTTTCTACCATTAAAAAGAGCAAGACCCTCAGCTATTGGTGTTTGATTCTTTTCATCTCTATTTAAATAAGGTAAAACTAAATCCTGCCCTTCTTCAAATAACATTGATCCTGCTTGTTGGATATCTAAGCCTTTTGGAAAAATAGAATTCCTCTCTACACTTTCTATAAATTCCTGATAATATTCTCCTAATCCAGATGGTAAAGACTTTTTAACATCAATAAAGTCTTTGGGAGAACCTTTTGTAATGGCAAATTTAGTAGTAATAGGATTTTGAGCATTACGATAGAAAATATCTAAAAAAGGATAAATATCATCATATGCACTTTCCTCTGCCATTAAATAAGTAGAAAGTTCTGATAAATCAAGCGTTAGTGCTGTCTTTAAATCTGCTTTGTTTCGAACATCTCTTGGTGTTAGCCCTTCTGATTCAACGATTGCAACTTTTGTAGGATCGTTAGGTGAACTCGGATATGCGTAATAAGCTTTCAAATCCCCCATATGGCCTTCGATTCCTGCAATTGATATAACTGCTAAATTTTTATATAACCGTTCATCCCAACAGCCAGCAAGTAACACAACACTTAACATACAAACTATTGTGACTTGTCGCATTTGGAATCTCTCCTTCTATTCTTTATAATGATGATGGTAGGTAAAACAATAGTGAATGGATAATATAAGTAACCAATATATTTTCGAATCAAATCTACTTGATATATACTTACTAAGAACAAAGTTACGACTAAAATAAAACAATGTAAAATAATCATCATTCGTTGCGGATGTTTTCTTTTTTTAGAAAAAAGTACAATACGAATATTAAAAATAAATAGGTTAATTGTTAAAATGCCCCAAGCAAGCCAAATGTAAATAAAAAATATATCTAGTCGTTTAACAAATGTAACTTTTTGGGATTTTAAGATATAGATAATGGGCTCAGGAATTAAATTAATTTCTTTTAATGCGTAGTAAAATTCTGTTCCGATAACAGAAGCACCCATAAAAATAGAAACGATTAAATGAAAAATCAATAATGGTTTCCCAGCTACTTTTTCATTTTCCAACACATATTTTCTTAATATTAAATAGCTTTCTATTCCAATAAATGCTATTGAGCTATTATGCATACCACTTAGCCATTGAGGCACCGTACTTGTACCAAGTGGCAAAACATTACTAAATTTCAGTTCATGTGTTGCAATCAATATAAATACAATGAAAATAATCACCAATGGAATGATTAATACACCTAAATTTATTATCGTGGATGGTCTACTCAAACTGATATATAAAGAGACAAGAAGAATAAGAGTTAAAGTAATGATGGGAGGCGTACTTTGAATAACCCAAGTGTTTAAGGTATATTGCATATAGCCTAAAAAGCCAATAATAAGCGCAAGCCAATATAAAATATAAAGCCAAGATGTAATTTTACCTAATATGAATCTTTGGTAGTATTTTTCAAATAAGAGCAACTGTATAAAAACAATGATTGCAGTAACAGCAAACATTATCCAAGCGTCTCTTCCTCCCCCTCTAATGAGCCCCTGCTGAAACGAAATGTAAACGATACCTGTTTCGATAAAAAATAACATTACAAAGAATTGGACTTTTGTTAACTTAAAACTCATTTCTTACTTCCTTCTGGATCAAAAGAACTTACTTGTGGTTCCGGTTTTACAAACGGCCCACGGACAAATATTTTTTTTATTTTTTTAGGCTCAAAAGGCACTATCGGAGTAAAGTAAGGTGACTTTAAAGAACTTAAATTTAATAAATGAACGAATAAAACTAAACTACCAATGACAATCCCGAAGAAGCCCATAAAAGCAGCGGCTAACATAAATGGAAAACGTAAAATCCGAATGGACATATTCATCTCCACAGATGGAACCACATAACTTGAAATGGCAGTCAAAGCCACAACTATTACCATCATGTTAGAAACAAGTCCTGCAGTCACAATAACAGTTCCAATTACTAAGCCACCAACAATACCAATTGTTTGTACAACAGCTTGAGGTAACCGAATACTCGCTTCCCTGATTAACTCAATTATTATTTCAAGTAACAACGCTTCTATAATTGGTCGATAAGGAATTTCACCAATATCTAACTTAAGCTTTTTACTTAACTCCAAAGGTAATACTTCAAAATGAAAACTGACAATGGCAATATAAAACGCAGGCAAAAATACCGCGCTAAAAAAACTGAATATACGCACTATTCTATAAAAAGAACCAACTAAAACACGCCCATTATAATCATCAGGTGACTGATAAAATGAGAAAAATGTAACAGGTCCAATTAGTACTGTCGGTGAAATACTTGTTAAAATAGCAATTTTACCTTCAACTAAATTTGCCAAGACACGGTCAGGCCTTTCTGTATTTAAAAGTTGCGGAAACGGGGAGTATACAGACTCCTCCAAATAGTCACCTACTTCTCCGGCTGTATACAAAGTTGGGGTTCTTTCTTGCATCAATTTCAATTTCCTTTCAACTTCCGACACTGATTGTATATTAGCAACTTGATCCAAGTAGATGTAGTAGACATCCGTTTTTGTTTCAACACCGATTTCCATTTTATTCACAACTAAATTTGGCACTCGAATTCGTTTACGAATTAATCCTATATTTACATCAGCATTCTCAATAAACCCTTCATGAGAACCACGAATTATATGTTCGTTTAAAGGTTCATCAGGAGCACGATGTGGTACCTCTGGTAAAGTAAGATGTACCATCTGCTGTTCTGTCATTAAAATAATGATGGTTTCACCTTGGCAAATATAATCAACGAATTTTTCTATTTGGAAAGGTTCCTTCACAGAAGCCATTGTCTCTGTCCATTTTTCTTCATCTACGGCTGCTTGAAGTTTCAATACGTTAAGTTGATCTTGAACATCTCGTTTATTAACCATTGAACTGTAATAGCATAAAATCGCATAATTTTCTTTAGGCCATGAAATCTCTTTTGCTGTAAAATCAACAGAATTATAAAAGGTAGATTTTAGTTTATCGACCATGGATTCAAGGAATAGCAAAATAGTACCCCCTTTTTCTGCTAGTATGGAAAAATAATCATGATTTCAAACAAAAAAACCAGCCAAATTTAAGGCTGGTTTTTATATTCATATGAAATTATGAATCTATCATTATTTTTGGATAAATTGTTGTGTCCAGTAGTTACCGTTTGCTGAAAAACCTACGCCGATATGAGTGTATGAAGCATTCATAATGTTAGCACGGTGTCCTGGTGATTGCATCCAAGCTTGTACCACTTCTTGAGGAGTTTTTTGTCCTTGTGCGATGTTTTCGCCTGCTGATTTATATGAAATTCCAAGAGACTTCATTTGATCAAATGGTGAACCGTATGTTGGACTCGTATGATCGAAATAGTGGTTTTTAGCCATGTCATCTGATTTTGCTTTTGCTGATTGCATTAATTTTGTATCAGCTTGTAACGCTGGTAATCCTTCTTTTGCACGTTCAGCGTTTGTTAATGAAATAACTTGTTGCTCAAATTGTGAAGCAGATGAGCTATTAGAATTTGTTGTTGAATTGTTTGATCCTGTATTTGAATTTGTACCTTTGTTTGATCCTGTGTTTGAAGTTGTTCCTTGGTTTGAACCAGTGTTTGGTTTAGTACCTTTATCTGACCCTGTATTTGAAGTTGTTCCTTGGTTTGAACCAGCGTTTGGTTTAGTACCTTTATCTGATCCTGTGTTTGAAGTTGTTCCTTGGTTTGAACCAGTGTTTGGTTTAGTACCTTTATCTGATCCTGTGTTTGAAGTTGTTCCTTGGTTTGAACCAGCATTTGGTGTAGTACCTTTGTCTGATCCTGTGTTTGAAGTTGTTCCTTGGTTTGAACCAGTGTTTGGTTTAGTACCTTTGTCTGAACTATATAAAGAAGCTAAATACTTATCTAGTTCAGCTTTAGTAAATTTTTTAACTTTAATAGTGTTAAGTGAATTATTATTTACATCTACATTCACCCAATTATAAGCTTGATTATATTGCCAATTACAGTTTGACATTGAAGTTTGCTTGGCTGTATCAGAAGTGATTGTTTTAGCCGAAGCTTCCATTGCTCCACTTTGAACTCCCACCATCATTAGTAGGCTTAATGGTAATGCCCATTTTGTCATTTTGTTCATCTTGCATTCCTCCTTGTCTGCATAAAGCTTATCGTACGTATGCGACAAAAAGTTGCCCAATGATTACCACTTTCTCCAAGAGGGGTGTCATTGGGCAGTATTAAAGCATCTTATTTGGTAGATACTTGAAGTCTATCTGCTTATTGCTATTTCGAAAGGGTTGACAGCTTTATAATTTCATAGTCAGTTTAGTAGTCCAATGACTTCTATTTCGCCAACATTCTCGCCAATTATTACAAGGTTTGGATCCATATGGACGTATTCTGGAAGCCATTGAGTTAAACCATATGCATATTGAAAAAGCATCGGATTTTTTATACCTTTTACAGGCACATATCCTTTCATTCGGTAAACAGATTCAGGGATTGTACGTACCCAATTCTCAAATTCCTCTTGTGTAAAATCTACTGATTCAGGGAAAGTGACAAGACGGGAGCTTAAATGTAAATGATGGCCTAAATCTGCTTTATGAATAGCTGAAGGTCTTGCTGTTGCATGTAAACTTTGTAAAAACTTTAAAGGTATTTTAGCATTTGATGTCTGTATTATTTGTGCATGAGGATTTAAACTTTGTAATTCAAACGTAACTTGTGCTCTTTCCGCTTCAGTTAACAAATCCATCTTATTAGCCAAAATTAAATGGGCATGGCGAATTTGCTCCAAAAATAATGTACGTGTTTGAGGAGACATTTTATCTCGTTCTAACCAGCGTTTACTATCTGCAACGGTAACAATCCCTTTAATATTCAATTTGTCGGCAAATAAAGGAGAATAGACTGCATCTAACGCCTCTACTGGATGAGCTGCACCAGTTGTTTCAATAATCAGTACGTCAAAATCAGATTCTGCTAATAAGGATTGAATTTGAGCTTCCGTTTTTTCAGCTCCAGAACAGCATATACAACCGTTTAGCATTTCTTTTAATGGAATCCCTTCCTCCACTGCTTGTGAATCAAAATTCAACTTACCAAGCTCATTCATAATGACTGCTGGTTTTAGGTTTTGTTCTTTTATTTGGCGAATCACATCCACCAACATTGTCGTTTTACCACTGCCTAAAAATCCGCTAAATAAAAATACGTCTTTCATTATGATCACTCCTAAGATATATAAACTATCTAGCTACGATTGCTAGTTATTTGTGTTTCATTTTTTTTGCTATTTTTACAATCTGAAAAAATAAGAATTAGACTAACGCCTTTATTACTCAAAATCTTAGAGTTCAAATCCTTAATAATAAAGAGCTGACAAGAATCCGTCAGCTCTCTTCATGATTATTTAAATAACTAAAGTCATCTACTTGATTTCTGTTTTCACAATTTCCATCGCTTTTTTCAATTGTGGATCGTCTTTTTTAATTTTCAAACGAAGTTCTTCCATCAAAGCATAAGTAGTATCACCTTTTAATACTCCAGTCACTTTTAACTTATGGTCTTTTTGGAACTGTTCAACAGCTACTGTTGTTGAAGAATCGTATAAACCATCGGCTTTGCCTGGATTATAGCCAACTGCCTTTAGCATTTTTTCAGCTGCTTTTACTTGGTCAGAAAGAGATCCTTCTTTTAGCGTCTTATCTGGACTTAAATATGGTAGAGAAGCATAGCTTGGGTAATTTACTTTGTAATCTGGTTGAATTCCTTTTTCATGAATCCAGTTGCCATCTGGTGTTAACCATTTAGCAATTGTAATTTTAAGGTTTGATCCGTCTGGAAGGTTTGCAGCTGTTTGCATAGTACCTTTTCCAAATGATTTCTCACCGACTAATTTTACATTTGCAGATTCTCTTAATGCACCCGCTAAGATTTCGGAAGCTGAAGCACTACCACCGTCTATTAACACAGTAACAGGCACTTTTACTTTTCGGCCACTTTTCGCAGAGACAACTTCTTTTTTACCATTACGGTCTTCAAATTGGACAATCGGTTCGCCAGTTTTAACAAATAAACTAGCGATATCCTCAACAGAATTTACCAAACCGCCTGGATTTTGGCGTACATCAATGACAAGGCCCTTCATGCCCTTACCTTCCATTTCATCTAATGCACTTAATAATTCTTTGTACGTATTATCAGAGAAGCTAGTAATTTGGATATGAGCAATTTTGTCCTTTTCCATTGTTGCATAGACAGTTTCCACTGGAATCTCGTCACGAGTAATTTTCATGGTGATTAATTTATCAGCTCCACCACGTTGAATTTCTAACGTTACAGAAGAACCTTTTTCACCGCGGATTAATAATACAGCCGCTGAAGCTGTCATTCCATCGAGGCTTTTGCCATCAACTTTTTTAATAATATCATTTGTTTTAACACCTGCTTTTTCTGCAGGAGAATTTTTAATCGGTGACACAACAACTATATGACCGTCTTTTTCTTGAATTTCTGCACCGATTCCTTGGAAGCTAGAAGAGATACTTTCATTAAATTGTGTTGCTTCCTCCTTATTCATATAGTCTGAATAAGGATCACCTAATGCACTAATCATACCGTCTACAGCACCATTAACTAATGCATCTGTATCAATGTCTTTGTAATAGCTTTTTGATATTTCATCATAAGCATTAAATAATTTTTGGAATTCGCTATGAGTAGGTGTACGAACTTCTACTACTTTTTCTTCTCCAAAAGTTAAAGCAAAGATTGTGACACCTGAAGTTGCGAGAATTAAAACAATAATCATCATGATAAAAGCGAAAGGTTTCATACGTATGTATTTACCCGCAGGTTTTATTTCTTGGCCGGGTTCTCCTTGTTGCTCTTTTTGTGGCTCATTGTTTTGTTCTGGATCAACTTTTGTTTTATCATCCATCTTGTTCACCACTTTCAATCTAACAGTGTTCAAACACTACTTATACCATAATATCAGGAATTATGCTCCACGAAAAGAAAAAGACTGCCAAATTCTTGACAGTCTTAAAAAATTTCATAATTTGAATAAAATTCATTAATCTATTTTGAGCTATTAAATACTAACAAGTTCACACATTAACTTTTCAATATTGAGATATAGATGTTCCGCTACGGCGCATTCCACTAGCTTGGATTTAATCTCCTCGTTACTACGTCTAGAGTACTGAAAAAGTGTATAAATACAAAAATTTATAGTATTAATCTGTTTTATGCATGATGTGGTATTAGCTTCGCTTTCCGCGGGCGAGCGTTGAGCCTCCTCGCTCACTTCGTTCCCTGTGGGGTCTCACCTGTCTCGCTTTCCCGCAGGAGTCTTCGCTAATTCCACATCAACAAAGATAGCTATAAAAGAAAATTGGTAAAGCATTAAATGTTCGTATATGTTTTATGAATGAAATTAATTTTTCAACTTAATACTTACTTTCTATTTATCTAGTAAAAGCTATTACCTACATTGGTATAATTCTAAATATAACTGCTACTACAATCATTACAATAGTTGTTCCACATGCCCATTTTAAGAAATTACGGTGTAATGCACCGAAATCTTCGCCAACCATCCCTACTAATAGATAAGTTGAAGGAACTAATGGACTTAGCAGATGAACAGGTAACCCTAAAAGAGAAGCTCTTCCTATTAAGGATGGGTCAATACCATAAGCTGCTCCCGCCTTAGCTAATAATGGAAGGACACCATAGTAAAATGCATCATTAGACATAAAGAATGTAAGTGGTGCACTGATTATTGCTGTAATTACTGCAAAATGCGAGCCCATCGAATCTGGGATATATTTAATCATAGAGTTTGCCATGGCATCAACCATATGAGTACCTGATAAAATTCCGGTGAAGATACCTGCTGCAAATACCATAGATACAACAGACAATGCATTATCTGCATAATTAGCTACCCGTTCTTTTTGATCGCTAACTTTTGGATAATTGACTATTAGAGCAATTGCAAATCCGACCATAAATAGGACAACGGCTGGTAGTAATTCTGTAATTAAAGCAACTAGTAAAGCAATTGTTAGTACATAGTTAAAAATAATTAATTTTGGTCTCTTATGTTCTACAATTTCTACTGTTGTAGCCGCATGCTGCGCTACTGTTTGGAAATTGATTTCGATAATGCCAATTCTTTTTCTTTCCTTTTTCCCTACAACATAAGCCATGAATAGAACAAAAAGAACTCCACCAATCATTGTAGGAATTACTGGTGTAAATACATCAGACATTTCTAGATTTAAAGCAGTCATTACACGAGCTGTAGGCCCTCCCCAAGGCAATAGGTTCATTACTCCAGAAGCTGATACAGCAATACCTGCTAATGTGATTGGTCTCATGCCGAGTCTTTTATAAAGAGGAAGCATCGCAGAAATGGTAATCATATAAGTTGTAGTTCCATCACCATCTAACGAAATGAGAAGTGCTAAAATAGCAGTTCCAATCGTGATTTTAACTGGATCACCTTTTACAACTCTAAGGATTGTATTGATAATTGGATCAAATACTCCTGCGTCAATTAAGACACCAAAAAACAAAATGGCAAATAATATCATAATACCCGTAGGAGCAACACTCTTAATCCCCTCTAAAGCCATATCACCCATACCGTTACCAAAGCCACCTATTATGGCAAAAATAGAAGGCACAATAATTAATGCAAGCATGGCTGAAAGTCGCCCAGACATAATTAAAAACATAAATACTATAATCATTAAGAAACCTAATAACGCCAACATTTCAAACACCCCTTAACTATTAAATTAGTTAAATTGTAAAACAAGATGATCGATTTGTAAGCGATTGCAAAATATTGTTTTTTTAAAATATAATGAAAATTTTGTTCATATTGTTCACGACAATTTACATGTGAATGTTGGGGTAAGGTTTCAAAAATCTAACAAAATAGTTCCAGTGACTTCTGCTCCTAAAAAAGACGAAACTGTATTAAAACAATTTCGTCCTTTTCATTTTCAGTTTTTAAATTTTACAATATTTCCGTTCAGGTCTACCTACTGCGCCATATACTACTTCTGCTTTACACGATTTAATCGAAGCCAAATATTCAAGATAACGTCTTGCTGTTGTTCTGGAGGCACCAATCTCAACACCAACATCTTCGGCCGATAGACTTGACGGGCTATTTTCTACCACATTCCTTACCTTGACTAATGTAATTTCATCGATCCCTTTAGGTAAGGATGATTCTTTAATTTCACTGGATGAGGTTGGTGATCTTTTGTAAATTAAATCTACAAAATCTTGATTTACTTCTTCACATGAATGCATTAGCTGATGTTTATTAATATATTCCTCAATGGTTTGTTTGAAACGATCTAATTTTACAGGTTTAATGAGAAAATACTCTACACCATAATGTAGTGCCTTTTCAAACAATTCTTTATCAGTTGCAGCTGTGACCATAATAATATCTGTTTGAGGAAATTGTTGTCTGATGATCGGTAGTAAATCAGTTCCAAGCTGATCAGGCATATAAACATCTAAAAGAAGTAAATCTGGTTGTAGTTCTTCCAAAAGTTGAATTGCTTCTTTTCCGTTTAATGCTTTTCCAATCACTTCTATCTCTTTAAAGGTTCCTAAAAACTTTTCATGAATTTCCGCTACACGAAAATCATCTTCAGCAATTACTGTTTTAATTTTCATCTGTTTCTCCCCCCAGTAAATCTTTTGGAAGATACACTGTAAAGACGGTGTTTTCTATTCCATTTTGTACTTCAATAATGCCTCCCAATTCTTTTACGGCCTTGTCAGTATTGGAAAGTCCATACCCCCTAGGAGACTCCCCTTCTTTTGAAGTAAAACCCATTTGGAATATGGAAGATACATTTTCATCTGAAATTCCTTTTCCATTATCACTTACCTCAAAAATAATATCTTCTCCAATGTCAGTAGCAAAGAACTTGATGGTAGGATTTTTTACGTTAGCAACTGCATCAAAAGCATTATCAATAATATTGCCTAGTATAAGGGTTAACTGTGATAATAAAATATGTTCTGGAAGTTTGTCTAAGTAACTTTGTGGATCAATTTCAAACGCAATTTTTTTCTCTGAGGCTACTCCTATTTTTCCTAATAGAATCACTTGAATTTTCGTATCATTTATCTGTTCGAATACGATTTGATTTTGAAATTGTAGTTCAGAGGTTTCATCTTGAATCATTTCAATTGCTTTATCATACTCCCCTAACTGCATTAAGCCTGAAAGGACATATAATTTATTTGTAAATTCATGGGTTTGAGCTCGTAACTCTTCTGAATAAGTTTTCATTTCAGATAATGTGTTCATCATTTGCTCAATCTCCGTTTTTTCACGGAATGATGCTACAACACCTCTTACAATTTCTTTATCAAGTATAGGTGTACAGCTGACGATCATGATTTTCTGTTTCCAGGACAACTCGATATCTATTTTGGATTCCCCTGATTTCAACACACTATACAGCTGACTTGAAGGGAAAAATTCATCAATCATTAAATTCCGAACACTACCTTTTACACCTAATAATTTTTTTGCGCGTTGATTCATCGATGTAATTTTACCATTTTGGTCTATGGACAAAATACCTTCTTGTACAGAATGTAAGACAGCATTTTTTTCTTTGTATAAATGAGCAATTTCATAAGGCTCTAAGCCTAACATTTCTTTTCGAATACTTCTAGCAAGTAAATAACTTCCTATAATTGAAATAAGCAAGGCTAATAGTGAGATAAAAAGCTCTTTTGAAATATCATTAAATATTTGTTTTTCAATATCCTTTACCAAATATCCAACAGAAACAACCCCAATGATTTCTCCATTCTTATTCAATATAGGCGATTTACCTCTCATGGAGAGACCAAGGGAACCCCTTGCTTCAGAAATATAGGATTGACCTTTTTGAATCGCTCTCTCGTTATCTCCACCGACCATTCGTTTTCCTATTTTATCTGGTTCAGGGTGAGAATATCGGATGCCCTCTTTATTTCCAACAACAATAAATTCTGCACCTGTTCTCTTACGAATTTGTTCTGTTATCGGTTGAATTATTTTAGATGGTTGTTCCGAATCAAATGCATTTATGATTGAGGGCATGACAGAAATCGTTTTCGAAAGTTCTAAAGCTAAACGTCCTCTATCTTCTACTATTTGTTTACCTTCCATATATGTATAGTAAGTTGTTAATAGGATAATCAGAATGAAGCTTAGTGAAAAAGTTAAACCTAGAATCTTTGTTTGCAGTGAAAATTTCCTCATTCATCGTCTTCCTTTATATTTTAATTATAAAAATATTTTATCATTTTAAAGTAAATTTACTAGAACAATAAATAAGATTAATAAGATTGGAGACGAGGTTAATAATGCCGAAAAAGATCTTATCTTTTTCTGAAAACGAGACTGTTAGTCATTTGTCTTATAAAAAAAGAGCGAGCAACATTTTAAATGACATTTTAGGTCACTTTTCGGTCACATGCTCTCTTTTTTTATTTTCTCATTTAAAGAAAGAGCTTAATGAACTCTCTCATTGTTATTTGTCATACTTAGTTTTTTAATAGCATTACGATTACTTCTACTAATTTATATGTTTTTTAATTGTTAATTTACTATACTAATTACCATTCTAAGTCAGGTACTCGTTCAATAAATTTTTCCCCATCAATAAACCCATTCTCAAATAATTCTTCAGCTGTACGGAATTCTTGTGTGTGTGAATCTTTTGAACGAGTTAATAAATAACTTTTTTCTTCACCAAATAGTCGGCTTATCCACCATTCTTCTAATTTATAAAAAAAGTTTAGTTCTTGTTCTTCATCTACTATTCCTTCTTTAAATTCTTTCCATTCTTTTTCGGTCACTTATTTCACCTCTTTATTTTATTGTTTTAGTATCCCTTACCAGGTGCCTATTCTCCTTTTGAATCACTGGATGAATAAAAGAATTTATTTAGAACCTTAATATTTATAAATTTCGGCGAAATGATCAAGGGTTTTATTTATTTTTTTGAAGTATTCAGGGAAAAAGTTATATATGAGGCTATTCTTTATACTCACATAATTATATTTACATATTAATTTTTCGTAAGTATCTATTTCTACTTAACATAGGTATACATTTCTACTTAGGTAAACTACTGATTTAATTTAAGGAAGAATAGGGTAAAATCAAAAAACAGTTAGATATTATATTGTTTTATATAACAGTATACTGATAAAATATTATTCATATACTTTCTACAGCAATAAGAAGGAGCAATTTTTGTGAAAAAGATTAAAGTTAAAGACATATTAGGGCATTCCCACAGCTTAATGAACGATATGGTAATTAATACAGCAAGTCAATTAGAGAATGCTTATGTAATAATTAAGTTAGATGATTTATTGAAAGAGAGAGGAATCACTCAAAAAGACTTAGCATTTTTGACAGGAATGAGAGTGGGTACTATTTCAGAGATAGCTAATGGTAAAGGTATCTCATGGAACAAAGCTCAATTACTTTCTATAATGTCTGCTCTTAAATTAACTAGTTTCTCTCAATTATATGAAATTAGATTAGAACCTACTCAGTGTGAGGAATATGAAAATGAATCGACAGAATGGATAGCTACCAAAGAAATGCCTAACACCGTAAAAGATATGTATAGAGAAAATTTATTAAAATCTAGAGGATTAGATTAAATCAGGCGAGAAGAATTAATAAAAAAGGTAATTAATCATCAGAACTTAGATGACTAATTACCTTTTTCTTATCAAGTATACGTAAGAGTTCAGGAATATATTAAGCTCTTTAAATCGAGTAGAGGCTAAATTTTTTTCAAAAGTTGTTTTCATACAGCAAGGGTATTTACAAAATAGAAGAACTTGAAAACCTTTCCGTGAATAAACGGTATTTTGCAAATTTTTTCTTTCCTTCTATTGATACAGTGATAATTGGGAATTAGGAATTTTGTTTTCCCGTTTATTGTAAAACAGCAGCAGGTTTTAAGAAATGCAAGGAGAATTATTGAAGGAAATTACTTATTTATTCAACAGTAAAAAATGAACGACAGGAGTACAAGTTCATTTTGATGGAGAAAAAGCACACCCTTATTTTAAATATGGAAGAAGATCCTCCTTATAACTAGTTAATAGAGTTACCCAATTTTGGCATCAATCATTGTTACTTTTCCGTTTTTGTCGACTTTATCAGTACCACTCTCTAAATTAGATTTCTTCTCCCACTTAATATAGTAAGTGTTCCCTTTCACTTCTACAGATAGAATAGTTGGCGAACCATTACCATTCGTATGCTTATCAATAACTAATTGTTCAGCTTCTTTTTGAGGTAGTGTATCCTCTATGTTAGAACAACCAACTAATGTTAATAGAAACAAAAGCAATACTACTAAACAAGTGTAATTTTTTCTAATTTTCAATCAATTCACCCCCCTTTTTTTTTGCATAATTGTATATTTTCAAAAGTATATAAATGTAAATATTAATAACGAAATTTTCTATATATTCAAAGTATAAATACACAAAGTAAATATTAAGCTGATAATAGTCAGGACATTTGCAAACAATATAAATATCAAAGTTATCCAAGAACAGCTAGGACACAAAATATAAGTGAAACGCTAGATACGTATTCCCATATTGATATACGTCAGAAGAACAAGCAACGCAATTATTTAATGAATTAAACCAATAAAAAAGTGACCAATTATAACCACTTTTTTTGAAAATGGTCACTTTTGGTCACTTGTTAAAAAGTTCAAACCCACGAACCCTTGCTACAACTAGTCTTGAATAGCCGCTTCAAGCGCTACAACGATCATATCATTGAAAGTTGTTTGACGTTCTTCAGAAGTTGTTGCTTCACCAGTTAATAGGTGGTCAGATACTGTTAATACTGCTAGAGCTTGACGGTTAAATTTAGCTGCTAAAGTATATAATGCTGCTGCTTCCATTTCAACTGCAAGAACTCCGTAGTCAGCTAATTTTTCGTTTTGGTTATCTTCACCATAGAATAAGTCAGCAGTGTAAATATTACCTACGCGTAAGTTAAGACCAGCTGCTTCCCCTGCTTTGTGTGCTTTAAGTAATAAATCGAAATCAGCTGTTGGTGCATAGTCGATTCCTTTGAAAATGATTTCGTTCATTTTAGAGTCAGTTGTTGCTGATTGTGCAAGGATAACGTCACGTACTTTCACATCACGTTTAAGTGCGCCACAAGTACCCACACGGATTAGCTTTTGGCAACCGTATTCTTGCATTAACTCTGTTGTGTAGATCGAAATTGAAGGCACACCCATTCCTGTTCCTTGTACAGAGATACGTTTTCCTTTATATGTACCAGTGTAGCCGAACATGTTACGTACTTCGTTATATTGAGTTACATCTTCCAAAAAAGTTTCTGCAATATATTTTGCGCGTAATGGATCTCCTGGTAATAGTACGATTTCAGCAATTTCGCCTTGCTTAGCGTTAATGTGGATGCTCATAGTTTATCTCCTTTTTCAGTTCATGTTTAAATTCATTTCGTATTCATATCATTTACTTCAAATACTTTTCCTATTGTATCAAGAATGTCTGACATCTGACAAATATTATTCAAAATATTTCTCTTCGTATAGTTGCCAAAGTTCATCAAAAACAACCGCACTCATTTCTGGATCTGCTTTTTCTTCTATATATCTAGAAATGGTTTGAAAATCCTCGTCCTGTTTTGGAAAACCGTGATCGTGAAAAGCAGCTTCACCAAAGTCTGCTTTTGAATCGTTTTTTCCTCCTCTGAAAGTTACAATAAAATGATAAAATGATGGTATCATATCTTTTCCTGCCTTTTGTTTCATTATATATTACGAATCAACTATCTAAAAAACGCATTTTCTGCATTAAATAGGATTTTCTACCCTCTACCAATTTATTTGATTATATCATGAGAAATATTATTAGTTCTCATTTTTTTACACTGTATAGTTCAAAAAACAATACTCCTTAAAGGAAGTAATACTAGTATGTCAATAATCCTTTCGAATATCACAATAAATCCATTGAAATAATCTCATCAATCCTACATTAGACTATCGATTCGAAAACAACTGTATCAAAATTAGCGATAAAACTTATCAAAATGCAATAATTACAAGCTATTTAGCAATACTCCCCATCGTATTAAAAACATATTAACAGTAATGAAGTCTTCGAAAAAAATCTCTCCAACAATCCTTTGTTTTTTTCATTAAATTGGAAACCTTCTAATTATCTCTTCGTTCTATTACTCGGATGCGTTACAAATACAAATGAAAACATGAAATCGACGCATCACTACCCTATTTAGGTAGTTTTTCAATGAGGAGATGATTTTAATGAAAATAGTAAAAACTTTACTATCTTTCATGGTCATGTTTGCCACTTTAATTACTTTTACAGCAAACAGTGACGCAGCAACAACAAACACAATGAGCGCAAAAGTAGCGAATAGCGTATATGTTCGCTCACAACCTTCTGTAAATGGGAAAAAAGTTGGAACACTTTGGAAAGGTGACACTGTTGTTGTATATAGCAAGTCAAAAACTGGCTGGGCAAAAATCAAATTCAACAAAAAAACAGCTTATGTATATTCATCTTATTTAACATTTGCTAAGAACACAGAAAAAAACAAAGATCAAAATCAAACAACTGCAATTACAGGTACAAAACAAGTAACTACTAAAAAAACTACTACAAAATCTACTAGTACTTCAACAAGTAAAAAAACAACATACCGTCCTGTAACAACAAACACTTACTACTATGTTGAAAACGGTAAAAAAGGTAAAATGTATTCAACAAACAAACGTAATTCAACTGGTTGGACTTATTGGTATAAACAAACAGGTACTGACAAGAAACAAACTATTTTAGTTCGTGAATCTGCAAAAGGTTTAGATTACAAGTTTGCAAAAACAGGTACTGTTCGCCAAATCGCTTACCCTTTTACGAAAGGACAAGTATTTAAAGCAGATACAAAAAACAGCAAAATTGTTTCTATTCAAAACAAAATGACAGTAAAAGCTGGTACTTTTAACACTGTTGTAGGCGTTAAAGCTGCTGATGGTTCTATTACTTACTATGCTCCAAATGCTGGTGCAATTAAAACTGTTAAAAATAAAAAAGCCACTTTTGAATTAACAAAAGTAACAACTAAATAAAGTGAAAACTTCACTTAAGATTGAGAGTTTTTCATTCCCGTCTTGAGTGAGAGTTGTACTAATCGTACTAACTGTTAATGCGGGATAACCTTAATCTTGGGCTACTTAAAATGTGTAAAAACCACTTTTTAGGTAGCCCTTCTTACGAATTAATTTACGATTGCTACTATTATTCATGCAAAAGAAATCGTGCGGCAGATTATAGATATAAACTTTTCTGAATATTACATTATTCTATTGCATAGCATTGCTTAAAGTGTTAATATTTCATTAATTAAAACTTTTCCTACAATTAAATTTGAATTCTTATCCAGAGAGATGGAGGGACTCGGCCCTGTGAAATCTCAGCAACCACCATTTTTGGTAAGGTGCTAATTCCAGTAGATGTATGTCTAGCAGATAAGAAGATTGACTTTCGTTTTTTTAGGTCCTCTTCTTAAGAGGGCCTTTTATTTTTTATAAAAAGGATGATGAAAATGACAGAAAACCATATTTCAACTCGCTTAGCACAAATCGGGACCAATACGGATCCTAACACAGGTTCTATTAATACACCTATTTATCTTTCGACTGCTTATCGCCATGCAGGGCTTGGCCAATCAACAGGCTATGATTATACACGTACAAAAAACCCAACTCGTTCCGTTTTAGAAGAGGGTATTGCTAATTTAGAAAGTGGAGATGCTGGCTTTGCATGTAGTAGCGGGATGGCTGCTATTCAATTAGTGCTTTCCCTATTCAAAACAGGCGACGAAGTCATATATACCGATGATATATATGGTGGTACATATCGACTTGCCGTTCAATATGAACAACAATATGGCATTAAAGCTCAGTTCACGCCTTTCCAATCTGGTGCTGAAATTGAAGCGTTAATTAATGATCAAACAAAGGCTCTCTTTATTGAAACACCGACAAATCCATTAATGCAGGAAATTAATATTATTCAATATGCAAAACTGGCCAAAACACACAATCTTCTACTGATTGTTGATAACACTTTTTTAACTCCATACTATCAACGACCAATTGAGCTTGGTGCAGACATTGTGATTCACAGTGCTACAAAATATATAGGTGGACACAATGACGTGCTTGCTGGGCTTGTTGTTTCAAAAGGAGAAGAACTTTCAGAAAAACTACTTTATAACCATAATGCATCAGGTGCAACACTTGCGCCTATTGATAGCTGGTTATTACTAAGAGGTTTGAAAACACTCCATGTTCGTATGAAACAACATACAGAAAACGCAAAGAAAATCGTTACTTACTTAGAACAAGAGCCTTTAGTAAAAGATGTTTTATATGCTGGATTAGGTGGTATGGTATCTTTCCGATTAAAGCGTTCGGAATGGGTAGGACCTTTCCTACAAAACTTACAATTGATTGCATATGCAGAGAGTTTAGGTGGTGTTGAAAGTTTTATCACCTATCCTGCAACACAAACACATGCAGATATACCTGAAGAGGAACGCATAGCACGTGGGGTCGATAATTCGCTCTTGCGGTTTTCAATTGGCATCGAAGAAGCTGAAGATTTAATCGCTGAACTGAAAAAAGTTTTTGCTACTATTCAAAAAGAGGTGACGATTCATGACGCAAAATAAACAATCCATCGAAACAAGCTTAATCACTGCTTCTACAAGAAGTGATTATGAACAAAAAGCAGGCGCAGTAAATGTGCCAATTTATCTTTCTTCTACATTTGACCAAGAACACTTTGATTCATTTGGTCCTTATGATTACAGCCGATCCGGTAACCCGACTCGAGATGCACTTGAAAAAACAATTGCCGAACTCGAAGGTGGCACACGAGGATTTGCCTTTTCTTCTGGCATTGCAGCTATCTCCTCCGCCCTTCTTACTTTAAATGCAGGTGACCATTTAGTCGTTACGAGTGAAGTTTATGGTGGAACTTATCGATTTGTTACACAAGTATTAACGAAATATGGCATCACACATACATTTGCTGACTTTACAAACCTACAAGAAGTGGAAGCAGCCATTCAACCAAATACGAAGGTTTTATATGCTGAAACACCCGCAAACCCTTTACTAGGCATTACAGATATTCGAGGAATTGTTTCGATAGCCAAAAAACATGGTTTAATTACTTTTGTTGACAACACATTTATGACACCACTTTATCAACGACCTTTAGATTTAGGAGTGGATGTAGTTCTCCATAGTGCTACAAAATTCTTAGGTGGGCATAGCGATATTATAGCAGGTTTAGCTGTAACAAAAGATGAAGAACTAGGCAAGCAAATTTACTTTATGCAAAATTCAATGGGTGCAATTTTAGGTGCACATGATTCCTTCTCATTAATTCAAGGAATTAAAACACTAAATGCACGTTTAACACAATCATCACAATCTGCATTGAAGATTGCTTCCTATCTTGATCAGCATGAACTTGTAGAAAATGTCTATTATCCTGGTTTATCAAGTCACCCTGGTTATGAAATTCATGGTAGCCAAGCTTCTAACGCAGGAGCTGTACTATCCTTTACCTTACCTAATCGTGAATTAACAAAAGCTTTTGTAGAACATTTACAAATTCCAATCTTCGCAGTTAGCCTTGGTGGTGTTGAATCTATTCTTTCATATCCTGTAACCATGAGTCATGCAGCTATTCCGAAAGAAGAACGTGATAAACGAGGGATCACGGAAGGTCTTCTACGTTTCTCTGTTGGCCTTGAAAATGTTGACGACTTAATTGCTGATTTTGAACAAGCGTTTCATGTTGCAAAAAAACAAATAACAGTTTCAAAATAATAGAAAAAGCTGATGACCTGTCCATAACAGGTACATCAGCTTTTCTTCTATTATAATCGATAGAAACTTCTACTTCTTATGATTCAAATAGCTTTAGGTAATCTGCATATCCTTCTTGTACAAGTTGGTCTTTTGGAATAAAAAGTAATGAAGCAGAATTAATACAATATCGAAGCCCACCCGTTTCCCTCGGACCATCTGTGAAAACATGTCCTAAATGTGAATCAGCATCTTTGCTTCGAACTTCAGTACGTCTCATGCCAAAACTAGTATCAAAATGCTCAGTAATTCCTGTACTCTCTACTGGTTTTGTGAATGCTGGCCAGCCACAACCTGAATTATATTTATCTTTTGAAGAAAATAGCGGTTCACCTGAAACGATATCTACGTATAATCCTTCTTCAAAATGTTCATCAAACTCATTTTGAAATGGTGGTTCTGTCCCTTTTTCTTGTGTTACATGATATTGCATTGGTGTTAATTCTTTTAGTCTATTTTCTTTATTCATCATGTTCCCCCCAATGTTGTTGCTGAAATGCAACCCGTCCTGAGCCAACAGAATAGAGTTCATAATGTGTTGGGTTTTTCTTATAATAATATTGGTGATAAGGTTCCGCTTCATAAAATGGATTTGCTTCTAATATTTTAGTGGCAATTGGCATTTTAAATTTCCCTGACTCTTCTAGTGCTTTTTTAGATGCTTCTGCAATTTTCTTTTGTTCTTCGTCATGATAAAAAATAGCAGTCATATATGATCTTCCTCTATCATGAAATTGTCCACCAGCATCTGTCGGATCAATTAACGTCCAATAAGTTTCAACCAATTTTTCATAAGAATAAACTTCTGGGTCAAAAGTAATTTGTATCGCTTCAAGATGCCCTGTTAATTCAGAACATACTTGCTGATAACTTGGGTTTTCCACATATCCCCCTGTGTAGCCAGAAATGACAGATTCAATACCAGGATGCTCATCAAATGGTTTTACCATACACCAGAAACACCCACCTGCAAATGTTGCTTTTGCTTTTGCCATACTTTAGACCTCCTATTTTGTAGGAATTACTACATCAAGTATAATGCGGTTTTCTTTTAAATTGAATTCTTTTGCTTGTACATGTCCTTTTAGTTTTTCACCAAGAGGTACATTCATTTTTGTCAAATTCAAATAAATCTGTTCTTCTTTTGGTTGAATTACCATCCAACTAGGCAAATCAACAGAATCCTTCAACAATTTAAGGGCAGTGTTAGGTGGTATATCTAGCATTCCAACTTCAACTGTTTTTTGCTTCAATAGTAGATTTCCATCTTCGATTGTTGGTTCAAACGTCAATGTAATGGGGAGTTCCATTTCAAAGACTGTTAAGGTACTTTGCAATGTCACATCTTCACCTACAGACATTTTCACTGGGATTTTAGAGGTTTTCATTGAACTTTCTATTAATCGATTGGCCATATTCTCAAAGTCTTTTGGTGTTGTCTGAACTTCCAGATGGCTACCATCTGGAAGTTTACTTGCCGATGGGTTCGGTGTTTCAGCGATTGGTCTTGTAATAAGATATACAGTAGAAACTATTACAACTATCACAAGTGTGCTGAGAAGTAAAAAGGCCACTTTCCATTTATTCATCTGTGGAATCCTCCTTAAAATCGAATTGACCATGTGATAGTTTCTTTAGATCAACCTCATGTAATGTTTTGATAATCCGTGCTGTCATTTGGTCATAACCTTTCGCATTAGGGTGGAAAAAGTCAGTGTGATATACCATATTATCATTTGAATCAAATAGATCCACTACATTAATAAATACTGCATGACCATCTTGATTTGCAAATCCTCTTATATCAGAATTCCATTCTCTCATTATAGTATTCATATCTGATTTTTCTTTTGTAAAGATAGACAATGGATTATATACTCCTATAAGAATAATCGGTGCGTTAGGATTACGTTCTCGAATAAGTTGCATAATCGTTTCATATCGCTGTTGAAATGCTGGTCTTTTATCGTCAAAAACTTCTTTTGTAAGATCTGTAATATTGGAACGTACAATTTTCATCAAGTCATTTCCGCCGATTGTCAAAGATATAATATCAGCTTGTTCGAGCGCATCATCAATTTCGCCAGATTGAATCTGATCGATTAATTGATCACTTCTGCGTCCTCTTTTTGCAGTATTTGTGACCGTTACTGATTTAACACCTCGCCAAGTTTCCATCTCTTTTTTCATCCGACCAACATATCCTTCTTTGTCTAGTTCATCCCCAACTCCCTCTGTCAAAGAATCCCCTAATGCAACATACTGTATGTCTTTAAGCTTGATCATTTGTGTAACAGCTATTTTGTTTTCTTTTTGTGAATTACTCATGATACCCGGTGCTTCGCATGCAGCTAAGATAAGCACAGATATCATCAGTATTACCCATTTTTTCACTTCTAATTCTTCCTCTCATCTCGACCTTGTCGCTCAAATGAAAGAAAGCAGGGAATGATTAGGATTCCCTGCCGCCTGTAATTAATCTGTATAGTAGCAAAAGCCAATTGCTCCTGGCCCTGTATGTGTACTAATGATTGGCGACGTATAGCCAAATTTTACATCATTATAGCCTGACTCTTCAATCATTGTTTTTAATGGATCTGCCATTTTTAACCCTTGTGCATGAGCAATACCAACACCTTTAATGACTTTTCCATTTGTATCTTCCTGGAAATGTTGAAGGAAGTATTTAATGACTTGTTTATGGCTACGCACTTTCGCTACAGGATTATATGATCCTCCCTCAAGGGATGCAATCGGTTTAATATTCAATAATGAGCCAATTAAACCTTTACCTTTTCCGATACGGCCACCTTTTATCAAGTTATCCAATGTATCTACAACCACATACAAATACGTATTTGAACGTACATGATCTAATCTTTTAATGATTTCTTCCATTGTTTTACCTTCTTCAGCCATCTGCGCAGCCTCTAAAACTTGGAAACCTAGGGCAAAGGAAATGAATCGTGAATCAACTACCACAACTTTTGTTTCTGTCATTGTTGCAGCTGCTTCTGCTGATTTTACTGTACCACTCATACCGCCAGTCATGGTTATAACTAGAACTTCATCTCCATTACTACCTAATTCATCAAATAATTCTTTAAAGACACCTACTGCAGGCTGAGAGCTTTTTGGCAGTTCTGGCGCATTTTCCATTTTTTCTAGAAATTCAACAGGACCGATGTCAACCCCATCAATATATGTTTCGTTATCAATTTGAATTGTTAATGGTACTACATGAATATGATACTTTTCAATTTCTTCTTTTGTTAACTCTCCTGTCGAGTCAGTTACAATATGAATTCGCCCCACGTTGACACATCCTTTTGTTCATTCATTTCATTATAAAATTATATTGTTATATAGTAAACTGAAAGCCTTATCATCATTTATATTACTAGTTTTTGTTTCATTGAACATGTGACATTTGTCAATCTTATTGACTTTTTGTCGAAATCATTATGAAAGTGTTTTAGACTGTTGGTTGGGTGTTAATTTATATTTGTAGTATGACAATATGTTTGCATACAAAAAAAGTGCTACTTTAGTAGAGGGCACTAATTAGCATTTATTTACGAGTACTTGAATCCGTTGATTTCCGTTCCGAGCGGACGCTTTCCGCGGGCGAGGCCGAGCCTCCTCGTCGCTCTGCTCCTGTGGGGTCTCGACTTTCTCGCTTTTCCCGCTGGAGTCGCCGCTCTCCACTCCAATCAACTCGTGTTGTTGGATATAGCTGCTCTTCAATAATTTAGTAGTGCCATGCTATCCATTAAAAACATCGCCATGCATAAAGTAGCAATATCCTTCGAGGTTAGGCAGTTAAATTACTTGTTAAAAAAGAGTGACTATAATAATATAGTCACCCTAATAATACTTCAAAACTTATAATCCTACTTATTATAGATTAAATAGGAAAACTTCACTTGATCTTCTGTTTCAAATTCTTCTGATTCGGAAGCTTCCTTCCATTCACTATCATACTCTGGGAAATACGTATCACCTTGATAAGAATGTTGGATTTTCGTTACATATAATCGATCTGCAATTGGTAGGGCCAAGCGGAAAATTTGTTCTCCACCGATGATCATAATTTCTTTATTTTCCTTCTTGGCTACTTCTATTGCTTCTTCAAAGGAATGAACGACAACAATCCCGTCCCCTTTATAGTCCGGGTCACGTGTAATGACGATATTCGTTCTTCCTGGCAAAGCCTTTCCTATTGATTCGAAAGTTTTTCGTCCCATAATCATCGGTTTACCCATCGTCGTTTTCTTGAAATATGCAAGGTCACCAGGTAGATGCCATGGCAATGCATTGTTAATGCCCATTACTCGATTTATGTCATGCGCAACGATTAAAGAAATCATCATTTAAAACCTCCTCACACTGAAATTGGGGCCGCAATACGAGGATACGGATCATAACCCTCAATCGCTAAGTCTGCCATTTCATAATCAAAGATTGAATCCTTGTCTGTTTTAATCACTAAATTAGGTAAGCTTCTCGGTGTACGAGATAATTGTTCTTTCACTTGATTTAAGTGATTTTTGTAAATATGCGCATCTCCTAAAGTATGCACAAAATCCCCTACCTCTAATCCACATTCTTTCGCAATTAAATGCGTGAGTAATGCGTATGAAGCAATATTAAAAGGCACCCCAAGGAAAACATCTGCGCTACGTTGATATAGTTGGCAAGAAAGTTTACCATCTGCTACATAGAATTGGAAAATTGAATGACAAGGTGGTAATGCCATGTCATCAACCTCTGCAGGATTCCAAGCCGTTACGATATGGCGTCTTGAATTTGGGTTCTTTTTAATCGATTCAATGACATTTTGAATTTGGTCGATCGTACCACCTTTTGCATCTGGCCATGAACGCCATTGTTTCCCATAAACAGGTCCTAAATCACCAAATTTTTGTGCAAATTCCTCAACTTCTAAAATGTTGTTTTGAAAAACAGCCATTTGTTCATCAAACTGTTGTTTAAACGTCTCATCTTTTAACACGCGATGACCAAAGTCCGTCATATCCGGTCCTTTATAATCCTCGCTTTGTACCCACTTCTCAAAAGCCCATTCATCCCAAATATGATTATTTTGAGCAATCAAAGTACGAACATTCGTATCTCCTTTTAAAAACCATAACAATTCCGTTGCAATTAAACGGAATGCTGTTTTTTTCGTCGTCATTAAAGGGAAACCATCTTGTAGATTAAATCTCATTTGGTACCCAAAAACACTCCATGTTCCTGTTCCAGTACGGTCTCCCTTATCATTACCATTTTCTAGAATATGGCGGCAAAGGTCTAAATATTGTTTCATCGATATAGCCTCCAATTTTTATACTATTGCTAATAATATCAAAGACGCTGGATGATTTCGATAAAATTACTTAATTCAACATAAAAGTGTAATAAACAAGCCTTGATGTCTAAGCGTTTATATCAGTTGTAAAAGATGAAACAAGAAACAATTGACAATAGTCATCGAGTTGAATCACTTTGGGATGCTTTAAATAATAGTGGGTAAATTTTGTCCTCTATTATTTATATTAAGGAAAAAGATAAATCACTTTATTAAGTGGTACTTTAAGTAAAAAACTATTTATCTACTATCTTGGTAGAGAAAAGCCTTTCCCTATAATGTCTGAAGCATTTAAGAAGATAACAAATGAATCGGTATCTTGGTTTTGGATTAGTTCTTTTAAATATACCGCTTCTGATTGTTCTACTACACTAAACAATAAGGCTTTTTTATTGCGAGAGTAACCACCTTCTGACCACACTTTGGTAAAACCACGATCAATCTCATTTTTGATAAGATGTGTAACTTTCTCTTCATTTTCCGTAATAATTAATACCAGTTTGGAAGAAGAAGAATGTAATTGAACAAAATCAATAACTTTACTGCAAATATAGATAGTAATCATGGCATACAAAGCAAGCTCCAAGTCAAATACAAACATTGCAGCAATCACAATCATTGCATCAATAATCATCTGAGCATAGCCACTGGATAAACCTGAGTATTTTTTTATCAGTTGACCAATTATTGTCGTTCCTCCTGTTGAACCATTTCCTCTAAAGACTAGTCCCAAACCAACTCCTGTGATGATTCCACCATAAATAGCTGCTAACATGGGATCATGTATTTTATATGGTAAATAAGAAGTTCCCCAAATAAAGAAAGGTAAGAGGATGGTACCGACCAGTGTTTTCACACTAAAATCTTTTCCTAACAAAAAATAGCCAAGAAAGAAGATAGGTATGTTAATGCACCACTGTACAATAGCAGGTGTCCAATTGTACAAATCATATAATAATGTACTAATCCCAACAACACCACCAGCTGCTAATTTCGCTGGTAATAAAAAGGTATTGTACGATATGCTGACCAACAATGCTCCTAATGCAATTAAACTATAGGAGCGTAATTCTTTTGATAAATTCATTTAAAATTTCCCTTCGTCTTATTTTAAATTTTTTCATTCACATTCAAACATTTTAACTGATTTCCTGATTTATAAATAGCTGATTTTTTTGTTCATGAGGAAATAATTCATTTTCAATTTTAAAAAGTGTAAGAAATGTTCTCCTGCATTGTAAAAAGACCTCCCAACAATTTAATAAATTGTTGGGAAGCATTCACTTAGTCTATAATTTTTTATACAAAGGAGTTGAATATATGAGCCTAGGTTGTGTTCATGAATTCGAATTGATAGAAGAAAAGAATTGGAATGTATCAGAAAAATCTGTGATACATGATGATTTTATTGATTATGTAAATGATCAAGTTGGTATTGAAAATAATTTATTTTTTGATGGTGTCCCTTCTATTAATCCAAGTTTCAAAAAAGGGCCATTTGCTGAAATAATCCCTTCAGAAAAAGGGTTTAATCATTGTTCTGATACGATTTTTAATCAATAATCTGTTACAGAATTAAAAGAAATGTTTTCACAATGGAAAGAAGTTGCAATTACTTTACCAACTGATATTTATTATTATTATTTGGAATCCATGGATGAAGAATTAAGAAATTCATTAACTGAGGAAGAGTTAAAATGGAATAAAGATTTTTATTTCGACAAAAAAGAATTAATTAACAGCATCAATATTTGTCTAAATATTGTAGATAAACTGAAAGATTCTCAATATATTTTGTATCATAAGGGCATTTAGATAGTTCAGAGTAAAGATTGATAGACTAAACAAAATAAAAAAGGCCTCCTACCAATTTAATAAATTGTTGGAAGACCTTTATTTCTGTCTATAATTTTACGGATGACTAAAAAGAATGACCAACCTTCTTCTTACTTAGAGATAAACTCTTTGTAATAGTGCGGTTTCACCAAATTCCAACGTTAAGACAACCATTTCGGTGGTGTATCCTTAGACCAGTAAATCTCCCCTAAGTTATTATGTGAGGCAAATTGGTCAACATATGTGTGATAGTGGAAATTGTAGTAGTAGCCATCGAAAGGACGGTTTTCTGTGCGTACATGGAAGCGAATGACGTCTTTTCCTGAAGCGACATTATAAATATGAAACATTTTTTCTGAGTAAGCACCACTTGGTTTTTCAGTGATTGCTAAATTTTTCATATCTGCTTGATCAACATTGTCTAAAGTCATATGAATAGCTTCTTCGATTTTAGGGAAAATAACATTGTCAAATTCATCACCGATTTTCGGTCCAATTTTACTACCGAATTTCATATAGGCTTGTTCCTTCGCTTGTTCTAAAACGTTGTCAGAAAATACTTCCGTATCTTCTATACCATTATCATTATATACTGTATTTATGTAATTTTCTGTATTTGTTGATTGTTTAGATAGTTGGGTTTTATGGTTTCCACTATGTTCTAATAGGTTCTCCCATATGGCATGACTAGGTGTAATGAAGCCAAGTGTTAAAACCGCAACTGTTGAAACTAATACTTTTTGAAGCCAATTTTTCATATCAATTTCACCTACTTATGAACATTTTTAAAACATCTCATTTATACTATATACGAATTTTGTAAGTAAAGGTTCCATCTTTTTGTAAATCATTGTACAATTAATTAGAACTTATATGTAAATAATATGTTCGTTTTTGTACAGAAGGAGGGCAAATATTAATGTCAATTGCAATCGGAATTGGATTTTTGGCGCTATTATTCTATTTAATGTCTCTTTGTATTACAGACTAATGCAATCCATTATACAAAACGGGAGAACTATGGGGAGATTTCTCTCATAGTTCTTTTTTATTAATTTGCGATGCTTATGGATAGGTTACTATATTTTGGATCTTCTAATGCTTTCAGGATGAAGTTTGCAACATCTACACGAGCTATACTTCTCCCCTTCTCTGGAATCCCCTCTATTGCTTCTCGATATATTCCAGTTGGTGCTTCATTTGTCAACCCCATTGGTCTAACTATTGTATAGTCCAAATTATAATTCATGATTGTGTCAACAGCATGTCGATGATCGAGTAAAGGATATTTTAATGTTTTCATAACCATCTTCCCAGAAATCCCTGGTATTTCACCATCTATACCTGCTGATGCCGTATATACTATTCTATTCACATGACCTGTTTGCATTCCTAAAACTATATTTTCAATCATTTTGCTAAGTTCTGTAGATTCTTTTAATCCTTTGCTTGAGGCAAGGCATGATACTACTGCATTTTGCCCTTTTATCGCAGTTGCAACATCATCTGCTTGTAAAGCATTCCCGTGATAAATATGTAAAAAAGGATGCGAGATTTGAAGCTTCGAAGGTGTACGAACGAATGCTGTCACTTCAATACCTTTTTCAAGTGCTAATCTAACAACATGCTGCCCTACTCTTCCTGATGCTCCAAAAACAACTATTTTCATCAAATACCAACTCCCTCATAATTTTATTATAACGAAATCGTGGCTTTGAAATAAAGAAGGATGATTTGCCTATTTTTTAATAATAAGTTATTTATGAGTAAGATATTCTGTAAAAAATGGCCGAATAGAGAACCATTTTTTAAAACAATTTCACAAGTATTCACCCTCGCGCTTCCCCTTTTAGTAAAGTGAAAAGCGCGATGGAAGTTGTTGCAGTGTTACTTCATTAGGTTCCATATTTCTACTTTTTTCCATTTGGCAGTAGACAAAATCGATATCAAGTAAGTTTACGCCTCTTAAAATAATTGGGAAGATCGTCGTTGGAAGGTTGGTAGTGATGTTAAACCCTAGAAGCTACTGAGCTACCATATTGAATTTGACTTAGCACAAATACAAGAGGTTCACCCACTGTATCCAATTGATTTATTTAATTTGGACCATTCGAACAAATTTAGAAGATAAAAAACCTGCGATCAAATCGCAGGTTTTTTTATTGTGATATTTCGATAATGCCATAATGAAACTTCGCATTTAATCGAATATCTCGTTGAAAATGATAACGTTCAAATAATGGGGACTTAAAGTGAGCTTTTAAAACTACTCGTTTTTTCGCTACACGTTTTGCCTCAGCTATCCATTCGTCTGATAACGAATCATGTAATCCAGCATTTCTTAAGGGGATAAAGTTTATTGATTCCTCAATTGTTTCCTCGAACATTGGATCCATATAAACAACATCAAATGAACGATCTGGTTGTTGCTTCAAATAATCGATTGCCAAACTTGGAATGACAGTAATTTGCTCCATACATTTTAATAGAGGCAACTGTGTAATGTCATACCTTTTCATTCCCTCACTGACGATAAACGCCACATTAGGATTGCCTTCACAGCCTACTACTTTTCCAGATTCACCTACAGCAAAAGCCGCTAACATACTATCTGAGCCGATTCCTAATGTACAATCCAGTAGAGAATTGCCTTCCTGCAAATTAACAGCATCCAAAAGAGGGTCATGTTCCCCTCTTGCAACACGTTTTAAGCGAAATGCAGCAGAACTTGGGTGAAAGAAAAATGCCTCTTTTGCACCAATAGGATAATACTCAAAACGGTTTTTCCCTGCTACTACTACATTTGCATGCTCAGTCTCCGCAATTTTCATAATAGATCTTTTTCGTCTCTCTACAAATGAAGCGTGAAGTGCCTGACATGCTTTTGCAGCTAATTGACGAGACTCATTGTCAGGCCGCCCTGCAGTTGTAACAATTGTTTTTATTTCGCACATACTTGGTCAAGCACACCTGCTAAATGATCACGAACTTGTTCCATTGCAAAGCCTTCAATTTGTTCACGTGGAATAAAGTAAGCTAAATTGCCATCTTGACAAATTGCAATTGAAGGAGAGCTTGGTGGCACTTCTTCAAAAAAGTTACGCATTTGAGCAGTTGCTTCACGATCTTGACCAGCAAAAACAGTTACCAGATGATCAGGTTTGTGTTCAGCTTTCTCAATAGCAGCAGCAACAGCTGGACGAGCAAGACCTGCTGCACAACCACAAATCGAATTAATCACGATTAGTGATGTTCCTTTTGATTCTTGCATATGATTAGCCACTTCATCAGGTGTTTTTAACTCTGTGAAGCCAACATTAACTAACTCTTCACGCATTGGTTTTACAATGCCTTGCATATATTCTTCGTAAGCATTACTCATGATTTCATCCTCTTCCATATTCTTTTATTACCCTTGATTTATTAGGTATTTACTCTTTTATTGTATATGTACTTTCGTATTATTTCATCCTTTTTCACTTTTCAATATTTTTTTATGTTCTCTGCTGCTACTTTTTCTATGTAGTTTACTCCCAATCAAAAAGCCATGTAAACAGCTCGACCATGCCAACAATCCCTAGGATCAAAGTTACAATACCTATAAGTACTTTCCATAACCAAAACAGAGGAGATCGTTCAACTGTAAATTTCAAAAATAATATACATAGTAAAGGCGATGCTATTGAAACGATTTGCTTATAAGGAGAATGATGAAGAATATTAATTTCTTCACCGGCAATTGTAAAGGTCACGAAACCTATACTCAATAATAAGAAATATAAAAAAACTTTTAAAAATTCCATTTTATCCACCTTAATTCATTATAATATCAAAAAAATATTATTTAACACTATACTATTATGGAGAAAAATGCTGAAGAGCAGATCAATAAAAACCGTTTTATAGACTCCCCATTGCATTAACACGTTTGCCTTTTAAACTTATTTTTTATTTTCAGCGAAGTCTCCCCTCTGCCAAATATTTAAGGGTCTTTACTCTTTTTATTTCACTCTTATTTTTTGTCCCACTTCAATCTTTTATATTTTTTTAACTTGAGTGTAAACACCTATTTTCAAACAATTTTAGATAACAGACTTATTTATTTTAAATCGTCCAATTCAACAGATTCTCCCTATATGATAAAAGACATTCTTGCAACAAGTGCTATAAGGAAATTTCCCTATATAAAAAAGCCAACAATTAAGTTGACTTTTTTTTGATAACGTTAATATTTTCTCTTTATGAGGCAGTTGGAACTGTTGCTGTATTCATAGGTGGTCCTGCATCATTTTAATTTGTTGATTACTCTCCATCTACTGAATCAACTTGTTCACCATCATCTTCCGAATCACCTTGCTCATTGTTATCTTGTTCTTGTGAATCAGCTTGTTCATTGTTATCATCTGATTTTGGTTCTGTAGTTGTCTTTTCATCATCCGTTTTTGGAGTTGTAGATTGTTCCGCTAAAGATTTTACTCGTTTAATTTCATCTGTAGCCAGTTGTTGAAGTTCTTTAGATTTCGTTGATAAGATTTCATAATCTGATGCATTTAATCTATTTTTTCTTTTACTCAATGATAGTTGTTTGTCAATTGCACGAAGCTTATTGATTTCTGCTTTCAATTTTCCTGTGTAGCTTTTATATTTTTTTGTTGCTACTTTCTTGCTTAAATCTTTATCCACTATTCCATCTTCACTTACAGCAAAATATGAATCTATAGATTTAGAAAGCTTGGTAATAGTAGAGTCAACATTATTTAAACGTTTTTCAACTGTTTTACTGAATTTAGATTTAGAAACTGTTTTGTTCTTTGATTCTTTTTTACTTTGATGTTTTTGATTTTTTTGCTCTTTTTCACTTTGATCTTTATGATCTTTTTTATTTTGATCTTTTTCTTCTTTCTTATTTTCTCCAGTATTAGAATTTTCAGCTTCTTCTTGGACCTGTCCTTTTGGTTGATGTTCTGACTTCCCATGATCTGAGCCTTTCGCACTTGCGAATGAAGCTGAACCTAAAACTAAACTAATTGCTACTGCACTGGATAAAATTTTTGTATACCCTTTTGTTTTCATTACCTTTTCCTCCTAATGGGTAACGGCAGCTGGCTGGCATAGATTACTCCTTAGCCCCGATAGCTTTGTGACATCAGATTTCCCTGATTGTACCTTTATTTTTAAATCATTTAATTTATCGGAGTTATTATGAAAAGTTTAAGAAGAGAAATTTATTTTTTGGTTAAGTAATAACTATTCATATGTACACACTATTTTGGGGTTACTTACATAATTTAAATAGTAACTGGAGAATAGCTGAGGGAGGCTTGGAAATGGCTAACAAAAACAACTATCGAAATGGTCAGAATGGGGAATCGCCAGAACTTATTGCTGCTAGGCTAGCCTTTATTGGAGCAGCACTCACTACTTTAGGTGATGGAATAACAACCATCGCTGTAGGTATTACATTGCAGGAATTAGAAAATCAACATAATCAAAACAATCAAAACAACCAAAACAATCCAAGTTCAAGAAAACAAGATGATCAATCAAAACAAATAGAAAGATTACAAAAGCAAGTAGATCAATTGACTAGACAAATGGCAAGAAAGTAGATTATTGAATATAAATAGAAAAATTTAAATCATTTATAATTATAAATGAACCAGAAAACCATGACACTTTAATTAAAAAGTTTCATGGTTTCATTTTTTCAATATGCAATTAAATAATCTCGCTTTCTCTACGAATTACCGGAACAATTGCTAGAACACGATCGATTTTAAAAGTGCGCTGTGCCTGTTTTAAGAAACAATAGGCTTTGAATGTATCATCCGTTATTTTCATGATTTTCACTCGTCTTTTCGTGACTTCACCTGTTTTGGACATATACATAATGTTCACTAATTGATTACGGTTCATCGCTTTCACCAGCTGTTCTTTCAGAATGCGGCCTCCTTATATTCTTTTATATAGAATATACGTTCTGCACGAAGGGATAATGAATATAGATTGAATATATCCAGCATAAAATACGTAGTTTCATATTTTTTCAATGATAAATGTCGCCCGCCATCACCACTTTTGTTAACAAGGTCAGGTGTAACCCCTTTTACTTATTTTTAAATCAAATCAACTATTTATTATATTGTTACTCCAATTATTTTAATCCTTTTTCCTTCAATAGCTTTTCTTGTTCTTTTGCTTTAGTTGTGACGATATAGCTATTTTTCCAAACTCCATATATCACGAACACGAATGGAACTGCAGTGATCAACACTTGATTAAAGGCATTAATGGATTCTTCAGTAAACCACTTAGACGTAACCCCTATTGATTGTAAAAATAAGAGAATTGCTGATAACATTCCTCCAAACAATGCTATACACTGCTTTAGTTTATCTGCTGTCATATTATTCACCCCCTCTCCTTCTATCTACAGCTATTTAATGCACTTTTTATTTGATTTGGCATGCTTATGACCACTTTATATCTTATTTCTTCATCCTTCGACGCTTTTTTTACATCCCCCTTCATTAGATACTATTCGTTCTAAACATCCAAAATACGTCATATGCTAAAGAAAAATCAGAAAATAGTTTGAAGTCGGATTTCCAACTTATTTGTTACCAATTCGCGAAAATTGTAGGGAAAATCTATTTTGATTCCATGTATTAAATTTATTATTGTCCTTTTTATTGGAGTCACTTAAATGTAATTTGAATAATAAATCAACTTAAATGAGGTATGTGAATGAAAGGGAATAACCAATTTAACAAGCCTCTAGAACAGGACATCAAAAACTCTGATAAGCTGGATTTACTCTCAGGAGTGATCACCACATTGGGTTATGCTGTCGGTGTTTTGTCAACGCTAGCATTGATAGAGGAAAAGCAAAAAACTCCAACAGAAAATGTACAAATTCAACAAGAACATTTGCGTCAATTGAATCAAATGCAACAGCAACTTGACCATATGACAAGGCAAATAGCTTTAATAGAACGGAGGACGCGTTAATATTATAATCATTACCATTTATATGCCCTGCTTCAAAAAATCATTTCATTTCGAAAATTCGCAGTATACACAATTAAACTATGCAAAAATAAACCGCCGAATTACTTTTGATGTTCAACAAAATCAAAAACAAACGCTGAACTAATGATTTTTTTAGTTCAGCGTTTGTTTTGGTTATATCGGATAATTAATGGATATATATTGAATTATGTATTGTTATTAGGGCTCGTTTGATATTCGAATGTCCTACATACTATTTGAAGAAAAACGGAGGGAATTGAATTGAAAAAACCAATCGGGGTAACCCTTATAAGCTATTTTTATATTTTTGGTATAGCTGCATTAATATTTATCACTTTTTTCTTACACCAAATTGCACACATATTTGTTTTTGCTGAACGATTTGGTTTTCCAGACTTTCCAGAAGAGTTATTCAGAGTTCTATTGGCCATTGTCACTTTAATAGTAATTTATGGCTATATGAACTTAAAAGCATGGGGATTTTGGTTGATGGTTTTATATTCTATAAGTTTTGGGATTGTTAGCTATCTTTTACTACTCTCCTATAATAAACAGCTGTTCATCGGAAATTTTATTTGGTCAGCAATCGTTTTAATTTATTCGATTTCTGTGCACAAATCTTTCTTCAATACAAAAAATATTAAGAAAGTAAGATAGCAAATTTTCTTCATATCTATTTACAAACACTATTTCAAATATTCACCCGACTCAAGATACACTTTGATAAATTGCATACATTCTTCTTGCTCTCGAAAGCATTCATGAAAAACATCTGATTGTAACGTTTCAAAAAAGCGCTTAGTTTTTCTAATCGAAATGTTGGAAAAGGTAATTTCTTGCCCAGGTAATAAGCTATTTATTTGTTTATTTATAGACATTAAGTTCGCTTGTTTATCCACATATTCAAATAAATCCAATTGATGACTCATTAGACAGACCACTCCTTATCTATAACATTCTATGTATTTTCTTTTTTTCCTTCTTGTCATCTATTCTTACCTTTTTAAAATAGACAAGTTCCTATATTTGCCCAATTCTCATAAGGTAATCTTAAAGGTGATAGGAAATTGAATGATTATATGTTTATGGGCAAATGCAGTGCCCTGTATTAAACGACTAAAAAAAGGCAATGGATGGAGACATGATGCAATTTGTTACTATGAAGTATTGGATAATCTGGCTACCAATCCAAAAATAAAAAAATAGATTCAAAAAACCAAGCATTTTCTGAAGCAGCGTCGGATGAACAAAATCATGCTGTATGGTTCTTGTATTTTATGCTAATTTGCCGTAATTAAGTCAAATTCAATCACTTCAATGCAGCTTGTAGATATACAATTCATCAAAAAATCAATCATAAAAAAACCGCCACATAATTTGTGACGGTTTTCATTATTTATGATGTTGAAAATATCTATTTGCCCATAAAAGGTTTTAACGCATTAACCCATATAGCATAACCTTCACCATTTAAGTGCAAACCATCTCTTGTATATTTTGAATCCAATTGATCACCTTTTAAAAATTGATCGTAGATATTGACCATTGGAATTTGATGTTTACTTGCTAATTCTTGAAGGCCTTCATTTAACTTAATTATTTGCGAATTGTGAACTCGATAACCATATAGTTCATTATTCACTGGTAACACGGACGTGATGATTATTTTTGTATTTGGACTTTTTTCTTTAATAGTTGATAATATTTTATCGTAATTTTTTAACGTTTGGTCTTCAGAATAACCTTTTGCAATATCATTGACGCCAATCATTAATACAATACGTTTTGGTTGACCACTTGTGATTGTTTCTAATCTTTTTAAAACACCAATTGTTGTATCCCCACCGATACCACGGTTCAATATTGGCTCAGCTGGAAACTCTTCTGCCCATTCATTGTATAAAATCATGCTATCACCTAACATAACGGTTGACTCTTTTGTTACAGCCAATCGTTCAAATAATGTTTGTCGTTGTTCATAGTGAGCAGGTCGCAATACAACAGAATGTGAAGTTTCCTCTTTTTTGTCCATTTTCGTTTGCATGTCTGCAAAGCTATTTGATTGTACAAATACCGTGATCAAAATAGTCAAAAGAATTATGTTTACGATAAATGAGATTCTCAATCTTTTTCCCATATGAATCACCCTCTTACATTTTTAAGTAATTTATAGATATTATTACCCTAATACTTTATTTTATCTTTTTAAGTTTATTTAAGGAAACAAAAACCTTATTTTTTTCATTAAAACATTTACGAATGTTATATAATCTACTATTCCTTGTGCAATTGCCCTACCTTGTTCATATAAACGTTGATCATCTCGCAACTTTTTGATGTCTATTAAAGAATCCATAAATCCTCCTTCAATTAAAATGGCAGGCATTTCTGTTTCCCTTAAAACATAGAAATCTGCTTCTTTTATCCCTCTATTTTTTAGTGACATTGCAGTTACCACTTTGAGATGTATATGCTGAGCTAGTAGTGTAGACTTAGGATTATTTACTTTAGGCGCCATGACAAACGTTTCTACACCAGTCCATGTTCCCCAATTTCCGGTACTTGCATTATGATGGCTAGAAATATAAATATCAGCCTTCTTCTTATTTGCAATCTGAACGCGATCGTATAAACTACGATCGGTTTTCCCCGTCTGATCGTCTACTCGAACGCATTTCATCATTGGATATTTGCCTAATTCATTCAATATAGCTTGCACAACTTTGTTATTAAAATTCCATTCCTTTTCTCCATCTGGCGATTGTTTTCCAGGTGTAAATTTCCCATGTCCTGCGTCGATTGCGATGACCCAATTTTTCTTCATTAAAATTCCCCCTTTTTATATTAAATAGAAGGAATTTTAATAAAGTAGACAATAAATTGCCAGTTCGGACTTTTACTTTCAAAAATGAAACGTTCCAATGATCTTCCTTTAACACCAACTAATTCAACACAATTCACAATTAATCGTCTGAATTCGACTTAATTTCCTATTTATCACTCTTCATTTCATAATTCGACTTCTCTATTTACTTTTTAATTAAATAATATTTTTCGCCATTTTTCGCCAATCCAGCATTCGACAAAAATCAATTTGTTTGGATTAAAATAATAAGAATGATTTTCGATTTAGCATAAAAAGAGCTGCAAACATAAATTTTAAGATACTTTGTATCGTCAAAAAAGCCGAACCACATATTCGTGGCTCAGCTTTTTAGATATAAAAAACACCAATATACAAGTTACAATTCACAGTATTATGTTAACTAAATATTAAGATAATTGGAACTTGCAAATATAAATTAACTTAAATAGAGTTTCATAAAAAACTAGTCTATCTTGTTAATTAAACGCATCTATCTTTTTTATTATTCTTTTATCCACTCCAACAGTTCAATACGATTGCCAAATGGATCAAAAATATACATTCTATTTGCACCAGGAAGTAATTCATCTTCTACATACTCCACCTGATTCTTTGAGAAATGTATTTTTAATTCTTCAATATTTTCTATTTCAAATGCTGGATGTGCTTTTTTAGATGGAAAAAATGGTTCTTCTATTCCTATATGCACTTGAATATTTCCAGATGCAAACCAAACTCCACCGTTTTTCTTCAATGTTGCTGGCTTTTCAACCTCTTTAAATTCTAGAATATCATTGTAAAATTTACGAGCAATTTCTTCACTACCTTTTGGAGCTGCTAATTGAATATGGTCAATTGATTTAAAACGAAATGACATATTGATCTTCCCCTTTTGTTTTAGTGAGGCCCTTACTTCATTCTATTACCAATCACTACCATAAGTAAATGTTATATTGTTTATATTTTATTATAAGTAAATCTTATTGAATTACAATTTTAGCATTTGGACATCTTTTTGAAAGGATTTCCATGAACTCATCTCGATCTTTAGGAGAAATAAAGTACATTTTGATACTGTCCGTATTCAATATCAAGCCTTTTTAATGACAAAGCCGGGCTTGATAATGGATTCATCGTTTTCTTTATAGATTTGATACTTTCTAATGGAATTGTCTTTTGGGTTTTAAATACGAACATTTTAAAACATTTACTTTTCAAAATTTAGATTCGTATGCTCCGCTACAGACGGCGCTTTCCACGGGCTTGGCTTCAATCTCCTCGTTGAAGTCTGCATCGCTACGCTAGCTTCGACTTATTAACACACTACGTTCCTGCGGGGCTTTCAGCTCAAGCTTTTCCCGTAGGACATTGAATTTGCTTCCTTGAATTAGCACCGCACGAAGGAAATGCGAATGCATTTTCGAGGACTCGCCGTCTTTCGCTCCACAATTAACAAATGAGATATTATTTAATGTTCGTATATTTTATATTAATTTTGCATTATGAAATTGATTCATATATGTAATATTTAATATGGTAATTTATTATCAACTATACGAAGTTGAATGCGACTCGGTTTCAATTTTTCTTACAAAGTCATCCTTGCATATGAGTTTAAATTAATTGGATTTTTAATATTATTATAAATAACAAAAACCACCCTTAAAATAAGAGCGGCCTTCGTCATTGTACTGATTGGTTAAGTTTATTCCTGTTAATGATATGGAGTTTGATTATTATTTTTATTTTTATAAGTGAATTGCATTCAATAAAAAATTTATTGCTTGAATTATTTTTCTTTAGATACGACCTTGTTTATTCTTAACCTAAGTTAAGTAGAAAAATAGTCTATTCCCTTTGAAATTATATGAACTATTTATTTGCAATAGGAATTTAACCTGTGAATAATTACAATTTCTTAACATTATTTAATGAATCTAATGTAACTCAGCATATTTAATAATAGATAAATTGTTTGAATTAGCATTCAACCTTTTATTAATACTTACACTTATATAATACTGCTTTCATCAATAAATAATCTTAATAATTTTTACAAATTTTCGAACAAGACTGAACTTATTATTTAGAATTAAGCTCTTTGGATTACTCAGTCGTTCTTTTCAGCAATTCAATTATTGAAGCTTCTATTTTATGCTCAATCTCTTCAACGATCTTGAAATTCACGTACCTTTTATAAATATCCTCTAACTGTTCATGTGATTTTTTGGCGTCAGCTAAATATGCTGTCCCCTCATTCATTTTTTCTCTGTACCGAGCTGAAATAGTGGCAATTTGATCCTCGAACATTTCATCCGTTTCTGGATAAATTGCCACATTGTATAAATCAATTATTTCATCGCCTTCACGATTTGGAAAGTACTCATGTGGTGCCGTACTATCGAAAATCGCTATACCAAGTTCACGGAAGATCAGCATATCTAAGCTGTTTGGATCAAAACCACAATGATATATTTCTACATCGAAACCTTTGCTTTCTGCTGTAGAAGCTAATTTTTTCAAAAGGGTTGATTTACCTGACCCTGGTCTTCCTTTAAGAAAATATCGTTTTCGAATGTCTGAAGTTAAATTAGGTATGAAGTCGACAGCTCCCTTTGGTGTAGCTGCTCCTAAAAACCGATGTCGGACGTTTGCCTCCTTATTTAAAACGATTTCTCCAAAGAAGAATGATTTTAGCTCTTCCGTCAAGTTATTTAATTTTTCATAATCCATATTTGATATATAAATGGTTTCCCATTCATCATGAATAGCTAACGCATCTGCAAATGCTTGATAGGCTGACGCATAAGCTTCTTCTTTTTCACTGATGAGATGAATGATTGCATCCTTTTTGGCACTCAGTTGCTGCGAATCCCATGCAACCCCTAAATTTACATATTCCTCGATTGCTCCAGGTACCTTTGGTTCAATGATATGTGGTGCCGTTCCATCTACAATCCCTATTTTTATAGCAGGAAAAATGATGCCATCAATTGAGTCAGAATCTGAAGAACAATGAATGTATTCCACATCATTTCCCTTTTCTTGAAATGCACTCGCTAAATTTTTCATCAATGTTGATTTTCCGTTTCCAGGACCACCTTTTAATATGAACACCTTTTCTAACACAGCAAAATTAGAATCAAATTGACTATAAAATCCTTTTGCTGTATTTCCTCCTGCAAAGTAATGCCACTCTTTTCCTTTCACGTTCAACAATTCTCCTCTCAAACGAGATGTGTTCTTTAACATTAAATTATGCGAAGTGGAAGTCATAGGTGATTGCCTACTTTACATGAAATTGGAGTTTATTAGAATTATTAAATCAAACGAACCTTTTTTCCATAAAAAAAGAAGGAACCCTATTGTTCCTTCTTTTCCATATACAGTTCTCAAAATTCGATATCATGGAGTAATATTATAATAAAAAAATACAATCTTCCCTATTTTAATACTTTAGTATGTGCGATATGGGTAAGGCATGTGATGATAATGTTGTGGATAGTGGTGAGGATAGTGACCATGATGATGCACTGGGTAATGCACTGGATATGGTGTATGATAATGGTGGTGACCATGGTAATAAACAGGATGTGTGCCATAATGGTGCATTCCGTGATGGTACATTCCTTGTGGGTACATGTTTACCATTTAATCACTCCTTTCATAATCATTTTAAAGGTATTATATGAATTAAATAATAATATACCGAGTATTAATGCCTAACATTGATATTAAAACTAACCATAGAATATTAATATCGAATCAATAATTGTAAATAATTTGTTTCGGAAGAAGGGAAAGATAATAAAAAATCCCTTTACCACATTAATTTGTGATAAAGGGGCTTAAATTGCTTCAAAATCTTCAATTATTATTTAATTAATCCTTCTTTTTTTAAGTAATCTGTGGCCACTTTTTGAGGACTTTTTCCTTCGACATTTACTTGATAATTCATTTCTCTCATTTCATCATCAGTAATTTTTCCAGCAAGCTTATTTAGCGCATTTACTATTTCAGGATACTGATCAGATGTTTCTTTTCTTAATAACGGAGCACCTTGATAAGGTGGGAATAAATGCTTGTCATCTTCTAAAACAGTTAATTGATATTGTCTAAGTTCACTATCAGTTGAATAGGCATCAACCAAATTGATATCTCCAGATTTGATTGCCCCATAACGAAGTTTGGGCTCCATTGTCACTATATTTGAAAAATGAATATCATAAAGTTTCTTGATACCTCGATAACCATCTTCTCGATCGTCAAATTCTAAAGTAAAACCAGCCTTTATCTTATTTTGAACAGCTTGTAAATCAGAAATTGTTTTCAACTGATACTGTTTAGCTAATTGCTGTGGGACTGCCAAAGCATAGGTATTGTTATATTGTAATGGTTTAAGAAGTTCCATATCAAATTTTTCCAACATACCATCTCTTGCTTGTTTATATACTGTTTTACTATCTGTACTACTTGCCGTTTCCTTTAAGAATTCAGAAATGGCTGTTCCAGTGAATTCGGGATAAATATCAATACTGCCTGATTTCAACGCGTTGAATACAAATGAGGTTTTCCCTAGCCCCGGTTTTAACTCTACTTTTAGATCTGTATCATTTTCAATAAGCAACTTATACATATTTATTAATATTTCTGGTTCTGAACCTAATTTACCAGCAATAACAATCTCTTTTTGCTGATTATTTATAACAAATGGTGTCACCATAATGAAAAAAGCCAATACTACAATGGTACCTAATGTTATCATCGATTTTTTATAAGAGAGGTGTTCGAATTTTTTTAGTAGAAAATCAAAAACAAGAGCCAATAAAGCTGCAGGTATTGCACCGAGTAAAATAAGCGAGGCATTGTTACGATCTATACCAAGCAGAATAATATCTCCTAATCCCCCTGCTCCAATCAATGCCGCAAGAGTTGCTGTACCAACGATTAATACCATTGCTGTACGAATACCTGCCATAATGATTGGCATAGCTAAAGGAAGCTCAACTTTTAGTAATCTTTTTCTTCGATTCATCCCCATTGCCATAGCCGCTTCGATTAATGAAGGGTCAACTTCCTTAATACCGGTATATGTATTTCGAAGGATTGGAAGCAGTGAATATATCACTAATGCTATAATCGCTGGCACTTTCCCTATACCAAATAAAGGAATTAAAAGACCTAACAAAGCTAATGAAGGAATTGTTTGCAATACAGCAGTTATACCTATGATTATTTCAGCGATTTGTTTCTTCTTAGTCAAATAGATCCCTAGTGGAATTGCGATGATTACGGCAAAAAATAGGGCAATAAAAGATATTTGGATATGCTCCAACAATGCATTAAGAAGTTGATCTTGTCTTTCATGAAACACTTTAATTAGACTATTCATGTGCACTACCTCCTTCTTGCAGGTCGTTGGCTAAATATTGGATCATAATTTGTCTATTTATTATTCCAATTACTTTACCATCTTTTTCAATAGCTACTTGTTCTTGATCTATTAGTTTCTCTAAAGCCTGTTCTAATGTACTAGAAGCAGAAATAGAACATGTAGGTATTTGTGACTTAAGTGGTTGAATGATTTTCTCCAGATATAGTGATTCATTTAATCCATGCTTATTATTACTACCTATAAATCCTCTTACAAAATTATTTTTAGGATTCTTAATAATCTCATCTGGGGTAGCTAACTGTTCAATTTCCCCATCCTTCATCACACATATTCTATCAGCCAGTTTTAGAGCCTCTTGCATATCATGCGTCACAAAAACAATCGTTTTCTTTAAATTCTTTTGAAGCTTTAGCAGATCATCTTGAAGTTTTTCACGACTAATCGGATCAAGTGCACTAAATGGCTCATCCATTAAAACAATATCAGGATCTGCGGCTAACGCACGGATGACACCTATTCTCTGTTGTTGTCCTCCAGATAGTTCGCTTGGTGTACGATTTAGATATGTATCTGGTTCTAGGCCAACCATATCTAAAAGCTCTTTTGCTCTCTGCTGCGTTTTCTCACGATTCCATTTTTTTAGCTCTGGAACAATTGAAATATTTTCTTCTATTGTCATATGTGGAAAAAGAGCAATCTGCTGCAAGACGTAGCCAATATTCCATCTTAACTCATTGATGTCATATTCACTTATTTTTTTGCCATTTATAGAGATTGTCCCATCAGATAATGGGATTAGACGATTAATCATTTTAAGCGTTGTAGTTTTACCGCATCCACTAGGGCCAATGATTACAAAAAATTCTCCTTTTTGAATCTCAAGATTTAAAGAATTAACAGCCAATGTTCCGTCTTTATAGCTTTTTGATACATTTTCGAATTTTATCATTTACTCCGATCACCCTTTCTATTGTATTTCCATTATCCACTATATCAAAAGATAATCGAAGTATTATTGTTAGAATCTATTTCATATATAGGTTTTCGGTTTGAAAGTACGAGCATTTAAAATAAATTAAAGGTCGAATATTCAGATTTAGGTGTTCCGCTCCAGACGGCGCTTTCCACGGGCTTGGCTTCAATCTCCTCGTCACTTCGCTCCTGCGGGGCTTTCAGCTCAAGCTTTTCCCGTAGGAGTCGCCATCTTCCGCTCCACTATAATAAAAAGTAAAGTTCATTAAATGTTCGGATATTTCATCTGAATTTTGCATTATGAAATTGACTCAAATAGAATTTCTTTAACCATTTCAACATCTTGATAGCAAAAAAACCTCCAGACAAATTAATGTCTGAAGGCATTTTAACTTAAAATAGCTGCGGTCATTCGAGTTATTCAATTTTTTACAGAGTTCGCCCAATTATTTACAGCAGTTTCTGTAAATCCTGTATAATTTGTACCATCTGTTTTAACTTTTGCAGAAGCTCCGTTAAAATCTTCTAAAGTAAGCCAATTACCATGAGCTTGAATACTTTTAAGCGGAATATAGTTTTGGAATAATACAGTTTTCTTATTAGTTTTCATATTCCATTTATAGAAATGCGAATCATTTGGCATAGTATAGTAAATTGAGTTTTTATCAATTGTGAAGGCTTGCGCATTCATTAAGAATTCATATTTCTTACTTGTTGCTGGATTTTCAGAACGATAGTTCCATGTATGGTCTTTGGCTAATTGTTGGTCAGTAATTAGGAAATAATTTAATCGATAACGATCCCCACGGTCAGGCATTGGATCATTCCAAGTAATATCTAGATTGTACCATTTCCCATCTACTTTAACCTTATTCCACGCATGGTTTTCTCCGTGAACTTGCCCGGTAATATATCTTGTGTCAACACCTGCTTCAGTCAACAATCGGTAAGCAGATAATGCATATCCTTGACATACAGCTTTGTGATCAAATAAGGCTGCATATGCAGAATGTCCCCCATCTGTTGCATCAGAACTATATGCAATATGTTGTGCCAAATATTTATTGACAAAATAAACTTTTTCAAAATCCGTCATTTGTTTCAAATGATTATTTTTTACAATTTCTTTTACCTTATTATTAATCTCTTGTTCTTGTTTTTGTGTAGTTAAATAATAGGCTTCTACTTTTATTTGGATAAATCCCATATTAGAAGAAATATAATATGAATAACCAGTGAGGTTACCGAATCCATAATTCCCGGTAGAACTTATTTCGTTAATAACATCCTTGAACATTTTTTCTGCTTCTTTTGATTTGTATATTGGAAGCTTCGTTGGAATTGTAAACTCCAGTTTCCCTTGATCCAAATTCTTTAAAACTTCTTGTTTTAATTGTTGTTCAGTTGTTATCGCTGGAACGTTGTCATTAGCATATACATTATAATGCCAATATCCAGCTCCCCCTAGACAGATTAAGATTCCTAGTAAAACAGCAAGAAATCTTTTCATCTACTTTTCTCCCTTCAATTGCGATTATCTATTAATAAACGAATTTAATTTTTATGTTTACTATAATAATAACTATAAGGCCAAAATCTCTAATTTGGACAAGTAATATATGGTACAAAGTCCAATTAAAAAACAGCCTAGACAAAAGTATTACGTCTAGACTGTATATTTTGATATGAAAGTTATTGCTTCTAAACATATTATTCTAGTACTTTCCAATTTGACAAAGCATTTTATCTTTTTCTTTTGGTAATTGGTAAAATGATGGGATAATGGTGACATTCATAATAGCAGGGACGATGGGAGGGCGATGATTAATTAATCTTATTTTTAACTATTGAAATTCCTTTATTTCAATTTCTAAAAAACAGGAGAAGTCTGCCCATTTTCTATAAACAAGTTGAGCTATTTATTTAAATGGCTTATTTATGTTACCAAAAAATGAGACTAATCCTTCCAAATTAACTTGGGAGGATTTTTTTATTCTCCCTTTAAAGAGAGGGATACCTTATATGCAGGAACTTGTAAAACTCGATAATATTAGCTTTCAATTTCAAGATCAACTGTTATTTGAAAACATTAATGCTTCCATTCAAGTAGCAGAAATCATTGGGGTTATTGGAAAAAATGGCGGCTAAAAATTAAAAGCAAGACTAGCTGAAGCGTTCTCAAAAAATGTGAGTCTTTTATTACTTGATAAACCACCCATAAAACATAAAAATATAAAAGGCCTTCCCCAATGAATGAAAAAGGGGCAAAGGCCTTTTGATTTACATTACTACCTATTTAACTTTATAACTTTTAAAAACTGAATTCTTGGGTACTTATTGAACAATATCTGCATTTGTTACAAACTTACTTTTATCTAACTTGAGAACACTTCGTAAAGTCTTACTTACTTTATATAAACTTTTCTTCTCTGGAATATAATAGTCAATTGTATCAACTCTTTGATCAGCGCCTTTTATTTCGATTGTATTGATTGAAAGGCTTTTTAGTTTTGAGTATTGCTTTTGTAATGCATATAGATCATTCATCGATAAATCTGTTTCAATATTTTTTCCTAGTATATCTGACAATTGCCCTACTTTAAAAATGGTGCCAGCAGTCATTGCTTGATCAATTGTTGCCTCCAAAAATTGTCTTTGTCTCTCATCACGAGTATAAGTAACTGCAACGTCTCTTTTTCTCATCCTTACAAAAGCAAGTGCTTCTTCTCCAGATAAATGAGCTTGTCCCTTTTTGAAATTAATTTTTTTCTTATTGTATATATTTTGTTCCCAGAATCCTTCTTTGATATCAATAGTTACGCCTCCAAGTGCGTCTACAATATCGCGAAATGCTTCAAAGTTAACAGCAATAAAATGATCAATTGGAATATTCAATAATTTTTCAATGGTTTCTACTTGAAGTTTAGCTGCTCCATAACCCGTTATATCTCCATAGGTATAAGCAGAGTTTATTTTATGTATACCCGTGTATTCTCCTGCATTATCAATATTTACTCTAGTATCCCTTGGAATGGTAACCATATTAATCTTTTTTGTATTAGGATCTAATGTCATAACTATTTGAGTATCTGCTCTGCCATCTTTTTTCTTACTAGAGTAATCTTCAATTCCTAGTAACAAAATAGAAATTGGATCCTTACTAAAAGTAACATCTTCATGTCTAAGTTCAGAGCGATTATTTTCTCGTTCTAAACTAACTTTTGAATTATCCAAAGCACTTTTCACTTTAAAATAAGCAAATGCCCCATAGCTTATGCCTACTAAAAGTAATACTATACTTGATGCTACTATCCATTTTAAAGCCTTGTTTCTGTTTTTTCTTCGTTTTAAAGCTGTTCTACTATTTTCCATAAAAAGTCTCCTTGTGAATATGAACTTTTCAAAAAAATTCGATGCATTAATACGGTGAAAACCAAACGAAAGTATGCAAACAGATTGTTAACGAATATAGGCATAACACTACTGTTAGAACTCGTTTATGTGTGACGATAAATTTGTCTAATTTAGACCACCATTTATTTTTGCAAATAAGTACCACATTTAAGAGTATCAGTACCAAAAATAGCTCAGGAAAAGCTAGAAAGAGACTAAAATCTCCAATAGCTAAAAATGCCTCAACAAAAAGCATATAACCGAATAGCTGAAGCTTGTCAGTATATAATTGTTGCTTCAACAGCATTTTCTCAAAATAAAGTTTGATCCTTGTAATAAAAATCACTCCACTTCAGCTGATTTTTAATTTTTGGAATTTTTACATTTATAAGCCTATTGTAGCAAAAATGACGAAAGCCCGCACCAAATTAATTGGTCACGACTTATATTCTTAATGCATTCCGCAACATCTCGACAATTATTAACTTTTACAAATAATTCAACATGCACATATAGATCGCAGCACTTCCATCTAATACAAATAAGTACCAAATTGCATTATTATAAGGTATCTTATTATTTTGATAGAAATACGTTCCGGCTGTATAGAAAAGTCCGCCTGACAGTAATGTCAAAAAGCCTTTTTAAGGGATATGATCAACAAGCGGCTGATATGCGATGACAATTAACCACCCCATCGCAATATAAAAAATATTACTAAATATCATGAATATTTCATCACAAGCATCATATTAAATAAACGTCATATACCCCCATATTATGAAGATACCTACCCCCACAAAGAGCATAGCATGTACAAATGAAGAATGCTTTACGGCTTCAATGAAAATTTCTTTAATGGTCACGATTACGATAATGCCCAGGGCAAAACTAATAATAAATGACCATAATAGAGGGTATTTCATTCCAATCACACTTCCGACTATTGATCCTACAGCCACTGGTAAAGATACAATGGTTGTGATTAACAAGAACATTTTGAATCTAAGACCTGCTAGAAATAATGGAATAAACATCGCAATCCCTTCAGGAATATTATGTAAAATGAGTGCTTGAAGTATCGGCTTGCTTATTCCGAGATTTTGGCTAGATCCAAAAGCTATACCTAATGGGAAATTATGAATTGTAATGCTTATAGCTAATAGAAATCCGGTTTGAATAAATCGATCCTTCTGTAGATTTTCCGTGGAAGGAGTAAATTTATGTGATACTTCATGTATTTGAAAAAAACATAAAACACCTAATAGGAATCCGATTGTAAATACAACCTTCCCACCAAGATATATACTTTCAGGTGCAATCTCTAAACAAACTAATCCTAGAATTAAGCCTGTACATAGAGCATTTATTGTTGAAACTTTATGCTGAAGTTTTTTAAAAAATATGGCCAGTACTCCACCGAGACCAAAGCCTACTGCTGTTGCCATAAAACCGACAATTCCTACATAATACATACAATCCCCCCATATCCTGACTATACACATATATGGGAAAATAATAGGTTTTATTCAGAAGTAGGATGTTAAATATGTGAATTCTATTGCATATATAAAAAATTCACTTTTAAATTGAAAAGAACTATTCCAAAGTAGCAAAATGTTACCTAGGAATAGCTCTATTTTTATATTATAACTAAATATTTTATTGTTTAGCTGTAGCCTTTCCAAAAATCATTTTCAATAGAGGTGGTGTCACAATGGTTGTTATTACGACGACAATTATCATTGGTGTATAGTATTCTACTGGTAATAATTTATTGTCCAATCCCGTAGCAGCAATGATTAGAGCCACTTCTCCGCGAGAAATCATACCAGCTCCAATCCCCATTGATGATTGCGTATTAAATCCTGATAACCGAGCTCCTAACCCAGATCCAATGAATTTTGAAAGGATTGCAATAAGTGAGAAGACAAGAATAAGTCCTAACTGATCCCCTATTCCTTTAAATGATACTGATAACCCAATACTAACAAAGAATATAGGAACGAAAATACCATAAGCAATTGGTTCAACCTTACTCTCAATATTCTTTTTGAAATTTGTTTGAGAAATGGCAATCCCAGCAACGAAGGAACCAATGATCCCTGCGATTCCAAAATACTCTGCAAAATAAGCAAATCCAAAACAAATGATTAATGCACCACTTATCAATGTTTCAGTTACTTTAAGCTTCGCAAAAATTTGCAAGAATTTCGGTACTAACCATTTCGAAGCTAAAATAATAACTACAAAGAATAGAATTTTCTTCACAATTAATAACGAAATGCTCACATCAGAACCACCGAAGAAGCTCATCGCAATAGCTAATAGTACGACTACGATAATGTCATCCAATACAGCCGCTCCAAGTAAAGTTGCACCTTCTTTACTATCTAGCCAGCCTAATTCTCGTAATGTTTGTACTGAAATGCTGACAGATGTTGCGGATAATAATAATCCAATGAAAATAGCTTCTGCTGTAGACAAACCAATATAAACAGATCCAACGTATCCCAAAATAATTGGCACAATAATGCCACCAACTGCAACTAGCAACGCTGCTTTTTTATTACGGTTTAAGTCTTCCAAATTTGTTTCAAGGCCTGCTAAAAACATTAAAAGTAGCACACCAATATTACTAAAAGCCTTTAGTACTTCCGTATCTTGTACCCAGCCCAGTAATGCTGGTCCTAAAATAATACCAACAATAATTTTCCCTAGAACGGATGGTTGACCAAGCCTTACACTTATATGTCCCGCAATTTTCGTTGCGAATAAAATGATTACAATTTGAAGAATAAACAAATTATTGCCTCCTCTTTATAAAATTTACCCAGCGCTGGCGCTTTTTACACAAAAAAACACATGGCGGTGCCAGATTGACTGACTCCTCCATGTGTTACGTTCAAATATTTGATTTATATTAATCTTACAGGATACTATTTCATTTGTAAAATGATAACTCGTAAACAAGTAAAATAATCACTACTTGAGCCAATTTCATAAATTCTTTTCTAGGTAAAAAATACGGATATTTTTTAAATAAACAACTCAATAATTCGGATAATATATCATTCACAGTATTTACTTAGTATACCGCTCCAGATGGCGCTTTCCGCGGGCGAGCGGTAAGCCTCCTCGGAAGCTAAAACATTGTGCTCCTGCATCGCTTCGCTAGCTTCGTCGCAGAAAATTCTTTTTGTGGGACAAAAAGAATTTTTGCTTCACTGCGGGGTCTCACCTGTCTCGTTTTCCCGCAGGACATTGAATGAACTTCACTGAATTAGCATCGCACGAAGTAAATGCGAATGCATTTTCGAGGACTCGCCATCTTCCGCTTCACAGACAATTTTCTAATAGATATTGCATATAACAATGACCCCAATTATGACCCCAATTAATTTTCGTGTTTTTATCAAATCTTTGAATTATGAAATTGATTCACTTATATTTTACCTAATATTTTTTTCTTTCATTATTTCTTCAATCACCTCTACAAATAAATCGACAGTTCTATATTCTTCTTCTAGAGTATTTTCAGCCCCACCAATTTCTACAAGAACCGATTGATCCATAAGATCTAGATTATACGTACTTTGCCTTGTACCATTGTCTTTTACCACTATACCTCTTGATAATCCAGGATACTTTGATTCCAAAATATTATGAAGCTTTTGGGCAAACCTTTTAGTTTCTTTGTAATTATCGCTTGAATGAGATACAACAAATATAATTCGTGCATAGTTTTTGCCCTTCCTCTTTATAGTTGTTGTATTACGTTCGGCTGAATCTCTATGGATATCGAGTACCATTTCAATACTTTTGTTCTTATTTATAATATCTTCTAATATACCTCTTGAAACCGAATATGAACTTCCAAAATGTAATTCTTTTTTCTTTAATATTTCAAAAATATTGCTCGTGTCTTGGATGTTTGGAATTCTTTTTTCTTCTAATTTCTCACTTAACCTTTTCCCCACTAAAGTAATATTCTGTTTTTCATCATACAGATTTTCAATTTTGGTCTTAGATTTAAATGATTCATAATTATGAGTATGATGAATTAAAATAACAGGATCACGTTTATTAGTAATAGACGAAGAGGTAGTATTGAATGAAGAAGTAGCCGTTTGATCTAAGGATTGGTTACCAGTATAAGTTAATATTGAAATAATAACGACCACACATAATAGTAGTCCACTGGATACAATAGACAACTTTTTATAAACTTTTTTTCGATTCAATTTTCTAGCTGCTTTTCTAAGCTTTTCTTCTGTAGATTGAACAAAATCTTTGTTTGGTGTCAGAGGGTACGTCTTTTTTATAAGGTCAAATATTTCCTTATCATTTTGCATTTTGAATTACCTCCTCCATTTCAATATTTAACTTCTTTTTAAGTTCTTTTAGAGCTCGGTGATAATCAACCTTTACTTTTGACTCACTGCATTGAAGAATTTCAGCTGTTTCCTTTATCGAAAATTCATTTATCCCCCTTAATATCACAACTGAACGAAAATGGGGTTTTAGTTTTGAAATAGCTTCATGAACAGAATTTTTCATTTCAAGCTGTTCCATTACTTCACTCGGTTCTCTATCTGCTGATATGATCTGCGTGAAAAATCCATCCGTAAAAAGTCCAATTAATCGTTTCTTTCTATAATGATCAATAGAAACATGTTTGGCGATGGAAAATATCCATGTCTTTAAATTATTTACTTTGTGTAGATTAGATAAATTATTCAAAACACGGATGAAAACCTCTTGCGTCATGTCTTCCGCTTCACTTTGATTGCCTGAAAAGCAAATCAAAAATCGATAGACGTCTAAATAATATTGATGATAAATATCAGTAATCCGATCATCTAAATGCTCGAAATCAAGCAAAATCTCACGCTCCTCCGTTCCATTTTCATATATTAATCGTTTGAGGATTGGAAAAAGTTACAACTAATTAAAATAAATTTTGTATTTAAAATTGCGGGCATTTTTAAGCGTTTCCCATAAGAGTGAACACTGAATCTTGACTCACATTTGCCAAAGCAATACCTGTTATGTAATAATAGGAACAAATGTTCCTTTATAGGTATTTTCTAAATTAAATTAGAGTACTATTCAACTAAAATTTGTTCATATCCTTTATTGTTTAAATAATATAGTTTTCAAATATTCTGAATTGTAAAATGAACACTTTATTTGGTATATTATTACTTGGGTGTTTTTTATCTTTAGTGTTAAAATTATTAATGTCAGAATGCGTAAATTAAAGTTTCAGATATACATGACTATCCAATGAAAAAATTTTTAGACAAAAAGTTAATAGATTATAATTTTATGCGTTTTGCATTTTTAGAATATTCAGATATTTAAATTCATTTTTATTAACTTACATAAATTAATTAATAAGTCCCTTGTTGAAATTAGTTGGCAATAACTTTGATAAATACGAAAAGATTAAATTAATACTCTACTTATTTTTTAAAATACTAATAAACTATCAACCATTCATGTTTAATCTAAATGATAAATTTTAATGGAATCTACTATTATTCAAAGTGAGGAAGAAGAAAAAATGAAAATAGGAGAATTTTTGGAAAAGATTCAATCTACAAAGGATACAATCCGATATTATGAAGAACTCAACTTAATAGATCCATTAACGAAAGGTGATAAGCGAGTTTATACTGAAAAAGATATGTATGACTTTTATATCATTAAAGAAATGGAATCATTAGGCCTTACTATTAGAGAAATTCAAACTATATTTCACATAAAGCGATCTGCTGGATTTCATTCACCTAGTTTACTTCAAGATATTCAAGATAGAATATATGGAAGTATAAGGAAAATAGAAAGTGCAGAAAAAGAATTGTCTATACGTAAAATGAAACTAAATTGTCTTTTATCAAAGTTAGAAAATTTACATAATAGAGATTAAATTCTTATCATTCATAAATTACCGATTATTAGTATTGCATTGTCTATACAAAATTAAATACTTCAATTGATTACTCCTAAATGATATTCTGATCTCTGTTTTTCGCTCGATTGCTTATAGTTCCTGAGATTCGGTACCAAATTCTCAACATATAAATCTCGAAGGGAGTTGACCTGAATTCTTTTTACATTTTTCAGCATGTCCGTGGCATGGTAAATCAAAGGCTACTATATGGTAACCATCAAGAAAACTTAGACAACTCTCCAAACGTTAACCCTGTATTTCCCATTCCATGTAAATTGACAATTGTTGCATTATTAGGATTTCAGTAAAATTATGTATTTATATACTATTTTACCTAAATTTAATGCCCTGATTGCAATAATCAATCAGGGCATCAACTCTATAATTTTTTCAAAAATTCTTTCATTAAGCCTGGTAAGTCTGGCCATGCATGACCACTTACAAGATTTCCTTCTGTATGAAGATTCTCTTCAATGTAGGTTCCACCTGCAACTTGTACTTCTGGTTTACAAGCAATATAAGCAGTAAGCTTACGTCCTTTTATGACATCTGGAATTACTGCAAAGATTTGCGCTGCATGGCAAATCGCTGCGATTGGCTTATCTGCTTCAAAGAAATGACTCACAATACCTGGTATATATTCATTTAGGCGAATATACTCTGGTGCACGACCACCTGGTATAATCAACCCATCATACTCTTCTGGATTAATTTCTTCGAAACTAGCATTTGCTTCCAATCCATATCCAGGTTTTTCTGTATACGTATCTACACCATCGATAAAATCATGAATAACTGTTTGGATTTTTTTCACACTTGGAGCAGCGATCGTTACAACAAAGCCTTCTTCTAGACAGCGATAATATGGATAATACACTTCCAAAGCCTCAACTGCGTCCCCGGTTAATATTAAAATTTTCTTTGTCATTTTGTCATCCCTCCATCAAAATAACTTACGCTAATAGAATTAGACAAATGCATACAAAATCCTTTATAAAAGTAAAGTTACAAATGACAGATTCATGAACACTGTTCTATGATTATGAACAAAAGATAGAATAAAATAATTCAGCAAATAAATTTAAATGAATCAATTTCATAATTCGAAGGTTTGATATAAAACGCGAACATTAAATGAGGGAATTGTTTGTGCTATTTCTATTAGAATATTGTCTAGTAGCGGAAGATGGCGAGTCCTCGAAAATGCATTCGCATTTCCTTCGTGCGATGTTGATTCAGAGAGGTCCATTCATAGTCCTGCGGGAAAGCGAGACAGGTGAGACCCCGCAGGACGATTAAGGAACGGAGTCTAAGAACGCCACGTCCTGTGGCAACGACTCCGTGACCAACATCCTGTTGCCCCGAGGAGGCTCAACGATCGCTTAGCACGAAAGCGCCATCTGGAGCGGCATTTTAAGCATATAGTATATTTGGAGTATAATCCGAATTATTGGGTTTTATATTTAGATAACATTCGTTTTTTGGGTTAGAAAAGCATTTATGAAATTGACTCAAATATATAAAAAAAACTGACCTAGCCAGAGTAGAAATCGCTAGGCCGATATTTAGCTCACATTATAGAATTTCTAGACTGGTTAAAAAGTAATTCTTATCATCCATTGGTAAAATGGATTCGAGATTTTTAATCTCTTGTACTTTTATCTTTTTCTTGGATTGTAAATCATATGTCTCTAAGAAAAACTCCCTATCTTCGTTTGAGTACATATAATATATCTGATTGTTGTTAAAAGTTATTTGTTCAAATCTTCTATTCCCCTTTTTTTCATGCTGTAACTGCAATATCTTTTGAGTTTTCTCAGTTGCATCCCTATATTCAAAAACCTCACCTAATCCATTTACATAATAGAAATGACCATCGTTTACATAAGCTGAGTGATTAAAATTATATGGTAAAGCATTTGTAACCTGATCTTCAGCGCGATATTTAATGAAAGATTTCGTCTTTACTTTATTTGTTTCACGGTTTACAATCACCAATTCTAAATCTTCCCGATTTTCTGCTTGATAATTTGACATGACGAAATAGAAATTGTGTTTATCTGCTACTACAGGTGTTAAAGCATCTAAATCCGCTGCATTTTCTAAAGGTAGATCTAGTAATTTTTTAGTCTTTGCTTCCTTTTTAAGTTGTACTTCCTGTAAAGCAAACTCACCAGTTATTAAATCTTGCGTCAACACAATGATTCGATCTGATAATTGCCCGACAGATGATACGAAATGTGGAACTTGTGAAATATGGAAGTCTCCTTCTTCCCCAAAACGAATTACCGTTTTATAGTCATGTTTTGTACTAAAGCCTGTATTGTAAAGACTATAAAATTGTTTTGTTTTAGAAAGATACCCTGTTTGTATTCCCCGTAATTCTTCGGAAGGTATATCATAAATATTCAACTTATCTCCAAGTAGCATTAGTCGATTGGATTCTTCTATTAAAAGCTCATCGGTATTGAAATATGTACTACCGTCTTCTAAACCCGATAATTTTAGCCCACGTGCATTTCCCTGGTGGTCGATAAAAATCACCAGGCTATCGCCCTTTCCTTTTTGTAAAACCTCAGTTGTAGATGAGGCATAAAGAACTGCTTCTTGCTTCTTTAAAAAATTTTGTTGTTTCAAATCTCTAATTGTAAGAGTAGCATCATTTAATTTTGATGCTTTTTTATAACTATTGAATGCAAATATACCGACTATTAATAGCACAATCATTGCAACAAAAATAATACTCTTTTTCAATTTCATTGAATCCTCCCATAAATTTACACGAATCAGTAATATATACTATTATTTTACCATATATTTTCAGATTAATTTGTGTAAAAATAAAAACCGATTCCACTTAGAGAATCGGCCTAACCCGCAACAACATCTTGATAATACCAATTTAAAAAATCTTCTTTTCGTACAACATTAAGCATACAAGGTGTGCGTTCTTGTTGTTCTAATTTTTTCCATTCAGTATAAAATTGACGTTCTACATGTAAAGTTATATATGGGAGTTTTGCTTGAGCTTTTTGTGAACGAATGTTTTCTAAACGTGCTCCTGCAAAAACATAGTTTAAATGTAATCTTTCAAAAGCAATCTTTAATATTTCTACTTTGGCCAATTGATTATATCCTTTTCCCCAATAAGGGCGCCCTAACCATGTACCTATATGGCATAGTTTTTGTTCTTCGTCTATACCTTTTAATGTAATAACACCGATCAATTGATTTTTTTCATTGAAAATCATTCGGGAAAGTTGTTGGCCTAGTCGTTCTTCTAATTGCATTAGTCTAATAAAATCTCTTGTTCCTGCAACCGAACATTGTGCATCTGACATTCCAAGTGCCTTTCGAACTTCTGGAATACTCGTCATTTTAGAAATTTCTTCTGCGTAATTTACATCATGAGGAACTAAATTAATACATACCATTTTCAAAACCTCCCTGAAGTAATATCTTCTCCAAGGTTGCTTGTTTCTCGACCTTTATGTATTATTATCGAAAACCGCAACCATTTCTGATTGGATTGCTATAATTATAGTCATAAAATAGACACATTTTCAAATGTTTGATGTAAAAAAAACAAAAAAACACTTTACAATTATTTAATTTATTCTTTTTTATATTTAATTGTGTAAAAATTCAGACAAAAAGAAGGTTTAAGATTTATAAATGTAGAAATAATAGTGGGACAAAAGCATAAGGAGATGTTGTGAATGAAGGATCTTAACACGGCTATTTTTCTTTTGGTATTAGGTATTGTTTTATTGGCTGCAGGAATTATTGCACCGATTTATAGTATTGAAATCCGGTGGTTATTAGGGATAATGAGTGTTGCATCCTTTTACTCTAGTTATGCTATGTATTCAGCTATGGGACGCCGCCGAGGAGAAAATATGATTCATTCTTAAGATGTTTGTATTTATCCAGTTACGCATTCCACCCCCTCATTCGAAAGCTGAAAGACCACTAATTATTAGGGTTTTGTAGAGCTTGTGAGGGGACACAGGATGTGTGGACTTAGGCCATCTTCATTCTAACAAGAGCATCACCCTTTTATTGAAAAGAGCACCTAAAAGTCATCATTAACTATAAGCCCCCCTTTTACCTATGTATTGAAATTAGATATCCTCAAATTGAATTTGATGAATTCCCGCTTCATGGCTTTTTTCAAAATACGTTTGAATCTCTATTAAAACAAATTGTGGGACAGTTGTTTCACAATCACATATTAATGCTGGAATGTTACTAACATTGACAACCCCATTGTTCGTTTGATAGCTATTTGAAATATGGATATTTTTCTTTTCACAATTACATTTACCACAAATCATTACAACTCTCCTAACTCCATCTATGCCTATTTTAATAAATCTCCCTCAGTATTATATATAACTATAGACTTACTATATTACATATTATATTGATTCTTTCTTCTTAATGTCAATAATAAAAAGGATATTTATCCTTTTCTTATAATAGAAAAAAGAGTAAGGAATAATTCATTTTCCCTTACTCTTTCTGAGTTTTTTTTACAAATGCTATTTTTGCTCTCTAGTTACTGTACGCGCTTCAGTCATTTGTTTCCAAACTGAGCCCATAGCTTCTTGTCCTTGTGAAATACGAACAATCGCCATTTTCACTTGTAATTTCACTTCAAATTCAGGATCATTACTTGCTCCTTCTAGCGCATCTAAACAAGCCTCAGTACCTGTTTCATATAAGAACATCGCTGCACGCCAACGGACAAGTTTGTTACGATCTTTTAATGCTTCCATCATAGCTGGTTCAAATTCTACAAAACCTAAATCACTGATGCAGTCACCTGCAGTACGGCGAACAGAAGCACTTTTGTCTTGTAATGCTCGGACTAAAATTGGAACAACCATTTTATCTTCAATCATACCAAGGTAGACTGTTGCAAGTCGTCTTACGGACGTTTTTTCATCTAATAATGCTTTTTGGAGTAAAGGTAGATCGTCTACTCCTGGATCAGCCATTTGATCAAGTAATTGGAAACGAGTTTCCCAATCATCCACATCAAATTCTTGCAGTGTGATTTTTCGTTTCTTTTGTGCAACAGTAACTCTTTGATCATGGCTCGCATTAATCAGTTCTACTATACGACTTTCTGGGAATGCTGCTTCTAATTCATCGACCATACTTTGGCCAATATCCTCTTTTCCTCCATATCGAACACCATAGTCGACCCATTTACGTTGTAAAATATAATTTTCATCTGCTTGCATCGCTTGATTAAAAGCATCGATAAAGCGTTTTGCTAGGCCAAAACGTTGTTCAGACAGACTATCAAAAACTTTCACTTGAAGTGGAATGCCTTTGAACATTTGAACATGAACATACACTTCTCCATAATGTTCATCTACTTTTTCACTCGATGTTGTTTCATTTTGTTCACCAAATGCATTACGTACAGCTGCTAAGATATTTTCCCAATCGTATTTAGAAATTCGTTCAACTGCTAGAAAATCTGCAACATGATAGACACCTTTGACGCCTTCAATGGTTAAAATTTCTTGAATTTCTTTTGGTGCATCTTCTTTGTTTTTATCATTATAATTATTTGCAGTACCAAACGGTAACTCCTGATCAAGTATTACTTTCATCGTATTTGGACTTGGAGTTGGTTCAATTGTAACTATTTTCATTATGTTTCCTCCCTATCTTTAACCATTCACGATATCTTGTAAGTATTCCCATCGTTCAATAAGCTGTTCATATTTAGCATTTAATTCTTCTAATTCAGCGGTCAAGTTCTGCAACAAGGTAAAGTCTGAACCCGCTCCTGAAATACCTTCTTCAGCAGCCATTATATCTTCTTCTACTTTGGCAATCTCCTTTTCAATGGTCTCCCATTCTTTCTGTTCTTTAAATGATAATTTTTTCTTTTGCGTTTTTAGTTTTGGTTCTTTTACTTTTTCTACTTTCTCTTCTTTTACATGAGGTAAGGTTTGAATTTGTGATTGTTTTGCAAGGTAATCACTATAAATTTCTAAGCTTTCTTTAATGCCACCATGACCATCTAATACCCATAGTTTCTTTGCAATACGGTCCAAAAAGAAACGATCATGTGAAATGGTCACAACAACCCCAGGGAATTGTTCGATGAAATCTTCTAAAACTGAAAGCGTTTCGATATCTAAATCATTTGTCGGTTCATCCAGCAATAACACATTTGGTTGTTCCATTAAGAGTTTTAGTAAATGCAGTCGTTTTCTTTCTCCACCTGATAATTTACCAATTGGTGTCCCATGAGTATGTAATGGGAATAAAAAGCGTTCTAACATAGAAGCAGCTGAATGATGCTCCCCTGTAGCATCTTCAATATCATTTGCTGTTTCACGAATGTATTCAATCATCCGCTGATTTGCATTCATCTCAGGAAGGTGTTGGGTAAAATGTGCAATCCGAACAGTTGAACCTACTTCAATTACACCTTGATCTGGAATAATATTGCCAGCAAGTATGTTTAATAATGTACTTTTCCCCGCACCATTCGCACCAATGATCCCAATTCGATCTCCTTGTTGTAAAAGGAAAGAGAAATGTTCAATAAGGTTTTTATCTTGATAGCACTTTGATATATCATTGGCCTCAATTACCTTTTTTCCTAATCTAGAAGTAGCAAGTCCCAGTTCAAGGTTCGTATCATCTGATTTATGTTCTAGATTTTCGGAAAGCTCTTCAAAACGTTGGATCCGTGCCTTTTGTTTCGTTGATCTAGCTTGAGCACCGCGTCTAATCCATTTTAACTCTGATCGATAACGGTTCCGCATTTTTGCTTGAGTTGCTACGGCCATTTCTTGTCGTATGGCTTTTGCTTCTAAATATGCAGCATAATTGCCGTTATGTTTGTACAATGTTTGATCTGCAATTTCATAGATATGTGTTGAAACTGCATCTAGGAAGTAGCGATCATGCGTGATGAAAATAACTGCTCCTTTTAAACGTAAAACCATATCTTGTAACCATTCAGTTGATTGAACATCCAGATGGTTGGTAGGTTCGTCTAGTAAATATAAATCTGCCGGTTCAATTAAAACCTTTGCTAAAGCAACTCTTTTTTGTTGCCCACCTGAAAGATTGACAACTTGTTCTTCAAACATTTCAATGCCAAGCTTTGTTAAAGCTGTTTTAGCTAAGGCATTGACATCCCATGCTTGTTGTTGATCCATCTGTTGTTGCAAACGGAAAAGCTGTTCCTGTAAGGTAGTAGATTCTGGATTGTGGCTAAGTGCAATCACTGTTTCTTCGTATTGACGATTTAGCTTTAAAATTGGAGAATCCCCAGCAAAGACAGCTTGTAGTACGGTTTCCCCAGGCGGAAATTCAGGATTTTGTGGTAAATAAGCTACACGATATTTATTGGGACGATCTAAATCAATCGTGTCTGCTTCAAGTTCGCCAGCTAAAATTGCCATTAGAGTAGACTTACCAGTACCATTAATACCGATTAGACCGGCTCTTTCTCCTTCAACGATCGTAAACTCTATATTTTCAAATAGCGTTTTATCGCCCACTGTTTTTGTACAATTTGAAACGATTAAATGACTCATAATTTCCCTTCTCTTTCTAACTTCAGTTGTTGTAAAAAGTCTACCATAAATTGATGGCGTTCTTCAGCCATTTGCTTTCCTTTAGCTGTAATCATTAAATCTTTTAACAATAGAAGCTTTTCATAAAAATGTGTAACAGATGCCGTTTCTTTTTTGCGATATTCCTCTTCTGTCATTTGCTGACGTGATTCTTCCTTCACATCATACAATTTACGTCCTTTCGCTCCACCAAATGCGAAAGTTCTTGCAATCCCTACTGCACCAATTGCATCCAGTCTGTCCGCATCTCTTACAATTTTTGCTTCTAGTGATTTTGCCTCAAGCTCATTACCACCGCGGAATGATACAGAAGCAATTATTTCTTGGATTTGTTTAACCTGTTCTTGTGTTAACTCCAGTTGATTTAAAATTGTTATTTCATTTTCTTTTCCAGTTGTATATTTTGGATCACTTACATCATGTAATAGAACAGCTAATTGGACCAATTCTTCATTAGCTGATAGTTCTGTTTTTAAAATTGCTTTTGCGTTCATCATGACACGTTCAATGTGTTGAAAATCATGACTAGCGTCAAATTGTTCATAAATGGATTTTACAAATTGTTCGCATTGCTCCACTTTATTCATAATTAAATTACTCCTTTTCTTGCAATAGTTCTATTATACCGAGAAATACACGATCATTGTGCATTTAAGAATGAATTCACTAAAAAAGACTATTTCCACTACAAAATTTGCAATGGAAATAGTCCTTCTAGTTGATTATTAGAATAATCCTACTGCGTTGCCATTTTCGTCTACATCCATTTTCAATGCAGCAGGTACTTTAGGGAGACCAGGCATTGTCATAATATCACCTGTTAGGCAAACGATAAATTTAGCACCAAGCTTTGGAATGATTTCACGAACTGTAATGGTAAATCCTTCAGGGCAACCTAATAATTTAGGTTGGTCAGACAATGAGTATTGCGTTTTTGCCATACAGATTGGCATTGAATCCCAACCAAATTTCTCAATTTCAGCTATTTGTTTTCGTGCCTTATCTGTAAATTTCACATCTTGGCCACCATAAACCTTTTGAACAATTGAACGTACTTTAAGTTCAATTGAATCCGTAACATCATAAATTGGTTTGAAGTGATTTTCTTTATTCACAACTTCAAGCACAGCCTTTGCAAGCTCTATACCGCCTGCACCGCCTTCTTCCCAGACATTTGTGCGAGCTACTTTAACGTGTTGATTATTACACCATTCCATAATTTCTTCAATTTCTGCTTCAGTATCTGTTATAAAACGGTTCAAAGCAATAATCGGCTCTACACCAAACTGACGAACAGTATCGATATGTTTTCCAAGGTTTGTAATGCCTTTTTTAATAGCTTCAACGTTTTCTTTTTTTAGTTCTGTTTTATCTACACCGCCATGCATTTTTAATGCACGTACTGTTGCTACGATTACTACCGCATCTGGTTTAATGTTTCCTTGAACAGATTTAATATCCATGAACTTTTCAGCACCTAAATCAGCACCAAATCCAGCTTCTGTCACAACGATATCAGCAAGCTTGCGTGCTGTATTCGTTGCTTGGATTGAGTTACAGCCATGTGCAATGTTCGCAAATGGACCACCATGAATAATGGCTGGAGTGCCTTCAATTGTTTGGACTAGATTTGGTTTGAAAGCATCTTTTAATAGAAGAGTTAGCGCTCCTTCAACACCTAAATCACGAACAAAGACAGGTTCTTTGCCATAAGAATAGCCGATCACAATATCGGAAAGTCTTTTTTTCAGATCTTCAAAGTCTGTTGCCAAGCAGAAAATAGCCATGATTTCTGATGCAACGGTAATATCAAATCCATCTTCACGTGGTGTTCCTTGTCCAGGACCACCTAGACCAATTACAATGTGGCGTAAAGCACGATCGTTCATATCTAATACACGTTTCCAAATAATTCGGCGTGGGTCAATATTAAGTATATTTCCTTGTTGAATATGATTATCAATTAATGCTGATAGTGCATTATTTGCAGTTGTAATTGCGTGTATATCGCCAGTAAAATGAAGATTTATATCATCCATGGGTAATACTTGTGCGTAACCACCTCCTGTGGCACCACCTTTTATCCCCATAACAGGTCCCAATGAAGGTTCCCGCAGAGCGACCATAACATTTTGTTCTAACTTATGTAACGCATCTGCAAGCCCAACAGTTACAGTCGATTTTCCTTCTCCAGCTGGTGTTGGATTCGTTGCAGTAACAAGAACTACTTTTGCATTTGGTGTATATTGCGATAGTTTACTAACATCGATTTTAGCTTTGTATTTCCCATAAAGTTCTAGAGCATCTTCTGGTATTCCTGCAACTTCTGCAATTTCTGCTATTGGACGCATTGTTGCATTTCTCGCGATTTCCAAATCTGATAAAGGTTGGGCAGTTTTTGACACAGCGGTTCCTTCTTTCCGTTTCAAAAATTATAGATGAGCTTTAAGCTTTATAATTGATACTCACCCTCTTACTAACCTAACCATACTATAAAATAGAATATTCAGCAATTAGAGCTAAGTATCGACAAATAATTGACATTTTTTATATAATAATGTATAGTTTATCCATCATTTATTATTGGATAAAGTGAAACTTCACTCCGTGTGGATTTTCTTCTCTCCCATGAAGTGTTAGTAAACAAATCAGGTTTTACGGACAGTTGATTCCTTACTTTCTTGTCTCACACTAGGGTCTTGAAGTGGAAGTGGATGTCTGGACTTGCCGCTAATGCGTAATAAATGTGAAAATTTGAATTTTGTTATTGGGAGGAACGCGAATGCACCACGGAAAAGTAAAATGGTTCGATAACGAAAAAGGCTATGGTTTTATTGAGTACAATAATGGTGATGACGTTTTTGTCCATTTCACTGGCATTCAAGAAGAAGGTTTTCGTACTTTAGATGAAGGACAAAATGTGAGTTTCGATATTATCGAAGGAAACCGCGGTCCCCAAGCGGCAAATGTAATTAAATTATAAATATAAAAGCTACTCAGTCGAATGACTGAATAGCTTTTTTCTATGCCCCTACCCTTTTTGCTTCAATTCTAACGATTTGATGCTTATTCACTTCATTTACGATAAATTGAAAACCGTCTGCTTCAAAGAAATCGCCTTCTTTTGCATTATCTTGGTGTGACATAAACCAGCCACCAATTGTATCAATCGCTTCCTCATCAATTTGTACACCCAACATATCATTTACTTGATTAAGCAATACTTTACCATCGAAACTAAAATGGCCTTCGGCTACTTTTTGAATCTCTGGTAATTCATCACCATCAAACTCGTCTCTAATTTCACCAACGATTTCTTCAATAATATCTTCAATCGTTACAAGTCCTGATGTGCCGCCGTATTCATCAAGTAGAATGGCCATATGAATTCTCTCTTTTTGAAATTTAACGAGTAGATTGTTAATTGGGACTGTTTCAATAATACGAATAACTGGTTGTATATAATTCTGCACTGTTTCAGATCCGCTTTTTTCATCTATAATAAGCGCTGATAAAAGCTGTTTCATATTAACGATTCCTATTACGTGGTCTTTATCGCCATCAGTAACTGGATAACGTGTATATTGCTCCAAATTCATCAACTCAAAAACTTCATCTAATGTTGTTTCTTTATCAAAACTTACAATTTCAGTCCGAGGCACCATAATTTCCTTTGCAATCCGTTCATCAAACTCAAAAATTTGATTCACTAATTTATATTCGGAAGGATTGATTTCACCATTCTTATAGCTATCGGATAAAATCATACGTAATTCTTCCTCACTATGAACTTCTTCACCTTCGGATTGCATTTTTAAGCCAAAAATACTCGTCAAAACTCTCGCTGATCCATTTAATAATTTGATTACTGGATACATGATGTTATGAAAAAGTATTAAAATCCCTGAAAAATTCAAGGTAATCTTCTCTGCTTGTTGAATCGCAAAAGTCTTCGGTGCTAATTCACCTACTACAACATGTAAAAACGTTACAACTGAGAAAGCAACAATAAAGGACAACAATGTTGCTGTACTTCCTTCTATGCCAATTGCTTCAAAAAGCGGATGCAATAGTTTATCTGCTACTGGTTCGCCAATCCACCCTAAGCCGAGTGCTGTAATTGTAATACCTAGCTGACAAGCAGATAAATATTCATCTAGTTGTGTTAGCACTTTTTTCGCTTTTATCGCTTTTTTGTTGCCCTCTGTGAGTAACTGATCGATTCGCGTTGTCCTCACTTTTACAATTGCGAATTCAGTTGCGACAAAAAATCCTGTCATCGCAATTAAAATAACAAACAGAACTAAATTACTGGCTATTTCAATGTCCAAATACGGTCTCTCTACGTCAAATACATTTTTTCAACGTAGAGAATTCACCTCCTGTTTTTCTTACTATTCTAAATTTATAGGAAATCATATTAAAAAAGCAAACTAAAGCTGTTATTAATATATTATTTTTTTCTAAAATTATAAAAGATTTCACTTTTTCTTTTAGCAAGACTTTATTTAACAATGCTGTTGATGTATCATCCGTTTCGCTACAGAAGTATACTTTTCCTCAGGGGCCTTCGCCTTTCGTTCAAGTAAGAATGCTATAAAAAATTAACAATATCATAATAAGAGACTATAAAAAAACACCTTAATTAAAAGGCGTTTTGTTTACAATATTTATCTTACAGCTACAACTGCAAAAAACTCATTATATAATGCTTGCAAAATCACATTTTCAAATTTTTCTTGGACACCAAATGACAAACTTACTTCTGACGACCCTTGGTTAATCATTTCGATATTCGCACCTGTTTTTGAAATAGTTGCAGTTGCTCGTGCTGCTAAACCAGTATTATTTTTCATGCCTTCTCCCACAACAACAATCATCGAAAAACCGTGGCGGAAGTATACATCATCTGCATGCAATTCTCTATAAACACGATTAATAATTCGTTCTTCTTTCATAGGTGATAATTGGTGGGTACGAATAATAACCGAAATATCATCCAATCCAGATGGTGTGTGTTCATATGAAATCTGTTCTTCTTCTAAGATTTGAAGTAATTTACGTCCAATTCCTATTTCTCTATTCATCAAATATTTTCTTACATATAAAATGGAGAATCCCGAGTCTGCTGAAATCCCTGTAACTGGTCGAAGATTTTCTTTTCGGTTTGAAACGATTCTTGTTCCCTCTGCATGAGGATTGTTTGTATTTTTAATGTTAACTGGGATACCTAGTTTAACAACAGGCATTAATGCTTCATGATGAAATACAGAAAAACCGGCATATGAAAGTTCTCCCATTTCTCTGTATGTAATTTCTTCAATTTCTAAAGGATTAGTTATAACATTCGGATTTACGCTATATACACAATCCACATCTGTAAAGTTTTCATACAGACTAGCTTGAACAGAAGCTGCCAAAATTGAGCCTGTAATATCAGAGCCTCCACGATCAAAGGTACGTAATACACCGTCTTTAGTATATCCAAAGAAACCTGGAAAAACGATTACTTCTGCAGAATTTTTTAGCGCGTTTAGATTAACATAAGCTTCTGGCTGAGCTTGAGCTCGTTCAGGTCCACTATTTACAATTAGTCCCGCCTCTTTAGGACTAACATATTTTGCATTAATACCAATATTGTTAAAAAACTTCGCTATCATTTTGGCATTATTATCTTCGCCACTTGCTTTTAATGTATCAAGTAAATATTCCTCACTAATTTTTGAAGCCTTATCAATTCGTGCATGTAAATCTGCTGCAATTTCTTCAGTAATTGAAGGGTCAAGTCCTAAGCCTTCCGCATTTTCTTTATACCGATTAACCACATTTTGCAGTTTTTCTTCATACTTGATTTTTGCAATAATTGCTTCTGCTAATTCAATTAATAAATCAGTGACTTTGAAATCCTCACTATATCGTTTACCTGGTGCAGATACTACTACAAATCTTCGAGTAACATCAGATTTTACAATTGCAGCTACTTTTTTGATTTGCTCTGCACTCGCGACTGAAGTTCCACCAAATTTACATACTTTCATCTCATCAGATCCTTACGTTATTTTTCTTTTGTACCCCTATAGCAAACAATTGTTTTTTCACAGTGTACAGATTATATTAAAAATAGTCAATACATTTAGTTAAATTACTATTCTAAATTTATACAATTGAACATTCATCAAAAATATCTAGGATACAATTATATTCGTTTCTTTAGATTTTCTCTACAAACATTTAAAAAAACACCATAAGAAAACTTATGGTGTCTTTTACAAAAAAATCTATGTTTTAAATTATTATGATTTTGTATAATACTTTAATAATTCTTGACCTAAAAACTGTAACTGCTCACCGACTGTGCAAGATTCAATACAAAATTTATGAGCACCTGCTTTGCCACGCTCTTTTCGCATTTGTTCTTTTGCTAAACAGCCTTCGCAATAGTTTCCTAACAGTTCATCGATATCTTTTACGATGGTGACCTGCTCCATCAAAGTGAATCACCTCATTTGCAGTATTTGTCTATTCTACTACCGATATGTGTTAAGATGCAAGTATAGAACTTGGAAGTGGTGATGAGATGTTAGAAGTATATATTGATGCTGCAAGTGCAGGAAATCCAGGTCCCAGTGCCATTGGCGTTTTCATAAAAGGCGAGGGTCACCAAGTTAAAATAAGTGAACCCATTGGTATTACAAATAATCATGTTGCTGAATTTATGGCTCTTATTCGAGGATTGCAAGAAGCAGCAAAGTTATCTACTGGTATAATTTCTGTTCGTTCTGATTCTAAAATCGTAGTTGCTTCTATTGAAAAAGAATTTGTAAAAAATGAAGAGTATAAACCTTATTTAGAAGCTGCATTGAAACTAACAGGACAATTTGATTTGTTCTTTATAAAATGGATTCCAGATTCACAAAATAAAGCTGCAGATGCACTTGCTAGACAAGGGATCCAAAAAGGAAAACATTGATTTGCAGTTATATAAGAAAGTAATAAGGATTGAACTTTAAATCATCTAAGTTCAATCCTTATTATTTCCTTTTTAAATTGTTTGATGCTGTGGCTTTCGAATTGTTTTAATAAAATAAACTAAACATGTAATGAAGACTACTACTGCTGCAACTACATAAACAGCATCATAATGATAATGCGTTGCTACAATTCCTAGCAACCACGATCCAAGTGCAATCCCTACATCGAATAGAGTGAAGAAAGTGGCTGTTGCGTAACCACTTCGACTATGTTCTGTTGATTGAACGCAAAGTGATTGTAAACTTGGCACCAATGCACCGTACCCCAAACCAACCAAAACACCTGCTACTAAAAACAAGACAGGTCCATTTACTGAAGCTAATGTCAATAATCCAAGTACAAAAAAAAGGAATCCAGGGATTATAACATATTTAGGGCCTTTCGTATCATATAGTTTCCCCGTGAACGGACGTGTTATAAGCATAGCTGCTGCATACACTAAATAAAACACACTAGCTACTCCCATCAAATGTTGTTCCTTAGCATAAACTGATAAGAAGGATAAAATACTTGAATATGAAATTGCAATAAAACAAGCAAAAAATGCATATGGTAAAGCCTTTTTCTCAAATAAATCAGAAAGTGTAAAAGATAATTTATCTGGTTTTGGTGGAACTGGCAGATCATCTAACTTAATAGTCATTGCACACAGACCACCTAAAATAACAACAATACTCATTATTATAAATAACATCTCAAAATCTAAATATTGAATGACAAGTAACCCAACAAATGGACCTAATACTACTGCCAAGTTTAGAGACATTGTAAAATATCCTAATCCTGTACCTTTTCGTGATCTTGGCACAATGTCTGCTGCAATTGAGTTATTTGCGGTTGTTAAGATACTAAAAGAAATACCTTGAATAAAACGCAATACGAGTAGTAACAGGAATGGTTTTATAAAGATGTATAAAAGAGTTGTAATTAGATAGAGGATCAAACTCATTAATAGCATTTTTCTTTTTCCGACTATATCAAGAACTTTCCCGGTAAATGGTCGAATAAGAATTGCAGAAAGCAAGAAGATTGAAAGGAGTAATCCTGCATCACCTTCTGAACGATGAAGCTCTCCAGTAGTATATAGTGGGAGAACAGAAACTAATCCATAAAACACAAAAAATACGCTCATATTCGTGCAAAATAAGCTAATAAATCTTTTCGTCCATATTCTATTTTGGTCTTCCAAAAAATCATCTTCCCTTCAATTTTCGTAAGAGAGACAAAAACATCTGTTGTTCTTCAATGGTTAATCCTTTGGCAATTGAATTTTCAAATTGTATTACAGCTGCTTCAACTGCTGGATACTTTTTAAGTCCTTCTTCAGACAATGTGACGATCTTCGAACGACGATCTTCTCCATCATGTCGTACTAACCAGCCAAGTTGTTCTAATCTTGTAACTGTTCTTGTTACAGTTGGTGCTTCAACATTCAAATACTTCCATATTTCTGTTAATGTCATCTCTTTATGTTGATGCACCGTAAACAAAATAGACCATTGGCTATTGTATAAACCATAGTCTTTTAAAACAGTATTTAAATTGTTAGTGAATTGTCTTGTCGTTTGAAAGATTTCGTGAAAAATAATGTTCATTATATCCTCCGTATATTATTTACCTAGGTAAATAACTATAATTAGTGTATGCCTAAGTTTTATATTTGTAAATAGTTTTTGTCATAACATAAAATGAAACTGCTAACATTGTATTAACACAATAAAAAAACTTAATAACCGCTTACAGGGCTATTAAGTCTTTTTATTAATCCATAATATTCATTAAAGCTCCAATAGCTCCACTGAAACCATGATCTTCTAGAAAAACAGGCGTTTTCTTTTTTAAAATAGTATAGTCGGCGATTATTTCTCGCAACTTGTCATTTTGGTCTAGTGTTGTACCAATATAAATAATATGCTCAACATCCATTTGTTCAGCTAATTGAATACTTAGTGTCGTAATTACTTCACCTACTAAACCTTGTACAGTTGCTAATATATCCGCTGATTCGTATTTTGCAGATTCTTTTATACCCACTTTTCCAAAATTACTGGCAGTTAAGGAAGGTTTCAGCTCAACTGGTGTTTCAATGCCTTGAAAAATCTCTTCCACCAACAAATCTATATCTTGTCGGTTACCATCTTTAGCAAGTTGAAGTATTTCCTTATAATCTTTAATACCAGTAGTTAAAGCTGCAAGGCCGATTAAAGTACCTCCGCCTACACCTGTTCCTCCCACTCTCTTATGCTCCGTATCATCCATATAATGAATAGAAGTACCAGTACCTACATTCGTAATAATACTTTTCTCAAATTGATGGTCTTCTTTCGCTAATTGATAGCGGACCCCCTTCAAGGTAGCTTCGAATTCTACTATATAATGAATCGATTTATCCGAATCTAACATCGCCTTAATTTGTCCTGTTCGGCCACCTGTTAGACCAATTTCTTCAATATCTTCTTGTTGCTGAATCCAATCTAGTATAGCTGGTAAATCATTTGACGGGAAATGCTTTAGCTGTATTTCATGCTGATCATTTAAATATGCCAACTTTGTCAGCGTTCCCCCAGCGTCTATTCCTATTGCCTTTGTCATACAAATCTCCTTTTTAATCGCCCACTAACACTTTACTCCATAATATTGGAATGTTCAATTTGGATTTTGGAAATCAATTTTTTTACTTTGCTTGGTAGAGGATTGATTCCCACTACAACTGTTTGACTTTCTTTTTCTATTCTAATCTAAACAACTTTTAGTCAAAGTCTGTCATATGTAATCGACTTCAAATACCGGAATCAACGTGTCTCTTTGCATATCAATTTTTTCAACAGCCTACGGTAATAATTCTTTCTACATACATCTAATATTCAATCCCTATCAGATAATACCACTTTAATTTTTTCATATTATAGCATAATGGGTATACTTTGAAAATGCTTTCAAAGATTTAAATCCCTATAGAAATATAGGCAATCAAATGCCTTTGCAAATTAAGATAAAAGGATGTTTATTTATGAGGAGACGCTATACAGAATACAAATGGATTACTAATATAATAAAGAGTTCCATTCTTGTAGGCGGGAATGGAACTCTTTTATTATTGATTATTTAATTTAGTATAAATCAAAAGCATTTGTGAGATTTCGTCATCAGTTAAGACTTTGAAATATTCTTTTTTCAGTTCTTGACCTAGTACTGTTGCTTGTTCCAGTACATCTAATCCTAACTGTGTTAATGCTAAATAAGAGATACGGCGATCTTCAGAGTCTGCTTTTCGAAGACAGTAATGATTGGTAATTAACTTGTCCGATAAATGTGTTAAAGACGCGGGTGCAAACTCTAGATATTTGGCAATATCTGAAGGTCTGCTTGGGCCATTATCTTTTAAATAACTAAGAACTAATATATGAGATATGCCAATGTTAACTTGGAAAAGTTTTTTCCAACACAAAATCATTTTCGCATTTACTTTATCCATCTCATGAAGTAATTCAAATAGGGTTGGATTTTCGTGCATGCTCTCCCCCCTCTTTTATATAAATTATTGTGCTGAATAGCCACCATCAATTACTAATTCTGCACCAGTGATGTAGGAAGCTTCATCAGATGCTAAGAATAATGATGCATTCGCAACTTCTTCTGGTTTGCCTAGACGGCCCATTGGAGTTGCACGGATTAACATATCCATAGCTTCTTTAAATTGACCTATATTAGCTGTCATAGGAGTTTCAATCACACCTGGAAATACAGTGTTTACTCGGATGTTAAATTTACCAAGTTCAGCAGCTGCAGCACGTGCAATTGCTCGTAATGATCCTTTAGAAGCTGTATAAGAGTTTGTGCCTGAACCGATTAATGCAGTGTAAGAACATGTGTTAACAATTGATCCTTTACCTGCTTCCTTCATATATTGTTTAACATGTTTGATCCCTAAGAACGGGCCAAATGAGTTGATTTTGTGTATCAATGCCCAATCATCTGCAGTAATATCATCAGGTGATTTTTGAGATGAAATACCTGCATTGTTGATTAAGATATCAATACGTCCATATTTTTCAACGATTGCTTTTGTTAGTTCTGCCCAGTTTTCGTCAGAAGTAACATCAAGTTTCATACCTTCAACGCCATCAATTTCGGCTATATTATCTAAGTTTTCCTCGCTAATATCAGCAGCGATAACTGTTGCTCCTTCTTTAGCAAATAATTCTGCCATTTTAGCTCCCATACCTGATGCTCCACCAGTTACAATTGTAATTTTATTTTCTAGTCTACCCATTTGTAAAATCTCCTTTAACATTAAAAATTTAGACATCTAAATATTAGCATGTGGAAAATTTTTTAGCAAAAGATTTAAACTTATATGTAGATTTAATTTTCTATTTTGTCGAATTTGAGATAGGATATAGTTAATGCTTTACATCGAACGGAGGAAGTCCCAATTGACACAACAAAAAGAATTATATAAAGAAGCAATGGCCGTTTTAAAAGCGACAAGCCGAACTTTCTTTATTCCTATAACCTTTTTAGATAAGGAGTTAAAAACTACTGTTGCAACAGCTTACTTATGCATGCGCGCAATCGATGAAATCGAAGATCATGAAGAGTTGCCTAATCAAATAAAAACAGATTTACTAAATGCAACAAGCAAATTATTATTAAAACCTTTTGATAATGAAGCTTATCTTAAGTTAGTAGAACCATATGCAGACCTATTACCTGAAGTTTCTTTGCGTCTTGCAGACTGGTTATCCCTTTGCCCAGATGAAATTCGTGATACAGTAGCAGCTTCAACTAGTGAAATGGCAGAAGGTATGGCAAAATGGGCAGCTAAAGGCTGGATTGTTAAAACAAAAGAAGATTTAGATGAATATACTTACTATGTAGCAGGTCTTGTTGGCACGATGCTATCTGAAATTTGGCGATGGGGAGCAGGTATCGAAACAGATCGTGAGCTTGCAATTGGATATGGTCGCGGCTTACAAGCTGTCAATATTTTGCGTAATCAAGAAGAAGATAAAGAACGCGGAGTAAGCTTTGTTCCAGAGGGTTGGACACGCGATGATTTATTTAAATATGCGCAAGAAAATTTAGCTAAAGCAGATGAATATAATAAAAGCATTCCAAAACGAAGTGTATTAATGTTCTGTAAAATCCCATTAGCATTAGCTCATAAAACGCTTGAGGCCATGCTCAAAGGTCATGAAAAAATGACTCGTAAAGAAGTGGAACAAACTGTGGAGGAAGTTACAACAGAGTAGAATTTTATAGTATGAAAGCTGGTAGCGAATATGCAACCAGCTTTTTTTATACACTACATCGTTTATCCATTGCTATTTTTCAGAACATGTTCACACAAATTTCGGAAATTATTAATAAATTTATCATTTATTTCTTTTGTTCTTTTTTTAGGACCTTTTGTACGACCACCAGCTTGACGAATTTTCTGATTTAAATGCCGTGAATATAAAAGCTGATCAATATTCTTCGAAGTATATTGCAAACCATTTTGATTCATCACATAAGCACCTCTAGCTAACACCATTGCTGCAAGTCCATAGTCTTGTGTGATTGTAATATCCCCTTTATGGATTTGATTAACTAGTGCAAAATCGACTGCATCTGCACCTTTTGACACGATTACGGTTTTCACTCCTTCTATTTCAAAATGGTGAGATGTATCACAAAAGATAATTACTTCTAATTGAAATTCCTTTGCTATTTGAATGGTCTCTGATACAACAGGACAGCCATCGGCATCTATACATATTTTTGTCATCTGACTTCCCTCCTATATATAGTTTACCTTATTTTTAACCTAACATTAATTTGCTAAATTGTCACAATTGTTAGCGTTTTCACGTTAAATTATCTATCAATTTTGCATTTTTATAATTTTCAGTGATTGAAAACCCATTTGATTATGTCTAATATATGTTTATAAGTCAAAATTTTATGGGGGTTTTTCTTAATGGTAACAACGATGTCAGATTCACAAAAAACAGCAACTGAGTATATTGATAAAGTGTATAACAATCTTAAAGAACATCATGGGCATGAACCCGAGTTTTTACAAGCAGTAAAAGAAATTCTCTATTCTTTAACACCTGTCTTTGCTAAGCGTCCTGAATATATGCAAGCAAGCCTCTTAGAACGAATTGTTGAACCTGAGCGTGTTGTAAAGTTCCGTGTTTCTTGGGAAGATGACAATGGTAAAATCCAAGTAAACCGTGGATATCGTGTACAATACAGTTCTTCAATTGGACCTTACAAAGGTGGTCTTCGCTTCCATCCATCCGTAAACGAAAGTATCATTAAATTCTTAGGTTTTGAACAAATTTTCAAAAACTCTTTAACTGGCCAACCAATAGGCGGTGCTAAAGGTGGTTCAGATTTTGATCCTAAAGGTAAATCAGATGCAGAAATCATGCGCTTCTGTCAAGCATTCATGACAGAGTTACACAAATATATTGGCCCAGATGTAGACGTACCAGCTGGTGACATCGGTGTGGGAGCTCGTGAAATTGGTTTCTTATTTGGTCAATACAACCGTATCCGTGGTGCATATGAACCTGGTGTGATTACAGGTAAATTACCTCGCTTTGGTGGATCTTTAGCTCGTAAAGAAGCTACTGGCTATGGCTGCGTTTACTTCGTACAAGAAATGTTAAAAGAAATTGATATGACATTCAACGGTGCAACTGTTGTAGTATCTGGTTCAGGTAACGTTTCAACATACGCAATTGAAAAAGCGCAACAATTAGGTGCGAAAGTTGTAGCTTGTTCCGATTCTAATGGCTATATTTATGATCCAAATGGTATCAACTTAGATACAGTTAAAGAAATTAAAGAAGTGCGTCATGGTCGTATTAAAGAATATGTTGAAATACATCCAGATGCAACTTACCAAGAAGGGTGCAATGGTATTTGGACAATCCCATGCGACATTGCCCTTCCATGTGCAACACAAAATGAAATCGATGAAGAGTCAGCAAAAATCCTTGTAAAGAATGGCGTGAAAGCTGTTGGTGAAGGTGCTAATATGCCATCTACTCTACAAGCAATTAATGTCTATTTTGAAAATAAAGTACTATTTGCTCCTGCCAAAGCAGCGAATGCAGGTGGTGTAGCCGTTTCAGCATTGGAAATGGCACAAAATAGTATGCGTCTATTCTGGACTTTTGAAGAAGTAGACGAAAAACTACATGACATTATGAAATCAATTTATCTAAACAGTGTAGAAGCTTCGAAAGAATTTGGTCATGAAGGAAATCTTTTAATCGGTGCGAATATAGCTGGTTTCTTAAAAGTAGCCGACGCAATGATTGCACAAGGTGTAATTTAAATTAATAAATCATTTTTTCTAAAGTAGTAAATCCATATGGGTTTACTACTTTTTATCATTTTATTTATTTATTTGTGCTATTTTTCCTTTTTTTAAGATTTTTTTCACTATTACCAATAACAATAACTTACAATAACATTGAAATGGGGGTATGAAAAATGGAACTGGTTTACAAAGGAAAAACAAAGGATGTATTTAAAGTAGATGATAGTCATTTAGTATTACAGTTTAAGGATGATGTTACTGGTGAAAATGGGGTATTTGATCCAGGTGCAAACACTGTTGGGTTAACGATCGATGGTGCGGGTCGCGCCGGTCTTAGCTTAACAACATTCTTTTATAAGAGACTAAATGCTATCGATGTTCCGACACATTTTATTTCTTCAAACATCGATGAAGCTACAATGACTGTGAAACCTGCAACTGTATTTGGCAAAGGGCTAGAAGTCATTTGCCGATTCCATGCAAATGGTAGTTTTTTAAAACGTTATGGTGCTTATATTGAAGATGGCAAAGAACTCGACTCTTTCGTTGAAGTAACGATAAAAGACGATGAACGACAAGATCCGCCTATTTCAAAGGACGCATTGGCTATGCTAGAAATTTTAACTGAAGAAGAATATGAAGTATTAAAACAGCATACTATTGACATTTCAAATTTTGTAAGAACTGAATTAGCAAAAAAAGGGCTAACTCTACACGATATTAAGTTAGAATTTGGCCGTGACGCAAAAACTGGCGAAATATTATTAATCGATGAAATATCTGGTGGGAATATGCGCGCTTATAAAGGTAAGGAATACATTGAACCATTAGAACTCGAGAAAATAATGTTAGCAATTTAATACACTATACCTAACGATAGATCCCTCTTTTCCGGATATAACGTTAGGTTTTTTTACCTCCTGATTTATCTGAAATATTTTACTTTACGAAATATACGATTTATAATGAAAATAATTCGTATTACGTAATAAAGGAGTGTTTCAATTGATAGATAATGTATTAAAACGTCAAGATGTTCCTGTTGCTGAGACTTGGGACTTGTCAGATCTAGTGCCAAATGAAGAGGCATACAATGCCGGTGTCAAAAAAATTGTTGAAGATGCAAAAAATTTCAACAACAAATATCAAGGTCATATTACAGATGCAAAGCAAATTGTAAATGTTATTTCTGATTATGAAGCTTTAGCTGAATCAATTATTCCATTGGGTTCATTTGTTGAATTAGACCTTGAAGTCGATCAAACAAATGATGCTGCACAAATTCGTACAAGTAAATTTGGAACAATTTCTTCCCAAATCGCTAGTTTAGTATCTTTTGTACATAGCGAAATTTTAGAATTACCTACAGAATTATTAGAAGAAGCGATTAAATTAGCACCGAATTATACTCACTATATAAATCGCTTAATCGATAAAAAAGCGTATCAACTACATCCTGAAGTTGAAAAAACTTTAGCTGCACTTGGTTCTACTTTTGATGCCGCTTATGGTTTGTACAATACTGCGAAATTAGTTGATATGAAATTTGAAAACTTCACTGTTGGTGATCAAAGTTACCCATTAAGTTACAACCTTTTTGAAGGAGATTGGGAATTAGAATCAGATACCGATGTTCGTCGTCAAGCTTTTAAAGCCTTTTCTGAAAAGCTTGCTGACTATCAACATACAACAGCTAAAACTTATAACACTCATGTTCAAACAGAAAAGACAATAGCTGATTTACGTGGTTATGATTCTGTAACTGATTATTTATTATTTGACCAAGAAGTTGATCGTGATTTATATAATCGTCAAATAGATGTCATTATGAAAGAATTAGCTCCCCATATGCGTCGCTATGCAAAACTTTTACAAAAAGAACATGGCTTAGAAAAAATGACATTTGCCGATTTGAAAATTTCATTAGATCCAAACTATGAACCATCCATTACTATCGAAGAATCAAGAGATTATATGAAAAAGGCACTTGCTGTTATGGGTGAAGATTATCTCGAAATGATTGATCGTGCATTTGAAGATCGCTGGATTGACTTTGCGAATAATGAAGGAAAATCTACAGGTGCATTCTGCGCTAGTCCATATGGTTCGCATTCCTATATTTTAATTTCTTGGACACAACGCATGAATGAAGTCTTTGTATTAGCTCATGAACTTGGTCATGCTGGTCACTTCAGAAATGCGCATAAAAACCAATCGCTATTTAATAGTGAATCATCTACTTATTTTGTAGAATCACCATCAACTATGAATGAAATGTTGATTGCTAACTATTTGTTAAATAATTCAGATGACCCTCGTTTCAAACGTTGGGTTATTGCTACAATTATTGCGCGTACTTACTACCATAACTTTGTTACACACTTATTAGAAGCAGCTTATCAACGTAAAGTGTATGAATTAGTAGATGCTGGAGAAAGTGTAAATGCGACGATTTTAAACAATTTAAAACGCTCTGTTTTAGAAGAATTCTGGGGAGAAGACGTAGAAATTAATAAAGGTGCAGAGCTAACTTGGATGCGTCAACCACACTATTACATGGGTTTATACCCATACACTTATAGTGCTGGGCTTACGATTTCTACACAAGTTTCACATCGTATTTTACATGAAGGTCAACCTGCAGTAGATGACTGGATAAAAGTTCTTCAAGCTGGTGGTACTAAAACACCTGTTGAATTGGCACAAATGGCTGGTGTGAATATTACAACAGACAAACCACTGCAAGATACTATTGCCTTTATCGGCTCATTAATTGATCAATTAGAAGCATTGACTGAAGAAATTCATCAAGTAAAATAATACACGACTTATATAACTTATTTAATTATCGAGATAAGTAATGAGTAAATAAACAGCGTATCGCTACAGTTCCTTTTCTGTGACGATCCGCTGTTTTAGTTTTATCAACTTGTTCAATATTTGTAACGATTAATTTACGATGCATTATTTTCATTTCCAGCACTTCTTATAACTTCCTGATAAATTTGAATTGTTTTAGCATACATTGTATCAATAGTAAAATGTTTTTCAAATATAGCTCTACTTTTATCTCCGAGTTGCTTACGTAAACTGATATCTTTAATTAATAATTTTATCGCATTCTGAATTCCTGAAATATTATTGTCAACTAAGAGTCCTGAGTACTGATCTATTATTAACTCACTAACACCTCCCACATTGGAAGCTACTGTGGGGATGCCTGCTCTCATAGATTCAATAATAACCAGTGGTAATCCTTCATAATCAGATAACAAAACATTAATATCTGCTTGTTCTAGGAATCGTTCTGCATCATTTCTTACACCTAGAAAAGAAATTCGAGCTTGTAGATTGTGGTCATTCATTCGTTTTTCATTCTGCTCTCTATTCGGCCCATCCCCAAGTAAAATCAATTTCCAAGGTATCTCTTGCATATTGGCAAGTGCTTGAATTAATAAATCTTGACGTTTTGGTGTTGCAAATCGAGCAATCATTATAATAAGTGGTGTGTTATTTGATGTTTTTTCTGTAGTTTCTTGCGTGGGGATACCGTTGTGAATCGTTTCCATCTTCTCCTGCAAAACGAGCTTTCTTTGAAGGGCTATTTGATAGTCATAAGTCGATACGGTAATAATTTTTGAAGTGTGTTTTGCTAAATACTTTTCAACCTTTTCTAAAATAAGGCGTTTCATTTTCGATATACCTTCACTAAAAGACCAGCCGTGTACTGTAAAGACTGAGGGGATACCAAGTGATTTTGCTGCAATTCTACCTATCACTCCTGCTTTTGAAGAATGCATAGCAACTAAATCAGGTTGAAAAGATTTTAGTCTCTTACGTACTTCAAGGATTGCTCTGATATCCTTCCATAAATGAAACTTCCTTTTCATAAAGTACAATGGTTCTAATTCAACACCCAAATCTTGTATCTCTATGATTTGCTGAATAAAAGGTTCATTTGATGTAAGTATTAATATCTGATGGCCATTTTTATGAAGTTGTTTCACTAATTCGATCAAATGAGATTGTTCTTCTCCTATTTCATCTAGCCTCAAAATTAATTGAACTATTTTCATAGTGATTATCCTTTCTTTTTGTATTACAAACTAAACTCTAACATGTTTTAAATACTGCTAATCAATTAATTTGAAAACCAATCTTAATACAACGCCAAATATTAGTGTACAATAATTAAGAAACTCCATTAATACCCTTACTATGTAAATTTATTAATATCCTTATCCTCCCTCATATAAATTATTAAGTCACTATTTTTATGCAAAAAAGGATTGAAACTGTTTTTTAGCTTCAACCCTTTTACTTAATACTACTAAGACATCTATTAAAGAAATTTATTTCGTTATATTTCTTACTTGGCGCTTTTTCGTCCATAAACCTACAATGATTAATAAAATCATACTTAAGATTGGGACAATATGTTCCATCATTGGGAAAGTAGCTTCGACAAGACGATGGCCATATTTATCATCTATTATCATTGTTCCTGCAGTGTAAGCAATTAATAATGCACCAATCCAAATAAGAATCGGGAATTTCTCCATTAATTTGATAATAATCTGGCTACCAAAAACAATTAAAGGAATACTTACAAGCAAGCCTAATGCGACAAGACCATTATGTCCGTTTGCTACACCTGCAATCGCAAGGACATTATCTAAACTCATTACAAAGTCTGCTACGATAATGGTACGAACTGCTGCGATTAAATTATTACCACTTTTAACATCCGGATCTTCTTCGCCTGATTTTAATAAATCAAACGCAATATAGAATAATAATAGACCGCCTACCACTTTTACAAATGGTATTTGTAAAAGCCAAACTGCGGCAAATGTTAATACTATTCTTAAACCAATGGCACCGGCTGTACCAATGATAATTGCTTTTTTTCTTTGATCTTTTGCTAAATTACGGCATGCAAGTGCTATAACTACTGCATTATCACCGCTTAGAACAATATCTAACAAAATAATTGAGGCTATTTTTGTCAGGAATGCTGGATCCATTTATTCTCCTACTTTCTAAAAATGCTATCTTGTATAATTCTACTCTTTTCCAACGAAATGAAAAGCGAAAACTATATTTTTTAGGATAATTTTCTTTATCTGTCATCAATTATTCTTTACATGTTTACAAACATTCACAACATTTCTAAATCAGCTTACGATTTATGCATGCGATTTATTCTTGTATTAATTTTTCATCTGAAAAGAATCGTTCCATAGAACCTAGTCTTCCCCCTTCTTCTTTAGATGTATTTAGATGTATTTTTTTATTCTTTTTGTTAATACTGCATTATAGTTCTTACTTTAAATAGACCTAATACCTTTTCACTCTGGTAATAGAAAGGAAATTAGTCATGCTATCACAAGAAACAATGGATATTATTAAATCCACAGCACCTGTTCTAGAAATACATGGTAAAGACATTACAACTGTTTTTTATAAAAGATTATTTGAATCGCATCCGGAACTGTTAAATATCTTTAATCAAACAAACCAACGAAAAGGACGCCAACAACTAGCTTTAGCAAATACAGTATACGCAGCTGCAATTCATATTGAAAATTTATCTGAAATCATGCCCGTTGTAAAACAAATTGCAGAGAAACACCGAAGTCTTGGCATTAAACCTGAACATTATCCAATCGTTGGGGAAAACTTATTAAAGGCCATTAAAGAAGTTCTAGGAGATGCAGCCACTCCTGAAATTATGAACGCATGGACTGAAGCATACGGTGTTCTTGCTGATGCATTTATTTCAACAGAGGAAACTTTATATAAAGAATCAGAAAACAAACAAGGTGGGTGGCGATTCTTTAAAGACTTCAAATTAGTTGATAAGGTCCCAGAAAATAACTTAGTCACTTCATTCTATTTTAAACCGGCAGATGGTGCACCTCTTCCAGACTATAAACCAGGTCAATATATAACTGTACATGTAACAATTCCAGGTGAAAAATATACACATAATCGTCAATATAGTTTATCAAAAGCATATGACGGTGAAAACTATCGAATTTCTGTTAAACGTGAAGTTGTAAATGAACCAGTAGGAATCGTATCGAACTATTTACACGATCATCTCAATATTGGAGACATACTTCCTATTAGTGCTCCTGCTGGTGTCTTCTTCTATCAATCAAAACCAGATACTCCTGTTACATTTTTAGCTGGTGGTATTGGTATTACTCCACTGATGAGTATGCTACAAATAGCTGTGAAAGAAAATAATGCTTCTATCAATTTTGTTCAAAGTGCCAATACTACAGATTTAGTTGTATTTAGTAAACCCATACATGATGTAGCACAACAATACTCTAATTTAAATTATTTCGAATTGATCACCGAAACATCTGGATATATTTCGAAGGAATTTTTAGAACAATATGTAGACCCATCAAGTGATGTTTATTTATGCGGGCCGGTACCATTTATGCTTGCAATGATTAAGAATTTACTTATAATTGGCGTTTCTAAAGACCACATTTACTATGAATTCTTCGGACCTTCAATGGCACTTGATATTGAAACATAATTTTTTAAAAAGTAAGGGTTAATAATAACACCTTCCCGCAGAAACCGCCTCTTTTCGCTCAAATAAAAATGTGTGAATAAAAGAGCGTCTATGAATCGGCGCTCTTTTTTTATATGGTAGTAAAATAAATTATATCACTATTCCTTTTTAACACTATTCTGTTTAAGATGGGTTAACGCTACTACTTTAATCGATGTCGCCAGAATATAACCGACAACAACAATATATATAAAGTACTTTTGCATTTGATTGAGAAAAATAAGATACGTAATGCAAATCATCAAAATAGTGTACATTAGAATATCAAACCAAATTTTCTGTTCTTTATTCTCCATATCATTTCACCTTTCGCAAAAGGATTTACTTTATACATTGCTATACCCGATATATTCTACAATACACATGCAAACCCCCTCCAAATAATTGGATTTTTTGGATTTTACACTAACTTTTCATATATAATTAATATTGTATTTACAATTTTACAATGAAGGAGAATTTAGCATGAAACCAAAACTCTTAGTTATGAGAGAAATTGAAAATCATACAATGGACCAATTAGCTGAGCACTTTGAAATCGATTACCAACCATCTTGTTCTCAAGAACAGTTACAAAACTTAATACAAGATACACAAGCGTTATTAACAATGGGTGCTGCTATTGACGAAGAGCTCATAAAAAATGCGCCTAATTTAAAAATTGTAAGTAATATAAGTGTTGGCTACGATAATTTTGATACAGATGCTATGAAAAAAGCTGGCATTATTGGGACACATACACCATACATTTTAAATGATAGTGTTGTAGAGTTGACATTTGGTCTCATGTTAAGTTCTGCTAGAAGAATTTCAGAACTCGACTCTAAGGTTAAAAAAGGACTTTGGAAAATAAAAGCTGATATAAACTACTACGGATTAAATGTTCATCATAAAAAATTGGGAATTATCGGTATGGGGCGGATTGGTGAAGACCTAGCAAAATGTGCAAAAATGGGGTTCTTAATGGATGTCTGCTATAATAATCGTCATAAAAAACCTGAACTAGAGGAAGAAAATATCATCTGGAAACCGTTAGAACAGTTACTTCAAGAATCAGATTTTATCGTTATGCTTACGCCTCTTACAGAAGAAACAAAAAACTTGATCGATGCCTCAAAATTTAAACAGATGAAAAATACCGCTATATTCATTAATATGTCGAGAGGTGCGACAGTAGACGAAAAAGCACTATACAATGCCTTAAAAAATAAAGAAATCTACGCAGCAGCTTCTGATGTTTTTGTACAAGAGCCTGTTGATTCTAACAACCCTCTACTCCAATTGGATAACTTTACTGCTACTCCGCATATTGGTTCAGCGAGCCATGAAACAAGAAACAACATGGCACAACTTGCAGCAGAAAATCTGATCGCTGTTTTTATTAATGGTAAAAATCAAAATGTTGTACCTGAATTACAGTTCCTTGTTAAATAATATGAATAGAAGCCACAGCATTCTCTATGATTATACTTATTCTGTTCTGCCAAAATTATCCTCACAATTGAATTACTTCGAACAATATCTAAATGTGATGTATACTAAAATGAGAATAAGTTATTCATAAGAATTTTCATGTAAAGGACGTAACAATAAATGGATGTAAATAAAAGTTCAGGTAAAAACTCTAGTGTTCTTACTAATGATGAATTAGCTGTATATGAATTTGCATTTCGCGATGAATTTAATGGTATGCATATTCCTCAGGAAAAACAGGAGTATTATATTGAAAAAATACTTAATGCCAATGAGGACGCCATTTTACATTTAAGAAAAAAAGGCGCGATTGCGATATCTAGAGAAGTCTTACAAGAAGATAATATTTTTGGGGCATAATAGGTAAAATAAACAGAAAGGTCGAACATCAACTACTATATTAGTGGTTTGTTCGACCTTTTTATACTATTTATTTTTTCAATTTTGGATAGCCAATTATTATAGCTACAATTGCGCTAATCCCCATCAAAATTGGATAAAACGAATATTGCATCATCTCTATTGTGGAAATACCCGCAACACTTGCTGCAGCTAGAAGTTGGGGTGAATACGGCACAAATCCTTGCCATACACTAGCGAAAATATCCAGTAAGCTGGCAGATTTTCGGTGATCCACTTCATATTCGTCTGCAATTTTTTTGGCAAGAGGCCCTGTCATTAGTATAGCGATTGTATTATTTGCTGTTGATATATCTGTCACACTAACAAGAGAAGCAATACCAAACTCTGCTCCTTTTTTCGAGCGAATACGTTTTGAAATGGAGTAAAGTAAGTACTGAATACCACCATTGTGTTGAATCAATGCAACAAGCCCACTGATTAATATAGCAATAATCGCTATATCTTCCATTCCCATCATACCGTTACTTACAGCTTTGATGAATGAAATAAACGTAAATTCCCCGTTGATGAATCCTATTAATCCAGAGACTAAAATACCTCCGATTAATACTTTTAATACATCTATACCGATTAATGCAGCAATCAGTACAAGTACATATGGAATTACCGAAACAATTGAATAATCATAGTTTCCTTTTAAAGCATGTCCTTTACCTATCGTCATGAATCCTAGAATAATGGCCGTTACAATGGCAGCAGGTAATACGATACGGAAATTCACTTTAAATTTATCTTTCATATCCGTACCTTGTGTACGTACTGCTGCAATTGTCGTATCAGAAATGACCGATAAATTATCACCAAACATTGCACCACCTACTACAGTAGCCATTGCAAGTGCCATTGAAATACCAGTCGCATCAGCAATTCCCACGCCAATTGGTGCTAGAGCCACAACAGTCCCCATGGACGTCCCCATAGAAAGGGAGATAAAACACCCAATGAAAAATAAACCGACTAATAGAAAATTTTGAGGTAAGTACGTTAACCCCAAATTAACAGTCGACTCAACTGCTCCCATTTCCTTTGCTACATTTGAGAAAGCTCCTGCAAGTACAAATATAACCACCATTAGCATTACATTTGCATCGCCTGCTCCCTTCGTGAAAATTTCAATTTTCTTTATCATCTTTTCTTGGCGATTCATAAGAAAAGCGAGAATACAACTTACTCCTACTGCTACATTTAAAGGCATCGCCGTAAAATCATTAGCTAAAATGCCTGTTCCTATAAATAAAAGTACAAATACAACAAACGGCAAAAGTGCCCATTTATTGCCTTTTTCAATCTTTTCCATGTATAAAAAATACCCCCTACCAGATCGGGCTAAATTTAAATCAGACAAATTTAATCATACTGAAAAGATGTGAATTTGTAAATTTTTTATATCTTTCGAATATTCATAAAGACTGTTTTTTAGAGATCTTGACCGATGACTTGCAATAACTCAGTATATTAAAAGTTAAATGTGTAAAAAACAATAAAGTTTTTTAATTTGGCTCTGTTAAATGATATTATTGTTTTTTGACTATGAAAAAAAGGACATATTAATTTAGATGTCCCTTTAAGTTTATTTTAATTCACCTTATCTCTCACATACGATGTCTCCTCTTTTATTTACATTGGAATCAACACCACAATACTAAGCTAGTTTTTAACATCTTACATATTTACGTTTGAAACCAATCCTCCCTCTATCAATTTCTTTATGAATACTTTCGTAAGCATTTAGGAAACTGCTTTTTTTATTGTCCCGTTTTACTTCTACTGTACCTACTTCCTTTGCGATCTCGATTGCCTTTTCATGTAGCGGCAAATATGAAATCCCCACGGTGGATAGAAAATTACTCATAGCCGATTTCGTTCGTTCTGGCGAGTCATGAATCGTATTTTTCACCATTTCAAGCATATTGGAAATCTTGCTTTCGGAAAATTCATTGTCTAAGCGATTGCCTAAAAGCCAGCAGTAGCAACTCCAGCCCGCTGACATTCTCAGCTCGTCATCGCTTGCAATCCATTTATCAGCAACGTCTTGTGCAAAATCTGACTCTGATAAAGTTACCGCCACCACAAAATCAGACACCATATAAAAATACGCCCCATCCATCCAACGATCAAAATCCGACTCACTCATAGCTTTTGGGTTTGCAATAATGCCTGCAAAGTACATTGAATCGTAGTTACCTGTGGAATAAAGCTCTTCAGCTAAATGTTGATTTATTTTTATTTTCTTTGCGATTGGTTTCATAGCACCTGTAGCTACGCCAAAAAGTGGCTCGTGCGCACCATTGGATATGTACATTTTTTTAGTTCTTTCCTTACCGAGGGCTTCAAGCTCATGCATAACTGTTTCGAAATCCATAGTTTTGCACTTCCTTCCTTATTATTAAAACCAAATAGTTTATATTCTTTATCAAGTCTTCCATACTCCTCAATTTTACCATTAATCTTATTCAAGTAGGATGTCTACAGTCTATAATACCTCACAAATTCGGCTTGAACTTTAAATAGAGACTCGCATTTTACGATCCATATCATCCACTCCTATTTTTATTTACAAAAAAGCCCACCCCCAAGACATTTGTCTTAGGGACGGGATCGTGGATACTACGATACGTGTTACCACCCTAGTTTACTACTACATCACTGCGAACAGCCTTAATCAGTACGGCGTTTACCTTACGCATATACCGTTACCCTATAACGGGAGTTCCCGTCACACAATCATTCTAAAAATCCCATGTGATACTCCGAGACTTGGTTCAATATTTCGTTCTTGCTCGCTTTCACCTATCCGAGCTCTCTAAAAAGAACATCCATATATACTCTTCTCTTCTTAGTATTTCGAAAAGTTATAACATAGGTAAAATTAAATTATCGATATATTCTGGAAATACACTATTATTTTCTACATACATAAATCATTTCATAACTATTTTCATCGATAGGTGTTTCATTCCAGTCTTTATATATTCCAAGAATTTCAAAACCATTGTGAGATAATATTCTTTCCATTTCTTTTGGAAAAACGTAGCGCAACGTAATATTAGTTCTTTTTTCATTTACAATAACACCATTCACTCCTACAAATTTCCGAATGGTCGTGTAATGTTGAAGTTGAGTAAGAGCATCATAACTGCTAATTGTGTAAACATCAACCTTTTGTTTTGAAACCTGGTCTGTATAGCTTCTCCAGTATTCCTCTGTAGGTGGTTGTAATAATTCATCTAAACTTGGAAATCTAGTTCCGAAAATGAATAAACCTCCATCGTGCAAATGCTTATGTACGGATGCTAGCAAGCCATCTTGTGCTTTATTCGTTAAAAAATGCTGGAATGAGTTTCCAACAGTAAAGATCAAATTACTTTTCACATCTAAATTCAAATTAGTACAATCTTGTTTTTCCCACTTTATATTTAATTCAAGTTCAGATGATTTCTTTTCAGCTGCTCCTAGCATCCCTTCATGAACATCCACACCGATTAACTCTTTTCCATCTTTAGCTAAAGGGATTGTAGCTCTTCCCGTCCCACATGCAATATCAATGATTGGCCCATCAATCGTTGATGCATACTTCTCTAAAAATTTTATGTCCTCATGATACATTCCATTTTCTTGATCATATATAACGGTATCTTCGTATTCCTCAAAATTATCGATTCCCATAAACTATTCTCCAATTCTTTTAGCAAAAATATTCCTTACAAATTTCTCTTTAAAATCAGTATATGCATTAATACCAATTGACTTTTTATTTATATAAGCTAGTTTTATATTCAAGTATTCTTTACTAACATCTTCGTGTTCGTTTAAATAATCTCTGAAAAAGATTAGATTGTTCCATAACTCTCCATTATATTCAACCAAGTGGATAAAATGTGTTTTGACTTCATACGTATCATCTGTGAATTTTGCGAAGACAATCTCATTCGGTCTTTCTACTCGTAACCGCAAAAAACCACTTTCTTTTAGCCCTTTTATAAGTTCTTCATTCAACACTTTTAAATCATTAACACCCATTAAAATATCAATAATTGGCTTTGAAGGCATTTCGACTATAGCAGTATTTCCGATGTGTTCAATTTGATTTTCGTTTACATTTGTATGAAGGAGAATTTCTTTTTTCACCCTTGTAAATTCATCTTTCCATTCAATTTCGTAAGGTACGATTTTAACTTCATTTTTACCTAGCCCTAGTTTCATATTATTCTCCTCCATATTTTTCGATTGAACTTTGTTAAGTTGTCAAAACGAACTTTTGGAATTTATCTTCTTCCTCTGAAAATGGATTATGATTACTTTCTTCGAAAATAGTGAAAGTTGCATTAGGAATTAAATTTGCAATTTCAGCTCCATGTTTCATGGGACATTGGGAGTCGAACTTACCAGAATAGATAAAGCTTGGTACTGTAACACTTTGTAAATTCTCTCTAATATCATATGTAGGATATTCAACTTTTCTAAAAAAGCCTAAGCGGTTTTCAACACACTTGCCACTGTTTGGCTTTTTAAGAGATTCTTTTAATTTCTCTTCAGAATGATAGGACATTAATGACCATTCATAGCTAACTTTTCTGCGTATTTCTAGCGGTGTTGAGGGATCATTCAACTGATCCATAATTTCAACAATTCTATTAAAGTTGGTATTTTGTTCACAATAGATACTATCTGGATCTCTGCCGTATTCAAAACTTGCAGCTGCCCCACCAGCAATTATTTTTGTTAATGATTTTGGACTATTAATCGCATATTTTAAAGCAAGCATCCCCCCAGTTGAATGACCAGCAAATCCCCATTTGTCGATATTTAAAGCTTTACGAATTGCTTCTAAATCAAGCACTGATTCATCCATACTAAATCTGCTGTCGTCCTTAACTTTCACTGAATTTCCTGCACCGCTGAGATTAATTAAGTACACATGATATTTTTCAGTGAATGGGTTTGCAAAACTATTTCCACGGTCATCATAAGCACTATATAGATGTGTGACTGCTAATGGTTCCCCTTGTCCTTTTTCAAACAATTCAAATCTTCCTCTTGTCGTATCAATAAATTGCCTAGTCCACATTATAAGACCCCCTACTATATAGTTTTTCATGAAACATCACTTCATATTGTTCCATCTTCCCGATAATGCTCTCCACCTTGTTACCGTAAATATGAGTAACTTAATAGTTGATTCTTAGTATAAAAACCCGCCTTATGATATACATGATTTGCGCTATCATTTGTGTTTGATACGCTTAATTGGATTTTATCTATACTTTCATATATAAAAATACGAGTTAACACTTCTTTTAATAGAATTGTTCCAAGTCCTTGATTTTGAAAGTGTGGACTTACGGCGATAAATTCGATAGATGCCTCACCATGTTCAGGAGCAACTTCAAAATATACATATCCCTGTATATTCCCTATATCATCTTTTAATATACGCAACTCCTGCTGTTCATTTAATATGCATTAGGGAAAGCTTTATTATGTATATTTGCAAATCTCTCGAAATCTGAAATTTGGAATAGATCACTTTTTATTTTTTTAAGAGGTATAAAATTTTCTCTCTCAATTTGTAATACAAGATGCTTTCCCGTTTGGGTAGCATTAATTTCTTTCATAAATGAAAGAACCCCTTTATTTTGCTCGTTGATAAAGAAGTAAAATGTATGAATAGTAGGATATATCTGTTGAATTTCATGCCACAATTTCATACTAATTTGTTGAGCATTTAAATCTGATTTGACAAAGGGTCCCCATACTTCAGCGCTTGCTGATCCTTCATCAATATCAAGACCAATAGCCGCCATTACACCATCAAGATCTTCAACTATTAAAAATGTCTTTCTCCCATTTTGATCAATAAAATCTTCTTCCAATGATTGAAGTATTTCTTCATACAATTCGCCACAATAACCGATATGGTGATTTTTATTTTGATTTAAGACACATAAAAATTGGGCCAATATTGCAAAATCAGTTGCTCTACTAATACTTATTTCCATTATTTTCACTCCATTAATACTTTTTAATTAGATTGTTTTATTTTGTTACTTTTCAACTTTCATACTATTTATTTCCATATAAAATCTAAAATTCCTTCTCATAGTCATAATTCATTTCAAATATCATCTTTGATCTAAGCAAGAAAAAGTTGGATTTACCCTATTTACGAGCTATCTGAAGGGGTTATTCATTATACAAAAATAGCCTGTTGGCAAGCATAATATTTCTAACTATTATATTTGGAGTGCTAATCTATACGCATATTTTTTGATTAACTAACCACAAAACACCCAAAATTTCTAATCAAATAAAAAGAGATACCTCAATATTAATGAGATATCTCTTTTCTTTAATAAGTTCCACCTAATGAAATTATAAGCAGTACAACAATCCCTATAATAATTGCACCAAATATGATACCTGGAATGACAAGGGTAAAAAATGCTTTCCAGTTTGAAAAACGATGCGCAATTGCAACACCCGCAACACTGATTACAAATGACCAAACTCCAGCTACAATGGAAATTAACATAAAAACGATTGCTGAAATAATCGTTACGGCTGAAAATTCAATACCTGTATCAAAATAAGTTAAGGGCGAGTTAGCCATCCATAAAAGCAGAAATGGCGCCATCGCAATGCTTGGCACATAAGATAAACTTGTAACTTTAAAAACATCTTCAAAGCTACCTTTTCCACGAAAAATTTTACCTACAAGCCATGTAAAGAATGTACTTATTGTAACAGAAAAGATCCCTATAAAAGGTCCTACCAAAATACAGGTAAGAAGCAGAATCCATGTTGAATAAGTAGGATAAAAATCTGAAGCTGCTAAACCTGTTATACCACTAGCTATTCCACCTAATAGCACAAAAATTAATGAATATGTCCATTTTTTATGGTCTATTAAATATTGAGCCGTCTTTTTGGGGTGTAACCAAGTAGAGAAAAAAGGTTGAATCTTATAATTTTGAGGTTGTTCTTGAGGTTGGTTCATTAAATATTATGTCTCTCCTTCCAATATAATATTAATTTTAACAGAAAACGTCCGTTAAATAGAGAAAATTTTTAATGAACCCTACTAATTTTCATCAAAATTATAAAAGTACACTATTAAAATATGGTCCAATATGTTCAATATAAAGATTCGCATCTTCCTTTGAACATAAAGTAAGAAGCGTACGATAACCATCCATTTTAAGAGTGGCATTAATTTGATGTAACTCTAATTGCTCTTGGATTTGTTCCTTTGTTAAAATGTTAAAATGTTCAAGCACACTAATTTCAAGTAAATCAAAAGGTTCTCCTTTGGTATTTACTGCATAAATTTTTTCGACTTTTTGTGTTTCTTTTGAAACAAGAATTTGACTAACTTTGAATTTATTTTCCAATATTTTCATCTACTTTCTCTCTTCTATTATTTAGAGTAGTATCTACTCAACCTCACTTTTTATTTCTATATGTAATGCCTCAGCAATTGCAGGATTGGATGTATCAATCGCTGAAGTCCAAATTACAAGATGATCACCTATTTTGTAATTTGTACTAACATCATTTTCTGGCAAAGTAACGTGATATATGGCGCCATTATTATTTTTCACAACAATAGTATGATCCGCTCGAATATCTGTAACTTTTCCTTCAATATCAAATTTCCCCTTTTCAGTATGATCTTCGTTGTTACAGCCAAACAACATAATACTAAGACAACATAAAAGAAAGATTCTTCTCAAAGAAATTCCCCTCTCATACACGATTATCTTTATACCTAAAATCATTTAAAAGGTTGTATTTTAATTGAAGGTGCATATTCAATCACGATTACTGCTATTATAGTTGGCAATTACCTTTATTATAACAAATAAGACTAAAGCGATTGTATTAATAGCACTCTATAGCCTTTAACTTCTTAAGATTTTATTTCACCTCAACAACAAAGGTATACGAAGTTCTGCCATTTTTCCATTCAGTATAAATTTCGATGACATGTCTTCCTTTATCAGATGGTAGCGTTATTTCGGAATCCTTAACTGGAAGTGTTTTTGTCTGATTTTGTCCTTCCCATAAGTTTGCTATTATAGTTGGGTTAGAACCATCACTATATTTAACAATTGCTGTTGAGTTGGGCACAACAGACTGTGCTATTAAACCCTCTCCAATTCTTATTGGATCAGCAGCATCAGCAATAACTCCAGTATTCGAAAATAAGCTCTTTGTTTCCCATTTATATCCTCCTCTTGAAGCATCGATTGTTTGATTTTCAATTTCCACAGAAATATTTGGTGGCAATTGCTCACCTGGTATGTTCGAACATTCCGAGATTCCAAAAAAGATAAACATTAAAGGTACAAACTTATACCTCCACATTCTCATCTTAAACATCCCCTTTTATTAAAATTTATATAAAAATCCCATTAATGTTCCCCTTCCTGGTCTACTAAAAGTACCCGTTTTCCTACATCAATAAGCTCATATGCTGTTAAGCTTGCAAGCCTTGCCTCAATAATAATTACATCATAATTTATTAATACAACCCCTTTATGAACTATATTCTTTCAACGACTTCTATTGATTGCCCTTAAAAAATGAACAAAAAAATCCATTTTAATTATAACTATCTGGTATAATCTTAAATTATGAGAAATGAAAAATAGATTAAAAGGTGTGAGTATATCATGATTGAATCTTTTGCTCTTTCTATATTTGATTATCAAAGAAAAATCCAAGTTTACTTACCAAATAACTATAAAGAAGTAAGTAAAACATACCCTGTGTTATATATGCATGACGGACAAAATGTTTTTGAAAATAAAGATGCAATTGGAGGAATTGCTTTAGAACTAAATCAATATTTAGAACAAAATAAACTGGATATTATGGTAGTAGGTATTGATCAAAACACTTATGGAGATGAAAGGATAAATGAATACTGTCCATGGCCCAACGGAGCATTTAGCGAGAAACTTATAGGTAATAAGAGCTTATCAGGTGGAAAAGGAAAGGAATATGTAGATTTTATTGTTAATGAATTGAAACCTTTAATAGATCGTAACTATCGTACTGAAGAAACTCAAACATACATGGCAGGAATCTCCCTTGGAGCTCTAATATCAACTTACGCTGCTTGTTGTTATCCTCATGTATTTAAACGAGTTGCAGCAATTTCAGCTGCATATTATCGTAATCAAGAAGAAATTGAAAAACTTTTAATAACGAGTAATCTAACACACTTAGAAAGATTCTACCTAGACTGCGGAACAAAGGAATCAGGAGAAAACGATGAAATCAGCCAACTGTTTTTATTATCCAATAGGACAATCTTTGAAATCTTAAGTGATAAATATGTGACATTACAGTTTAATATTATTGAAAATGCTGAACATCATTACAAAACTTTTAAAGAACGTGTTCCTAACTTTATCAATTACTTGACTGCTGAATCGGTTTAGTAAAAGGATAATTTTAGTTAACGGAAAAATAGATTCGCTAAAGAGTTTTAAGTAAGAATATAACGGAGGGATAACTAATGGTTGATAATCAGTTATGGAAAAACATAAATAGATTATAAGAAATGGAAAAAGTATAATGATGGGTAACTGGGTGAAGAATCAATGGTAGAAGATACAAACAACTACTTGCGAGCTTGCATACTTTTCATTATGTTAGTTAGATATTTGTACTTATTGTTGCTTTGTCTTTTTTCCAAAAGCTATCCATCTGCCATCAATATCTTCAATCACAAATTCCTTATTACTATAATCAGTATTAGATAATGAACGAACTATTTTTACCCCAGAATTATTATATTCTTCTTGAAGTACTTCTTGATTGTCAGTAATAAAATATGCGTCATAGCCATAACCGTATAAAATTCTATTGGGTACTACCTCTTTACCGTTTGAATTCGTCAATATTATTTCAGTTGCATCTCGATATAAACAAATATGTGGTTCTTTTGATTCCATATAAGGTACGGCTATAAAACCCATTATTTTTTCGTAATAGTTTGCTGTTTTCAAAATGTCTAATGATGGAAAGATGCAATGTGACTCTAATAATAATTTCTTCATTTATTATCCCCTTTAATATTCTTTAGACTGAATTTCTTCAAGATAAGAATTAACAAATGACATTTAACATCTGTTAATTTACCAGAACGCCTCACATTTAACAATTATTTTTTCATAGACTCTATGAAAATTATAAAAAGCCAAGGAAAACAATTGTTTTCCTTGGCTTTTTATCTACGTTCTAGAATTTAATAAATAATTATGACCCCTACGAGATTCGAACTCGTGTTACCGCCGTGAAAGGGCGGTGTCTTAACCGCTTGACCAAGGGGCCAATATATGGCGGAGAAGGAGG